>CAMTWR010000032.1:0-44843 GCA_947085455.1 uncultured Planctomycetota bacterium | reverse complement strand
GATGACCATGGCGGATCCTTCCGCATGAGTGGTGAGATTCCAATGATCCGTTCATGCGTGGGATCCGCCTTTTTTGCAATACCAGTCTCCGAGACCGATCCAAAATAGCGCAACTTCAAAACTGACGCTTCGGGTTGGGATGGTCGCAAACTCGCAACTTCAAAACTACGGTTTCGGGGCTTCCGGCGTAGTCGCTTCAGCAGCAGCGGGCTCAGCCGGTGGTGCCGGGGCTTCAGGTGCAATCGCTGTCAGCCAGAGTGCGCTGATGGGCTTTCGATCGGCTGTCGTAAGTGAACCCAGTCGCAACAGCTTTGAATCAGCCGACTCGGCAACGATTTTGATCGTTCCCTGAAACGTCTGCTTCGCCACGCCCGACAGCTTGATCGTCACAGCCATCGATGAATCGCCGTCCTTCTCTGAACGAGGACACTCGGCCGTGACGCCTTCCGGCAATCCTTCCACGCGAAAGTCGATGGGCTCAACAAACCCATTCTTTCGTTCAATGGTGACAGGAATCTCCAGCGGCTTGTCAGCCGGTACAGTGAACGCAGTATTCTTGAGCGTCGCTTCGAAGGACGCACGAGTCTCCTCGCAGCGAAGCACATAGAAGAATCGCTCGCTGACATGCTGATAGCGATCATTCACAGTAATACGGTACTGACCGTCCTCCGGAATCGCGAACTGCAACTCCGCATCCGCGTTTTCGCCATTGATGTCATCGGCTTCTTTGAGCTGTTTGCCGTCCTTATCCTGAATCGCCAGCACTGGATCAAGTTGCGATCCGTAAATTCGCGCCCGCACAGACAGACTGAGCTGCTGTCCCTTCACGGCATTCAGCAGATAGGTGTCAGTGCCTTCGGGAGAAATGAGCCCGCTGACCGCGACGGGCAATGTCAGCAGTTTTTCCGGTAAGAGCTGAGCCTCCAGAACGACAGGGACGTCACTTGTGTCGATGGCGAGGGGCAAGGCAAGGCCTTCTTCCAGCGTCTGGACTTCCTTTGCGAGCGTCGTCGCAGTGGCCGCGAGGTTCCACCCGTGCAGACTGAGACTTGTCTCGGCGTCTTCCGCGAACTTCACAACAGGAGATGTGTGCTCGACCATCGGGCCGGTGCTCAGCGTCAGCCGATACACATAGTCGGCCGCTCCGGCAAACTGGATTGTGCTGTCTGGTGCGGAAGAAAATGCAAACGCACGTACGAACCACGTTCCGTCCGAGGGCGCCGTAAACACCAGTCGCGGGTCGAGATCCGTGTCGTCATTATTCTGCGCGACAACTGTGCCCCGTGCATTAGACACCTGCAGCACGGCATCCATCGGTGATCCAAGAATCTGATTGGCCAGCAAAGTGGCCACCAGTGTCTGACCTTTGGTCAGCTGCACGGCGTAAGTATCCACGTCTCTTGATTTTTCAAGCACGCCGTTGACGGTCACTGAGGGCAATGCCGCCTGTTGAGCATTTGCAATTTTGTCGTTGGGTTCGACCTCCGCCGCTTCGGGAATCAGCCCGACAACGAACGGTTTTAATTCGGTCGCTCCGCCAGGATTTGCAAAGCGAAGCCAGTGAATCCCAGCCCGAGCGGTCGGGGCAATCGTGATAGTGGCGGTGTCTCGTTTTTCGCCCAGCACAAGGGCGATGGAATCCGCTTCCGAAATCACTTTGAGATCGCCGTCTCCCGCCTTGCCGACGATCTTCACTTCAAACGATGTTCCCCGCTGACCGCCTGGCGGATTCAGTCGATCAATCGCCGGCGGCTCACCCGCCTCTGCCGAACTGCATAACGCGAGACAAGTCAGAAGAGCCGTTTGCAGTGGAACCGTTCGGGAAGTCATGGCGTCTTGGATTTCAGATCTCAGGTCTGTTGTCGCCTCGTTTCAAATTTGAAATCTCAGATCTCAAATTTCAAATCGCCAACAAGGCGGCGTGAAAATTACAGGACCGATTAAATCAGTTCCGTAATCGGTGTGGGATCGCTGACAAGATGCGACGGACGACCCTGTGGGCTGTACAGAATCTTGTTCGGGTCGATGCCCAGTTTGTGATAAACCGTCGACACGAAGTTCTCCGGTGAGAGCACTCGATCAACCGCAGAGAAGCCTTTGCGATCGGTCGCTCCGACAACCGTGCCGCCCGGAGTTCCACCGCCAGCCATCAGCACCGACATGGCATTAGCCCAGTGATCACGACCACCGGTGGTCGAACCGGCGAGCGTTGAAATCTTCGGCGTACGACCGAATTCGCCAAGTGCCACGACCAATGTTGAATCCAGCAGCCCTCGTTCTTTCAGATCCTGAATCAGCGTGGCCACGGAATTGTCCCACGCCGGCAATCGCTTGCGGAGTGAACCAAAGATATCGCTGTGATGATCCCAGCCACCGTCATAAACCGTGATAAACGGAACTCCCGCTTCGACAAGACGACGAGACAGCAGACAGCGCTGTCCGAAGCTGTCGCGTCCATATCGCTCACGAGTTTCAGGCGATTCGAGGCTGATATCAAACGCTTTCTGAGCTTCTGGTGATGTCACCAGAGTGTGTCCCTGCTGGAAGTATTCATCAAATGCCAGCACTGGGTCACCGGCCGCTTCGTCGCTGATGCGAACCATACGATCAATCTTTGATCGCAGGTCGGTTCGACTTCCAAACCGCATGTCCGTCAGGTCGCGAGGCAATGCCACATCACGCACTTTGAATTGTGCGTTGTTCGGGTCATCGCCGACCACGAACGGTGCATATTTGGCCCCGAGAAAATTGGGGCCACCAGACCGCGACATCTGAGGCATGCTGAAGTAAGACGGCAGACCGTTATCGCGTCCCAGTTCACGAGCGACCACGGAACCCATACTTGGATGGAAGCTGACGAACGCTCCGCATCCCACCGGAATTCGCGGAGGAGATCCAGTCATCATGTAATGGTTGCCGGCCCCGTGATTGCCCTGATCATGGCGGATCGAACGGATCATCGCATAATCGTTCAGGCTGGCGGCCAGCTTGACCATATGCTCCGAATATCCAACGCCAGGAACAGACGTTTCAATCGACGAGAACTCGCCTCGAAACTCCATCGGAGCATCAGGCTTTGGATCGAACGTTTCGAAGTGAGTCGGTCCGCCATCCATCCAGATCAGAATACAGCTTTTCGCCTTGCCAGCGGGAACAGATCCGCCATGCTGGCTCTCCGCACGAGCCTTCAGGCTTTCCACGAATCCCGCGCCCAGGAAGCCGCCGAGGCCCAGTTGCAGCGTGTCACGCCGCGTGAAGCCGTCACATCGTTTTCGGTTGCTCATGATTTTAATCCTGAAAGACAAACTCGGCTGAATTCACCATGGCCCACATCAGATCCTCGATGACCTGCCGTCGCACGGCTCCTTCAGCAGCCAACAATTCTGTCACCAGCGCCGTTTCCTCGACAGTCGGCTTGCGACCGAACACCCGAGCGTACAACTCACCGGAAATTTCTTCTGCACTCTTTTCACTGTCAGCGAGAGACTTCGCGGTCCCGCCGTCACTGCCAATATCGCGATACAGTTTTTCGGAATTCATCAGGTGCAAACTCTGCACAACCGTTGAGTCACTCATACGTTCACACGGCGGATCCTGATTCGGATCCGGACGACCAAAAGTGTCGAGGAACAACGAATCCGATCGATGAGTCCACAACTGCTTGGCCGACGAGTCCGGCGGCATCGCATCAAATTCCTGCGAAACACCTGTCACCAGTGACACGGCATCCAGCAACACTTCGGCTCGCAACCGATGACGGTAATGACGCGAATAGTTGCGAGTGTCGGCCGCGTTGGTTTCATTCGGAAGCGAACTCAACTGATAAACATGCGAATTCGCGACGACCCGAATCAGTTCAGTAATGGAAAAACCGGAGTCTCTGAAGTGCTCGCCCAACGCCTTCAACAGCGGTCCATTGGTCGGTGGATTGGTAGCTCGCAGATCGTCCACGGGTTCCACAAAACCGCGAGCCAACAGATCAGCCCAGACTCGATTGGACATCACCTGCGCAAACAAATGATTGTTGGGCGACGTGATCCAGGCGGCGAGCGATTCTCGCTGGTCCTGGCCTTCCACAACAGGAGGTGCTTCGCCAAACAGAGGCCGTGGCTTCATCGTCGCGCCGGTCACTGGATGCGTCACACTTCCGCTGGTTCCGGTGAAGACGAACTCTTCCGAACCTGAAATAGGCGCTGAGATGCCTGTGCCCTTGCGACCAATCTTTGAGAAGTAGGCAGCGAAGCTATAGAAGTCGTCCTGCCCCCAAACCTCAAACGGATGATGATGGCACTTTGCACAGTCGAGGCGAACTCCAATGAAGAGCTGGCTGACAAGCGTCGTTAGTTCTTCAGGCTGGCGACGATCGCGAAACATCACCACCGAGCCATCTCGAAACGTACCGCCACGAGCGGTCAGAAGTTCGCGAACAAACTGGTCCCACGGCTTGCGATCATGGAACGACTGGCGAATCCAGTGGTCATAATTGAAGGTGGCTTTGATTCCCACGTGGTACGGATTCGGTCGCAGAAGGTCGGCCCATTTATTGGCCCAGTGATCGGCGAACTCGGGTTCCTCAAGCAGGCGGTCGATCAGCTTTGAGCGTTTGTCGGCAGATGTGTCTGCCAGAAACGCGTTGACTTCTTCCAGCGTTGGAATGCGACCGCTGATATCCGTGGTGGCTCGTCGCAGGAAGGTGTGATCATCGCAGACCGGTGATGGCGTGATATTCAGACGCTGAAGCTTCTGCCAGACCAATTCGTCGATGAAGTTGTTTCGCGGCAACTGAGCATAAACTTCCGCGGGGATCACTTCCGGCCGTGGGATCATCACGTCACAAACGGCGATCTGGCCCATGAACCGCGCCATGATGGCCGCATCACCGGTGATCTGCCCGGCGGTCACAAGTCCGTTCTCATTAACAGCAGCAATCGGCGCTTCGTTGGACTGAAATGCGGTGAGTCGCGTGACATCGCGATCGGCTCCGTCCGAGTACTTCGCCGTGGCGGTCAACGCTTGAGTCTGGCTCGCAGCCAATATCAAAGAAGGAGGCGAGACGGTGATGGACTGCAGTGTCGCAGCGTTGGGTGCTTTTCGAGGCATCCCCTGCCGCACCCAGTTCAGCAGCGTCTGATACTCGGGGCTGTCCACGTCCAGCCGCTTGCCTCCGCCATGCGGAGTCTTCCCGGCGGGCTTGGCAATGAGCAGACTGTTTTCGGGAGCCCCTGGGAATACGCGGCGACCGCGACCTTCCTTGGCAATCGCGTCATAGTCCTGCTGCCCGTCAAAACCGAGCAGTGAAAGCTGGAAGCCACCCTGCCCTCGTGCCTTGCCATGACACGGCCCGCTGTTGCAGCCGAACCGAGTAAAAATGGGCTGCAGATCGTTTTCAAAGTCCACGATCGCCGGCTCTTCCGCGCGCAGTTTGCACGCTGGCGAAAGGCTGAATGCCAAAAGAGCGAAGGCAATCAGAAATCTGGCAGATCGACGCGACACGGCGTTGCTCAGCTTTCAGAGGAAGGAAGATCGGCGGAAATCGGCGGGAAGATCGTCAACGGGGCTTCGCAAACTAACAAATTATCGGCTTCTTTGTCACGCGCAAACCGGTCCTGAACCTTGTTTCCGCGAATTTGCCGACCACGATCAGGGCCTTAGCAGTACCTCTGACCACCATCCCAACGCCCAAAACGCTGACAAATCGGCATTGGTGAATTTCTGCAGCACCCTATTTGCTATCCCATCATGTTGCCTGGCAGGTTGACTGGACGATCCCCGTTTTCCCTACGGCCGAGTCGCTCCTTCTCTCAGCTGCGTCCATGAAATAATCTCAATCCCCATCTCATTGATCTGCTTCTTCACCTCAGCGTCCATGAAGATCCGAGTGTCATCGCCTCGCAGAAAATGGCTGCCAGTGATGGCCTGAAGTTCGGCATCATCGTAGCCGCAGTGAATGATCATCTGCGTCACCCCTGGCTTCAGATCACGAAACGTCTCGAGGTATCGCTGCTGTCGAGCCACGTGATCTTTGCCCTCATAAAACTGAAACAGGTAATCGATCGGCGGCAATCCCTTCGCTTCCAGCGTTTCAATATACCGGCCGTTCATTTGCACAAGGTCAGGATAGCCGGCGGCCAGCGCGGGATCGATGTGCCTTATGATCATCACGGGCAGATTGTACTCCAGCCCCAGTCGCACGTAGATTTCGAGCATGTCACCCGTGGACACAACAGTGCCCATGTGAGTGTCCAGGTGGCTGAGTTTAATTCCGGCCTGCAGTGCTCGATCGATCTGAGCTCGCAACTCGATCTCAACCTCCGCTGGACGTGCCTTCGCCTGCACTTCTTCTTTTGATCGATGCAGGTACCCATCCTTGTCGACGAGCGTTGGCACTTTGTCACGCCCGGCGACTGGTCCCCACCGGTAGGACCCAAACTCGGAATTCAGAGTCAGATGTATCCCAAAATCTTTTTCCGGATGCTGACTGGCCCACTCGGCAAACTCCGGAAACCACGGGCAGGGAACCATAATGCTGCATGAAGAAACGAAACCTTTTTCCATCGCGTCGATCGTTGCGCGGTTTACGGAATGGCTCATCCCCGCGTCATCGGAATGAATGATCAACGACCGAGCGGCCGTAGCAGGCTCGGTGTTTTTCTCCGACTTCGCATCCTGAGACACCGCCACAACAGAATTCAGAAGTACAACACCCACGCTGGCAATCACTACCAACTGACGGCGGAAACATGCGAGTTGGAACGTATTGAACATCTCACCATTCTTTGCAGCAAATCGTTTTCTTCACTTGTCCGAATTCCGATGCCACAGGGTGGTGGAAAAGTCGTCGCTCTGCAATCGTGGCCCGCACAAATGCCTCGTTGTACCACACATCTTTTTTGAGCAGTGGCCCCACGCCAGCTTGCCTGGCATGAGCCGAGCTCATGGGGGTCGTGAAAATAATGCATGGTACAACGAGGCCCAAATCTCAAGGGCATCTCGTTCGAAGACAAAATTGCTTTCGCCAAATCGCCCTCGGTGTGCCAACGCTCGCGAAGCTCGCTTGTCACACCCTACGAAACGAATAAATCCTCAACCCTGCCGCCCTCGGTGTGCCGCGGTCCCGAATCTGAACGCTTAATCCTGTGACTCCTTTTCGTCGCTGGGTACAATCCGCCGATACTCACAAAGCGAACCCGCGCCAAATTGCATTGCTGGAGAAATTCCCCTGACTGTTCCATCTGACGAAACTTCTGTTTCCGCCACAATGCCTGAAGTGGATGCATGCCAGTCCCACGGAGAATGCTCAGAAGACGCGGGCTGCCACGACGACGCCTGCGATTCGACGTCTGGCTCCGCGATCCCGGAAATCGAGGCGTCGCTGCCACGGCAAACTCGCGTCAAAGCATGGGAAGCCACCGCAGGACTCAGCAATCGACCGACCCGCGATGAACTGCCGCCAGCACCCGATCGAATCCATCGTCGCTGGGATCGATTTGTACGCCTTGTCGGCAACGATCAGGTCCGCACGCTGCTCGGTTCTCATGTCACGATTTTCGGGCTCGGCGGAGTCGGAAGTTATGTGGCAGAAGCTCTGGCCCGTTCGGCCGTGGGACGATTGACTCTCGTTGACTTCGACGATGTCTGCATCACCAACGTCAATCGCCAGTTGCAGGCTTTTCCCGCGACTGTGGGTCAATCGAAAGCTCTGCTTCTGGCCGAACGCGTGCGAGCGATTCATCCGGAAGCCTGGGTCGACCCTGTTCAGGCCTTTTATGAAGCTTCCACTTCAGACGCGTTGCTGACACCGCGTCCCGATTTTGTTGTCGATGCCATCGACAATGTGACTTCCAAAGTGCTGCTCATGGAGACCTGCCTGAAACTGGGCATCCCGGTGATCAGCATTACCGGAGCCGGCGCTCGCCTTGATCCCACACAAATCCGCGTCGACGATCTCAGCCGCACTAAAGTGGATCCGCTGGCCCGCGTTCTTCGCAAGGAACTGGCGAAACGCGGTTTCGGTGCCGACGGGGAAACGGGGCTGTCGGTCGTGTTTTCCGAAGAAGAAGTTCGCCAGCCGGAAGTTCCCGAGTGGGATCTGGACAAGGGCTTTCAATGCATTTGCCCGCATCGAGCCGACTCACCCCACGCCTGCGAAAAGCGGCGTGTCATCTATGGCACTGCTACGTTCATGACGGCCGCCTTCGCAATGGCGGCGGCATCTGTTGTGATCAGGCGTCTGACCGGCCGAAACTGAAACAAGCATCTCACTGAAGACTGATCACCCCGTGACAAATTAATCGCAGTCACATCCGAAGGAACTCTATGAGCGACTGCCGAGGGCATAACTCACACAGGGCAGATCTCCTATGAATCCTCAACGACTTCTGATCACCGGCAGTTCGGGCTTCTATGGCCGAGCTCTCATTGGAGCGATTCGGAAGGAATGGCCCGCCACGCAGATTCTGGGGCTCGATGTTGTCGCACCGAAGACGGACGCACCAGACACTTTCGAAGTGTGTGATATCACCAGTCCCAAAGTGCGAGAGCATGTCGTCTCGTTTCAGCCTGACACAATTCTGCATCTGGCGTTTGTTGTGAATCCCATGCGGGACGAAAACCGCATGCATCAGATCAACGTGGAAGGCAGTCGAAATTTACTGGCGGCAGCCAGCGCTGTGAAACCAGCACGCGTCTTTGTGGCATCCAGTGCAACGTCCTACGGCGCGTGGCCTGATAATCCGGTCCCGATGACGGAAGATCAGCCTCTGAGAGCTCGTACCGATTATCGCTATGCCAGTGATAAGGTAGACGTCGAAAACCTGCTGAGTGATTTCGCAGCGGCTCATCCCGAGATCACTGTCAGCTGGACTCGCCCCTGCATCATCTATGGCCCAGGGATGTCAAACTTTATGACACCGCTGTTCACGGTTCCGCCGATCCTGACACTGCCGGGCGGTGATAATCCGGCCATGCAGTTTGTGCACCTGGACGACGTCGCCGATGCATCGATCGCCATTCTGCGAGCGGGCGCCCGCGGCCCCTTCAACGTAGGCCCGCCCAACTGGATCACGATGAAAGATCTGGCAAAAATGAGCGGTCGGCTCGCCCTGCCCGTCCCGTTTGCGCTCTGCCGCGCAGTGACGGCCTGCTGGTGGGCTCTGCGACTTCCGATCTTTCTGTTCCCGGCCCCGCTGTGGAATTTTATCCGTTATCCATGGGTCGTGTCACCGGCTCGGCTCACCGCAGAAACCGGCTTTCAGTTTCAACACAGCAGCGCAGACGTGATACGGATGCTGCTGAAAGATGCCGGGAAGCTTCGCAAATCGTGACGTGTGGCTGAAGTCACAGACGATCACTACGCCGCTGCGAATCGCAGACGTGCCAGGTGGGTTCGGGTGCTGTAAAACTTAATGATTGCTAATTCGGCCATGATTGCCGCTGCGATTGGCTGCGGAGCAACCGCGTACTGATAGCCTCGGGCTTCAGCCCGAAGAATCTGATCACACACAAACGCAAAGCTCCGGAGGAGCGACGTCGATTCGGCTCACGGGCTGACCAGGACACCGCACTTTACTGGCTGGAAATAACTTAGGGCATATCTTTTATACACCGAAAGTACGTTCGGAGATTTCCGGCAAGGTGAATCATGGTTCGGTTGGCTCGGGCTGAGACTGCGTTTGTCCACGTCATGAACAGGACTGTGCGACGTTGCTTTTTGCTGAGGACTGATGCCGTCAGCGGGAAGAACTATGACCATCGCAAAGTCTGGATCTATGAAAAGCTTATTCATCGGGCGAAGCACTTCGGATTGATTTGCTCTGCCAGGCGATCATGTCCAACCACCTGCATCTGCTGTTAAGATCTCGGCCGGATGTAGTGGAGGAATGGAACGATAATGAGGTGGCTCCGTCGGTGGCTGATGCTGTGTCCGGAGCGGCGGGATCAGAAGCGTCGCCCGCTGGAGCCATCGGAGTTTGAGATCCATTCGATCCGAAACGACAAGCAGAAGCTGGCGACTGTGCGGAGTCGGTGTCAAATGCACTCTTTCACTGTCTCACGAATTCACCGACGCACAAAACTACATCTACAACCGTGTCCCCAGATGGTCTCCGACGCGGGCATAGAGTTCCCGATACTGCTCTGAATTGTCAATCAGGTCCTGATCAAAGCGAATTCGTCCGGGTTCAAAAATCGTGATCGTTGAGGATCCACCAAAGCGAAAATATCCTTTTTCGCCACCCTTTGAAACTGGGGTTCCCGGAACATAAGTTTGTCGGATGCTTCCGACACAGGTGGCACCGATTTCCAGCAACAGAATTTTGCCGAACGATTCCGTTTGCAGTTCCGTGATGCACCGTTTGTTTGTTGCGAGGATGCTGATGTTCTGACATAGCGCAAGGGGATTTACGGAATACAACGGACCATTGATCAACCGCACCGAACCTGGAACGCCAGCGGCCGGGAAGTGAAAGCGATGGTAGTCCACCGGACATAATCGCGACAGCAGCAGACTGCCTTCGGAGTATTGTTCTGCCAGCACGTTGTTGTCTAACAGTGTCTTCAGGTCAAACATTTCGCCTTTCACAAAGAGTCCGTCGCATCGTGAAAGATCGGGCACACAGAGGTGGCGACCGTCGGCCGGAAATACGACCGAATTGCTGTCCGGGTCGATGGGCCGAGCTTCCGGGCGCAGCCTGCGAGAGAAGAACTCATTGAAGTTTGCAAAGTCATCGACGTCGCAGACGAACTCCGAAGCGTCCAGCTCATATTCTTTGATGAACGGTGCAATCTTCTGCCGCGTGGCGGGCCGGTCCATGCTCCAGCCGTACCAGTGCGAGAACAGGGCTCGTTTGACCAGAAGATTCAATGAAATTCGGCCAGCCTGCGTTCCGTAGGTCCAGCGCAACGCTTTGTCGCCGTAGACTTTTTCGACGCACGTTGTTCGGCGGTAGCGATCGTAATAAACAATTTCATCCATGCATGTTTCTTCTGTCAGGCGGGACGGGATTCCAGCAGCCATTCTTTCAGGATGATTTGCTGGATGAACTGGTGATCGCCGGCTGTATGGCGGATGTGGGTCAGAATCGCGACTGGGCTACAGGTTGAAATCGTTCTCGGCCATGGGGCTGTAGTTTTCAAATCGCATGTATTCCTTGCGCCAGGTTAACCGAATGATGCCCGTCGGACCGCTGCGGTGTTTGGCGACGACGATCTCTGCTTCGCCCGGACGATCCTCGGGGTCGTATGCGTCGGGTCGATGCAAAAACATAACCATGTCGGCATCCTGCTCAATGGCTCCGCTCTCTCGCAGGTCCGCAAGGCGAGGACGCTTGTCTTCGCGAAGCTCCACTCCGCGATTCAACTGAGCCAGCGCGACGACCGGGACCTTCAGTTCCTTGGCCAGAAACTTCAGTCGACGTGAGATCTGAGCAATCTGCTGTTCACGCGGAGCGTTCTTTTCATCGGGCTCAATAAGCTGCAGGTAGTCAATGATGATGCAGCCAAGCGGCGCCTTGCGGTGGAGTCGTCGGGACAAAGCGGCCACCTGAGTCATTGTGCGGCCCGGCTTATCATCAATGAACAACGGCAGGCGGGCCAGATCATCGGACGCTCGGACGAGGAGATCGTGCTGGGCTTCTGTCAGATTACCGGCTCGCAGGTCATGGCCGTTGATGCGGGCGGTGATGGCCAGAAATCGTTCGGCCAGTTCCAGATTGGACTGTTCAAGACTGAACAGTAAAATGCCCTTGCCGGATTTGCGTGCCATCGCTTCGGCCATGTTACACACGAGCGCGGTTTTACCCATACTCGGACGAGCGGCCAGAATAATCAGTTCGGTCGCCTGAAATCCTGTGGTCTGATGATCGAGATCCGTGAATCCAGTCGTGATACCGGTCACATCGCCGACGTTCTGCAATCGCTCATCAAGGCGGTTGAAGGTTTCCATCAGGATGTCGCTCATCGCGATACTCGCGGCTGTGCCCTGCTCTTCCAGGATGCTGAAGACGCGACGCTCGGCCCTCTGCAGCAGTCCTTCAACGTCCTCGGCCGCTTCGTAACACTCGCTCAGAATTTCGGTGCACGCGTAGATCAGGCTGCGCTGCATCCATTTTTCACGCACAATGGTCGCGTAGTAGCGAACGTGAGCCGCGTGGGGAACAGCTTCCAGAATTTCACCCAGATAGGCGGCCCCGCCGACGATTTCAAAATCTCCACGTCGGACAAGTTCTTCCGCCAGCGTGATTGCGTCGATACCTCGCACGCCGTTTTCATACAGCCGCTGAATGGCGGCGTACATTTTCTGATGAGCGTCGCTGTAAAAATGCTCGGCCTTCAGCGTTTCGCCAACTTCGTCGATGGCTTCATTCATCAGCAGAATACTGCCGAGAACACCTCGCTCTGCATCCAGATTCTGCGGGGGAAGTCTCAGCTTATCATCTGCCATGCGTTGGGACTCCCTTTGGAAATGACGAAGCCAGGAATCGTGTTCTGATTCACGGAGTGAATGTCGAGGACCGTGGATGCAGAAACCCGGCCTCTGTTGAAAGCCGGGTTGCTGAGATTCATCCGAGAAAAAATCCTCAGGCAAAAATGCCTGAGGATTCAGTGTGTTTGCTCAGTGCAGAAAAATTGAATCACTGCACTGCGATAGCCGGCTTGAGACCTAGCCGCTGGTTGCGGACGGCACAACCCAGACTTTGACTTCGGCATTGACCTTCTCGTGGAACTTCAGTTTCACGGTGTACATGCCCAGTTCCTTGATCGGACCGTCCAGGCGAACGTGCTCGGCTTCAACCGGATGACCGGCAGCCTTCAGAGCTTCGCTGATGTCGCGAGCTACAACCGAACCGTACAAATGGTTGTCGGAGGTTGCATGCGCTTCGATTGTCGCGCTGTACTTGCTGACAGCGTCGGCAATTCTCTGGTACTGCTTCATGCGACCGACTTCGATCGCAGCAAGTTTTTCCTTGTGCTTTTCGACCATCCGCTTGTTCTGCTGAGTCGCAGGCGTGGCCTTGCCCTGTGGCAACAGGAAGTTGCGGGCATAGCCCGGCTTTACCTTTACAATTTCGCCACGTTGGCCGAGTTTATCAACATCGTGGACAAGGAGCACTTCCACGTTGCGTGAGCTTGGTTGAGCTGTACGAGCCATCGAACCCGATTCCTTATGCACCATTCCTGATCTGCGTTCGCTGACACCACGGGACAGAAGAGCAGATCAATCAAACTGAAAACTGTGTAATGTAGGACGCCCCCCTAAAAGGGCACGTCGTCGCCTCCACTGGGAGGCATATCGTCATAGAACGACTGGTCCGGCGTTCGTCCGGAGTCAGCGTCTGCGAAACTGTCATTTCCCCGCGACGGCGAAGCCGCAGGACGAGGGGTACCAGTTTTTGCCGGAGGATTTCCACCTCCAGCAGTTCCCGGCGCACCACCTTCGGTTCGCCCACCTAAAAGTTGCATGGCGTCCGCCACGACCTTCAGCTTGGATCGCTTCTGACCTGTTTCTTTATCGTCCCATTTATCCTGCTGCAAACGGCCTTCGATCAATACCGGTCGACCCTTCGCAAGGTACTCGCCCGCAATCTCTGCCGTTCGACCCCAAAGGGTCACATCGATAAATGACACTTCCTCTTTACGTTCGTTCGAACGCTTGTCTGTCCACTGATGGTTCACGGCCAGCGTGATATCACACACAGCTGAACCACCTGTGGTGTACCGGACTTCCGGATCACGGGTCAGGTTGCCCATGAGAATGACTTTATTGAATGAGGCCATGACCTGTCTCCGCTCCGGACACTCAAAGCCAGGAGAGACTGGCGCTCCCGACTGCCATTCTTAAGCACACTGATCCACAACTTTCGAGTTCATGCTGGCGGACCTCCTCACAGAGAAACCAACTTCGCATCAACTCAATTCCGAGCGACCGGCTGACGACCTGGTCTTATTCGTCGTCCAGAGCATCCACTGCCGGAGCAGGAGGCGCCATGTCAGGCACCTGCGGCACTGTTTCGCCGCTGATAGCCGCCACGGTTGCATCGAAGATGCTCTGAGGGTGAGTGATCACCATCTGACGCACGATCGTTTCGCTCAGTTGACACTGACGAATCAGAGTCTTCATGCCTGAGCCTGGCATCGTAAAGCATACGATGTAATGAAGACCTTTCTTCATTCCATTAATTTCGTATGCCAACTTGCCGTCCTGCCATGGGCGATGCGCAACTACAGTTGCACCGGCCCGCTTAAGGACTGCCAGGATTTCATTGGCAACACCGTCCGGGTCCATAGCAAACTTGCCACTGTCGACCAGGAACATACCTTCATATAGGTGCTCTCGCACCGGCTTTTCTGCTACGACTGACACGGAACTGATGCTCCCTCTGGGGCAGACCTGAAACCAATTGGCTCAGATAAAAAGAACCTAGACGACATCCGGCTAAGCCAGACATCCAACCCAAACACTAGTCTTCTGAAGAACGATTAAACTTGTTCATCGCGACGGCAAGACCCTCGGCAATCCAACATTCCATTGAATCAGCCGCCAACTTTACCATCATCTCTGCCTCACTGCGATCCTCTGCTCGAAACCGAGCCAGAACCCATGCAGCAGAATCCATACTTCCCGAAGGTCGACCCACTCCCAATCGAAGTCGAGGAACCTTTTCAGTTCCTAACCTCTGAAGTATGTCGGCCAGGCCTTTTTGACCGCCGGAAGATCCACCAGCACGCCAGCGAAGCCGTCCCAGCGGAAGATTTATATCGTCACACACAACGGCCACATCTTCCGATGCAACCTGATAGAAGCGGGCAATCTGCTGAACAGACTCCCCACTTCGATTCATATAAGTCATCGGAGCTACCAGGAAAACTTTCCCCGAAGGAAAAATTGCCTCTCGTATCTCCGCCTGAAATTTCAACTGCGACTTACCCGCCTGCCATCGCTGAGCCAGCTCAGTGATTACATCGAAGCCCACATTGTGACGAGTCCCGGAATACTGCGAACCAGGATTCCCAAGTCCCACCACGAGCTTCATTTTTACTAAACAGCCTTACGAGCATCGTAAAGCTCAACGACCACTTCATCAGCAGCTGTTACAAGCTTTGCATGCTCTGGCAACTGCAGATCACCGGCCCTGATGGCATCACCAATTCGGAGACCACCAATTCGCACAACGATCGACTTTGGAACCCGGTAGTCCGGGCAATCCAGCGATACCTTTTTGTGGAGCTGACGCAATGTGCCGCCATCCTTCAAACCCAGCGGCTCACCGCGAAGTTCCAGCACCACGCTGACAGTTGCGCGACCGTCTGGATCGACGCGACGCAGATCCAGATGCTGAACCGAAGTGCTGAATACGTCCCACTGCACTTCCTGAACAACAGCCTTAGCAACCTTGCCGTCCAGTTCAATATCCACAACCGACGATCGCGTCGCTACAAGCTTCACGACAGTCTCGCCACAGACAGAAACCGACTCACCCGGCTGACCCAAACCATAAATATTGGCTGGAACACGCCCGGAGGCTCGCAAACGCTTCGCGTCCACTGTACCAAGATTTGACCGGCGTTCCGCCTTCACCAGAAGATCTTCCGACATCTGCGATCACCCTGAATCAAGAACCGAATAAAATCTTATTAACGCCGCTTAGCGAAATGCGGCAAAAATTGCCGATCTGACGAAGCGCACGATCTTTGAATGCCTGAACTTCGGCCGAAACGCGGCAGCCCCCAAAGCCTATTTGGAGTGCCTTCGCCGAATGCAGAGAATGCCTGTCACAAGAGACCCTCTGCATGGCAGCCTTTTAATTACTGGCTGCAACAGCTATTTCAACCGCCGAAAACTGCGCGCAGCAATCGCCCCGCTCTTTTTCGGAAACGGGGCAGCATATCGTCGACCAAACTAACGTTCAACTGCAGAACGGACTGTTCGCTCAGATTCGTCCAGCCGGAAATGGCCAATCTTCCCATGAACACCGGGCGTTCACAGGAATTTTGGCAACTCGATCTTATGATCGGACGTCACACACAGGCGGTCCGCCCGATCGTTCGGCTTCTCAGAGTTGTCAAATTCTATGGAATTTTCCTCGCATCTCCTCCAAAACTGTTGGTTTCTGGCTGGCCCAACCGCCTCCGGGAAGTCGGCCACTGCGCTGGCCCTCGCTGAGGCTCTGGATGGCGAGATTATTTCGCTCGATTCCATGGCGATTTATCGCAGCATGGATATTGGTACCGCAAAACCCTTGCTCGAGGAACGTCGCAGGATCCCCCATCATCTGGTCGACGTGGCCGATCCGCATGAAGAATTCAGCGTGACCGAATTCGTTCGACTGGCCGCCCTTGCGGCTGCAGACATCGTCGCTCGCGGCCGAAAGCCAGTTTTCGTAGGCGGAACGGGCCTTTATCTCAGATCGATCCTGCGAGGAATGTTTGAGGGCCCGGAAGCCGACTGGCCTCTGCGTAACTCTTTGGAAACTCAAGCTCGCGAACTTGGACCCCAGTGGTTGCATGATCGGCTGGCAGCCTGCGATCCGATTACCGCCGCCCGTCTGCACCTGAACGATCTGCGCCGGATGATCCGCGCCATTGAAGTTTTCGAATTGACCGGCAAACCGCTCTCTGATGACCAGCACCATGTCCCGCGGCCGCTTAACGAACAGCCTCAGGCGGTTGTCTGGCTTGAGCCGCCTCGCGAATGGCTCCGAGATCGCATCAATCGCCGCGTGGACCAGATGATGAACGCTGGCTGGCTGGAAGAGACACGCCAGCTGATCGAACGAGATCCCTCACCATCTCGCACAGCGCGTCAGGCGCTCGGCTATCGCGATCTTATCCGTCACTTGGCAGGAGAACTGACGCTTGCGAAAGCAGTGGAACTGACAAAAATTTCGACTCGCCAGTTCGCGAAACGACAACACACGTGGTTCCGCAATCTGGAAGAATGCCTGGCGATTCCTATGACGGGCACGGAATCGCCGGAAGCGCTCAGCAATCGAATTCAACAAATTGCGGCCGACAGACAGGCCTCAGAACAAGCTCGGCCATAGATCCGACAGCGACTGGCCAGTGACCGCCACGCAATTCCACATCGCAAAAAAAAGGGCGACCGCACTGTTGATCAGCACGGTCGCCCCGAATTCTACTTTGGCTGATATCAGGCATTCAGCAGACATTTCGTCCGCCTTCCACCTGAATCAGCACACCATCGACTAGCCCGCGTAGTACGGATGAGCGGCGGTATCTCGCTTGGCCAGCACTTCTTCCACCTTAGGCTCGTTCTTCATGGCTCGCTCGATAGCAAGCTTGGTCGCTTCGTAGTTGTACTGATAGATTTTCTTGTCGTCAGCAGCATCCCAGTGAATGAATACACCGCAGATGATGACAAGATTTTCAGCCTGATCCTGTGGGATCGCGCCAGATTTGACACTGTCGGCAACAGCATCAGAAACAGCCTTCTGAGCTGGTCCGAACATCTGGACAGCCTGCTTGGCACCCTTGATTGTGACCTTGGTGATCATAACCGTGGATGGCTTCACAGCCAGATTTGGAATCCCTGCGAGCAGGTTGCTGAATCCCTGCTTCTGGCTGGCAAGTGCATTCGCGAATGCGTTTCCAACCGGGCCAGCCTTGTCACCAATCAGCAGATCGATGTGCGCAATTTCATTGCCTTCACCGACCAGTGCTTCACCAACAAACATCGACATTCCTTAATTCCTTTGCAAAAACCAGTGGAACCTAAAACCAGCGACCGCAGACAATTTTGAAGCCCTGCGGTCACGCCCGAAGGCAGTCACACGCGGGGACTTCCGAGCCACACTTTGCAGTTGTCTGCGGAAGCAGCTATGCCGCTGCTTCTGCAATGGGGTGCCTGTGTTGTGGACAAGGTCGCCTGAAAAAGTGAACATTGCATGAAGGAAGACGTTCGATATTGCGAACATCCCCTTTATTCCAACTGTTCATTCTTTGGTCAGGATTGCGACTTTTGGCCCCATCTTCAACCGACCTGAAGCCGGAGTCCCCAACTTCGCTCGAACAAGACGCTTTCAGACCCCTGCGAACGGTCCGATCGGTGCTCCTTTGCGGTGCCAGCGTCCGAAGTCTTGCGGAATCTGCTGTCCGGGCCGGCCTGCGACCCCTCTGTGTCGATTTCTTCGAAGATCAGGACCTCACGGCCCTGCTGTCTCACAACCGCGGCCGTTTTGTTGGCCGAATTCGCTCGTTTTTCGAATTACCGCAGACTACCCATTCTGTTCGCACTTCTGTTCCACTCCTGTGGGCGGGAGGGCTCGAAAATCACACGGACACCCTTCGGACCATTGCTCGCCGCCGGCCCGTGATCGGTGCGGATCCGGATATTCTTGATCAACTGCGTCACCCGGCCCGCATCTTTGAGTGGCTGACGGAAGCCGGTCTGCATGTGCCGCGTCTGGCGACCTCTTCCAACATCGATATCGACTGCCTCTGGTTGCGCAAGCCGATTCACAGCTCCGGAGGACTGGGAATCCGAACATTGGCGCGATCGAACCCGAAGGAATCTGTGGAGCTGTCTTCGCCGCAACCGTCAGAGTACCTGCAGGAATACATCGACGGGGTACCGATGTCGGCGATGTTCTGTTCGCATCAGGGTCGAGTCGAATTGATTGGCGTCTCTTTGCAACTTATTGGCTGGCCCTGCCTCGGAGCGTCAGACTTTCTCTTTTGCGGCAACATCGGACCTGTCTGCCCGCCCGAACCGTTGATCGCAGAAATTCGGTCCGCCGCAGAATGTATCGCGTATAAGAGCAAACTTCAGGGCGTGTTCGGTATCGACTTCATGCTGCGTCAGGGCAATGCCTGGTTTCTGGAAGTCAATCCACGTCTGACAGCATCGCACATGCTTTACGAGAACGTCGCGCCGGAACGACAAACTTCGCCCAGTCTGATCACCCGCCATCTTGCGGCGCTTGGCTGGAAAGCAGCCGAAGCCCCGGTAAATTCCAGATCAAGAAGACGGCCTGAGGACTGGCATGCGATTCAGGCCCGATTCATTCTCTGGGCTACTGAAGACTTTTCTGTTCCCGAAAACTTCGCGACCGAGTTTGAAAGCGACCACTCGCTCCGTCTGGCTGACGTCCCACCATCAAGGACGACCGTAGCGGCCGGATCACCGCTTTGCTCTCTGCATGCTTCAGCGACTTCCGTAACCCTGCTCGCCGAACGCATCCATTCGCTTCCGACAACCAGCTCACTTTCGCCCCTGTTCTCAGGGCCTGATATTGCCCATCAGGTGCGGCATCTGTTTGAGCGATATGAACGAAACCTCGTCCGATAGGTTCGGTAAAATGGCGATGAACTGCGACAACCTGCGCCGTGCGGTTGCGATTCAGGATTCACTCCGTGGGCTCGTCCCTGTAAAAAACGGCCAGCCAGATTGTGGCAACATCCGGCTGAGTCCATTCCACTCGATGTAGCCGATGAGCAGGAATATTGACGACGTCTCCCGCCTTCAGACGCAGGCTGGTCTCGTCATCACGGAACTGCAGGACGGCTTCGCCCTGCAGCACAAGTACCCATTCACTTTCACTCTGGTCGTACCAAAAATCGACCGAACTGCAGTGACCGCACGACACGATTCGCTCAATGCGGCATGAGGCCGCAGTCAACAGGGTCTGACACAATTCCTGCGGCATCTGGCGCGGAACATTGTCGAACAGATTCTCAGGCTGAGAAGTCATGTGGAACTTCAACTCTCACAGGGAAACCACTGGACCGAACACCTCGCCTGCGCTTGACGGCAGCATACGACTCCCGGAGTATAACACTCGGACGTCTGTCTCTCCCTCCTCAATTCTCCTGCCCTGATTCATTCTGCATCCTGCTCCACCGCCTGCCTGCTCAACGCCCTGCCTGTTCGCTGTCACAATGATGTCGCCAGGATACTCGAGATTTCGATCACCATAATGCTCGCGGCCAGAAGGCAGAGTTCTTCTCTCACCATTCATTTCCTGAAAGACCTCCATGAATTCCTCTCATCCCATCTCACGTCGCAACTGGCTGACGTCCTCCGCTGCATTGGCCGCTGGCTCATGGGCAGCATCGTGCGGCAGTCATCAGCGAAGTTCGGCAGATGAGGCTCAGGCAAAAGACAAATGGCCGGCTCTGACGGGACGATCGCCCAAATCCGTCGCCGGAGTTCTGACGACGTACTTCAAAGGCTCTCATTCGGATGTGCTGATCGGTCGCCTTCTGGAGGGCTGGAAGATCGACGGCGGACAAGGCCCGGCTCTGAAGCTGTCGTCTTTGTACATCGACCAGCAGGTCAACACGGAATTCGGACGCGAACTTGCCGCGCGTTACAAGATCCCGGTCTTTGACACGATCGAAGGGGCGGTCACTGCGGGCACAAGTGGCATTCCCGTGGATGGCGTGTTAAGCATCGGCGAACACGGTGACTATCCTCGCAACGACCTGGGCCAGGATCTCTATCCGCGCCGCCGGTTCTTCCAGGAAATTACCGACACGTTTGCGAAGTACGGCAAAGTGGTTCCCGTCTTCAATGACAAGCACCTTGGCCCCGGCTGGGACGATGCGCTCTGGATGTATCAGCGGGCTCAGCAGATGCAGGTCCCGTTCATGGCTGGTTCTTCGCTTGTCGTTGGATACCGAAGTCCGGACCTGACCGTCGCTCTCAACTCTGAAATCGAAGCAGCGGTCGCGATTGGTTATGCAGAGCTCGATCGTTACGGAATTCACACTCTGGAATTCCTGCAGTGCATGATAGAAAAGCGTCGGGGCGGAGAAGTTGGTGTAAAGTCCGTTCAATGCCTGACTGGTGACGCGATCTGGGCGGCCGTGGATGCAGGTCGAGTTGATACTGGAGTTCTGAAGGCCGTAGCGGACGTCTCCTCCAAAGTTTCCGATGTCGAAATGCGAGCGGCTCACAACCCGGGAGATGCCTTGTTCCTGATCGAATACAACGACGGATTCCATGCGGCCGTTTTCATGCTGAGTGGATTCGCTCGCAGTATCAGCGCGGGGATCAAACTTCGCGGCCAGGATCCCGTGGCGACGCAGGCCGAAGAACGAACCGTGCCGCGTCATCCTCATTTCGCGTTTCTTCTGCACGCCGTAGAACGCATGATTCACACGGGAAAACCTACATATCCGGTCGAGCGAACTCTGCTGACGACCGGCATTCTCGATCGTGCTCTTCGATCCCGCGCGGAGCATGGCCAGCGTCTGCTCACTCCGGAACTGGCCATCGCCTATCAGCCGAGCGACTATCCTCACGCTCCAAATCCGCCATTGCCGTTATGATCAACAGGCAAACTCCGGCGGCGAAAAAGACATTGGCACAGCCCCTGACTTTACGCCGCCGTGAAGTTGGTTCGCGCTTTACGAATTACGAATTACGAATTACTCGAGTTCCTGACAGCCGATCGTGCCATCCGGTGGGTGTTTTTCCAAAGAACGAAAGTGGTTCGAAAGGAATCATGCGGGCGAAGCTGCAGCTAACAATCTAACTCGATCACCGCTGTCGTCGCGTGGGACTGGCCGGGCTTCAGTTCGATGAGATCTCTACCGACATTAGCCGTTTCAATGCACACCATTCCCCGCCACTCCTGGTCGCCAAAATCGACCATCCGCGCGCTCTTACTGACCCACGGATTCCAGACAACGGTGGAGCGGGATCCTGCCTTACTCACAATTATGCGGCGGCCAGAAGTCTCGTCAGACACGATACATGCAGATTCCGTCTCGAGGTACACACGGTCGGTTTCTGCAGTGAACCTGATGACTTCGCCAGCAGCCGGCTGCTCCGCGGCGTTGTCCATCTTGTCGATGAATCGAGCGGTTTCGAGCCCGCTAATCGACACCTGCTGAATATCGCTAACGGCCAGATAAGTATGCAGCGCGTCTTCGAAACGCTGCGCCCGCGATGTCATCACCGGCAATGCGGTGGTCAGCGTCATAGTGAGCGCTCGACCAAACTCCACGCGAAAATCAACAACGAACGGTTCGATTCGAGCCTGCAGGATCAGTTCCATACCGCATTCAGCTGTCTCCTGAGCATGGACCAAATCCCATTCGATAATCCTTGCGGTGCCGTGCGCCGGAGCTGAAGGATCTGACGCATGCGGCCCGAACCAGGGGAAGCAAATCGGCACGCCGCCTCGAATCGGCTTCCCCTTTTCAAAGTACGATGATCCGCTCAACCACAGTACTGGCTGTGACCCGGAAGGCTGCCACGCCGTAACATGAGCGCCCTGAAGATAAATTTCGCCACTCGCCGCTGACGTTCTGATGACGGCCTTTGTGAGGCCGCCACCGCCGACGGTAAAGCTCAGGCCGGGAACATCAAATTGGTCGGACAGTGAATGCGGGGCGGAGCACATGCGATGGCTTTCCCGCACCAGGCGGTCTCCGAAAACGGAACGTTACACCTTCACAACAACGGCACTTGCCTGGCCCATGCGAGTCACACTGGTCTTCAGGAAAACACCGTTCGTGGTTGTCTGATGTTCTCCATGAACCACGTTCAGAGGTGATTCGGAATCGGGCGTTGAGTAATTCAGTGTTTTCGGAATCACGCCATGCTGCAAGGCCAGCAGAGATGCTGCAAGTTCGCAGAGCCCACCGCCGCTGCCCGCACTGCCCATGTAGCTCTTGATCGCGGTGACAGGTACGCTGTCCGCATGACTGCCGAGCAATCGACGCAGGCCAGCAGCCTCGTAAAGATCGCGTCGCGGATGGCCCGAAGCACAGGCATTCACATGCCCCAGATCTTCGGCGGAGATCCCCGAACGTGCCATCGCGGCACTCGCGGCCTGATAAAGCGCACTCGCCTCGTCCGGATGCCCATCACGATTAACAACCGTACTGGAACCACAACCCAGAAGCGTACCGAGAATTTTGGCTCCTCGAGCTTCGGCATGCTCCCGTGCTTCCAAAATCAGCGTGCAGGCGGCTTCCGAAAGCGCTTCGCCACTACGACTGTTGTCAAACGGGCGTACGCGCTGGTCCGCTGGCCCCGATGCGAGCACATCCCAGTGGTTATAATGGCAGGCCTTCACGGTATGGATTCGGGTGCCCGTGACTCCCGTGATCATCACGTCGGCACGGTTGCGTCGAATTGAGTTGGCCGCTTCGGCCACGACCAGGCAGCCGGACGCTTCATCATGAGTGATCGAATTGTTTGGCCCACGTGCGTCGACAGCGATTCCGATGTGGCAGCCCGGCATGTTCGGCAGGTAGCGCAGCAGCCACAAAGGTTCCATGCCGTCGAATCGGCCCGCACCCCATTTGTCATAGTTAAAAATCGGGTGCCCGGAGGATCGATCACTGGCCTTCACCACAGCATCCAGCAACGCCTCAGGCGGAGTCGACATCAGGTTCGCACCGAAGTCCACACCGATACGATCAGGGGCCACTGCGCCCGCAGGAAGTCCCGCATCTTCCATGGCCTGCAACGCCGACGCGACGCCCATCTGAATTTCGCGGCACATCACCTTCAAGCTTTTGCGCACAGTCTTGAGGTGCACTTTTTTGGCCGACTCATCGTTGAAGTCCGAGACTTCGCCGCCGATGCAATCAGGCGTTCCGACATATGAAGCCAGTTCAATCTTTCTGAGACCGACACGGCCTTCAGACAGACTGGACCAAAAGGCTTCCCGACCAATCCCAAGTGGTGAGACAAGGCCGATTCCGGTGATAACAACATCACGAGCCGAATTATTGGACATGCAGAAAAGCTCTATCTGAACGAAGAGCGGTCTGGCCATGCTCATGCCCGCGCCCATCTCATTCAATCCGTGCAGCTCATACTGCAAAACAGGATCGAATAAAGAATCAGCACGGTTACGAAACGGGACCCAGCCGCTTCAAACAACAGAAGTCTGACCGGCAGTACGCTGCAGATCAGTTTCCCGACAATCTCGTCCCCACGAGTTTGTCGGTTTTCCGAGCGAAACAGTTTAACAAGCGGTCTCCATCAATACTGCGCGGACCGAAGAATTTAGGCGAAGTGCGGAAGAACGTCCTGCAAGCCCCCATAATGCCCGTTTTTTTGAGCAAATGGGCTGGCTGCGCACAGAAGTTCCACCCTGCAGCTCAAAATAGGGATGCCCGCTCGGACCCCCAAAATACTTGAATCGCCCCATGCCGCGCCCTCGCACCGATCAGCGAATCGGCTCGGGATTGAAGAAATGGATCGTCAGCGGGTAACGCCAAAGTGTGCCGCGACTGGCCTGAATCGCGCCAATGACCGGAAACAGAATGTTCAGGCCGGCCAACACAAACAGCATTGGAATTCCGATCACGATCATGCAGGCCAGTCCAGAAATCACAAGATAAACCAGACTGCTGAGCATCCAGTTCACGATCACCAGCCCGTGCCGATTGGCGTCCCGTGACTCGTCCTTGCTGAGCAGCCACATCACAATCGGTGCTACGATTCCCACGCCGGTCCAGGTCAGCAACTGGGAGGCATGCATCAATGCGTACCACACGTTCTGATCGATACCACAGACCAGACCTGTTTCTGCAATTCCTTTCACATTCGCCGGCTCTGCTGACACAGATGCAAATGACTGCGGCGGCACTGAGCCCCCGTTAATGACTCTTTGCTTTGCCATCAGAAACTCTTCCTCGGAAAGTGCGCCAGAGTTTCGAAGTCGAATAAGCCGTTCAATTTCTTCTGAGATCATGCGTCCATCCTCCTCCAGGCAGCGCCATTCCAACCGGCCCGAATCCAGGCCAGTAAGTTGGTTCGTTTTCCAGCCGAGAATCCTGGCACAATTCTACGCCTTTTCTTCTCCAAAAAGAACAAGGCCCTGACGGCAAATTAATGCTGTCAGGGCCCGCTGAGACGCACGTCAAAGGCTGCTCACACGTTCGTCAGTTCGGTCCTGTGGTTGAACAGTCCGATTTCAGGTCGAAATTAATTGTCGCCGTTGACGACGTCACTTCAACCGTCAGCTTGGAATCTTTGTTGTAGCAGGCAGGCACTGCTTCGGTCTTTGACACGGCAACACTTCCGGCACCTTCGGTGGAGGCTTCGCCTTCTTCTACGCCTTCTTCTACGCCTTCTTCACCAGCAAGACCGAGTACCGTGCGGACTGTGCTGATTTGAACGGTCTTCTTTCCTGCAAGGACACCATTTTTCTGACTGTCAAACTGCAGGGTATAATCTCCATTCGCATCCGTTCGAGCGAACGAGAATGTGCCGGTCGCCGGATCCTCAAACGTAATCACCGCTGATGGCAGTGGCTTCCCGTCGAGCATGACATTGCCGCCGACAGAGACAAGATCGACCTTTCCATAGTCAATCTCATTTGTGGCACTGCAGCCGCAGGCCACAACCAGACTCAGGATCGAAAGACGGAAGGAGAGAGAATTCATATTGAACATAAATGAGGATGTGCTCGTTGGAATGGACGTTGCAAAAAAGACGCTCGGTAATCGATGAGATGCCGCGCGTCAGGAGACTCAAGTTTATGCGTCACCAGGATCAAAATTCTCCGGTAACTTCACCACCCGCACGAGTCCCAAGGGCTCGGTAAAGATTGAGGTCGACATTTTCTGAAATGAACCGGACAGATCCGTCCGCCAGGGTGTATTGTGCTCCGCCGACGTGATAGCTGCCGAAAGCCATTTCCATCAGGGTCCCATGGATTGTGAGATCGAGGTTTGCGTTAGGTTTTACGACGCACGATCCCACACCTTCCGAGTACTCTGTACCGCCAGCACCATTGATGTTCCAATTGCCTGTTTGAGGTGAACCAAACTGCCAATAGTCCATTTGCTGACCATCTTTTACGTATGAAGAGGTCCGTGATTCGCCGATCAGGATGGTGTTGGATGTACCATCTGTAATGTCTCGCATTCGGATGTTGCTGCACCCGAAGAACATTCCGTCGAGATTATTTTGCTCAAGCGAAAGAAATGCCGGTGTGTTGAAGCCCGCTGGACGAGTGGAAGCATCGTCGGAAGAAATCATGGAACCGCCACAGGCTCGATAGCTGACAGGAACTCGCCCGGGAATGTCTTCGTTGTCCCGTGGTGGCAGTGGCATCGACGGGCAGCGGAAAGCTTCAATAATGGTGCCACAAGCCTTGGTGTTCGGAGAGCCCACAGCGTCCCAGTTGCCAGCACCTGACTCCTGCCAGACTAGTGTGTTGTAAAGATTTGCCTGTTCGATTTGCGGCAGGATCATGGCAGACCAAAGTGTTTCGCGAGCATCCCATCCCCACGGAAACACGTTGACGGTGTCGTGATAGTTGTGCATCGCCAGACCCAACTGCTTCAGGTTATTCTTGCACTGCGTTCTTCTGGCGGCTTCGCGGGCCTGCTGAACGGCAGGCAGCAGAAGAGAGATCAGAATTGCAATGATCGCGATCACCACAAGCAATTCGATGAGAGTAAAACCACGTTTGCGAATCGGCATCATTCTTCTCCTGAAAACTTATTGGTGGCCGGTACGTACCATTTGCGACCGGCTCACTACAACAGTTCTCAGAAGCTTTCCCGCTTCACGTTAAGATTGAGTGAGGTTCCCTATGTTTTCATGGCACGGAAAACTCGCCTCGAACACTTCCGTCGCAGAACCGGCGAGGACTGCAGGTCCTGCCAGAAGTGTGACTGGCTATTCTGTTTTCCAGGAACCAGCTGACACGGCTGATCAACGCGACAAATCAAACGCTTTTCTCTATTCTGAAACGGCTCGGGCAGATCGTGTGTTCGCTGTTTTGAAATCCCCATACCGCCGACACTACACTGCGTGAGTCGAATGTTGTCGTCATCACAAGCGTTTTGATGACCTGGGTGACTTTGGTGTTTGTTGAGAAAGGTCGTTCGTCCATGGTGTCTCCGATTCGTGTTGCCGTGACAGGTGCAGCTGGCCAGATTGGTTATTCACTCATTTATCGCATTGCATCCGGTGAGGTCTTCGGGCCAAACCAGCCCGTGATTCTGCATCTGGTCGAAGTGCCGCCTGTTCTGAAAGCACTCGACGGCGTGCATATGGAACTCGACGACTGCGCGTTTCCAACGCTCGCTGGCGTTGTGAAAGCGGACAGCGATCATCTGGAAGATGGCTTCCGCGACTGCAACTGGGTTCTGTGCGTCGGCAGCGTGCCTCGCAAAGCCGGTATGGAACGTGGTGACCTGATCCGCATCAACGGTCCGATCTTCACCAGCACCGGCCGCGCGATCGCTGCAGCCGCCGCTCCTGACGTGCGAGTTCTGGTTGTGGGTAATCCCTGCAACACTAACTGTCTGATCGCCATGAACAACGCGAAGGGTGTTCCTGCCGATCGATGGTTTGCCATGACAATGCTCGACCAGAATCGTGCGACATCTCAGCTGGCTCAAAAGGCCGGCGTTCCGAATGCAGCGGTGACCAACGTCGGCATCTGGGGCAATCACTCGGCCACCCAGTATCCCGACTTCTTCCATGCAAAGATCAACGGCAAGCCGGCGACGGAAGTGATTACCGACCACGAATGGCTGAAAGGCGATTTCATTTCAACCGTTCAGAAGCGAGGAGCTGCTGTTATCGCCGCTCGCGGGGCCTCCAGCGCGGCTTCAGCAGCCAATGCGGTTCTGGATACGGTGAAGGGTGTCATTCGTCCAACGCCTGCCGGAAGCTGCTTCAGCGCGGCGATCTGCAGTGATGGCAGCTACGGTATTGACGCAGGCCTGATTACCGGCTTCCCGCTGATCAGCGACGGCAAGCAGGTTTCTATTGTCAAAGGCCAGACACACAGCGAATTCGCTCAGTCAAAAATCGACATCACGATCAACGAACTACGCGAAGAACGTGAGTGCGTGAAAGACCTGTTGAGCTAATCGTCTGCCAGTTGCTGCCATTCGAAAGCAGCCTCTGTGACTTCTCTGAAGCCCGACCGTTAAACGTCGGGCTTTTCTTTTGCATCAGGTGCCGAGCGACTCCCGTTGCTTATGAACCTTCCGAGCCCACTGACCTCGAGTGGAGCAGCTCCTGGACTTTGCGGGCCAGCTGAACCGGCGTGAAAGGCCTACTCAATCACCGCGCTGGTGAGTCGACGCGCAACATCACTGAGGGCCTACAGCCGGTCGAGCACGTCTACATGTTGAGAAACTGCTGCACACATTGATTCCCGATCGTGGAACACCGCGTTTTCCGCCGGACATCTGAGAAAGCTATGAAAAGAGGAGAAGTGTTATCGCGGCTTAGCACTTCCTGCCTATGATTTGCCACGCGAGAATACAGCTCCGGCCCTTTCCTCCTCTCAAATTGCTTAGGTTCGACACGGTCGATATGTCTGGTAATTCGCCCTCTTCCGCCGCCAAAACTCTAGATGCGGCTTCATACAATGAGCCCACTCAACCGGTCGCCGACGGCCCGGCCCGCGCGGTGATTGTTCGCTCTTTGCTGCTGGGTCTTCTGGCCGCCGTGACCTACTCCGTGGCCAATATGGCGCTGCGTGGTCTTTCGAAAACGGATGGCGGACCGGGCTGGGACATGTGGGTCGCGGGTACCAAAGCATTTCCGACATTCGCCGTTGCTGTGGCACTGCTGGTGATAAGAAAGGTGAAGGGTCAGCCGACGTTTGCTGCCTGGGAATTTGTCTGGCCAATCGCCGTCGCCGCATTGTTCAATCAGATGGGCGGTAACTTCGCTTTTCAAATGTCGCTTCGATCACTCGGCCTGGCCATTTCCGTCCCGATCTGCTTTTCGTCCATCATCTGCAGCGGTGCGATCGTCGGAAGAATCCTTTTGAATGACCAGGTTTCCGTTCGGACGGGAATCAGCATGGCTCTGATGATCGCTTCGATTTTCTTTCTGTCGACCGCGGCCAAATCACGCACGGCCGATGTGCCGACGTTGGCTTCCCAAGCTGTAATCTTGCCGACGACGACTGGCGATTTGCAACCTGCCGATGCTTCTTCAACTTCGCAGCCCATGAGCGTTCCTGTGGGCGTCGCTCTTTCGATGTTTTCCGGACTCTGCTACGGCGTAACTGGCGTGTTCATTCGCAAAGCGGTCCGCTCCCACATGCCGGTGGCTGCGACGCTGTTCCTGTTCAGTGCCGCCGGGTTTCTGCTGCTGTGTCCATTGAGCCTGCTGATCCTGCCTCTTCAAACAATCGCCGACACGACTTCGACCGAGTGGCTTACGATTGCGACGGCCGGAACATTTAACGCGATCGGCTTTTACGCCATCACACACGCCATGCGGCATCTGACTGTCAGCCGTGCGAACGTCATCAACGCCTCGCAGAATGCCATGTGCGCCGTCGGTGCTGTGCTAGTCTTCGGCGAAACGCTCTCCCCCATCGGCCTCGCCGGAATCGGCCTCACCATCGCCGGCCTGCTGGTTCTCGACCGCCGCTGATTCTGCTGACCAACGGCGGTGAGACGACTGAACACGCCCGTGTCGTCTGCATCTTCGGTGCCACCGTCATCTCAGACGACAAGGCAAAAAATCGCCTCTTCTTTTAATTCATTAGAATTTATTCTTGACGAGCCCCGGCCAGTTCAGCGAAACTCTAACGAATTAAAACACACTCGCTGGAGGTACCGCTTTATGGCTCGTCCTGCATCCGAACATCCGACCGAACTTGAGCTCAGCATTCTGAAGGTGCTGTGGCTAAAGGCTCCGAAGACTGTCGACGAAGTGCGTGAATCACTTGCCGCTGCGGGCCGTGAACTGGCACATAGCTCCGTGATCACCATCATGAACATCATGGTCCGCAAGCAATATCTGAAGCGGGCGAAGAACGGGCGAGCGTTTGAGTTTACTCCGCTGCTGAAAGAAGACACCGTTGGCCGCGGGATGCTGCAGGATCTGATGACTCGCGTGTTTGACGGCTCCGCTCAGTCGCTCGTGCTGCAGCTTCTGGAGACGGCTGATGTGGACTCCGAGGAACTGGCCGCGATTCGCCAATTGATCAACCGTAAGGCAAAGGAGCTGAATCAATGATTCTATTCACTCTGGATTCCTCCCTCTGCTGGCAGATCACGCTGACTCTGCTTCATGTGAGCTGGATCGGCATGCTTGTCGGTTTGATCGCTGCGGTTGGCAGCCGAGCTCTCTCCCACAGTCCCGCAAGTCGGCGATACTGGCTGCACCTGACTTCACTGGTGGTGCTGGCGAGCAGCGTGCCGATCACATTTGCGACCGTGCGAGGCCTGCCGCTCGATGATTCGCAATCTGCTGCGTTCACTCGGCCAATGATTTCCATGCCGGATGCATCGGAAACCGACTTATCGGTCGACGCGTTCGACGACGCATCCCATGGGGACTCATCGTTTGCGAAAGATTCAGCAAATGCACCGAACAGGAAGTCTTCTGCCGACGCCTTTGCGACCTCCGGCGGCCGACCTGTTGTTCGTGATACGGTGAACCAGGCCTTGCGTGATCTCACGAAACGGGTCGCGCCCTACGTTACGTTCGCCTATACACTCGGCGTGCTGCTAATGCTGATCAAGCTGGCGATAGGTGTGCGATTCACTCACCACCTGCAATCTGCCGGTCGCCCGATTCAGGATCCCGGCCTTCTGATTCGCTTGGCCGAGCACGCTCAGAAACTCTCCCTGAAAGTGTTGCCAGTCATCGCCACCTGCGAGCAGGTCACAGTGCCGATCGTTGTCGGACTGCTGCGACCGATGATTCTGATCCCGACCGCCATGATCAGCGGACTCACCCTGGAGCAACTGGACGCAGTGCTGACTCACGAACTGGGCCATCTTCGGCGTCGCGACCATATGGTGATTGTCGTCCAGCGATTGCTCGAAGCGATGCTGTTCTTTCATCCTGTCACCTGGTATCTCAGTCGCCAGATTCACCATGAGCGAGAATGCAGTTGCGATGACCTCGTGGTCTCCATCGGCCGCGATCGACTTCAGTACGCCCAGTCGCTGCTTCGAGTTGCTGAGTTGCAAAAAGGCATTTCGACAAGAAGAGCACAAATGGCTCTCGCGGCCGACGGTCAGAGTCCGTCAAAGCTGCGGTTGCGGATTGCAAGGATCCTGCGTAATTCAGACGACTGCTCCGTCCATGTCAGTGGTATCTGGGTAGTGGCGGGACTACTCACGATCCTGGCCACCTGTTTTGGGACGGTTTTCCTGCCTTGGAAATCTGCGGCGGCATCATCCCAGGAAGTGATAATGCCGAACCCCACTTCTGTGCTGACGCTCATAGAAAAAGCGTACGGCGGCGGTGACTCTGTCAAGACATCGCATGTTATTTTTCGGATGGCCAGACTTAGTGGAAATCTAAGAACCGGGCTGACTCCAGAGGTCTGCAAACAACTTATTGTTCAGGCTGACCTTGTCCATAATGCTGAGAATCTGCGGGGCTTACTTGGATCACTTGTCGAAAGAAAAGACCTTCTGGTGGACACGCCATGGACCAGTGTCGAAATGTATCGTGACGTAAGGAAAATTCGCATCATAACCAAGTCAGGAGATCGAACGCTGGACGACTGGGTTTCTGATCCACCATGGTCATTGACGTGGGATTCAGCGAATTCACAGATGCAATTGCTCCGACTTACCGACGATCGTGAGCAACACGAAACGCTTCAGGATTTGTTTGACCCGGCGATTACTTTGGGTTTCATTAAATCCCGATTGCCTGACTGCGAGATCCGGAAAGTGAGTGGGTCAATCATACTCGTCCACAGACCTTCTGATTCGCTTCGAATCACCGTCGATTCGACTACAGGCTGCGTGCTCTCTTCCGGAAGATACACTAAGGACTTCCTTGAGCAGGAGACACTGCAGTTTGGCTGGAAGGAGCAGAGTGAAGGATTCGGGCTGCCATCGGTAACCATTCGGCTGGCATACGCGATTGACGGTCTCGCTGAATGTGAGGCACTCCTCATTGAGCACGCAAGCATTAATACACCCCTTCCAGAAGGCATCTTTCAACTTGGTGCCCCCGTGGGATCTGTCATCGTGGACCGTCGAGAGGGTCTGCAACAAGTCTACACGATCAACCGCGACGTCTTCGATGTTACATCAGAAGAACAACTGAACGCAGCTCAGGCACCACTCGACGAAGAGCTCACCGACACTGAGAAAGTCGGCGTGGCTGATGCCAGGCGGATCTACGGTCTCCGCGAGGATTCTGCTCTGAAACGCGTTGGCCCGCCGTTCCCTCTGTCCAGAAAATATGTTTCCCGAATGCTCGGCGAAAGATCTGTTCACCGCCCACAGGAGCTTTCTCGTCTTATTCGCTGGAACGGCACCCGGTTTGACGAAGAGACCTTCCAATCGGGGCGATCGTTTTCGACATGCGATCTGGTGATGCGTCTTGGGGAACTGGCTCCGTCAGAGCTTGAAGGCGATACGTCTCTGATGGAGTTACGCATTCCCGGCGACTTCGTGTTTCGCGAAGGGACAAGCAAAGACGACTTACTGCAGGCACTTCAAATCATTGTTTCGGACGAGGCAAGCACGCCGGTGTCTATGGAATTTCGCAACGTTGAACGAACCGTTTACACGGCTTCCGGAAAGTTTCTGATGAATCTTCCGAAGGGCAAGTCTCTTATCGAAATCAACGGCGGGGACCACACCGGTGACTTAGTGATCGTCAAAAATGGAAACGTCGATACGATGCTCCACAGTCTGGCCGCCTACATCAACCTCAAAATCATCAACAACGTCGAACAGCACGACGAAACTTTCCGTTGGTCAGAACGCTCGTATCGCAGCGAATCGACCAGCACGGAGGATCGTTTTCAGGTTAATCCGGCTTTCACCCTCAAACAGATCACTGGACAAACAGGAATCCAATTCACTGAAGAAAAGCAGCTTGTGAGAACGCTTTTCGTAGAGAGCAAATCACCAGCAGAAAAAACGGCCCGCTAATAACATGGCCGCATTCGGAAAAGCCGAACGTCTGCAGCGGACGCTCTTTCCTTCACCGATTTCAACCACAACAAGCAACCGAGGATGGCTGGTCAACCTGCACTCAGGTCGCGGCGAGCCGCGAAGTCCACTCCGGCAGAGTGGACTTACTGAAAATCGCTTACGTGATCCCGTATTTCTTGCACTTGCTAAAGAAGGTGCTGCGGGGCAGGTTCAATTGGCGGGCGGCGACGGCTTTGTTGCCGCCGGCGACGCGGAGTGCTTCGCGAAGCTGATGTTCTTCGGTGGCCGCATCCCGCGCCATGGAGGGTGATGAAAATCCGTCCGGGTCCGACACTTTGCGCGCCACGCTTTTGACGACTGCGGTTGTGGGCGAAGCCGTGGATGATCGTTTCGACGGATTCCCCGGGAGTTGGCCTGCCGGCTGACGCAGCTCAATCGGAAGATCGGCAAGCGTGACAATGTCGCTGTCAGCAAGAACAACAGCCCGTTCAATATTGTTCTCCAGTTCACGAATATTGCCGGGCCACGAATGAGCTTCCAGCGCGGCCAGCGCATCGGGCTCAATCTGGCGGATCTGCTTCTTCGTCTTCTGAGCCGCGCGGCTTAAGAAGAAGAACACCAACTCGGCCAGATCGCCCTGACGTTCTCTGAGCGGTGGCAGCGTGAGCGCCACGACGTTCAGACGATAAAACAGGTCGGCTCGAAACTGCCCTTTGGCAATCATCTCTTCCAGATTGCGATTGGTTGCGGCCACCAGTCGGACATCCACATGCACGGTCTTGTCGCTGCCAACGGGTTCAAAGCATCGCTCCTGCAAAACGCGAAGCAGCTTGACCTGAGTCTCCTGCGAGATATCTCCGATCTCATCCAGAAACAGAGTGCCTCCATCAGCCGCCTGAAAGCGACCGGCCTTATCCACATGCGCCCCCGTGAAGGCGCCTTTCACATGTCCGAATAATTCGCTTTCCAGCAATGATGGCGACAGCGCCGCGCAGTTGACGCAGACCAGATTGCCGGACGCTCGTTCGCTGTTGCGATGAATCACGCGAGCCAGCAATTCCTTGCCAGTTCCACTCTCACCGCGAATCAGAACTGTGGACGTGCTGCGAGACACCTTGCGAACCTGATCGAGCACTTCCAGCAACGCCGGACTGTTTCCTCGCACACCTTCCCGATCAAAACCCTGCTCCGAAGCGACGACAGGCGCCTGACCTGCATCTGCCTGTAGCGACGTCAATTCTGCACGGAGCGCAGCCATCTGGCGTTGTTGTTCGGCGATGCGATCCATCTTCATCTTGAGCTCCGCATCCAGCTTCGCCATTGCCTGATTGGCACGCGAACTGTGCAACGCCAGAACGCTCATCTGAGCAATCGCGTGCAGGAACGTAATATCCTCCGCTGTGAACACGGCACCGCCGCGACGTCGGCCCAGAATAATCACTCCATGAACACCGCCCTCGCCTTCCATCACACACAGTAGCTCGGCGCGAAGATCATGCAGCAGCTGTTGCATCGGCGACATGGCTTCACGATTGGCCGATGGGACGCGGTGCACGACAGTTTCACCGGGAGTCTCCAAATGCACCTGATCAGCACGCAGCTGTGCCGGAGCTGCCGTCGTTGCACGAGTTCCGATCAGACGAAATACACCCTGACCGTCACGCACATACATGATGGCCCAGGCAGCATCCATCACGTCCTGGCATGTCTTCAAAGTAATATCGGCCATTCCCGAAGGCTCTGCCAGATAAGCGGCCGACCGGTTCAGCTGCTGCATTGCTCGGTCAAGCTGATACTTTTCGCTGAAGAAGCGACGGTCGACAGCAGCCTGCAATCGGTCGCGGACCCAAAGGCTCAGCCCGGCAGCCAGCAACAGAATGAAGAACAACGACAGCTGTTGTGTGGTCGTCGAGTTCAGTGGCAAACTGTAGGAATGCGCAAACACGCCTCCGATGGCAAGAAACGTCGCAAAGCCGCCGGATACCAGGATCGACATCACGATGTAGCGTCGACTGCGATCTTCTGCTTCTTCAGCCAGCATCAGCCGGTGCCGAAAAATTCCGTGCGAGTACGCGGCCATAAATAACATACTGGCCAGAAACATCGGAAGCTGAGCGTGTCCGAGAGCGAAATCCACCTTACGAAAAAACGCTAGAAACAACGTGTAACCGATAGGTATTGTGGAAAGCAGCGCTGCGCCCAGAATCGTGACCACCTGACGCCGTTCTCGCGGCGTGTCGATGCGGAACAGACTCACCGCCAGCTTCCCCACTGTGACTGTAAAGTAGGTCGATGCCACCACGATCGCCAGATGCACCGTCGATCGAAGCAGGGAAAGCAATGCGGTCGACTGCGCAACAGAGTCGACTGATGAGGCGGCTCCCCAGACGATGATCTGAGCCGCCACGGCCAGCTTCTGAAAGATGTTCAGAGTGGTGCTGCCATTCAAACTCCACGCGGCCCAGTAAATCACGACCAACGCTGTGCATATTACTCCGGCCAGCCCAAAGACCGATCCGAAAACCCAGCCACGTCGCCCTCGAACGAACTCCGGCTCTTTGGGAAATACCAGAAAGAAATTCAGCACCAAAGATGGCAACATCGACGCACAAACGATGAAGGGGATGTTCAGCAGCGGATTGTCAGACACGATCCACCAGTGAAAACCTGGGACGAACGCTCCCATAGAAGCGCAGCACATCAGGCAAAAATTCTGAGCCACCCGATCAAATGGACGGTACCAATAAGATGTGATCGCCACAGCAAGGATCGACAGCTGGCAAACGAACCAAAAGATGGTCAGCGAAACTTCTGCCACGTTGACTGGATGAATGGGTACGTAAACGCGGTTCTCCAGGTCCGGTCGCGAGGAACCTGGACGGCGAAACACGACCTCCACAAATCGCTCCGCGGGCCTTGAAGCGTCCGAGTTATAAACTTCCACAAGCGGTGGAACCTTTAACTCACTGGGATCCGACCCGGGAGCCAACTGACCTCCGGGCGGAATCTTGGCGGATCGAAGAGATTCCAGTGCCGACACAAAATCCAGGAACGTGCCAATCGGTTGCCCATTCAGACGGACAAGACGGTCGCCCGCTTTCGGAGCCGGCTGAACCTTCTCAGAATCCGATCGGATCCATTCCCAGATCTCAATGCCAGCGGACGGAATGGGCCGCTCGACGTAATCTTCGACGGTCCGGCTGCTAACACTTGCTCGGTTCCGGCCACGCTGACCTCCTGCGTATGCGCCTCCAGCTGTCTCTCTTCCAAACGATAGAGTCAGAAGCTGCAGTCCAGCGTCCAGCCCCTGGGTCATTTTTGAACGGGCGACGCGAGATATTCCGTGAGGATCCAGTTGACCAAAACCGCGCGACAACAATCCTCGAGCTGCTTCGAAAGCCTTCAAATCAGGAGGCCGTACTTCGCTTGCGAGCGCGGGTCCTTCTGGAAGTAGACAGCGAAGGCCAACATCCGGAAATGTGGCGACGTTCCACAGCACGGTCACGCAGTACGCCACAACCAAACCAATGCAGGTCGCTACAAACGCTCGATAATCGCGAGTGGCGTGAGAGTTTGCAGTTCTGAACACCATGATCTACTCCGCATCTACTCCGCAACTACAGCTCGGCGCTTCATCGGCGCTGATCTACCGAGGACAGAATACGTGTGCGGCGCCGAACTTTCAACCGATCGCGAGTTTCGGCGCCGAAGTGGCGAGCGCCATAATGTTGTGAGCCTTGCCTTTACGGAAAAAGATTGCCAAAATCGCTTGGTCGAGACCAAATTGCAAAACCGGCAGATTTGGCATGTCGTGTGCAACTGATTACTTGTACCCAGCCGCCCTTCGGCATGGATGAGCAAGTGTTGAACGAAGAATACATCGCTGCCGCCGGTTAACCCAGCCGCCACAGCTTCCCCAGTCCTCTTCGACGTTCAGTCCCCGCACCTGTTCACCGCCGAAGGGCTTTTTTATGCGCCGATGTCTGTGATCCTTACCAGCGGGCCGGAACTTTCTACTGTCGAACTTTGCTAGCGACGAAGACGGGTCAGCAGCTTATCCAGCTGATTGGCGAAGTCCTGCTTATTTCGCGCGCTGTACGGCGCTGGGCCGCCTGTTTCCAGCCCCGTTCCCCGAAGCTCGTCCATCAGGTTTCGAGCGGCCAGTCGGGATCCCGCATTATGAGCGTCCATGATTTCGCCGCGAGGATCCAGCACCGTGGCTCCTTTGGCGACAGCCGCGGCGGCCAGTGGGATGTCGGCGGTGATCACCAAATCGCCGGCGGCGACCAGTTCGACAATTCGCAGATCGGCCACATTGGCGCCCGCTCCGACCAGTTCAAATGTGATCAGGTCGGACTTGGGGATCCACATCATCTGATTGGCAACAAGGGTCATCTTGATCTGCAGCCGCTTGACGACTTTGTACAGCACTTCCTTGACCTCGACAGGACACGCGTCAGCATCAACCCAGATTTGCATAAAGCGGCCTCTTCTTTGTGTCTCGCGATCGGCTGACGGACAGCGATCCCTCACCCCTTTGCCCTCCATACGACTGTCAAGGGCCGTGCAGAATGTTACTCTGCGACACACGGGGAAGGCGATGTCTTCCTGCCGGAAGCAAAAAATGGACGCGTTTTGGTGTGAAGTCAGAAACTCTTGTGAGGATATTGACCGGCGGATGTCACTTTCTGAAAACGAACACGCTTCCATCATGGCCGCCGTCGACACTGTCAATGGGCTGCTGCTGTCCAAACGCAACGATCAGGGATGGTGGACCGGGCGCTTGTCGACTTCTGCTCTTTCCACGGCCACGGCGGTGATGGCTCTGCTGAAGGCGGTCGAAGCCACTCGAGATGAACCACAGCAAACTCGCTGGAACGCTCTGATTGATGGCGGACTGAACTGGCTGGCTGAACATCAGAACTCAGACGGGGGCTGGGGCGATTCTGTTCTGAGCATCAGTAATATTTCAACGACGATGCTGGCAAACGCGGTGTTCCAGGCGGCTGCAAGGCTGCGGGCCGAACCACTCATCCGATCTGTCGACCAACCTCTCCCTGATTTACTAAGCCGCCAAGTGCTAGCTGCGGGTGCGATTGAAACAATCGCGAAAGCAACCGCGGCTAGCGCCCAGCGGCTCAGAATCGCGAGTAATTCGCCACGCGACTTCTCAGCTGTCATCGAATCGTCCGGACGATACATCGCCAAAGCTGGCGGAGTTCCGGCGGTGATCAAACGGTACGGCAAGGATCACACGTTCTCTGTTCCTATACTGACGCATTGTGCACTGGCGGGAATTGTTGACTGGAAAGAGGTGATTCCCCTGCCCTTTGAACTGGCATGCGTTCCTCATCGGTTGTACGCGGCCGTCAGGATGCCGGTTGTCAGCTATGCGCTCCCGGCGCTGATTGCCATTGGCCAGGTGATCTTCAAACATCAGGGTCACGGGAATCCGGTGATCCGCCTGATCCGGCGGAAATCCATTGCTCCGTCACTGAAAGTTCTGGAGTCCATTCAGCCGCCCAACGGCGGGTTCCTTGAGGCGACGCCGCTAACGAGCTTTGTTTGCATGAGCCTGCTGGGTTGCGGACTGTTCGATCATGTGGTGACTCAACGGTGTCTCAAATTCATCGAAGCGTCCGTCCGCGAAGACGGCAGCTGGCCGATTGATACCAACCTTACGACCTGGGTGACGACACTGAGTGTCAATGCGATGAGTGGGAAGAAGAGCGGAAAGCGGAGAGTGGAGAGCCGCGATGAGAATCTTTCAGGCATTCCGCTTTCCGCCCTCGGCTTTGAGCCTTCCGCCATCCGCACCTGGCTGTTGAACCAGCAATACAAAACCATTCATCCCTACACTCATGCGGCTCCAGGCGGCTGGTCGTGGACCGATCTGCCGGGCGGTGTTCCGGATGCAGACGACACTCCGAGTGCGATGCTGGCTCTGATGAATCTCCGCGAGTCAGCAGAGTCACTTTCTTCGGAAGAAATCGCCTCCCTTCGCGCCGCTGCCATCTGGCTGCTGGACCTGCAGAATCGGGACGGCGGCTGGCCTACCTTCTGCCGAGGCTGGGGTACTCTGCCTTTTGACCGCAGTTCGTGCGACCTGACCGCTCATGCGATGCGAGCCCTGCATTTATGGCTGCTGCGAGTTCCTGAGACGGATGCTGTCGTAAAAAGCCGATGTGAACGATCGATACGGCAGGGAATTCGTTTCCTCCAATACGTTCAACGGGCCGACGGAACGTGGCTTCCGCTCTGGTTTGGCCATCAATTCAACGAAGACGACGAAAATCCTCTGTATGGAACGTCGCGAGTCGTCCGTGCGCTGGCTACGATAGGCGAGCAATCGTCGGACGCCTGTCACAGGGCCGTCCGGTGGTTGCTGGAAAACCAAAATGACGACGGTGGCTGGTCGGCTCGCCGTGGTCTGGAAAGTTCCGTAGAAGAAACCGGACTGGCTTTGGACAGTCTTGTCGACTTTACGGAAGCTCGGCCAGCGATTGACCTGGCGGCTCAGTGGCTGGCGTTGAGGGTGAATGAAGGAACAGTTGATCGGCCCACTCCGATTGGCTTCTATTTCGCTCGACTCTGGTATTTCGAGGATCTTTACCCAATCATATTCGCCGCTGCGGGGTTAAACCGCTGGCGGGACGTTTGTTGATCCTGGTGAGGATTGAATGCACGCTGCAACGAAATCTGACTTTTCAGACTCGCGGCTGGCGACAAATCGAACATGCTGATTCGCTGAACCGGATCCAATTAACAAACGGCCCACATCGTACCCCTGCCGACATCCTGCCAATCATTGCTCCTTCCGGAGATCTCATCTGTGTCTATCGCCCGTGTCGACAACCAAATTGCTGACGATGACGAACCGATGCGTCCCTCCTTTCCTGAGGATCATCGTCTCGTTGATGACGACGACGATCCTGCACCAACGCGAAAAAAGGGCAAGCGACGCAGTACGACTCATCTGAAGGCGATGCCTGAGACGCTTGAGCTGCGCGAAAAAGTCAAAGCGGCTGCCGAAGAGTACGCTCGCAATCTGGATCGCAGCCGTGCGTTCACTCGCAACGAACTGGAACACCACGGACGAACTCTGCTGGATCAACTGGGACTGCCCGAAAAGTTTCTCGGGTTCTCCATGGTGATGGTCGGCAACTTCTTCTGGAAGCAGCAGTTTCTTGCGATCCCCTTCAATCGGCGCATGCTGTTGCTGCCTCACTGTCTGAAGCACGCTCAGGGCTGCCCGGCCGAGTACACTCAGTTTGGGCTCGACTGCGAACGTTGTGGCGCCTGTTCGATTGCCGACTATAAAGTGCGAGCCGAACAGTTGGGCTACAAGGTGCTCGTGGCCGAAGGGTCGCCGGTTGTTTTGAAGATTATTGTCTCCGGTTACATCGATGGCATTCTGGGCGTGGCTTGTCTGAACGTGCTTGAAAAAGCCATCGACAAGGTTCTGATCGCTGGTGTCCCATCGTACGCTGTGCCGTTGCATTCCGGCGACTGTCTCAACACGACGCTGGACGAAGCCTGGGTCTGGGACGTGCTTGACAAATACGAGCCTCTTCCTGAGAAGCCGACGACCAGCTATGTGCCGCTGATGCGTGCGTCTGCAAAGATGTTCGAAAGTGATTTCGATCGCCTGCTGCCTCGCATTCGCACAAAGGACGAATCACGGCGCGAATCTCCCGTGGCCTTCACGGAAAACATCGCCTACGACTGGCTCAGCAAGGGCGGCAAGCGATTCCGTCCGTTCATCACGCTGGCGGCCTGGCACGCGGCCTGCGGCGGTGGAGCACTCACAATCGGTGATGCCACTCCGGACGTGCCGGACGCGGTTGCGCGAGTGGCCATGGCGATCGAAGCGTTTCACAAAGCCTCGCTGGTTCACGACGACATTCAGGACGACGACCAGTATCGCTATGGCCGTGAGACTCTGCATCGTCAATACGGCGCCGGGCATGCGATTAACATTGGCGATTATCTAATTGGGCTTGGCTATCGCCTGATCCATGCCGCTCGGGAACTCAGCCCTGATGTGGCGATCGATGTGCTCAACAGCATGTCGACGGCTCATATCCGGCTATGTGACGGACAGGGTGCGGAGATGGCGTTCCAGAGATCTCCGGACTGGAATTTGACTCCTCTCGATGCCCTGCAGATTTATTCACTGAAGACGTCACCCGCGTTTGAGGCCGCTCTTTATGCGGGCCTGCGAATGGCCAATCATCCGCTGGCAAAAACAGATCTGGTTCCTCAGTTCTGTCGTCACGTGGGCGTGGCGTTCCAGGTGCTGAACGATCTGAAGGACTGGCAGGGCGATACGGACAATAAGCTGGTCGCCGGTCAGGACGCTCTGGCGTTGCGACCAACAGTGCTGCTGGCTCTGGCGCTGAAGGATGCGAATGAGCAGCAAAAGGCGGAGCTGAAAGAGATCTTGTCTGACGCTTCCGGCCGGTCATCGAATCACAAGCGGATTGACCGTCTGCGTGAGATCTTCCGATCCTGTGACGTGTTCGAAAAGGCCGAAGTGCTGGTTGAGCGATCTCGTGAAAAGGCGGAGTCGCTGGTGGCGGAAATGGAGGACACTCAGATTCGCGATCTGCTTCATTTCTTTATCGAGACGGTGCTTGCGAAAGACCTGCCGCCGACTCCACTGGAAGAGAACCCCGGCGTTTTCGTGCAGTTGGATACCAACACCAATGGCAGCAGAAGTCTGTTGCCCATCATCGGCGGAACGGCTATGGCCGTGGCTTCGTGTTCGGCAACCGGCGTGCCGATGTAGTTGAGTCTGAAAAGGTTGTGAATGAATCTCTGCTGGACTCTGCGAACCCGGGACCTCACACGTCAGCGACTGCCGCTGCTGATGGGGATTCTGAATGTGACCCCTGACAGCTTCTCGGACGGCGGCCAGTTCAATGCCATGGATCAGGCGGTCGCTCGAGCCCTGCAGATGGAAGCGGATGGCGCCGACATCATCGACATCGGCGGCGAATCCACTCGCCCGGGCTCCGAAGGCGTGACGCTGGATGAAGAGCTGCGGCGGACGATTCCTGTCATTCGCGAACTGGCGCAGAAGCTTCGGATTCCCATCTCCATCGATACCACGAAATCTGAAGTGGCTCGTCAGGCTTTGGATGCCGGTGCGGAGATCGTCAACGACATTTCCGGCCTGACTTTCGACCACGCGATGATGGACGTGTGCCGCGAAACCGATGCGGGAATTTGTCTGATGCATATTCAGGGTACGCCGCAGACGATGCAGCAGAATCCACAGTACACCGACGTTGTCAGCGAGGTCAGCGAATTTCTGCAGCAGCAGGTGGATCGATGTCTGATGGCCGGCATCCTCGCCGAACGCATGTGTGTGGATCCGGGCATCGGGTTCGGAAAAACGGCCGATCACAATCTGCAGCTGCTCAAGGCGATTCCCAGACTGCAGGCCGAACTTCAGCGACCTGTTCTTATCGGCCATTCCCGCAAACGATTCTTGTCGAAGATCCTGGGCCGCAGCGTTGAAGATCGCGAGTCCGGAACTGTGGGTGTCTCCATCGCGCTGGCCCAATTGGGAGTCGACATCCTGCGCATTCACGACGTCCGCAGTGTGCGCGACGCTTTGGTGGCCTGGGATACGATTCGAGTTTGAGTGACCTACAACCGTGGTTACTTCAACCCGTCCGGCAACTGATAAACCGTCGCACTCTCTTCGGGCGTCAATGCGCGATCAAAGATGGCCAGATCGTCAAAGTCACCGATGTAACTGATCCCCAGCATGATGGCCGCTTTGGACGGATTCCAGGAAAACTGCAGCGGATGTTTGAGAGCTCCCTGTTTCTTACCATTCAGATACAAGGTGGCTGTTGATGCGGCGTTGTCCGATGCGTTGATGTTTTCAAATGTGTAAACCACATGCGTCCATTCGTCGCTGCGGAACGGTGGCTTCACAACGGGAACCATCGGACGATCGGTCTCAGCGACCTGCTCCCAGGCCGTGTTCTTTGGATTCCAGAACTTGTAATTAGAAAACACACCCAGACGGAATGTGCGAGGCAGTTCCTTATCGAAGTCCACAAAGAAAGCCGCGTCGTTCCATGTCTTGTCGGTGATCTGAATCGGGTCGCAATACCCGGGTTTCAGATCCTTATCGGGATCCACCTTCAGCCAGAAAGAGACCGTGCCGGACCAGTCTTTTTCTTTGAAGCCCGCATTGGCACCTTTATAGAAAATGACCTGTGGCGAATTGTCTTTGAAACGCAACGCATCCCCAAACCGCCCTGCCCCGCTGACGATGGAAACATCGGTCCGATGATTTCCGGCGACCTCCGATTTTCGCTCGAGACTGTCCGAGGTATACAGAGAACGATCGACCCCTATCCGCCCATCCGTTCCGCCATCAAACGGCGCATGAAAAATCAGCGATTTGGAAATCGCCTCCGGCGGCGCTGCCACGCTGACATTGCTGCCAACTGCAAAGCCCGTCACAAAACAGGCTGCCAGCATAGGGATCCATCGGCTCATGATTTCGTACCCTTCAGTGAACAGCTTCTTTGTCTGGCTGTTTCGTAAGACTGTGTTGATACTCGAACCTCCGCTCAGTCTGCCAGTCTAGCCGGACGGGCAGATAAGGAAAATCACTTCAAAGGCATTCAGGATTTCCTGAACCGACTGTGTCGAGGTACTGGAAGATCATCAAGGATGTCAGCCCCGAGTCACCCTCGCCTGGAATTTCAATCATCAGCGATGCCGGGCCGTGAACGATCGCTTGCACTCGGCCCGTCAGAGATGTGCTGTGTCCCCGTGCTGGAACACCCGTGCTGGAACATCCCCCGTCGCAAAAGTCTGTCGATCCATCAGGTTTCCGTCCGGCTTGCCCAGGCGGAACCAGCGATGGAAAGGCATGGCCAATGGATACTCTTCATTCGTAGCTTCCGCCCGGATGAACCGGACGGTGAGCGGTGGTGAGCAGGTTGTTTCTGTATGACTGTGACACGAACGTGTTGGATCCGTCGTTTGGCAAAGTCGTGATCGTGCTGGATGAGCGGCTGGCCGGGGAAGCGGATCAGAATGTTTGATGAAAGCGCCACGCTGAACGTACCGGCGATTGCAGATAGAATCAGAGGCCGAAGGCACGGCGGGCATGGACGACCGCGGCGCCGGAAGGCATGGATGGCTGGGATTTGGCTTGAACTCGGGTTACTATGAAGCCCTGTCACTTAGCGAAAGGAATCTGTTGTGCCAAGAAAGATTCGGGAACTCATCGCTGATTTGGAGGCAGCAGGATTCGAGAACCGCGGTGGAAAGGGGAGCCACCGAAACTTTGTCCATGACAACGTTACCAGAGCGGTTACTATCTCGGGGCAAGGCGGCGACGATGCGAAGATGTATCAGGAACGAGCCGTTGCCAAAGCAATCAAGGAATCAAAATCATGAAGGCGGCCTCAAGATACGTTAAGCTGGTCGAATGGTCTGACGAAGATCAGTGTTTCGTTGGCAGTTGCCCGGGCCTCTTTTACGGTGGTTGCCATGGGGACGATGAAAAATCGGTCTTTGCTGAACTTTGCCAGATTGTCGAAGAAACTGTGAAGGTTTACGAAGCTGAAAAACGGCCCTTGCCGCCCGCAACGTCCGGGTATGACTGGGCAAATACGATTGCGAATACAACAGCGACAAGTTGAGGCACCGGGAACACAAGGACCACCCACCTTGTAGTAATACGTCGAGCTCAGTATACGTTTTACGTGAAAGCCATTTGCTTCAGGATGGAGAGTTCACTGAAGCTCGCGATTCACGGCGAGTCATGCGGAAGGCTTGCCGAGATGGGGCCAGGCCAGCTTCACCGCGGAAGCGTTTGCGGAAGTTCTTGACGAAATCGACCCACGTCTCGGCACTGCAGTCCAGACGCTCCAGGATCGGTGCACACTCCGCCGGAATCGCGCCGACTTTGTCCTTGCGAATCTGTCGACCGGTCCAGTCCAGCAGCTTCAAATACTGATCCAGAGTCATCG
>CAMTWR010000031.1:0-143555 GCA_947085455.1 uncultured Planctomycetota bacterium | reverse complement strand
TCTTCCGCCAGCATGGTGCCCAGCGAAGTTCCCAGACATCGCTGCCGCGATGAGTCTCCTTGATGCGATACTTCTGTGGTGTCTGTTTGCGAAAGGCGGGTGAGTACGTGGCCAGGTTCTGAGCCTCACTCGGCGGTCGTTCCCCGGATCGCAGCCGCGGGCATTTCTTCGGACGGCCCAATGCGTTACAGGGCGGTGTTTTCACGACTTTGGGCTTCACCATCCACAGTCTTACATCGCAACGCGTTGTGGTCTGCAACGGCCGACGGTCAGCACGATGAAGAAAGTCCCGAAGCCGAAACAGAAAGTTAGTGCGGTCTGAGGAATCCGGGGTCAGGAGTATTGTCTGACGCCCTGCCCTGGGGCTTTTGGGTCCCTTCGAAGTGTCGAGACCGTCAAGCGGTTGATAAAGTCCCTCAATCGAACAGACACAGTCCGGCGCGGAATTCACTCCGGGGTTGGGGGCGGTCTGTCTGGGGTCCCCCCGACAACAACACGCCGCAGCAGTGGAACTCCGAAGGGGCCGGCACTGCATGATTGATGACAGGCCGACAGGTTCAAGGGGGGCCGGGGGCCGGTCTGCCTGCTGTGTGTTGGCTCCTCCTGGGATCCCCACCAGGCGGCGCAGGGTACGCTGCGGAGCGAATGTGTCTCTAAGGATTCGACTAGGCAATCAACAACAGGCCGACGGGGAAATATCCATCGGGGTGGGGGAATTCCATAACAAAGCGACAGTAGCAACTCTTTCGAATCCGCATAATCGATACAAACGGTGAAACGTTCACCTACCGAGGGTGCTTATGAATAACTTTGTTTCATCCCGCTTTCAAGGCCCATAACTTAATCGCACCTCTGGTGAATGTTCTGGGACCGAAGTCATGAATGGAACAGCGATGTTTTTCGTCTTTGAATGCTACAGTCAAAGTACTTTCCTGTTCCGGTCAATGAGTGGTCAAGTCGCGAAACGCCATCCCGTTCCGTATAAAAATCCGGAACTCCGTCGAAGGCAGTTGCAAGCGGAAACTGAATCACCGCTTTCCTACCATTTCATTGCTTGCGGGCTGCGAAGGGTTGACGCAGAGAATCTGTTGCAGCGGTTGAGCAAAAGCGATTTGAAACGTGAAACGCAGGATGACGCAGAAACGATCTATTGGCATCCAGCCTGCGAACAAAAGTTGCCCACCCCGTTCTCCGGCAGAGAATCACTCCGGGAGTGATGGGACCTACGGAAAATCCGAGTCCCTGTTGAGACTGGCGACCGTCCGCAGTGGTGGTCGATGGCACTTTTTTTGTCCACGCAACACACAATTGTGGTGAGAACAACAAAAGGCAGGGGGGCGGAAAAGTTGGGGCCGACGCCCCACCAGAACCGCCCTTCAGTCGCGTGCGCTTTTCCACAAAATCGCCGGCGCAGGGGAGAGGCCGCAGATGAAGCACAAACGGTCTCGGTCTCCGCTTATCTCCACTTCGGGGTGTAAATGAGTCTAAAACGATGCAATTGAATAGAGTCAATTGCAATGCCGGAAAGAGCCGAATACACTGTGGTTTGTCGAGTCAGAAGTGTTTTTCGCGGCTGTGGTGTAGTGGCAACACATCAGCTTCCCAAGCTTAGGATGAGGGTTCGATTCCCTTCAGCCGCTTTTGTTGTTTGTGTTCGGTGTTGCGACGAAACCCGGGCGTGAATGGGTGCGATGGTGGAACGACGAGCATGGGGCTCGTTGCAGGAACTTCGCTTGAATGTGGGCGTGGTTTGCTCAGCGACCGAGTGGCTGGCGGCAAAATATCCGCGTGAAGCAGAATTTCAGTTGGTGCAACTTCTGGCGTGTGGCTGGCTTTCAGCTAAGCAGTTGCGATGCGGTCGCACGAGACGCTGTGGAGTGAATTCCATAGGGTACTTACGCTGGTGGTTCGATTTCGCAATGTCCATTCGCTTATCGCCTCAGATTAGGTCGACCCCGATGTGACGCGCGGTGGGCCTGTCAGTATCCGGATCGTATCGACGACCAGAATAACTTCTCACGAACTGCACGGCCGGTCTAAGCGATGTGGTTAAATGGGGTGTTTGGCGTAACTTTGACGATCGGGCTTAACTTTACATGCGGGCCTTGGGTTTAGCCGCAATCTGGGTGGCGGGCGGGTCCTTAAGGTGGCCGAAGAAGGTAAGAGTTGAATCGATTTTGCATACAAAGCTGGTTCTCGGACCGCTTCAGATGGGCTGCGACGTGAGAAATTGGGAATATGTTTGTGCTTGCTCGATTTCACAAATCATTCGCTGTGTTGGATTTAAGTAGAGCTCGCTCAGAGGGTTCTGTCCTGAGGCGGCTGGACTTTTCTGCGGGATTCTCCTAGTATCCTGCGTTTTCCGCGAATTTCGCCAATGGTGCTGCGAGTTGTTTTCGCAGCGGCGCTTCGTAAGGCTCTTTTTTTGTTCGGAAGCATTGTTCCGGTTCGCCCGAATGGTGCCCGTGTCAGGTGGATTTCAGAATGGTCGATCGCAATTTAATGAGGGAATTTAGTGTCGAAGAGGCAGAACTGGATGCGGTGATTGCCGCTTCATTCCCCGACTTCGCCGAAGAAGATATTTATCAAGAACAGGCGCAGACCTACGACCTGAATCAGATCCTGACCGGAACAATCGTACGCGTTGACAACGAAGAAGTTGTGGTCGACATCGGGTACAAGAGCGAAGGCGTTGTACAGCGAGACGAGTGGGATGATGCCGACGTTCAGCCACAGGTTGGCGATCGTATCGAAGTCCTGCTGGAAGAATTTGAAGACTCGATCGGCCTGATCGTTCTTTCCAAGCGCAAAGCGGACCGTGTTCGCGAGTGGGAAAAGATCATCAGCACTCACCAGGAGGGCGATGTTGTCAAAGGCCAGGTCATCCGCAAGATCAAGGGTGGTCTGCTTATCAATATCGGCGTCAATGTGTTTCTGCCAGCCAGTCAGGTCGACATTCGACGACCTAACGACATCGCAGAATACATCGGCCAGGAAATTGAGTGCATGATTCTGAAGATTGACGAAGCACGCAGAAACATCGTTGTTTCTCGCCGCCGTCTGATCGAAGAAGAACGCGAAAAGATGAAGAAGACGCTGCTCTCCAATCTTCAGATTGGTCAGCTGCGAAAAGGTACCGTCAAGAACATTGCTGACTTCGGAGCCTTCGTGGATCTGGGCGGTATCGACGGCCTGCTGCACATCACCGATATGAGCTGGGGTCGTATCAGCCATCCAACCGAGATGGTGAAGATCGACGACGAAATCGAAGTGATGGTTCTGAACATCGATTACGACAAAGAAAAGATTGCTCTCGGCCTGAAGCAGAAGTCTGCCAGCCCGTGGGCCAACATTGGAACGAAGTACCCCGTTGCTTCACGCGTTCATGGTGAAGTTGTCAACGTGCTGTCTTACGGTGCTTTCGTGAAGCTGGAAGACGGCATCGAAGGTCTCGTTCACATCAGCGAAATGTCCTGGACACGTCGCGTCAATCACCCAAGCGAACTTGTAGCGATCGGCGACAAGGTCGAAGTCATGGTCTTGGGGATCAACGAAGACAAGCAGGAAATTTCCCTGGGCATGAAGCAGACTCAGCCCAACCCGTGGGACGAAGTGGCTTCCAAGTACCCACCAGGTACGATCGTCAAGGGCACGGTTCGAAATCTCACCAACTACGGTGCGTTTGTTGAACTTCAGGAAGGCGTCGACGGCCTGCTTCACATCAGCGACATGTCATGGACTCGCAAGGTGTCTCATGCCAATGAAATCCTGAAGAAGGGTGATCCGATCGAATGCCAGATTCTGAGTGTCGACGAAGATCGCCGCCGAATCGCACTTGGTCTGAAGCAGCTTGCCGAAGACCCATGGGAAACACGGATTCCAGAAAAGTACGCCCCTGGCAAGACTGTCACGGGCAAGGTTACGAAGATCACCAATTTCGGTGTCTTCGTACAGCTGGAAGACGACCTTGAAGGTCTGTTGCATGTTTCTGAACTGGCCGACCACAAGGTTGACCATCCAGAGAACATGGTTCAGGTCGGACAGGATCTGGAAGTCCGCATCCTGCGAGTCGACACTGGCGAGCGCAAGATTGGTCTGAGCCGTAAGTCCGAATCATCTAAAGAAGCAGAAGTTCCTGCGACTGGCGCTCCAGAAGGCGACGCTTCGGCAGCGCAGGCTGCAAAGCCACGCGAAGAGCTGAAGGGCGGTACCGGCGGCGGTGCCGGTCCTCTGTTCTCTTTGGGTGGTGGCGAAGAAAAAGAATAGTCAGCGTTTAACGCCATGACTCACGAAAGCCCTCTGGTCTCCGACCAGAGGGTTTTTTTGCCACCGTGTCAGGCCTTCAAACTTCAATCGACGCGGCGATTGAAGTTTGAAATGAAGTTTGAAGTGCCTGGCCCCGGCTCCTTGCAGCTACAGCACGCGTGATGTTCCGGTTGGTGAGAAGATCTGCGTCCTGAAGGCCTGAACGCATGCACGCTTCATTCCCGTGTTTGTCGCCCGTCCTGCAACTGTGGGCATTTCCACTTGTGAAACGCGTTTTGAAAGCCTACCTTGGAGTTCCCGCCGTTTTAGGTTTGGAGGAGCTCCAATGCCACTTGCCGATCGATTTGTGCGACTGATTCTGGTCGCTTGCTGTTTTACCGCATCAGTCTCAACCATCAAGGCCGATGATAAACCGTCGTCCGCCATGTTTGTGGACACCATCGCTCCATTGCTGCAAAAGCACTGCATATCGTGCCATGGGCCCGATGCGCAAGAGGGCGGACTTCGTCTGGATTCGCTGGCCGGTCTGAACACTGGAGGCAAATCGGGACAGCCCGTAGTCGCTGGTAAGCCGGATGAGAGTTTGCTGATCACCGCTGTTCGACGAACAGATGAACTCATGCAAATGCCTCCCGATGAGAAGCTTCCGGACGAAACCGTGAAGATGCTTGTCGACTGGGTGCAGGCTGGTGCTCATCATCCTGACGGAGCGATTAATGCACGTTCGGATGCACCGCCGTTTGATATCGAGGAAGCTCGAAAGTTTTGGGCATTTCAGACGGTTCAGGAACCCGTTGTGCCTGACGTCGGCAAGCCGGACTTTGTGAAATCTCCGATCGACTCGTTCATTGTGGCGCGGCTTGTGGAAAAAGGCCTGCAGCCAAATCCCGGCGCGGATAAGGCAACGTTGATTCGTCGAGCCACCTTTGATCTGACCGGACTTCCGCCGTCGCCTCAGGACATTACCAGCTTTCTGGCAGACGATTCTCCCGATGCGTTTTCGAAGGTGATCGATCGACTTCTTGCCAGTCCGCAATACGGTGAACGATGGGGCCGACACTGGCTGGACGTTGTGCGGTATGCGGATTCCAACGGACTGGATGAAAACATTGCTCATGGCAATGCGTGGCGGTTTCGAAATTATGTGATCAATTCGCTGAATGCGGATAAGCCATACGATCAGTTTATCAGAGAGCAGATTGCTGGCGATCTGTTGGTTGACGAACAGACCGACGAGGCGACTCGTAACGATCGGCTTACCGCCACCGGTTTCCTTTCGATGGGCCCGAAGGTTCTTGCGGAAGGTGATGAAACCAAACTCCAGATGGATATTCTGGACGAGCAGATTGACACCATGGGTCGAGCCATGTTGGGGCTGACGCTGGGATGTGCGCGTTGTCACGACCACAAGTTCGATCCGATTTCGCAGGCTGACTATTACGCGGTTGCCGGTATCTTTCAGAGCACTCGGACGATGGAGTCTCTGAAACGCATCGCTAAATGGAATGAGAATTCGATCGCCACAGTTGCCGATAAAGCGCAGCTTGCGGCGCATCAGGGCATGATTGAAACCAAGAAGACAGAGATCAATACGTTCCTGACCGCGGCGATGGCAACGGCGGCAGCATCGGCAGGTACAACTCCGGCACAGCAGATTCCGGAAGATCAGCTTCCAGAAGATACGAAGAAGCAGCTGGCTGGACTTCGCGACGAACTGAAGATGCTGGAGGCCACTATTCCCGAACTGCCGACAGCGATGGGTGTGTCTGAAGGCGAGCTGACGAATGCTCGAATTTTGATGCGAGGCAGTCATCTATCGCCGGGGCGAGTCGTGGAACGAGGAGTCCCGGTGGTTCTGGCGGCACATGGCTTTACCACTGCGGCCAATCACAGCGGTCGTCTGGAATTCACTCAGTGGCTCACAAGTCCCCAGCATCCACTGACAGCGCGAGTGATGGTGAATCGGGTCTGGCGATGGCATTTTGGACGCGGAATCGTTTCTACGGCCGACAATTTCGGGAAGCTGGGAGATCGGCCCGGGAATCAGGCACTGCTCGACTGGTTAGCGACAGAATTTGTCCGCAGCGGCTGGTCGCTGAAATCCATGCATCGCACAATCATGCTGTCGGCGACGTGGCAGCAAAGCAGCGAAAATAATCTGGCAGCCGAACAGTCCGATCCGGACAATTTGCTGCAGTGGCGCTGGAGTATTCAACGGCTCGGAGCGGAATCGGTTCGCGATTCGGTGCTCGCTGCGTCGGGGCTGCTGGATCGGTCGATGGGTCAGTCGATGCTGCATGTGAAGAATCGTGAATTTCTGTTCGATCATACATCGAAAGACGGTACGTCGTACAATTCGATGCGTCGTTCCGTTTACCTGCCCGTCATTCGCAACAACCTTTATGACGCGATGTCACTGTTCGACTGCACGGATGGTACGGTTCCGAACGGGGATCGGGCTTCTTCCACCGTTGCATCACAGGCTCTGTTTCTGATGAACAGTGACCTGGTCATTCAGGCGGCTGAGAATCTGGCGAAAGAGATTCAGGCAGAGTTTCCTGGCGATCTTAATTCGCGAGTCAATGTGTTGTTCCTGCGATCGCTTGGTCGACCAGCGACTGCGGCAGAAGTAGAAGAGTTTCTGGCAGCTGCGTCCGCTCTGGAATCTCAGTTGATGCAGGACGGCGTCGCGGAAGCGGACCGTGCGACGGCCGTGTGGACGTCGTTGTGTCAGACTGTTCTGATGTCGAATGAATTCCTGTACGTGCGCTAACAGTTCAGGATGATGAAGAGGACAAATCCAATGTTTCAGTGTCCACAATCACGACGTCAGGTTCTGCAATCCACAGCGGTGGGCTTTGGCGGACTGGCTCTGGCATCAATGATTCAGAAAGTGGCGGCCAGCGAGCAGGCGCACGCCAACCCGTTTCACTTTGCGCCTCGCGCAAAGCGTGTCATCTTTATGTTTATGAAGGGTGGGCCGTCGCAGGTCGATACCTTCGACTACAAACCAAAGCTTCAGGAAGATGATGGCAAGCCGCTTCCGTTTGCCAAGCCGCGAGTCCAATTTGCGCCGACCGGCAATCTGCTGGGTTCGCCGTGGCGATTTCGGCAGTACGGAGAGAGTGGCATTCATGTGAGCGAACTGTTTCCCAATGTTGCTCAGCATGTGGACGATATCTGCTTCTTGAATTCGGTGCATGGCACGAACGCGGCGCATGGTGGAGCCGCTCTGAAATTGCACACAGGCAGCGATGCCTTTGTGCGGCCGAGTATGGGAGCGTGGGTCAGTTATGGACTTGGCACGGAGAATCGAAATCTTCCGTCGTTTGTAACAATCTGTCCAACACTTGCTCACGGCGGAGTTAACAACTGGGGCTCGGCGTTTCTGCCGGCAGAAAATCAGGGCATTCCTCTGGGCGTGGCCAGCCAGCCGGCGACAGCAGCAGCGGTTAAGTATATCGCCAATCATAAATGGTCCACCGGTGCACAGCGCAAGCAGCTGGATCTGCTGAAGCAGATGAACGAGCAGCACCTTGCGCAGTCACCTCATGAATCGGCGTTGAACGCGCGCATTCATTCGTACGAACTGGCGTTCCGGATGCAGTCCGAAATGCCAGGACTGCAGGACCTGTCGCAGGAGTCTGAGGCGACTCAGAAGTTGTACGGTCTCGACGATCCCATGACAGAAAATTTTGCCCGACAGTGTTTAATGGCTCGTCGCTTTTCTGAAGCGGGCGTCCGCTTTATTCAGGTCACTCACAGCGATTCCAAAGTGCAATGGGATCAGCACGCAGACTTGCGAGCCGGGCACAGCAAGAATGCGAAGGAAGTGGATCGCCCAATTGCCGGACTATTGGCCGACCTGAAGCAGCGCGGGCTTCTTGAAGATACACTTGTGATGTGGGGCGGTGAATTTGGAAGAACTCCGACGGCTCAGGGCACGACCGACGGACGCGACCACAATCCTGAAGGCTTCACCATGTGGATGGCGGGCGGTGGCGTGCGTGGCGGGCTGCGTTACGGAGCGACGGACGATTACGGCTACTACGCTGTTGAGAAGCCGATGCACATTCATGACGTCCATGCGACTCTGATGCACTTGCTCGGAATGGACCATAAGCGCTTGACCTATCGCTACGCAGGTCGCGACTTCCGACTCACCGATGTGGCCGGCGAAGTTCACGAAGGCGTGTTGGCTTAGAGCAGGTTCTGCAGCGACAGCAGCTTTCCGGCGATGAACGGATTTGCGGATGTCGGCAGAGATGCAGGCGCCACAAATTGACACCGGTGGCTTCAACAACGACGATTCCGAAACCTGTTCGGGCTCATGTTGAAATCTGATTTACGGAGTGCCTCTGCCGATGCTTCGCGCAGTGATTTCTGTTGCCGTGATCTGCGTCGTCTGCCGACCGGTCGTCGCAGATGACAACATACGCTTTTCCGCACAGATTCGTCCCATTCTTTCTGACAAGTGCTTTCATTGCCACGGGCCGGATGCGGAGAAGCGCGCGGCCGGGTTGCGACTGGACGATGAGCACAGCGTCACTGCGCCACTGGCCAGCGGAGCGACAGCCATTGTTCCCGGAGACCTGGCTGCCAGTGCGATCATTGAACGCATCACGACGTCGGATCCCGATCTGCGGATGCCGCCGACCGACGCCGGAAAACAGCTCACAGAAAAAGAAATCGGCCTGTTGAAACGCTGGGTCGAATCGGGAGCAAAATGGGGACAGCACTGGGCGTTTGAGCCGATCGTCAGACCCCGTATTCCTGCAACTGTTACCAGGATGGCTGCCACAAACGATGTTGATAGCTTTGTGATCGCAAGACTTCAGGAAGCAGGCCTGTCGGCGAATTCAGAAGCCGAAAAGATAGCGATGCTGCGGCGAGTCACGCTGGATCTCACCGGTTTTCCACCGACACCTGCCGACGTGGATAAGTTTCTCGCCGACGAATCAGACCACGCCTATGAAACGGCAGTGGATCGACTATTGCGGTCCAGTCGCTACGGCGAACACATGGCCCGATATTGGCTGGATGCGGCTCGTTACGGAGACACTCACGGACTGCATCTGGACAATTATCGAGAGATGTGGGCGTATCGTGACTGGGTCGTAAACGCGTTCAACTCCAACATGCCTTTTGATCAGTTTACCATGGAACAGCTTGCGGGAGATCTGCTGCCCAATGCGACCGACGATCAGCTGATCGCCACGGGCTTTAATCGTTGTCACGTCACGACCGGAGAAGGTGGCTCGATTGATGCCGAGGTCGAAGTTCGCAACACGAACGATCGAGTTGCCACGATAGGGGCGGTCTTTATGGGGCTGACTCTGGACTGCTGTCGCTGCCATAGTCACAAATTCGATCCGGTAACGATCGACGATTATTATTCGCTCACCGCATTCTTCAACAACATTGATGGTAACCCACTTGACGGAAACACAACGGAACATGCTCCGATATTGAAAGTGCTGACGACCGAGCAGAAAGCAGAGATACAGACGCTGGAGAAGTTGCGACGGGATACGAAGACGAGCATTCAGCAGGTGATCGCGGAAGCGTCGTATAAGGAACCGACAGTGCCCGCCGAACCGGTTGCCGCGCCGCCGACGGAGTTCATCTGGGTAGAAGATTCAGTGCTCACCAGCGGAACAGTCTCGGGCACAACACCGTGGCAGTTTGCGAAAGCCCCATTGCCGGTTTTCAGCGGCGAAGCATCGCATACACGTACTGCTGTCGGACTCAGCCAGCATTATGTTGATGGAGTGGATCCGGCGATCACAATTGGCGAAGGCGACATCTTTTTCGCGTGGGTATTTCTGGACCCGACCAATCCACCGAAAGAAATCATGCTGCAGTGGAACGACGGCTTGTCATGGAGCCATCGCGTTTACTGGGGCGGAAATCATATCGACTGGGGCATGGACAATTCTGTCAGCCGGATGTCAAAGGGTGCTCTTCCGAAAACAGGCGAATGGGTTCGGCTTGAAGTTTCGGCATCAGAAGTGGGACTGCAGCCAGGAGCCAACGTGACCGGTTGGGCGTTCACTCAATTTGACGGCACGGTGTATTGGGATCGCTGTGGTATCGCGAAGAGTTCTGCCGGACAAACCGTGTACGATTCGTTTGCGCGATGGCAGAGAGATCTGCAGCAGACGGAAGGCTCTGGTCTGCCGGAAGTAGTTCGAACAACACTGCGACAGCCGACTGACGAACGAGATCCTCTGGAGGCGATGGCTCTGAAGAATTATTTTATTGAGCATGCGTATGTGGGCACGCGTGCGGAGATTAGTACTCTGCACGAGCAGTTGCGGACGATTGATCAGCAGATTCAGGCGACTCGCAAGAATGCCGCGGTGACGTTGATTTATCGAGAGCGAGCAGAGCCCAAACCCACGTATGTTCTGAACCGTGGCGAGTACGATCAGCCGCGAGACAAGGTGGAGCGGCGAGTTCCTGCTGTGCTTCCGCCGTTGCCGGACGGGGCGCCTGCCAATCGGCTGGGGCTTGTTCAATGGCTTACTTCGCCCAGTCATCCGTTGACATCGCGAGTGATCGTGAATCGTATTTGGCAGCAGTTTTTTGGTACAGGCATCGTTAAGACCGCGGAAGACTTTGGATCGCAGGGAGAGCCGCCAACACATCCGGAACTTCTGGACTGGTTAAGTTCTGAATTCATGCGTCCTCAACTGGCTGGCGCGGAGCATTCCTGGGATGTGAAGCATCTGGTGAGAACCATTGTGACGTCCGCGGCCTATCGGAGAAATGCTCGAGTCACGGACGAGAGTTTGGCGGCGGATCCGGCCAATCGACTGCTGGCCCGCGGGCCTCGCTTTCGGCTGGATGCAGAAACGCTCCGGGATCAGGCGCTGTTTGTCAGCGGTCTGTATGTGGAAAAACTAGGCGGTCCCAGTGTGAAGCCGCCGCAGCCAGACGGACTATGGCAGGCCGTGGGGTATTCGGGTTCGAACACGGTGCGATTTGAAAAAGACAGCGGACCGGAGAAAGTGCATCGTCGGACGCTGTATACATTCATCAAACGCACGGCGCCGCCTCCGCAGATGGCCATCATGGATGCACCGTCACGTGAAAGTTGCGTGCTGCGACGGGAACGAACGAACTCGCCGATGCAGGCTTTGATGCTGATGAATGATCCACAATACCTGGAGTGTGCGAGAGCTCTGGCGGAAAAAGCGATCTACGAAGGAGGAGAATCGGCAGCGGAAAAAGTAGTGTGGATGTTCCGACAGTGTTTGCTGCGAGTTCCGCAGACTTATGAAGTCGATGGACTGCTGGGCGATTTTGTGGCCTATCGAAACGAGTACAAGGCTGACCCGGAAGCGGCAAAGCAGCTTGTCAGCGTTGGTGAGACAGCGCCTTCGACGAAAATTTCTGCCGAAGAATTGGCGGCGTGGACCATGGTGGCCAGCACGCTGTTGAATCTTGACGAGACGATTTCAAAGTAGGCGTTGGGCTCATGCTGGAACTGCGGAAGATCAGCAAATCGTTTCCCGGCGTTCAGGCGCTCACCAATGTGTCGTTGTCTCTGCAGCGTGGAGAAGTCCTCGCGCTGATGGGTGAAAACGGCGCGGGGAAGAGCACGCTGATTCGGATGCTGGGAGGCGCTCATCGTCCGGATTCCGGAACCATCCTGATTGATGGTCGCGAAGTTCAGATGAATTCGCCCGCGGAAGCGATGCGGTCGGGAATTGGCGTCATCTATCAGGAACTGACATTAATTCCGGCGCTGTCAGTCTGCGACAATATGTTTCTGGGACGGGATCGAGGCCGCTTTTGGATTGCGAAGCGAGAAGAGCGGCGAAGGGCTACGGAGATCTTTCACAGGATGGGGGTTGAGATTCCGCTGGATGTTCCGGTCGGTCAACTTTCCATCGCGCAGCAGCAGCTTGTCGAGATCGCTCGAGTACTGTTGCAGGATGTTCGCATTCTGGTGATGGATGAACCGTCTGCGGCGTTGACACCGCAGGAGGTTGAACGATTGTTTGGTTTGATGCGTGAGCTGAAATCCCAGGGCATCGGAATTGTTTATATCAGCCATCGCCTTGAGGAAGTGTTCGCGGTTGCGGATCGCGTGACTGTGCTGCGAGATGGTCAGCATGTGGCCGACTGTGACATTCAGGATCTGAACCGTAGCCGTCTGATCGAACTGATGGTTGGACGTGTGCTGGAACGTGAATTCGAAAGAACCTCCGCAGATCACGGTGCGGTATGTCTGGAAGTGAATGGTGTGACTCGGGGACGGGCAGTACGCAACGTCAGCTTTTCCGTTTGTCGTGGAGAAATAGTGGGGATGACCGGACTTGTCGGTGCCGGTCGAACTGAAACCGCGCGCCTCATTTTTGGAGCAGATCGCGCTGACAGCGGTAGTATTCAAGTTGACGGAAAACCGCTCCGAATGGGATCGCCACGCCGCGCGATCAAGGCGGGTATTTGTCTGCTCACGGAGGATCGAAAGTCTCAGGGACTGATACCTGCACGCAGCGTGCGGGAGAATTTCTCACTCGCCAATTTGCAATCTCTGCAGCGATTTGGATGCATGCGGCAGCGAGCGGAACGTGCAGCGTTTGGTCACTACGTTCAGCGTTTGAAGATACGCATCCCACATCAGGAACAACTGGCCCGGAATCTGTCGGGAGGCAATCAGCAGAAAGTTTTGCTGGCACGGTGGCTGCATCGCAACAGTCAGGTCGTGATGTTCGATGAACCAACGCGAGGCATTGACATTGGTGCTCGTCAGGAGATTTACCAGATCATCGCTGAACTCGCCCGGCAGGGGAAAGCCATCCTGCTGATCAGTTCCGAACTGCCGGAGGTGCTGAGCCAAGCCGATCGAATTCTTGTTATGCGGCACGGGCAGATTGCTGGCGAACTGAAGAATAACGCCGGTGTGACGCAGGAACAGATTTTGGATCTCGCCACGACCTGACGACGCTTTTAGGCTATTCCGAAATGGCCTCCCGACCCACGGAGATTGCTCAAGTCGACGCGTTGCTGGAAATAAAAATGGCGAAATTGAACAGCTTGAGTCGGGTCCGAGGATTCATTTTAGTGGGAAAATCGCTTAGCATTTTTTTCACGTCGGCCGATCGGAAAGATGGAGGATGGGTCTAACCCTGAATCTGTGGATCCAGCGACGGAGTGGTGTAGGCGTTTGGTCGAGCGATGTTAATTGGTCAGACATTGGCTGATCGGGGATCAGGGAGCCGTGGATCACGGAAGTAAACTGTCAGGAGTCGACAAGGAAGCGGGACAAGAGACAGAGCGTTCTTTCAGTCATGGCTGAGGTTGGTCTTTGTTGCACGTTCCTGAGCGATGGTCGGCCACGGGAATGGTCGCTCAAACAGTGGGCTTGAGGAGTGTCGGCAGAACCTGCCGGTTCGCAGAAATCAGGCTTTTTACAGACGAGTCCAGAAGTCAGAATCTGTATAAGCCGAAAGTAATAAAAAGAAAAAACAGGGCCCATCGAATCCGGGAAAGTCTCGTGAAGGTTTTCTGCGGTGTTCAGGCAATAGAAAGATCCCTGGTCTCGCGGACACCGTGTCCGCGCTGTGTTGTCATGTTCTGAAAAGGTTTCAGTACTTCGAGTGCTCTCATGCCAAAAGACCTTCCCCTTCCGGACGATTTGAATCATCTAGTTGAGAAGCGAGGCGGCAAAGACCGCCGCAAGAAAAGCCAGGGTCGTTTGTCGGACGACGACGACGCTGGCGGTGGCGGTGGCGGTGGAACCGGTGATGTTCGCCGCGCTGGCCCGAAAGATAAGCGGCCTACCAAGAACTATCGCGATCTGCTGAACGATGATGACGATTAGCAGAACAGCGTATGTGTCGACATGACAGACTGAGATGCGCTCGAGACTGATTCGAGCCTTCTCTCCACAAGCCGGTATTGCCGGTCGGGAGTGACTGTGGATGATCATGTGGGCAGTAGCGATAGTCCTCTCCGCCAACCAACTCAGGCAGATGCACCTAAAGTTCGTGGTGGGTTAAGGCGTTTCGCTTCGATTCTCGGCTCGGGCGTTTGTTTGTCTCTCGCGGCGATCGGATTTTTTCTGCCCGTCCTGCCCTGCACTCCTTTTGTGCTGTTGGCCAGTTTTCTTTTGATGCGAGGTTCACCTGCGCTGCATCAGAAGCTGAAGTCTTCGCGATTCTTTGGACGCATCCTGGTAGACTGGGAAGATCGCAAGGGGATTCGTCCCGCAGACAAGGTACGGGCGGTCGTCGTGGTTGTGTCCGGCCTGATTTTGACGATCACGTTTGGCAATCTTTCGCCGCTGCTCAAATTTGTCACTCTGTTTTTAGTGACGATTGGCCTGTGGGTGATTCTTCGTCTGCCGCTGGCACAGATGCCTGACGAGTGACGTCTCTGTCGCAAGTGAGTTGAATCGTCAGCTGCATCGAAAATTCATGCGCATCAGGGCGACGGACAAAAAAAGGGCTCGCCACTATAAGTGACGAGCCCTCAAATCGAAGCGGTGTGCATCAGCAGGTGCAACATTTTAGAACGAACAACGCCGGCGAGTCGCCGCCTGCAAAAAAACTACACGCCGCCGAATTCGTCGTCATAGTCGGCCATGGCAGCCAGAATGACTTTTTCTGCGTGAGCTCGATCATAGATGTGATCGATGGAAACCTGGTGTGTTGTTTCACCAGGCATTATTTTGTAGGTCGTAAAGTAGTGTCTCAGGCGTTCCACAAGAGCCTGTGGCAGCTCATCCAGATCTTCTACGTGTGACCAGATGGTGTCCTGAGCCAGCACGCCAATGATCTTGTCGTCCGCTTCGCCGCCGTCCAGCATTGGCAGACCACCGATCACTCGCACGTTGACGATGACTTCCGATTTGGTAATCGGGCGTTCGCTGAGCACGCAGATATCCAGCGGGTCCCCGTCGCCTCGACGTGCGCGTGGCATCATTTCGGCGACGCGAGTGCCGCAGAATGTTCGGGGAATAAAACCGTAAAGAGCAGGCGGCTGCGAAGAAGTTCGCTGCGGCCGGTCCACACGCAGGTAGCCTGTCACCTTGTCAACTTCGTACTTCACGAGGTCGAAAGGAGAAATTTCTATGAACGCATGCACAAGGTGAGGTGGGTTAGGCCCTACCTCAAGACCATGCCATGGATGTGGGCGCCAGCGAAAAAACGGTTTTGGAAATGCCATATTTCGTTTCCGGGTCTTCAAACAACGGTCGTGTTATTTTCCGCACGGACCAGACTTAAGTGATCGCAGCAGACTCTAGGGCATCGCGCTCTGCATGGAAGCGCCAGTGTGATGGACACAGGGAATTTTTCCTGAGTGGGATGAATCCCCGCGGATCCTGACGAGCGTGGCTGATGATTTCGACGACCTACCGTCCCTCTGATTTCGGCGATGCGTGTGCCTTCTGCTTGAACTCCGGCAGAATCTGCCGCGGTAAGTCCTTTACACACGGCAGTTTGCGGTCAGGAATTCGACCTTGCCTGGATCTTGCAGACAGACATATAGTTCGGCTCCTTTCTTTGGTCGATCCTCCTCTTATCGCCAACATTGCCTGTCCAGTGTCGATTCTTATCCCCTCAGTTCCAGTGTGACAACACTTGTGGCCTTACCAGCAAGCACCATGCAACGGTTCAAAATCGTCCTGATCGGTCGGTATCGCGGCCGTTCGTCGATGACATTGTTGCTGTTTGGTGTCTGTGCCCTGTTGTCCAGCGGGTGCAATGGGCGTTCGATCAAAGTCGACAATCCCGTGTTTGCTGCTGCGCCGCCTCGACGATCGCTCGTCAATCATACGGCGGACGCGGAAGAGCAGAAAATCGCGATGGCTCAGAAGGACAGCGAATCCGACGTTCAGACCATTGGCTTTTCGAAACTGAGCAGCGGCCAGCTGACGGGAACCAGTGTTGTCGCCGAGGTAAATGGAAAACCCATTTTTGTGGACGATGTACTGGGAGGAGCTCGCCAGATCATTGAACGCGACCCCAATTTGCCGGATGACAAGCGTCAGCTAGTGATGATGTCGACCTTGCAGAAGCGACTGCCCAAATATGTGGAAGATGAGCTGATCGTACAGGCGCTGGAAATCAAGATTCCGGAAGACAAGCGTGAGACAATCAAAGATTCTCTTGAGCCCAAGTTCCAGGAGGTTGTCAACGGCATCAAGGATAAAGAAGGTTTCGTCACGGACCGACAACTGGATGAGCGGCTGGCGAGCGAAGGAATTTCTATTGATCAGCTGCGAGACAATTTCGTACGCATGCAGATGGTCGAAGGTTATGTTGGTAGTATGACGAAAGTGCCCGACAAGATTGATCGGGAAGAACTGCTGCAATATTACCGCGAACATCTTGACGAATACACGGGCGAAGAAGAAGTTCGCTTTGCTGAAATTGTGATTCGCTTCCGCGATCATGATGGCCGTGAAGGTGCTGAAAAGACGATGGCCACCGTGGTGACTCAGCTTCAGAGTGGCAAAGACTTTGGTGATGTCGCAGCGGCAATGTCGGACACGCTGACAAAAGAAAAGCGTGGAGAAGTCGGTTGGATCAAACGCGATTCTCTGTCAGACAAGGCGCTGGAGAACCTGCTGTTCGATCTGCCGGATGGGCAGTTATCGAAAGTGCAGGTCCAGAACGACCGTTTTGAAGTGTATAAGGTGATCGCTCACCGCGATCCAGGAACGACACCGTTTCAGGAAGTGCAGAGTGACATAGAAGATCGCCTGCTGAAGCAGCGCCGCGAGGAAGCTCGGGCGAAGGTGCGAAAAGAGATCCGCGAGAAGGGCAATGTCGTCACCATCTTCGGTGACAAGTTTCAGCTCGAGCCAATTCACTGATCGCGGACAGACTGCATCTTGTCTTGCGGACACAACACAGGCCCGTGGCAAAAGCACGCAACGTCTGTCGTGCAGTACTCGCGGGAAATGCTGATTCGCTGATGCACGCAGCGTGAAGAGCTGAAACTTGAGCATTCGCCGCTTCGAAAGCGGCAGTTTGCGAATCAAGACGCTGCCGTTCCGCGTTTTCGATGCAGATGGAACATTCGGACCAACTGCTCAACTGCGGCCGTGAATTTTGCTCGCCGGGAAGCGATTCTGCTCCTGATGCCGTTTATGGGGTAAAGTTGAGAAAAGGCAACACCGCTGTTCGAGACGAAACGAATAGGCATGCCGTGGATCCTCTGGCCTGTTATGCATCGGGAACTGGCACATGCGTCAACTACTCAAGAAGCTGATTGAAGATCAAAACGGGCTCATCATCTCTTCGGAGATCGTACTGGTCGGCACGATTTTGGTGCTGGGATCAATCGTGGGACTCGCGTCGCTTTCACACGCGGTCAACCATGAACTGAACGATGTTGCGCAGGCTTGCGACAAAGCTTACAACAATACATCGACAAGCGCATCTCAGAATGACTATTACATGACCAGCAGTCAGGCCGTTCCTGAGATCTCCGGAAGCGGATACTAGAAATCCTTCACTTGATGGTTCTCCACCATCGTTCAGCAAACGCCCCCGTCGAAGTCACGCCCGACGGGGGCGTTTGTGTTTTGACTTCACGCAAACCTTACTCGCGTTACCCGGATGCGATGGGTCATCTGTTGGCATGCTGGGTCATCTGTATGCCACACCCGCGTCACGCAATCGTGTCCAGGTCCGAGTGTTAGAAACTACGCAGGGTGCTGAAAGAATCAGGCCGTCACAAACTGATGGCCTTCCGGCTTCACTGTCAGCACGGGACACGGCGACTTCCTGACAATACGTTCGGCCACGCTGCCCATCAGCACATGCATCAGACCGGATCGACCATGTGTGCCAATCACGATCAGGTCGATATCAGTCTCCCGCGCGTATTCGATGATTTCTATAAAGGCCGCTCCAATGCGAACTTCGCGAACGACGGGTTTGCTGTCGCTCCAGCCGTCGTCCGGCAATTTTGCCAGCGCTTTCAGAGCTTCCTCTTTGAGCTGGTCAGACTGCGCCTGCATTGATTCTATTGAAAAGGCGGCTGCTTCAGGAACCAGCATCGCGGGGTCGGGCACGATGTGCAGCAGGTGAACTTCCGCATCGAAGCGAGCGGCAATGGCGAGACCATACTGCATCGCCGGTTCACTGAATTTACTGAAGTCGGTCGGGATAAGAATTCGCTTAAGCTGAATCATGATTGCAGTCCTGATAGGAAAGTGTGAGCGATAAATTACTGAGGCGGCATTTGAATTGTCATCATCGCAATACCCACGATGGCTGCCCCTGTCAGCAGCAGAACGATCAGCAGGCCAACTCCATAGACCGTTCTGATTCCATCATCGGGCAACTCGCGTTGGCGAAGTAGTTTTCGGGAGATCACTCCGCAGACCCATGTCCAGTGCAGCATAACATGCACGACGACTCCCAGACCCAGGATGCAGTGCAGTCCGAATTGAAGACTGCACCACTGACCGTAGTTCATTTTCCAAAGCATCCAGTCTTTGGCGGAAGTGCCGGGGGGGAAGACAAACTGCACAATGACGGACACCAGTGACAGGCCGGTAAAGGCCAACATCAATGCCACATCCAGCCAAAAGTTGACCAGAGTTTTGGACAGGCGTGTCCCATCCGCCGCTTCCATTTCGGGGCGTGCTGCAGATTTTGCGGGAGACAGCAGTTTCGACTCTGATGCCAAGTGAACGGCCATACTTAGGACAATGAGACGGTGCAAAACGACTGGAGGACGCTTCAATGCTTTCGCATTCAGGCGACTGGACCGTAACAGGGAGTCTAAAAGCTTGAGGGATGTTTCGGAAGTTACGCGGAGATTCAGCTTGGCAAACGCAATGCCGGATCAACATTGTGTGGGCAGATTGAGCGTTCTGGCGGCCGGTGTGCTCCGATGCGCACTTCGGAATGTTGCCGGCGTTCCCCGTCGCTCGCTTGCGGGCGATATGGCACATGAACGAAACTGCTACAGAGAAAAGGAGGACAATAGAAATGCAGAATGTGCTGGCCGTCGTTTTGGCGGGAGGAAAAGGATCGAGGCTTGACCCACTGACTCGGGATCGCAGCAAACCGGCGGTGCCGTTTGGTGGATGCTTTCGGATCATTGATTTTACATTGTCGAATTGCCTGAACAGCGGTCTGCGAAAGATTCTCGTTGTCACTCAGTACAAAGCGGCCAGCCTCGAACGCCACATTGAGCTCGGTTGGCATTTTTTGCCGGCGGAACTGGGAGAGTTCGTCAGCGTTCGTCCGCCTGAACAACGCGTCGACGAAAATTGGTATCTCGGGACGGCCGATGCCATCTACCAGAACATCTACACGATCGAAAAGGTTCGACCGAAGTACATCGTCGTGCTGAGCGGCGATCATATCTACCGAATGGACTATTCCCGGTTCATCGCCGATCACATTGCGTCGAAGGCTGATGCCAGCATTGCCTGTCTGCCGGTATCGCTGGAGGAGGGAACTCGATTTGGCGTGATGCAAATCGATGAGTCGCGTCGAGTGGTGCGCTTTAGAGAAAAACCGGCTCAACCGGATCCAATACCGGGACGTCCGGATCAGTGTCTGGCGTCGATGGGAATTTACGTATTCAACACCGACTTCCTGTTCGAGCAGCTTTGTATTGATGCGAATGAACCGGGCAGCAACCGAGATTTTGGCAAGGACATCATTCCTTCGATTGTGGATTCAAGTCGAGTGATGGCGTGGCCGTTTGAGGACCCCGAGTCAGGCGGGCCCGCTTATTGGCGAGATGTAGGAACGCTCGATTGCTATTACGAAACCAGTATGGATTTGACTTCGGTCAGTCCGGAACTGAATTTGTACGATCAGGAATGGCCAATTCGTACATGGCAACCGCCGCTGCCACCTCCGAAGTTTGTGTTCAATGATTTGGATGCGAAAAATCCACGAGTTGGCCATGCTACCGACAGTCTGATCTGCTCGGGCTCCATTATTTCCGGGGGCTACGTAGATCGCTGCATCTTCTCTCCACGAGTTCGGGTGAATAGTTTCGCGTCGGTGACTGGTTCCATCCTGTTTGAGGGCGTCGAAGTCGGCCGCCACTGCAAAATTCAGCGGGCGATTATTGATAAAGGGGTGTCAATTCCGGAACGGACGACGATCGGGATCGATCGAGCGGAAGATCTGGCCCGTGGATGGACGATCTCGGAAGGGGGAATTACGGTGGTGCCTCGAAATGTTCACTTTGTCTGAACACTTTCAGCGCTGCAGGCGGTTGCATGACAGCCTACAATTGATCAGCATGGTCAATCAGATTATTCGTCCCGTATTCACCTGAGACCTTCTCTACCGCCCATCGTCGCTGCTCCGGCAGGCGAAGATGTTCGAAAGTTCCGTTATGTCAGACTTTGAAGATCGATTACAGAAAGCAATTCAGCGAGGTCAGCAGGCTCGCGTGGCACAGGTCGCTTCGTCCGAAGCTCTGGGCGCCACCGAAGAAGACATGCGACATCGTCACTCCACGCTGCGCAACGAGCTTTCAGAACATATTGAGGTGTGCCTGCGCCGCCTGTGCGACCATTTCCCGGGCTTTGATTACAGCACGGTTCTTAACGAGAACGGCTGGGGCGCGAGAATCAACCGCGATGACATTAAACTGGGACGCGGGACGGCCAGAAACGAATACAGTCGTCTGGAAGTGCTTGTCCGACCGTTCAACGACACTCACATTGTCGAGATTGCCACTAAGGGAACGATTCGAAATCGCGAGTCATTGAACCGCACAAATTTTCGCTTCATCAAAGAAGCGACTATCGAAACGATGAAGCAGATGGTGGACGGAATCGTTCTTGAATTCGCGGAGCAGTATTCAGCTCACGCTTAATTCTGATCGCCCTGCAGACATAAAAAAACGATGCAAACCGGAACTGAGGTTTGCATCGTTTTATGTTCGGCACATGCCGGGAAAGAAATCTTGGTGGATTTGATCCGGGTCAAGGATCTCTCGCAGCTTTTCCAGAGCCTTCATTTGCAGTTGTCGGACGCGTTCTTTGGAGATTCCAAGGTCAGCCGCGATCTCTCGCAGAGTTCTTCCCTTCTTGTCGCGACCCGCGAGTCCGAAACGTTCCATCAGGATCTGATGCTCTCTTTCGTCCAGCACATGCTCTGCCTGACTTAGCAGGTGGCCCACGACTGACTCTGGATCTTCGCAAACAGGAATATCATTATCCTGTTGGGGGATTTCGCACAGCATCTCTGCGGCGGCATTTGGAAATCGCTCTTTACGACGCTGACGCACCTTCCATGCACGGAAAAAGTGTCTCTGAATGGAATGAGTCGCGTAGGTGCTGAATCGAAACCGGCGCGAGAAGTCGAAGCGATCGATGGCTCCCAACAGGATCATGCACCCGTCGCTGCTGAATTCATCCACGTCGCCGAAGCTGGTAGAGAACCGTCGAGCAATGCTGGAGACAAGACGCAGGTTTGAACTCACCAGTTGCGTCCGGATTCGCTCCACGAGGTCCATTTTGAACTCGATGTTTTCCACCGCTTTACGCGATGGATTTGAAGCCGACAATCGACTTCGCTGTCGGTTAATGCGATAGCGAAGCAAATTCAGGGCTCGGAAGAGAACTTGCTCCTGTTCGAATGTCAGCAGAGGATCGGGAGCAGACCAATTTTGAAGGGCGATTGATTCGTCCATGTCCATCGAGGCAGGAGCAGACGACGCCGAACGCTGAGTCTGGGAAGTCCGTCGCAATTCCTGAAGCAATTCCTCGGCTTCGAAAATCGGGGTGTCGTCACCTTCAAGCGACTCAAACTCAGAACAGTAGACAAATCGAATCTCTTGACCGAGCAAACTAACTGCCCGCTCTCGCAGGCTTTTTAGTTGAGCGTCAGATTGAAGGCACTCAGCAGTTAGGCCAGAGGCTTGCTTCGATGATCTCCCAACTTGTGATCGTACTTTCGTTACCATTCTGTCGTCTCCTTGAGCTGAATCACGCTCTGCCGAAATCGGCCCCTGCTCAAATCGTCCATACTAGGCTAAAACGTTCACACGCTGTCAACCGTTGGGCGGCATTCGCAATAACCCAAAACTTTCGGAAGATTTAAACTAATCAGCAAGTTAGTGAATAACGTGGGCAGTTCACGGTACGTCTCTTTTTGGGTATAACGTCCAAAACGTGCAGGGAGTTGACAGTGGTGAGTATTCGTTGGGATGACGAAGATCGGTGTTTTGTGCTGCGTTCGTCTATCGTTCTAACTCACTCGCGCGAGGCACTTTTTGAATTCTTCAGCGATGCCTTTCAGCTCGAGCAGATCACCCCGGACTGGCTGAATTTTCGCATTTTGACTCCCGCGCCGATTCAGATTCGGCAGGGTTGTCTGATTAACTATTCAATTCGCCTCCGCGGCCTGCCTATCCGCTGGTGTACAGAAATTTCGGCGTGGGATCCGCCGTTTTCGTTTACGGATCGACAACTGAAAGGCCCGTATCAATTATGGGAGCACCTGCATATCTTCGAATCGGTGCCCGAAGGGACTCTGGCGACCGACGAAGTGAGTTACAGAGTTTTCGGAGGACGTCTGGTGAATCGATTTTTTGTGCAGCGTGATCTGCTGCGAATTTTTGAGTATCGCGAACGGAAAATGCTCGAACTGTTTCCTCCTTTGAACCTACAGTTTTCGGACCATGAGGTGAATCTATGAGTGGCGTTCCTCCGCTTCGGATTACGGCATTGAATCAGCAGTCAGCGCGCAGTGACGGCCAGTTTGTGCTTTACTGGATGACGGCCAATCGTCGGCTCGTCTACAACTTTTCGCTCGACCGAGCAGTCGAGTGGGCGAAGAAACTGAATCGTCCGCTGCTGATCCTTGAGGCACTGCGATGTGATTACACGTGGGCCAGTCGTCGTCTGCATGCATTTGTAATCCAGGGGATGAGTTGCAATCAGGAAGTTGCGACACGATCCGGTCACGCCTACCTGCCCTACGTTGAGTCAGGATTCGGTGACGGCTCCGGCTTGTTAGCGGAACTGTCACGCAAGGCCGCAGTGATCATCACGGATGATTTTCCATGCTTCTTTTTGCCACGCATGATTCACGCGGTGGCTCGCCGAAGCCCGGTGCTGATGGAGGCGGTCGATTCGAATGGACTGCTCCCGATGCGAGCGGCCGATCAGGTGTTTCCCACGGCCTACGCTTTCCGGCGCTATCTTCAGAAGACTCTCACTCCACATCTGGCCGTGATGCCTCAGGCCAGTCCGCTCAATGATGCCACGGTCCCGCGACTCGCGCAGATCCCTGAAGAACTTTCCAGCCGCTGGCGACCAGCGAGCGACTCGATTCTGGCCTGTGACACAGCGGCTTTGGACGCACTCCCGGTGGATCAAAGTGTCACGGTCGCAGTGATGAAGGGAGGATCTGCGGAAGCTGTTCGCTGCATGAATCGTTTCCTTGAGACTCGCCTGAATCGCTACGCGGATGAGCGAAATCAACCAGATGAGGATGCCGCCAGCGGATTGTCTCCATACCTGCATTTCGGCCACATCTCCGCCCATGAGATTTTCGCTGCGTTGTCATCGAAGGAAGGCTGGTCGCCAGTCGATCTTGGTGACGTCAAGCAGACGCGCGGCGGCCGTGCGGGCTGGTGGGGCATGTCCGGGGCAGCTGAATCCTTTTTGGATGAGCTTGTGACCTGGCGGGAACTGGGCTTTAACATGTGCTGGCAGCGACCGGACTACGATCAGTATGAGTCGCTTCCCGCATGGGCTCAGCAGACTCTGGAAGAGCACTCGTCCGATTTGCGTCCCGTCGTTTATACACTCGATCAGCTTCAGTCAGCGACGACACACGACGCACTATGGAACGCCGCTCAGACTCAGTTGGTCACTGAAGGCCGTATGCACAATTATCTGCGAATGCTGTGGGGTAAGAAGATTCTGGAATGGTCGGCAACGCCCCGTGACGCACTGGCATCCATGATTGAACTCAACAATCGCTTTGCGGTTGATGGCCGCAATCCGAACTCGTATTCGGGGATCTTTTGGGTGCTGGGACGGTACGATCGAGCGTGGGGACCTGAGCGGCCAATCTTCGGAAAGATTCGCTACATGACGTCAGAAAACACGGCCAGGAAGCTTAAGCTCAGCAAATATCTTCGCAGCTATTCTCCGAAGGATCCGGGACGACTGTTTTAGGACGGTCACTGTGCGTCTTTGACATACTTGTCGAACCACGTGACCATTTCCCAGAGCGTGTGCTCGACTGATTCGCGAGCGATGTAGCCGTGCGATTCATGCGGCAGAGTGACGTAACGGACTGAACCGCCGTTGCCGCGAATCGCATGATAAAGCCGTTCGCTTTGCAGAGGAAATGTGCCCGGGTTGTTGTCGTCTTCACCGTGAATCAGCAACACCGGGCACTTGATCTTGTCGGCCGCGGCAAACGGAGACATTGCCATGTAAATATGTGGAGCTTCCCAGAACGTGCGTCGTTCGTTCTGAAATCCAAACGGTGTCAGTGTGCGATTGTACGCGCCGCTGCGAGCGATCCCGGTTCGAAACAACTGAGAGTGCGCCAGGAGATGAGCCGTCATGAACGCTCCATAGCTGTGACCGCCGACGCCCACCTGATCGCGGCGTGTCACGCCCATCTCCACAGCTTTGTCAATCGCTGCCTCGGCGCTCGACACCACCTGCTGAATGAAAGTGTCGTTGGCAACTTCTGGTGCGCCGACAACCGGCATCGTAGCTTCGTCCAGAATTGCATAACCCTGCGTGAGCAGAAACAGGTGCGAAATTCCGTTGATTGTTGTGAATCGGTTGGTGGATCCCGCGACCTGCCCGGCCGTTGCAGGATCATTGAATTCTCGCGGATACGCCCACATGATCGTGGGCAGCGCTGATCCCTTCAGGTGTCCGGGCGGAAGATAAAGCGTGAAGGACAAAGGAACGCCATCGCTGCGCTGGTACGTGACCAGTTCTTTGTGAATGTCGCGAAGCTGCGGCATGGGATCAGGGAAATTAGTCAGCGATTTTCGTTCAGCGTCCGCTGTTCGGAGGAAAAAATTCGGAGCCAGCCGTGGCGTTTCGTACTGCGTGATAAATGTCGAACCATCATCCGCAAGCATGGCCACGACGGATTCGAAGCTGTCTTCATCGCATTGGAACAATCGGCGAGTGTCGTGAGTGTTCAGATCGAATTGGTCAAGAAACGGACGATCGCCACGCGGAGTTGCGCCACTGCTTTCGAGAAACACATGGTTCTCATGCTGCCACAGAACGCGTCGACCGTTTGGCAGGGGACGCGTCATCGGCGAACCAGGATCGGCGTAACGGTCGTTAATCGAACGTTCCCAGATCACCGTACTTCCTGCAGCGGAATCTTCCGTATTGATCTGCAATGTGCGAACCCAGCGGCGGTCTCGATCGTAGTCTCGCAGAAATCCCAGACCATCACGTTCGCCCCATAGTAGTCCGCTGAAGCGATGAGTTGTCTTCGCGATTTCCGTGGCAGTGTTCTGAAACGGAGCCGGCAGCTTCAGAACTCGATCGCGAAAATCGACTGTCTTTCGTGGGTCACCGTCGTCAAGAGCTTCGATCCACACCAGCGTTGCCGGTCGGGTCGGCTGCCATCCGACCGAACGAGGCCCCGTGGGGACACCTTCAATTGGGATGCGGTCTTCCAGTGGTTGTTGCGAAACCGTGTGCTCAAGTTGGCCGGTCTGAGACCAGACTTCCGTCGTCTTTGGAAAACGATTCAAAGTCAGCGTATAGGAATACGGACGATCCAGACGCACAATCAAAATATGCTGACCGTCCGGCGATACATCGACGTTGGCAAACAGTTGCGGCGTGCCAACGGATTTCTGCTGCAGACTTTCGAGTGCAACATGAGTCAGCTGCGAGATGCAATAGAAATCGAACAGATCTTCGTCATGTGAATTTTGGAGCAGGTCCTGATACGTTCGCACCGGCCCCGAGTTTCCCGAACTCTCTTCAATTGCAGGGCCTTTGGGAGCTCGCGGTTTAACAGGAGCAGTCCCGCGGCCGAGAGGAATGGTCTGCACAAGAAGGCCGCTGCTGTCGGGCAGCCACTGCACAGGAACTCCATATGTTCCGTTGATTGCCACGCCATCGCAGCGGCGAGCCGTCATGCTTTTTGCAGACGCGATCCACAATTCGAGGGTGTCCACTTTTGTGATTGTGAACGCGAAATGCTGGCCATTCGGTGACCAGCCCTGAAACCCAATATTGGAACCCTGAGGAACCATGATTCGATTCTGAACGCCCGTCGCAATCGTCTGAAGAACAAGTCCCGTGCTGCGAGGCGCCAGATGCGGTCCATTCGTGAGAGCATTGATTCTCAGACCCGCAAGTCGCAGCATCGGGGCCGCCAGATCCTCGATCGGTGGATAGCTGGAACGTTCAATCAGCAGAATGAATTCTCGAGTCGGGCTAAGAGACACGGCCGGTGTGGGAGCGACGTCGAGAATGTCGGTGATCGCCCTGGGAGGTCGACAGTAGCCTTGGGCCGTCACTTCAGTGTTTACCTTTGGAGGAGAGAGATATTGGATTCTTCGCCGAGTACTATCCCTGAGTTCCGATCAGGCAAATGTGACTGTCGGTGCGCAGCAAAATTTTACCGTCGACGAACACGGGGGTCGCAACAGTGTGTTCTTCGGCAATCGAATTCTTTGCCAGCAGCTTGAACTCACTTCCCATGGCATCCAGCACAAACACAACGCCGTCCTGCCGGGCGATGTAAAGCTTGCCGTCAGCGATGACAGGCGAAGAGCGATATGTGTTACGATTCTTTTCCAGCTGACCACTCCAGATTGTTTTGCCCGTCGTCAGGTCCAGACAGTCGATCGTGCCGCGAGCGTCTCCGGTATCGCGACAAATGTAGACTCGCCCGTTTGCAATCGCGGGTGTAGGAACATCACCCGATGTGCCCGCGTTCGCCCACAGCACGTGGCTGGCTGTAACATCGCCTTCACCACCCATGCGAATGGCGGTTAGTGATTCGCCGCGAGCATAAGGAGCCACCACGATTCCATCGGACACTGCCGCTGATGCAATCGAACGGAAATATTTATGACCGGTCGGATTCAGGCCGCCCAAACGCCAGATCTCCTTGCCGGTTGCAGCATCATGAGTCGTTACGTGATCAGCACCAAGCACGACAATCACTTCGCGACCAGCGTCCTGGACCACCACGGGAGTTGCGTAGCTCTGAGCTGCCTCTTCCGGAGCTCCCAGATCACGGTCGTGTTTCCAAACAATTTCCCCAGTGGCTTTTGCAAACGCGGCGACATACGAAGGACCCGAATGCATACAGGCGATAACGACGGCATCTTTGGTGAGCACGGGCGAAGTTCCCAGATCCCACCAGAGTGTGTCTTCGCCGAATTCCTTCTGCAGATTGCGATGCCATTTTGCCTCGCCTTCGACAGTGAAACAGCCAAAATCACCGCTTTTGAAATAGGCAAACACGAACACGCCGTCTGTGGTGACAGATGGATTGGCGCCGGTTCCGTCTTTCCCCGGCTTGCCATCAACGGCGGTTCCCATGGCTTTTGACCACTGCGCCATTCCGTCCATGCCGATGCAATGCACAACGTTCTGACCTTCGTGCGTTGTAGTTACGAAGATTCGGTTACCGGCAACGGCCGGCGTCGATGCACCTCGACCGACCAACGGAAACTTCCAGACGATGTTCTTATCGGCCGCCCATTCCGTTGGATAACCGGCTCCGTCGGCGAGACCATTTCCGTGCGGGCCACGCCAGCCCGGCCAGTCTCCGGACATTGCAACAGAGGACGTCAGCAGCATCGCGAGAAGCGTCATTGATTTCATGACGAAGGTTCCTGGAGCGGGCATAGAACAAGGCAGATTTTTAGGGAGGATAGTGATGCGGAAGAATTTGGCTCGGCCATATTGCATGGCCCCATAAGCGACAGGCCGCAGTTTCCTGCGGCCTGTGAAGAATTCATCGATACATTTCTTGATCAATGAGCATGAACGACAGAGTCGTGGCCACCATGTCCATGATCATTGCTGGCAATCGCACCGTGTCCTTCGTGGCCGTGCCCATGATCGTCATGGCCATGTCCGCCATGCCCATGATCGTCGTCTGCCGGTTCTTCAGGAAACTCGCACAGGCTTCCAAACGCTCCCGAAAGTTGAGCCGAACCGCACAACAATGCGATGCAGGTCAGCATGGAGACGTAAATGAACTTCCCGGCATAGTTGCTGACCGAAAGCCCGAACATCAGATGTTTGCCTTCTGCAGGAGGAGCCACCGCACCCCAGACCAACACTGTGACGAACATCAGCAGGAAGACTCCCACCATTCCGCCACGTCGCAGGATTGGAAATACTTTGGCCCAGTTGACTGCGAACGTCCAGAAGCCGATCCACGCCAACAACGGCAGCCACGGCAGGATGACTCGAATCAGATTCACCACGACATTCAGCAACGACCTGAGAACATCCAGCAGACTGCTGAAAAGATCAAACAGAGCTTCCATGTAGCGTCACCAAGAATCAACAGAGTGATTGAAAAGAGCCAAACGGCGTCCCGGATACTTCCAGAGTGTACGAAATTCGATGGCCGGAGTTCCAGTAAGACAAGCCCACGACTGCTCGACATCCTTCTTTTCGGAACTGACGTCCGCACCGGGAATCCCGCGAGTCGCCAGCTTCTAAGGCTTCACAGCTCCGCCACCGCTGTTGGCAGAAACCAGGGCGGCATCGAGAATTCGCTGCGTCTTCAGAGCCACCTCGGGCCAGAAGTTATCTCGCTTTCCACTCAGCACGAGGTTCGCAAAGTTGCGGAACAAAGCGGTTTCCTGAGCGTTCTTGGTGTTATTGCTGTACTCGGGCAGCTGATGCGTCTTCAGGAATTTCTCCATCACAAAGTCGCAGCCATCCGCAGAAAAATTGTGATTCCCCACGTCAAACGTGACTTCGTTGCCCAAATATGGCAGGACGAAGTCATTGATCTGAAGGTAGCCTTTCGAACCGCTGATATGCGCCCACTGCTGATGATTGGTGCGGAACGAGTTAAAGAATGTCGCGGATACTCCGTTGGCAAAATGCATCTCACCCTGGAACTCCATCGGCACCACATCGGAGCTGTCCGCTCGCTTGACGCCGTTCAGGATTCGGCCGCGAACTTCGACCGGCATTTCATACTTCATCGCGAACAGGATAATACGGATCGTGTACCAGCCGAGATCCCCCAGACACCCGGCTGGCTCCAGCTGACTGCTGGCCCGGATGTTACTCTGCATCCAGGATTCATCCGCACAGAAGCTGAACTGACTGGCAATTCGACGAAGCTCACCGACGCTTTTGCCGTCGTCCAGAACCTTCCGCATCGCATCCATCCGCGCACTGTGCATAAACATCACACCGTCCATAAACTGGACTTTTGCAGCGTCGCACGCGTCCACCATTTTCTGAACCTCGGCCGTGTTCACGCCGCACGGTTTTTCGACCATCACATGCTTGCCAGCCTGCGCGGCTTTCACAACCCAGTCCGCTCGAATGCCGGTCGGAAGCGGCACATAGACCGCGTCGATGTCGGATCGATTCAGCAGTTCGTCATAACTTCCGACAGCATCGACTTTGTGAGCTACCGGCGCGGATGCCTGACATTCATCGATAAACGTCTGAGCCTTTGCGACATCCCGACTGGCGACGGCGACGATCTGACCATTCCCCGAATTCGCGATGGAGGCCCAGTTCTTCTTTGCGATGCCCGCGGTGCTCAAAATTCCCCATCGACAAATCTTCTCGCCCATGTCCATAACCCTGCTTGTTAATATCGATTCAAATTCGGCCACTCCTGACACCGTTCCCCGTAGCGGAAATCGGCGGATGGCTCGTTCGCGGCAGATGGTGCTCGATTCCGCAGCATACCTCAAGTCAACCTGAACGCATCCTCAGGAGAATGCCAAATTGGCCTCGGTCTCAGCCCGCATTTTTTTAAATGAAGCCCCCATACAAGCTCGAAGCGCCAGCGAGTGAGCCCAACTCCCAGCTCCCAACTCCGCTGCTCGTCGCACCGGAAGCTCGGGCAGGTCCTGTGCCGTCGTTGGAACGCGAGTGCCTGATCGGTTACACATTCCTTTCTGACCGCTCGAAAATCTCGAGGACGGTGGATACCCATAATGAGTTCTCGACAGGAAACATCCATGCGTAGTTCCGTCTTTTTTTACGTTGCCTTTGCAGTGGCAGGAGTTTGTCTGATGACGCACGCTCAGGTTTCCGTCGCCTCGGAGCCGTTGGTTTTTATCTCTGCATTCGCTCCGGGTGATCAGGGAGCCATTCATGCCTACACCTTTGACGCGAAGGCCGGAGCTCTGAAACCGTTGCATCGTACGCCGGATGTCCTGAACCCGTTCTTTATGGCCATCACACCGGACCACAAATTTCTGTACTCCATCTATGCGCCGACGTTCGGTGGCACGGAAGCTGAGCAGGTCGCCGCGTTTCGTCTTGATGGTCGCACAGGAAAACTCAGCCCACTCAATCGTCAGTCGACGAAGGGTACAGCTTCGTGCTTTCTGGAAGTCGACGCGACCGGAAAAAGCGTGCTGATGGCGAATTACATGACAGGCAGCGTTGCCTCTTATGCCATCAAGTCCGACGGATCTTTGTCGGAACCGGTTTCCTTTGTGCAACATGTTGGGTCGAGCGTCGACGAATCGCGTCAGAAGGGACCTCATGCCCATTGCTTCGTGATCAGCCCCAACAACAAATTTGCCTACGCCGCCGATCTGGGTCTGGATCAGATTGTGTGTTACCAGATCGATCCCGCCACCGCGAAGCTCACTCCCAATCAGCAGTCATTTGTGCGAACACCTCCCGGCGGTGGGCCCCGTCATCTGACGTTCCATCCGAATGGCAAGTGGATGTATGTGATCAACGAGCTGAAAAATTCCGTCACGTTGTACGACTATCTGCCGGACTCCGGAATTCTGCTTGAACGCACGACCATCTACACTCTGCCGGCCGACTTTGATGGAGTCAGCAACACGGCCGACCTGAAGATTACTCCGAACGGAAAATTTCTCTACGGCACCAATCGTGGCCACGACAGCCTGGCCTGTTATTCCATCGGCAGCGACGGGACGCTAAGCCTGCTTGAGATTATCCCCAGTCTCGGCAAAGGCCCGCAGAACCTGGCCATTACCAGTGACGGGGCGACTGTGATCTGTGCCAACATGGCCGGCAACAACGTCGCAGTCTTCAGAATCGCCGAAGGAACAGGCATTCTGAAATCGGCCGGCGCTCCGATTGAAATCCCAGGGCCCTCCTGTATCCGCATCCTTGAATAGACTCCGCCCTGCGTTGAGCCCTTCCTTCCGCTTTTTGAAGTTGCGATGTTCAAGACTGTCGCAGATCAACGGGGCAAAATACAGGGAATTATCATAACCCGACGCGTCAGCGAGGGATTTACGGTGAACCTTGTAAAACGCGACTGCTCACTCACTCACTCACTCACTCACGTTTCGGGTTGTGATGGACGCACAAACGCAATCCCTCGCTGACGCAGCGGGTTGGGATATGCACAAACGCGCAACTTCAAAACGTCCGCTCTGGTCCGCCGAGCGTTCCTTCCTTCGAAAAGGCTTGCCGATGAAACTTATGACTCCATTTTTGTGCCTGCAGCGTATTTCATTCTTCGCGGTTCTATTTTCGATCGTCCCCGGCTGCCTGCTGAGTGGCATCCTGCGGGCGGACGACCATCAATACAAGTTTGAACAGATCACCATTCCAAAGGCATCTGCCGACGAACCCAAGCGAGCCGATGTCTCCGTTGAACTGGCGCAACAGTATCTTGAACAGGGTTCTGTGGCCTGGAGCGGCGAAAAGAAGTGTGTCAGCTGCCACACCAATGGAACGTACATGGTCACGCGGCCCGCGTTGAGCCAGTCGTTGGGAAAACCGCCCGAGGCCACGCGGGAATTTTTTCTCACGGCGCTGACAAAGCTTCAAGAGGAAAAGCACGAACGTCTGAAACAGGCAACTCGCCCTGCACAGCTGATCTACCTTGCGGCAGGTCTTGCAGAATGGGACGCTCATGTGTCAGGATCGCTGGCACAAGAAACAGAAACCGCTCTGGAACTGATGTTTGCGATTCAAAGTGAAAACGGAACATGGGGATCGCTCGACTGCTGGCCGCCGTTTGAATCCGATGCCTACCACGAAGCCACCGTTGCTGCGATGGCAGCCGCCACAGCGCCCGGTTGGTTGCAAAAGGTGGCTGCATCAGAAAACGGACTGCTGAAGGAATCGGTCGAGCGTCTGAAGAGTTATCTTCGCTCGGAAAATCCGGCTCATGATTACAGCCGGACTCTTTTACTGTGGGCCAACAGCCGCATGACCGATCTGTTGCCAGTGGAAAAGAAGCAGGAGCTGGTCGACCGACTGCTTGCGCATCAGCGAGCTGACGGTGGCTGGTCGATCCGTGCGTTTGCAGCTCCGGAAACCTGGGGCGGTGGTAATCGAGCGGAAAAGCTCAAGGCCGAACCAGAGTTTGCAGACCCGCCAAGCGACGGTCACATGACCGGATTGGCCATCATTGTGCTGCGGGAATCTGGTCTTGAAGCCAAAGACGAACGTCTGGCAAAAGGAATTGTGTGGTTGCAAAAAAACCAACAGGAATCCGGCCGCTGGTGGACTCGTTCCCTGAACACAGATTCCTGGCATTACATCACCTACAGCGGAACCGCTTATCCGTTGTTGGCGTTGCAGATGTGTGACTCGCTGCCGAAGTTGGCGGTTGCCGAACGCTGATTCCGGTTTCGCGGATCTTCCGCTGCAATCTGCAAGACAACGGCGTGGGGACAGGCAGCTCGCCCTGCGGCAGCTTGCAAAGTGCAAACCTTGCGGATACCTTCAAAACGGTGCTCAAGCGTTCCGGCAGACTTTCGTGCTGCCGTTCGACAATCGTCACGCTGGCATTCATTTCCCAACCATTTCCACCGCTCAGAAAGTTGCCATGAAGGGTAATATCAAGCATTCCGTCGTCTTCTGGTGTTTCAACATTGCCGGAGACAAATGGGACATCGACCAGACCTGTTCCATCGCCAAAAGCCTCGGATGCGAATCGGTGGAAATCTGTGGTCCCGACGAATGGCCGACGATCAAGAAACACGGCATGACTTGCGCCATCGCGGCCAATGGAATGCCGGGCGCTCCGTTCATGAAGGGCCTGAACAATCCGGCCTATCAGGAAGAAGTGATTGCCACGACGATGAAAACCATCGATCAGTGCGCGGAAGCCGGTGTTCCGAACGTGATTGCCTTCACGGGCTATAAGTGGAAGAACGCTGAAGACCCGACCAGCGGCGAGATTAGTCTTCAGGAAGGCGCTGACAATTGCGTTGCCGCTCTGAAGAAATTGGCAGTACACGCGGAGAAGAAGGGCGTCACGATCTGTCTGGAGCACCTGAACACTCGCGATGATTCGCATCCGATGAAGGGCCATCCAGGTTATCAGGGCGATGACATTGACTACGTGGCCAACATCGTGCGTCGTGTCGGATCACCTCGAGTCAAAGTGCTGTTTGACATCTATCACGTGCAGGTGATGAACGGTGACGTTATTCGCCGAATTGAAGAGTGCAAGGACGTTATCGGCCACGTGCACACGGCCGGCAATCCGGGTCGCGCGGAACTGGACGACAAGCAGGAAATCAATTTTCCTCCGATTATGCGCAAGCTGCTGGAGATCGGCTACAAGGGCTATGTCGGACACGAGTTCATTCCGACTCGTGATCCGCTCGCCGGGCTGAAGCAGGCCGTGGAATTGTGTGACGTCTAAAGTCTGATTGAGGACGATACCGGCTCGCCATACCAGCGGCCGGTAATCTCTTCTTCAAGCTTGTCTGGGGGTTCGGCGGGTGAGTCGAACGGCCCTGCCACACAAACACAGCGTTTCCACGTCCATCCTGGCTCGAATTCAGCGTTTCAATCGCGTCATTCGGTGTTCGCTTGTTGTCTTACGAGGCGTTCGAGCGTAGAATCAGCGTTTTAATGATGTTGTGTGGTTCTCACCTGGTAAGCAGATCATGGCTGATTCAATCGTTCCTGTCGTTCCTATCGGCACTTTGGCGACTTTGACCGACAAAGCGACCGCCGCCGCTCCTCGCACAAAAGAGTTGTACGACGCCAGTTTGGTGAACGCCGTTGCTGCGGCCTACATCGCCGATCAGCTGCGAGGCCAGAACGTACTGGTTCTGGATCTCACCAAGGTGACTTCAATCGTCGACTTCTTCGTGATTGCCACTGCCGCCAGCCAGCGTCAGGCGCATGCGATCGCTGACGAAGTGAACCGAAAGCTGAAGCACGAAGACGGCAACCGCCGCATCAGCATTGAAGGTTATCGCACCGAAGGAAACTGGATTCTGACTGACTACGGCGATGTCGTCCTTCACGTTTTCACTCCCGAAGGCCGTGCGTTGTACAATCTGGAACAGCTGTGGGCCGATGCTCCACGAGTCGAATGGCAGAAGGAAGCGGCGCCCGTGATGACCCTTCCTTCTCTTGACAGCACTGTCGTCTGATTCGCATTCGGCTGCAGTGAATCCACAACAGACGGTACGCATTGTCACATCGCGCTGGAATCAGGGTTTCACGTTATTTCTGCGGCTGGACTTAGCATTTCCATGCGTGCCCGGTTAACGTTTTAAAACTGGTAACGATGTTGCGGTTCCCCACGGCCAGACGCAGTTCTTTATGAGACCCTGCATTCGCATCTTAAAACGGCTTTCCATGCGGCGGCTAATCAGCCTCAGCATTCTGCTAAGCGTTTGCACCCTGCTGCTGCCTTTGCCCGTTGCGTTTCTGAAGACCACGGGATCGGAAAAGGATTTATCGCAGCCTTTTCCCTGCCAGAATCGACCGTGTGGCTGTCAGTCGGCGGAGCAATGCTGGAAGAAGTGTTGCTGCTTTACCAACGTTCAAAAGGTCGCGTGGTCCAAATCCAACAACGTCAAACTGCCGGCCTATGTGCTCGCGGCCGCTCGTGATGAAGCTGCCTCGCTGGAAGCAAACGCTCCGGCAGAAGCGGTGCCTCATTGTGAGCGTTGTGTGGCCAGGAAAATCGCGAAGCCAGCTGCCTTTCACGCCACAGAGACAACGCCTGCGGTTGTCAGGACTGCATCTTCAAACCGCCGATGCGAAATTCCCTCTGTCGCCGCACATGCAAAGAGCGAAAACAGTTCGTCGCAGAAGTGCGGAGCTGTTGTGGCGGGCAATGTGAATCCTCCATCAACAAAGACCGGTCAATCACACAAGTTGGTTTCTGGGTCGAAGTGGGTGATGACTGTGTTTGCCGCCCAGTGTCAGGGTCAGCCGACGTTTTGGTGCTGTCTGCCTCCTACAGTCCTTCCGACCTGTGCTCAGTTGATCTGCGGCCAGTCTGGTCCAACGGAATCGATCGTGCCGCAGTCCGAGCGACTGCAGGTCTGCTCGTTGCGACCGCCTCTGCCTCCGCCAAAAATCGGCTGACAGTTCCTGTTTGTCGATCAGAATTCTTTAGCGTTTGCTCTGCTTCATCGAAGCAACGGCGACGTCTGAAAGGTTCATCGCGACGACTGTCCAGTCTGCGAACTTCCGTTGTCCGCTTTGTTGACATTGGTTTCCGCAAGCTGCTTTTTACCGGCCACCACTGCCGGGCCGATAGCCCGCAGCGTTCTTACGCAGTCTCCATTCGTCGTTGCATTGCGTTCGCATTTGCTGCTCCGGCTTAAGTGCCTGTGGCTTTGCGACGTGATTCCACGCTGGGATGACTCGCATGTTCGCTGTGGCACGACCCGGGATTTTTTCAACAGGAGTTTTCCATGTCTGACGATCAGACTTCTCTTTCCAAGTCCGCAGTTCCGAAGAAATCGCGAGACTGGAGCACCAAAATATTCCTTAGTTTTCTGGGCGTGATCACGGTGTTCTACGCCGTCATACTCACCTATCACGTTGCCAAACCGCCTGAGACCGTGGCGGATGACAGCGGGTTACTGGAACAGTGCCGGCAGATTTGTCTGCAGTACGGTCTGGTTACAACGGGCAACATTCGCAAGGACGCGCAGGCGTATCTGGATGTTGTACAGAAACAACATCTCACAGATGGCTTGTCGGTGATTCTTGCTGACAGCAGTTTCAAGCCGTCCGAAAGTCAGTCGATTGCTCTGTTGAATCAAACTGCCCCGGACTTCTCATTGGCCGATCATACAGGTGCAACTCAGCAGTTGCGCGTTCTCGGTAAAAATCGGCCGGTCATTGTGGTGTTCTATCTGGGATACGGATGCAGTCACTGTGTCGCGCAACTGTTGGCGCTCGACAAGGATCTGCATTACTTTCGAGAGCTGGATGCCGACATTGTAGCGATCAGTTCGGACACGTCAGAGCACACGTCAGAGCGTTACAAGGAATACGGGCAGTTCCATTTTCCGGTGCTCGCCGATGTCGACTATGCCGTCTCTCAAAAGTGGGGCGTGTACCTGCCGGAAACGGAAGAGAAGCCTGAGTTCATGAACCACGGCACGTTCGTTATCGACCGCAGTGGCCAGGTCGTCTGGGGATCCATTGGCAAAGAGCCATTCCTCGACAACAAGACTCTGCTGCATGTCATCGCAAAGTCTCAGGGACTGCTGCCCTCTGCTGCGGTCGCGCTGCACGACGAAAAGAAATGACGCAGATGAGCATCAGCCCGAGACCCGGCTTCAGATGCTCCTGATTTTTTGCGCACTGAACACACTTATCACAACGAGATCTATCATGAAAATATTAGGGGTGACTCGAAGCAAAGGCTTCACGCTCATTGAACTGCTGGTGGTGATTGCCATTATCGCAATTTTGATCGCATTGCTGCTGCCAGCGGTTCAGCAGGCTCGCGAGGCCGCTCGCCGAACGCAGTGCAAGAACAACCTCAAGCAGTTTGGACTGGCTCTGCATAACTATGAAGGCACGTTTGGTGTCTTTCCAATGACGAACGCTCAGAACTACCGACCGAACACGCAGGGATTTTCTCCGCAGGCACGACTGTTGCCATATATGGAACAGGCAAACCTTCAAAACATGTTGGACTTCACTCAGGCGGCATTTACCGGCCCGTTCAATGCCCTGCTGCCGAATCCTCAGTTTGCCAACGCCTTTGCGACACCTCTGCAAGTCATGCTGTGTCCCAGCGACCCGGCTCAGGTGTTGAACACCGGCGCGGGCGGATCTATTTATGCGGGCGTCAACTACATGGTCAGCTACGGCAGTGGCACCGGGGCGAACTACGATCTACGCTGGCCAACGGATGGAATCTGCTTTGAAAACTCGAGTGCCAGGATGCGCGACTTCACGGACGGCACGTCGAATACTGTGGCGATGAGTGAAGCGATCCGAAGTGTCGGCGCCGACTTCACTCTGGCCGCGGGAGCTCTGCCGAAGTTCAACTATCAGGCAACCATGAACGGATCATCGGGCGTGAGTGCCAATCTGCAGGCCGTTCAGGGCCTTGCCGCCAGCGGCGGAGCATGGAGTAATGGATCGAGCGGTGTGATCAATAACCCGAATCTGAATACAATCTGGCCCACGATGACCAGCTGGCGCGGTGCAGCCAGTGCCGCGTTGCGAGGACGAGGAACTTCGTGGGCTCATTCCGGTGCAATCAGCACGATGACAAACGGATACAATACTCCGAACAGCCGCATCCCGGATGTGGTGGTGCACTTCACAGGATTCTTTGGGCCTCGCAGCTGGCACATCGGCGGTGCTCAGGTCCTGCTGAGCGACGGCGCGGTGAAGCTGTTAAGCGATAACATCGACACGCAGATTCATCGCGGCATGCACAGCCGCAACGGCGGCGAAGTGCTCGGCGAGTTCTAGTGAGACCAACAGGCTGTGGTGTTGAATGCGAGCCTACAACGCGGCTCGCCGACGTAGTTCGCCGCTCCGTCTGCACTGTGCTCAAAACCCAGCACAACGCCTGATGCCACACGCCCCGCGCGATCCCTTCGTTTTGCTCATTAGTCATTAGTCATGTCTCCTTTGGTGCTTCATGTCTGAAAAATTGTGGCCCGACTATCGAGCCGTCTGGCGTTGGCATTTTTATGCGGGTTTGTTCTGCATCCCGTTTGTGCTTGTGCTTTCTCTCAGCGGTTTGATCTATTTGTTCAAGCCGCAGATTGAAGCTTGGAATGAGCGATCGTTCGACAATCTAAAGCTGGCAGGAGACGCGAAGACTCCTTCAGCCCAGATCGCAGCCGCTCTGGCTGCATTGCCGCAAGGGGCGTTCATCAGCTACGAACTGCCAAATAACAAAGCTTCGGCGGCTCGGATTGTGGTGAAGCAGGGCGGCGAGTCCATTCGTGTCTACGTGCAGCCGGAGTCGCTTCAGGTGCTGCACACGGTTCCTGAAAACGATCGTTTTATGCGATGGATCTTTCGGCTGCATGGGGAACTGCTGATGGGGACTCGCGGCTCCAATCTTGTAGAAATCGCCGCGTGCTGGACGATCGTGCTGCTGATTACGGGACTGTTTTTGTGGTGGCCTCGCAATGCCATCGGATGGGGCGGGATATTTTATCCGCGTCTGTTCCGTGGTTCGCGCATCTTCTGGAAAGACATTCACAGCGTGGTTGGAATGTGGATCTCTTTCTGTGCTATCTTCCTGCTGCTGACGGGTCTGCCCTGGGCAAAATGTTGGGGCATTGAATCTGGATGCTCCTGTGATTGTGTCGGCACCTGGCGGTCGAGCGGCCGGCTGGAAAGGCGCGTCCAACACGGCCAACCGAACTCGCCGCGCGACAGTCCTACTGGATCCGACAACGGGTGACATCACAAATCGAGAAGACTTCAAAGACCGTCATTGGATCGATCGGGCCGTCGGCTTTGGTATTGCAGCTCACGAAGGTGCTTTATTCGGATGGTTCAATCAGGCCCTGGGAGTTCTCACCACACTTGGACTCGTTCTGCTGTCCGTCAGCGGAACGGTTTTATGGTGGCAACGACGCGACGCAGGAGTCCTTGGTGCGCCGCGTCCGGCGCTGAGTCCGCGAATCTCATGGGGATTGATCTCCGTCATCGTGCTGCTGGGAATTTGCCTGCCGCTGTTTGCTGCCACGCTGTTGCTGGTGGTCCTTTTGGACTGGCTGGTGCTGAGCCGCATTCCCAGGGTCAATCGTTGGCTGGGGCTCGCGCCGGAGCGACTGGGCTCGGCGTCATAGAGCGCATGACACAACTTGCGCGAGGTGCCGGAGTCGTGAGGCTTCGGTTGTGTTTCTGAACTCTCACGAGTCCAGCGATGGTTTTGTGGAGAAGTGCGGATGAAATATGTTGCTGTCTGTTCGCGTACTCGTTCACGCTGGAATTCATCGGCCCATCACTGCAACTGCCGGACGCCTACAAAAAACCGGAACTCAGCCCGCTGAAGATCACATGGACAAGCGACATGAAGTCAGTAGACCTCGAGGTACCGGAGAAGCTGCTGGCTCATTGACGAATTTTTCGTGCCGACAATCCGGAAACACGCATTCGCCAGTTGATCGTTTACGGACGAGTCGATGCCGAGATTCGTGAAACGTCTTCGACAACATTGTCATCGCCGCGACTCACCCGAGCCCGCTTGAAGCGAACGACAAGACCGGCCGAGCCGGTGTCGTCGTAGATCCAGAGCTCTCGCAGAGCCTTTGTCGTTCCAAATCGTGAAATGCGGGCCGGTTTTCCCATCGTGGATGTGACTTGCGCCATCGTCATTCCACGGACCACTCGACCTTCCCGAATGGCCAGCTGAATATCGTCTTTTGGCAGCATTTCCAGCTGCTTTAACGTCATCCATTCACCATTCAAATACTCCCAGCCAAGCCGTTTCAGGCGATCGGCCAGTTGTTCCGCATCGGTAGGTGATTCCTGTGATGCCAGAACCCATGCTTGTTTCAGCAGGTCGACTCCCTTGTCCGAATGACGCGAATCTTTCCACTGCTCAGCCGCGAACAAATGTTCGTCCGCAGTGCGGATAAGCCCGGCCAGATCCGTCGTTCCGAATCGCTTCTCCTGAGCCCGCAGCCATTCATCGATAACATCGGAGACGGAATTCTGCCGCGAAAGTTTCGTCAACAGGTCGACAAGTTGTTGCAACTCCTGACGATTCAACTCGGGGACTCGCCCCAGTCGATACGACACCTCGCGTTCTTCCATCGCAGTGGCTTCCTCGGGCGCTTCGGGAAACTCTTCACGAATCATCACCGCCAGCGTCAGGCCATTGCTGCCATCTTTCTTCAGCTGTGATTGGATCTGTTGCTGCCGTACTCTGGAGTACAAAAGTCGATGCAGATTTTGTCGCTCTGCATCTGTTCCGGCGTCGTAGTCGGCAATGGCGGTTGTGGGAAATTTCTCTCGAAGCCGCGCTGGAACCGTATCGCCTCGGTGATCCCATCCGGGCAACCTCTGCAACGCCATCAGGAGGGCAGACAGATCCATTTTCGGCTGCTTCCAGTCGGCCAGCAGCAGTTGGAAGCGAATGGAAGAGAGCAGACGCGGATCGGCGTTCAGAGTTGTCCCTGTCTGCAAAATCTGTTTCAGCTGCACGGAATCGGCGGATGCCAGCTTTCGCCTTTTCGTGATGTACAGCGTTCTTACCGACGTGACTTCAGCCGCAAGACCTTCATCTTTGTAGAACTCGGCAATGGGCTCAAATTCGTCTGCAATCTTCAAAAGCTCATCAAGCGAACTCTCGGGAACAGCGGCGACTCGTTTCGTCACCTGTTCCATATCGGTATCGCGGATCGTCAGTGAACTCACGAGAAATTGCAGACGTCCCGAGTCGTTCACCAACTTGCCAGTGATCTCCATCCGCTGCGCATCTCGCATGCGGTCCGGCAGCCGAATACTGCTCGGCAGCCGGAAATCGAGATCCATGTTATCGACGCGAAATGTGTCAGCCGCGCGGCCCTGAAACCTTGCATCAAAGTGCAACCTGCGGCCTTCGTCAGCGAACCGTTTCCACAGTGCCTTCTGCTTCATGATCTCCTGAACCGTGGCCATTTGAGCCAACACAGTTCCGGCGGAAATCCAGACGAGACTGCAGGCAATTAGAATTGTGCAAAGTCGTCGACTATGGGAGGCCATCATTTGTCAGCTTCCTTTTGACCAACTGCCAGCGGCTCCGGCGAAAGATTACTGGAACTGTCCGGAACGGCGCTGCGGGCACTCTGCAGGTCCAGCGTCCGTACGAACTCATCCTGTCGAGCCACGGTTGCTCTTACGGTCGGCAACATGCTGGAATCAAACCCCAGTTGATTCGCATGAAACTCAGTGGTGATCAAAGCACACGAAGAAGATTCAAGCACCATCGACCAGACTCGCGAATCGTCCGCAGGCGCACGGCAGTCTTCGATGCGCGCGATAAAAAGAAGCGGAACGCCAGGCATCGCCGCTGCCGCTTTGACCAGCAGCGGCGATTGCACTCGAATGTCCAGCGGAATGTTGTCGACAACCAGCGGAACATCCAGGCGACTCCATTCGTTGGAATCTCCGGTCGACCGCACAGCCGATTCGAACACCAGCAACTGACCCGACAATATGCTGCTCGCAGCCTGTGCCTTTGAAACGTTGATGGACCCATTTTTCTGAACAACGTTGGAGAAAAGCGAAACCAGATCGACAGCTGACAGTTTCAGCACAGCGTCAGTCTGCATCAGCAATGATTGAGCGTTTCTGACATCCGCATCCTGCCGACGAAGCGTGCCGGCTGCTTTCAACGCATCCGTCAAGGATTCGTGAAGCGTCGCAAGATCGCGTTTTTTCAAAGCCTCGCCCGCACGATCCATTTCGGTTCGCCAGGACTTTCGAGCCTGCTCCTGCTGACGCTGATGAATGGTCCACCAGCCGGTCGTGATCAGCACTGAAATGCCGGCAAGAGCCAGAAGTCGCGTGGGAGAGAACAGTCGCTTCAGGCGATACGCAATGCTGCGGCGAGGCACCACGACAAGCGGAACGACCGACGACTTCGCGGCGATGGATTCTGCATCGTCTTCCGCCGCACCTTTTACAGCGGCCGCGGCGGAGCCCGTTCCACTGCTGCGTGTTTTGCGGCCAGGATTCTTTCGATCGCCGGGGGAATCCTGTGCGTAAGCGGGCGTGGCAGTCTTTGTAGCCGATGAGGATTGCGGTTCGGTGCGATCAGATTCCACCGGCGACGTATCGCCCTTGATGAGTTCTCGCACGACCGTGCCGACTTTGGAGATCAGCGGGCCATCGACCACTTCACTGCGAACACGTCGAGTCGTTGGATAAACATTGACGGGCAGGACGTAAATTGTTCCCTGACATGCCGAGCATGTGGCCAACTGATACGTGGCACGCCGAATCCCGGTCACGCGATGTCCGCAGTCGCACGCCAGTTCGAACGGCACAGGGATCTCTTTCGAGGCCGTTCCTAACAGCTGCGATTTTGCTTTGGCAAGTCTGGCGAGCAGGCTGGACATGAACTCTCAGTGCGGGAAGAATGTTTCCAAAGAACCTTGTTCAAGTAGGTCCTTTCTGCCGGAAAGGACTTTCGCCGCTCGGCGAACCGTGCATTAAATTTCTTGAAGCAGGCAGGCCGAATGATCCCATCATGTGCACACAGGTCGCAGTGAGACCGCGAAGTCCCGCCCGGCAGGAGTGACCTGCTTGAAGCCCCATTGTGCCGCCTACCATGCATAATTTCCATCCGCGGTGGTCGTCATTGCTCCAATTCGGCCAACGCCTTGGACATGGCGATGCTTCTGAGCCTCCACGGTGCGAATTCTGTTCAGCAGAGTCTTCCTGATTCGCCAGATTGATACTTTTGGATTGGCCGTCCGGGGAATACGATGGAAGACCTCACCAGATTCAATCCTACAAACTGCCCCGGTTCTATGACTCATCGACTGTCTCGATACTGCTTTGTGCTTCTGTCAGCCGCGATACTTTTTTGCGGTGTCAGGTCCGTGAATGCGGATGAGAACGACGAAGCGAAGGCCAGAACCACCACCGAACGATTTCTCAAAGTGCTGCTCGCGAATCCTCGCTACGGCACCGCGTTCGATCGTGTCTACAGCTTTCATATGGATCGAGGCTCCATCCGGACTCTGCAAACGTCGCTCCAGAAGGCGGCCAAACTTCCTCTCGATCCAGACGCCGACCTTGCAGGCACCGCAGACGAAACTGCAATTGCGATGCCTGAACATGCCGATCCGGAGAATGCGTCGCTGTTGCTCGGGCTGATTGAGTTGAAGCATTCGGAATCCGATGCCGCGATCTCAGCACTTCAGAATGCCGCGTCGTTGAGTCCCCGCAATGCGATGGCCCACTGGTCACTCGCTCGCGCTTTTAGCATGGCTCATCAATCGGAGGATGCCATCGCATCGCTGGAGAAAGCTCTGGACTGCGAGCCTGCGAAGCCGGACTTGATGGAGATCTATAAGGAGCTGGCTCGCAATCTTCATCGCGCTCAAAAACCTGCGGAGGCGTTGCAGGTTTGGCAACGACTGGAGGCCGAGTTTCCGGGTGACCTGCGAGTCCGCGAGCAGATTGCAGCGACGTTGGCGGAAGACGGCCGCTGGGATGAGTCGCTGACGAGATACCTAGCGCTGGCTCAGGATTCCAAAATTGCCGATCAGCGAGTTCAGGCGAATCTGGCAGCCAGCGATGTGATGCTGCAACTCGGTCGTTCGCAGGACTCGATTGAATTATTGGAGAAGCAGCTGGCGAGTCTGGATTCTGATAGCTGGCTGTTCAAAGAAATCCGACGACGGATTGAGTCTGTATTTCGAAACGAAAAAGATCTTCCCGGGCTTGTGGCCTATTATGATGGCTGGATCAAAACGCATCCGGAGGACGTCGATGCGATGAGCCGCCTGGCTCGAACCTTGACGCTGCTGGACCGCAGTCCCGAGGCTTTGGACTTGTATCGCAAGGCGATTCTGCTGGCGCCATCTAACGTGTCGCTGCGTGAAGCGTTAATCTCACTGCTGGTGCGAGACGCGAAGGTCGCCGATGCGATTGCTCAGTATGCAGAGATGTCGAAGTTTGATGCGGACAATCGCGATCACATCGAAGCATGGGGATTGCTGTATCTTTCGGTAAAGGATGCTCCCCTGGCCGAACGCCAGCAACAGGCGGCGACCGTTTGGGAACGTTTGCTGGCGGGCCGCGAAGAAGATCCTGTCACGCTGGCTCGCTTGGCTGGATTGTTACGACGTGCCGATCTGCCAGATCGAGCGATCGCGTTGTATCAGTCGGCTATCGACAAGGCTCCAAACGAGCCGCAGTACCGCGAATACCTCGGTGAGTACCTGCATCGATTGCAGCGGCCGGACGAGGCTGTCGTCGCGTGGAGCGAGATGGCGACAGGAAGCCGCCGCACGAAGGAGAACCTGATTCGACTGGCTGAAGTGCTGAATCAATTCGACCAGATCGAGCCGGCTCTGGCATCAATGCGTGAAGCGTGCAGTCTCAACGCCGACCCGCTCGAACGCGTCCAGTTTGCGGAATTGTTGCGCAACAGGCGAGCGGCAGGGCGTGAGCCCTCCGAGTCTTCCCTCACAGTGGAAGATGGAGCCAACGTAGTCGCAGAATCGCACTCGGAGGGCTCACGCCCGCCGCTCGCCGGGGAGTTCGTGGAAGCGTTCGAACAACTGGATCTCGCCGAACAGGCGGCCGAGACCACGGACGAGCGTCAGCAGATCCTCAATGAACGAATTCAGTGTCTCATCGCCGCCGGGCAGCTGGAGCGGCTGATCCAGCAACTGGCGACAGAACTTAACGCGGGCACGAACGTCACGGCCGAACGCTGGCGGACACTCGCGATGTTCCAGGACGCCGCCGAAAAGACGAATGAAGCCACCGCGTCATCAATGAAAGTCGTCGAACTTCAGCCCGATTCGATTCTCGGCTGGTCGCTGTTGGCGGATCTCTACGAACGCACCGGGCGACTGGGTGACGCCGCGGTTGCGTTGCAGAAACTCGCATCGCTGGATCGGCGAGGCATCTCGGAGTATCTCCGCAAGTCCGCGAAACTTCAGGTGCGACTCGGTCAGTTCGACGCGGCCCTCGCGACCGGCCGCGACGTCATCAAAGCCACGCCGGGCAATCCTGAGGCCTATCAGTTTTTTGCAGACCTGGCTTTTGAAGTGGGGCAACCAAAGATCGCCGTTGATGCATTGCGACAGGCCGTGCGAGTCAACCCCGGCGACGAAGCGTCTCTGAAAGCCCTCGCGAAAACTCTTGCCGATGAATTCCAAACCCCCGAAGCCATCGAACTCTACTGGCGCGCTTTTGAAAAGGTTCTGGACCTCGAAAGCCAAACCCAAATCGTCGTCGCCCTCAGCAATCTCTACCTCCGCAGCAACCAGTTCCCCAAACTCATCGAACGCTTAGAACTCCGCAGCAGAGAACTCAACCTGCCGACCGAGATGACTCGCTGTATTGCCACGGCGTATCGTGAGGCGGGTGATTTTCGAAAGGCGAGAGAAACGCTTTTGTCGGCGGCAGAAGGGACCGACACTGATGTGGGAATTCTTCGGCAGTTGGTTCAGCTCTCGCTTCAGGAACAGAACGAAGTCGAAGCCATCGACTATCAACGACGAATCGTTGCTCAAACATCCGGAGACTCTGAACGGAAGCACCTTGCGGAGATGCTGTTGGCGGCCGGACAGAGCGAGGAAGGCTACCGTGTTTTCGAGTCGACTGCTGATGCCACAGTCACCGACGCGATGCTGCTCGCAGAAATCCAATTGGGAGGCTCCGGCCGCAACATTGCCAGTGTCATCAAAGCTTGTCGCGAGTACCTTGAATCAACACCCAACGATTGGTCTGTTCTGGCCAGCCTCGCCACCCTTCTGCAGCAGACGAACCAAAGAGAAGAGGCGAGTCATTTGGCGTTGCAGGTTCTGGGGATGACAGTGGCCCCGGAAGCGATCGGGTCATTGAACACTCTCCCTGTCATTGATGCTCGATCAAGTTCAATCCAGAGCCATACGAATTATCTGACGACCTATCATGCCGTTCCAAAGAATACTTTTGTCGCGGCGTATTGTCGTTGTGCGGACATTCTGTTGCTGACCGCTGGAACTCCGCATGCAGACGCGATGCCCCAAATTTTCAAGGCGGAATCTCGCGCTCGATTGGGCGATCTGCCGCTCGTATTCATCGCCGACAATCTTCCTCCGACGTCGCAAGCCATTGATTTGTTTCTGAACCACATGAAAAATGAAACAGAATCGCAAAATCTGACCGACGATCAACGCTTGTTGCTGCAACTTGTCGTGACGGAATTGCGCATTCGTTTTCACCGTATTGCAACGGAGGATCTAAGTCACGAAAGAGCAGAGTTTGTCCGAAGACTGCCCACACAGGTAGGGACGCATCCGGAGTTCTTTGACCGCAATCAGATTCTCGATCGAGTCTGGTCAATTTTTGAGAGCGATACGATTGCGACGAAGCAGCTTCTCACCGCTCTGCGTGAATCGCTAAAGGCTGTCACGGAAGATCGGTCAAGAGCCGTCGTCGCGGCCATCGCAATGGCATTTGAAGATGCCCCACTGCTAATCGCCGCTGCTGAAACAGTGATCCCCACTCCGATGCAGGAGTCCGAAGATGGTTTCTGGGAATCGCTGACCAGAATCTGGCGACTGGCGGGATTGCTGGAGAAGCGAATGATTACAAGTCCGCTGAAAGACTCGGAGCTGCTCGCGACACAGGCATCACTTGTGTGTCGGTTCAGTAAACTCCGTTCGAGGAATCTGACCGAGTTGCTGAATGACGCGTCAGCGATGGGAATCTCAAGCTGGCGATCAATTCTGTTTTCCGAGTCGGACAACGTGATGGAGCATTCCTTGTTTCTGCTTTCAGTGAACGAGAAGACCGGGAGGGCTCTGACTGAATGGGCCGATACGAATCTGGCAGATCCTGATCCCCTATTTCGTGCGCGTGCCCACCTGCTGCTTCCAAGCGAAAATTCAAACGAGCAGGCGGTGCTCCATCTAATTCAGGCGGCAGAAGCCATGCCTGATGTTCCCGGGTTGCGTTTCGCATGCGCACTGGAAGCTGCTCGCCTCAACCTGCTCGACGAAGCCGTCCAGTTGCTGGATTCGATGCAGGTGAGCGACCCGGCATCAAAAGTGGAGATTGAGATTAAAGCACTTGACTGGAGTTTGGCTGGAGGAAACAACTCGCGAGCTATTGTCGCAGCAGAAACACTTTTTGGTCTGCCTCTGAATGTTGACCAGCAGAAATCTCTAGCCGCCCGATATTCACAACTCGGCCTCACTGGCAAATTATCGGCGCTCCAGGCACGGCTTGGTCGAGGTTCCGAAACGCGGCAATCTGTTCTGGCTCAGCAACTGCAAAGCTATCTGGCTCAGAGCAATAACGAGCTTGCGGGTGAAGTGGCGTGGGAGTTGTTGAAGCTGGCGTCCGGAGGAACTTTGTTCTCTGGACATCGTCCAAATGATGATCGCGACGACGGTGGTGAAAGACTTCAGGCCATCAAAGCTCTCGGAAAACTCAAGCGATTGCAGCCGTTGATTGATCGCTATGAAGCGATGCTGGATGCGTCCCCGGAATCCGTAGATTTGCTGGAGATCCTGTGCGAGTTCCATGAAGCGGCTGAGCAGTTTCCACAGCTCGCTGAAAAACGGGATCGCATTGCATTGTTGTCAAAGAAAGCTCCGCCGAGTCTCAAAGCAAAAGCCGTCGCTCTGGAAAACAGTGGCGATGTGAGTGGGGCCTGCGACATCTATCTGCAGATTTTGAAGGACGATCCGGAAGCGTTCGCTGATGAAATGGAGACCTACGTCCAGGCCTTCGAACGTGCCAAACGGCATGCCGATTTTCTGACCGGTGTGATGAGGATTGATCCGGCGCTCTGGAGCGACAATGCCGCGTTGCTGATCAATATTGCAGCCGAGTTGGCTCGCGCAAAAACCAATGATGCTGTGGTCAAAGAATGCGTTGAAGCCATGCTGGCTAATGAGGACACTCGGCGTCTGGCGATCGGCGGCTTTCTTGCTCGTCCTGATGTGGTCGCGGAGGAAACACTGTTACCTGCGATTCAGGCAGAACTCACCTCCGAAGACGCGTGTGAAGACCTCATTCGCTGCAATGAAACGTTTCTGATTTTGCAGGGAGTGAAGCAGCAGGCGTCTTTGAAATCGCTCCATGAATTTCTCACCTCCCGGCGAGCGGCTGGGCGTCAGCCCTCCGTGTCCACGCCTCCTTCGACTCTTGTTCCGTCCGAGAAAGAATCAGAGACTGAGGGCTCACCCCCTCCGCTCGCCGAAATGCAGACGGATTTGATGCTGATTTTCCTGGATGCTCGGCTTGGGGATTCGGCAGAAGTCCAGAGTCGAGTGAAGCAGCTCAATCCAGCGGATGCAGCCGTGTTTGGGGTGTTGGTGCTGAATACACGCCTGAAAGACCTGGGCAAAGAATGGGATAGCGTGCGGTTGGCGTTACTGGAATCACTGGCCGCTGAGATCCCCGAACAGGACGACGAGACCCAAAATGAATTGGCCGACAGTGTGCTGGACGAGCTGGGCAGCGTCTATGAATCGCTCGGGCAGACTCAGAAAGCCCGCAGCATCCTGAATCAGCGTATTCAGAGGATGCTGATCAGCACGGGGGCCGACAACGGCAAGGCCTCCGAATCCATTCGCCTGCTGCTCCAGGCCGGAGAGAAAATCCAGCACTCCGGTTTTCCGATTGAAGGCGCTCGTTTGTTGCTCAACGTTACTCCGCACGACATTGACGAATTTACCAGCGACCTCGACGACGACAAAGCCATCGCGTTCAAGTCCCGCTTCAACGCTTCTCAGCGCTGGGCTCGCCAGCAGATTACACCTGAAAAAATTGTGACCTGGTTTGAAATGTCCGTGTCTGATCTGACTGGCGACTCGCCTGGCACAGACCCTGAATCCATCGACATTCTGCTGGAAGTTTCCGGCGCCACCGATCCTCGGACGAGCGACAAAGACGCGCTGCAACGTCTGACGATCGAAAGCCTGCTGCTGAATTCCATTCGGAAGTCGGAATTCACAGATCCAAACCTGATCAAACGAACGGACGCCGCCGTATCACAGCTGACTATGAATGACAAAATTCAACTTCCCTTGCTGACTGTGGCCCTGGCACTTTCCGATCGTATGCCGCTTACGAATCGCGATGCCCTGAATGCGCGAATCGATGCGGCTGCAAACCTTCCCGTCATCATCCCTGAATCAAACCCCGCAGAGCGCAAGTCCAGTCGACTTCCAGAAGCACTCCGTTCAGACCCGGATCTCAGCTGCATGCAGACCGCGCGGCTTTTGGCGACTCAACCAGATCGCCAGCCATTGGTGACGCATTTGCTGAATCGCTCGGCCGCAGCGGCCGCTCGCTGCAATTCGCGACTGCTGAAAATCGCCGTCCTCAATGAATGCGTGGCTGTTGCGAAACTTGCCGGTTTGAAAGATCAGGTTTCTCAATTGGAATTGGCTGCTCAAGCCGCCATTGAAGTGCAACTGCAGTCGGCTTCTCCGGGTGGCATTGACGGCGACATCGACCTCGCTCATGAAATTCGAACTCGCCTGTTGAACAAGAAATGACATCCAGCAATCAGCCCACAACGGAACGATGGAATGAAACGCAGTGAGATGCTGGCCGCGATGGAAGAACGCGGCACGATCTGGGATGTCATCATTATCGGCGGTGGAGCCACGGGACTGGGCACCGCGGTTGAAGCGTCTTCGCGTGGTCATCGAACCGTGCTTGTGGAAGCGGACGACTTTGCCAAAGGCACCTCCAGTCGTTCTACAAAACTTATTCACGGCGGCGTTCGTTATCTGCGGCAGGGCCATGTCGGCATGGTGCGTCAGTCGCTGCGAGAGCGTCAGCGGTTGCTGCAGAATGCTCCGCATGTGGTTCATAATCTGGATTTCGTGCTGCCCACTTACCGCACTGGTGAGCGGTCGTTTTACTATGCGGGGATGCGTGTTTATGACATGCTGGCCGGTCAGCTCGTGTCCGGTCGAGCCCGCCGTCTGTCGCGGGTTGAGACCTGTCGCCAGCTGCCGACATTGCGGGACGACGGGCTGCGAGGCGGCGTGCTGTACGGAGACGGCCAGTTCGATGACGCGCGACTGGCGGTGACTCTGGCCATGACCGCGGCCGATCAGGGAGCTGTGCTGGCCAACTATGTGAAGGTCGAACGGCTCGTCCGCGTGGGCTCTCGAATTTCCGGCGTGGTGGTTCGCGATCAGGAATCTGGGCGTGAAATTTCGCTGCAGGGAAAAGTTGTCCTGAATGCAACCGGGGTCTTTGCCGGAGAAATTCTCCAGATGGATGACGGCAGCTCGTCCGCCGGTGGCAAAGATCGTCCGCTGATTGCGCCAAGCCAGGGATCTCATCTGGTTCTGGATGCCACTTTTCTGTCGAGCACCGCGGCGCTGATGATTCCGAAAACCGACGACGGACGAGTGCTCTTCGCAATTCCCTGGCATGGAAAGGTTTTGCTCGGTACCACCGATCTGGCGGTTACGAAGATCGCACGCGATCCGAAGCCATTGGACGAAGAAATTGATTATCTGCTGGAGCACGCGGGCCGTTATCTTCAGCGGCGTCCAACGCTGTCGGATGTGCGATCGTGCTTCTCCGGACTGCGACCGCTGGTCAGCGCCAAAATGCCGGGCCAGACAACATCGCAGTTGTCGCGCGAACATCTGATTCATACCTCCGGAAGCGGCCTGATCACCGTCATCGGCGGCAAGTGGACCACGTACCGGCAGATGGGTGAAGATCTGACGAGTCATGCGGAACTGGTCGGCGTTCTTGCCCGGAAGCCGTCGATCACAGCGACTCTGAAACTGCACGGCTGCACTTCGACCAGGCCTGAAGAGCGTTCGTCGCACGCCACTTCCAGCGTGTACGGGACCGATTTGATTCGAGTGAACGAGCTGATTCGGGAGTCACCGGCTTTGGGTGAGAAGCTGCATGCGGCTTTTCCATATCGCGCGGCAGAAGTGGTCTGGGCGGCCAGGCACGAGATGGCTCGCACCGTAGAAGACGTGTTGGCTCGCCGCACGCGCGCGTTATTTCTCGATTCGAAAGCCGCTATGCAAGCGGCGCCGGTCGTCGCCAGGTTGCTGGCGGCGGAACTGGGCCGTGATGCGGATTGGCAGCAGAAGCAGGTCACTGATTTTTGTGCGTTGGCTCGCGATGCGTATACTGTCGCCGGTGTTTAAACTCGTTCTGTGGCCTGGCCAGGGGCCAGTATTACATCACGGGTTAAACGTGGGTACTTCACAGGGCTCGCACCAGATCAACTTCCATTGCAGGAAAAGAATCGTTCTTTATGCACTTATTGATCCCACACACGTTGCGCAATGCGTTCCACGAAAATGAATTTGCCAGGGTTGGTGCGACCACGATAAGCGACCTAGACTCGACTCAGGTGAACCATCATGGCTGGCCGGTTGCGTCCAGCGTTCGGAAGGCTGCTGGAGAAGGCCAGTCAGTCGCGGTGACTGCCTCTGTGAATGTGAAACAGGTCGAAAGTCTGCTGCACGCTCTTCAGGATCTGCGCACGGACGCATCGGCCGTCATGGTTTGCGGCTGTGAACCGATACCGAGCGATTTACGGGCGGTTATTCCGGCCAGTCTGCACGGGCTGCCACAACGACCTCAGCCGACTGACCTGATTTTTCTTACCGCTGAAGTGCTGAACGAAGCGTTGTCGAATGAATCCGTTTTGGATGTCGCTCTTCGACACAATGTGATCGGTCTTGCCGTGTCTGGCCCGATGGAATCGTCACGATTTCCAGAGCCGGGACCGGGCAGGCCGACAGTGGAACTTTCCGCATTGCGGGCGGCGATCCAGCAGGCGCTGACAGAGGTGCAGGCAGGCGAGATGCAACGGAAGTGCCTGGAGGCCGGTTTGCTTTTGCTCTGGGATTTTCTGGACGAGTCGCATGCGATTTCGCAGACGATGGAAGGCAAAGGCACACCTCGCACTGCTGACTACTGGCACGCGATCATGCACCGCCGAGAACCGGACCTGGGCAACGCGGCCTATTGGTTCCGTCGAGTCGGCAATCATCCGGCTTTTGAATCGATGGGCAGCCGTCTGCCTGACTGGTTGAGGGACACGAGTTCTCCCGCCGAAGAGCCTTCACGAGCACTCGACAGTGTCCTCGAAAGTGGCACATTCGCCCCGCTTGCGATGATAGAACTGTGTCGAGCCGCGCAGCAAACGCCATCAACCGCGGCGGCCGATTCCTACCGCAGAATTCAGTATCTGGAGCTGCTGAATCTGCTGCTGCATCCGTATTCGCGAACCTCCGGAGCAGGCTAAGCAGGCGAGATTTCTCGATTGGCGTATACGTGGAAACACTCTAAGTGCAACAATTTTGAGAGTTATTCAATGCTAGAGCACTTGCTGACTTCAAACTTGAATCCGCGAAGTAGCCAACCGGCAACGGTTCATTGAGACATTGACACTTCCGCTGCGTGAGATTCTTTTCCCTCAGCCTACATACAGTAGGCTCAGGTCGAGCCTTTTCTGGTAGCCTTGGGCTGAACGGTTCTCTGTGCAGAGACATTTGGGACGCCGAGTCCTTCGGGCGAGCAGTAAATTCGCCCTGCCCGATTAGAAGATTCCATTGAACGGAATGGAGATTCCGCCTTCAATGAGATTTCAGCTGCGAGCCAATGGCTGTCTTGAGCTCATCACTTAACCAAGCCGGGCTCGCGAGTCTGATTCTGTACAAAACCGAGACTGCGGTGGGAGCAAGACGGACCTCTTCGATGGCATGCTTCGATTCGCCAAGGAAGCATTGCCGATGGCTTCGACTCAATTGATGAGTTGCGACCTGTCCGGACGTTCTGGTTTGATCAGCACAGATTGGCCAAGACATACCCGCGAGGTCTCGTCTTATCGTCGGCTGATGCGTGAGACTCCCCTTTTTGCGGGAATTTTCCCGTTTGGATGTCGCCGGCTCGCGAGAACTGTAATCGCCCACACGTTACCATGCTGCTGCTGGATCGAACGCGGCTGAGAACGAAGTGTAGTTGTGATTCTTGGTTAAGCATTGAGCCGCGGACGATCTTGCGTTACTCGGTACCGTGGGAGAGATTCTTCGCTAGCGATCGGAGTGATGAGAGTCGCTCGGCATGCCGAGAATCACTCTGAACGGCGAGTGGCTGGATTATGTGCGGATCATTGCCTGCATTGGAATCGCTTATGTTGACGGTGGAATCGAGAAGCACCATTTTGGATACGGCCGCGTTGCCGATTCATGAACGAATCGCGTTTTTCACGTCGATGTGTCGACTGCAGTCGGGTGTAGTGATCTGCGGTTTCCAGATTGGTCCTCGCAAACATGCGGCCACAAGTACGATTGGCCTTTGCATTTCTTCCGACGAAGGACGCAGCTGGGAACGATTGCCGACGCGGTTTGAGACTGCCGTCGGAGGTGTTCCCGGAGAACTGGGAACTGCGGAATTGATCGAAGTGTCGCCCGGTCGCCTGCTGCTGTTTTCGACATGGTTCGATCGCAGCGAACCGGATCGGCCGCTGTTTGATCCGGTCACAGAAGGCATCCTGCATTCAAAACAGCTCATGGCGGTTTCTTCCGATCAGGGGCTTTCCTGGAGCCCCTGGCGTCAGATCTCCACAGGCGATCTCAAGGGCTGCGCCCTGACGGGGCCATGCGTTCGGTGGCACGACGGACGGATCGCAATGGCCTTCGAGAGCTTTAAAGAGTTCGACGACCTCGCACCCGGTCGCCATGCTGCCTGGACAATCCTCTCGGAAGACGGTGGACTGTCATTTTCTGAGCCGCTCCAGGTGGCTCAGCATCCTGATCACTCTGTCTATTATTGGGACCAGCGTCTGTGCCTCGGGGCTCACCCAGGCGAATGGACGGCCCTTTTCTGGACTCACGATCTGGCGGGAAAGACGGATCTGAATGTGCATCTGCGGCATGGCCGCGTGACAAGCGGGCCTCCCATAGAATTGGAGCGAAGCGTCCTCAAAAGCACGTCCATTCCCGGCCAGATCGCCGCGCCGTTGTGGTGCGACGACGGACGGCTGCTGGCGTTCGTCGTGGATCGCAATTCGCCCGGCACAATGACCCTTTGGTCATCGTCGGATGCGGGAGAGACGTGGCCTGTCGAACAGCGTTTGGTCGTACATGTCCATCAGGAGCATGCCGCGCTGACGCAGGGACAGGAGAACATAGACTTTCGACTGTACTGGGAGGATATGGCGAAGTGGAGTTTTGGCCATCCCGCCATTTGTCGCATTGACGCGGAAACCGTGTTGCTGGCGTGGTATGCAGGGTCTCCGGACTGCATGAGCCTTCATAGTGCTCGCGTTGGGATCGCATGACGTCTCAACTGGTGAGGCATTGAGCAATCGGGCAGGACTGGCACTGCTGAGAGCCTTCGTGTTTCATGCCATGCCTGTTGTCTCAACGAGTGCAAACGCGATTCACCCGGTTATGGCGTTTTCTGCTTTACGTGTGCAAAGCGAGTTCTGAACGCGGAGGAATCTTCGCTGGTGGTTGCCCAGAGGAACAGCTTGCCGGCCTCATCGACTCGCACATCGAATCCCAGCTGATGCTTGTCGCCGATCGCAGAGAGAAGTCGTGATGGAGACACCTTATCCTTCTTGCGAGTATAGGTCAGTTCATCGAGATCTCGGCCAGCGGCGGCCAATGCGAAGCTGGAACGGTAGACGGGAAGTTTCAGTCGATCGGAAACCACTTGAAGCAACGCGCTGATGTCGGCGTTTTCCACATCGACAGGAATGGATTTCAAATAAGCCGGCAACGTGACTGCTGTGGTTTCCTGAGTCTTCCATCCAACCGGCCAGAGATTATTGGCTTCTCCACCCAGATCGATTTCGATTTCATAACTGTCTGCCGCCACTCGATGGGGACGGAAGCCGAGTCCGTATTGAGCCAGCACGATGGCGACAGCCGTTCCTTTGCTATAGCCGATCAGATCCATGGATTCGGGAGCGGTGGGCGGCCGTAAACCCAAGGCGCTTTCACGAGCCTCGTCAACGAATCTCATACGAACGCCTCCAGGCAGCCCGAGCGATTCCACTGTGACCAGCGGCGACTGCAGCCTTGTCTGTTCAGTGACGGGTTCGGACAATAGCTTGAGGAAGTCCTGCAGTTGAACGTCGGTCATACCCCAGCGAGGCGTCTTGGCCGGCGGTCCTTCCGCCCCAAACTGGGCAAGCTCGTTCAGAAAGCCCTTGAGCTGTTCCGTATCGGCGATCGTAAACTTTCGATTGCCGACTCGAATGGAACCGTCAGGCGACATGCCGCACACCACTCGGACCGAGAGCCTGCCGTCTTCATCAACGTCTTCAACTCGCGTCTCTTCGCCCGGTTTTGGCTGTCGGAACTGCGGCGTGAAGCCCAGGTCCTGCAGTGCTCGTCCCCATTCCTGGGCTTTCACACGATAGACGGGTTGTGACTGAATCAAAATGTCCAGGTCAACAGTTCGCTCAGCTAAAGCCTCTTCCTGTACGAGTTGCGTACGAGATTCACTTCTGCCCGGAAATTGTTGTGCCTTCGCCGAAGGTTCCAGACTGAATATGACAAGTGCGACAACCAGTGGGCCGGAGCAGCAGGCGAATTTCATCGAAGGGCCTTTTAGATTTTTGCCAGTCCCTGAAAACACTTCATTCGCCGGACCGGCGACGAACAGATTGCAGCCTTCGCCAGAGTAACGGCTGGTGAGAATCAATTGCTGTGCAGAGTTGCTTCGGAGTTCAGCAGCAGAGGCATGTCGTTGGGATCCTCTGAATCGGGCTCGGCGGGGATTTCTGTTTTTCGGCGGTGAGCCAATACCTGATCACGATAGTCTCGCAGCGGACCGATCAGGGCCGCATTGATGTAACGGCGGCGGCGGAGAAAATCGGTACCAGGGACACTGGCATCCGATGCCAGAACTTCCATCTGATCGAGAGCAAGGTTGGTGATTCGCACCGACTGATCCACATCATTTTGCACACGAGTCGCAGAACGAGGTTCCCATGCAGTGCGTGCTTCCCAACGCTCTATCAATTTCTGGACCAGGGAATTGAGCGTGTCATATCGCTCGGTGGAATCGGCAATCAAATTCGGCTGATTGACCAATTGTTCCAGCGCGGAAATGACTGGCCGAACCGACGCGTCTGAAGGAGAAGTGTAGAAGACAATATGCAGCCGATGACGAAACTCGTCCGCTGGAGCAGGATGCTTAGCGAGTTCATGCAGGCGGATAATTTCGTAGTGCGCAAAATGGCTCAGTAAGGGCTCTGGAGTTTCCGTAAAACGCTCCAGTGGCTTAATGGCTTCTGATGTGGGCGAGGACGCATTTGACAAAGCGGCCAGGGAGTTCCCGAGCGTCTGAAAGTAGTCTCGGCTGAAGGCATCCAGCGGATGGGCTGTCTTCACGACTTCACCATCTTCAATGACCTCCAGCGGAGGACGCGGACTTCGCTGCATCTCCATCCGGAGGGATTTGCGATAGGTCCATGGCTGATCGGGCATGCCAGCCAAAATTTCCGTCTGTTGTGCCAGAGCCGTCAGGCGGCGTTTAACTTCTTCGTTATCTTCGGTCACCGGGATCGCGGCCAGATACTGAATCTGATGAGGCCCGAAAGCCAAACGCGTTTCTTCACTTTTCATACCGGCTCGAGCTTTTTCGAAAGGCCCGGACATGGCAAATCCACCCGTGGTCAGCGAAGCCGCGGCCGGAAGGCTTTCTTTGCTGAAGATGCCAATCGGATCGCGAGCATCTACAAGAGGAAGCACTGCCAACTGCGACCAGTCCATACCCGTCACAGCAATTTCCTGACGCACATGATCGCGTTGAAGTCTTTTCAGGATCTGCGGGTCGACGAGACCATCAGGATCATTGGTTGCCAGCAACACAATTTCTCCCGGAATCGTTTGAATAGCGCCGACGTGCTGAAATTCTCGAAGCAGCGTTCCCATCACGGTGCGAATCGGCTCAGGTCCGAGGTCCTGTTGCCGAAAACGCTGGCAGAAAAAACCGTCCGGAGTCATTCGCGATTTAGCGGCTGCATAGAACTCCCGCGTAAACTTGCAGGCGCCGGACAACACCGCCAGAGATTCCGAAGCCGCAATCACGACGTCGAACTTTTCCAGACTTCGATCTCGCATCGCAATGTTCTGCGCCGTGTGCATAATTCGCACTCGACTGTCTTTATCTGCCGGAAACTCGTCGGTACTCCAGGTGAACTGGCTGGCGAGCTTTGTGAGCCGCGCGTCGGATCGAATGCAGACAATTTCCTGCACAGGGAAATGGCTGCATGTACGCAAACAAACGCCCGTATCGTCCCCCAAAATCATGACTCGACTGGGCTGCTGATGACTGACCATGCCGAAAATTGCAGGCAAAACTTCTTCCGATGGCTGCGGAGAAATATTCGTGTTCGTACTCACTCGGCCGAGCGAAACTCCGTTGCACTGAAACTCAACCACCTGGCCTGACCGACGCCATACGGAGAATTCGCCGGATGCTCCGGAACTGGTGACAATAAGTCGATTGGCATCGGATTCTGCAATCAGTTCCTTGTCCACGCCTCGTTCAATCGCGGCCAATGTTCGCGGCGAGAAGATCATGGACGAAACGCGAGCAGAATCAACACCGCCAAAGAATGCACAGACAGGAATCAGCAGCAAGCCGAATGACGCATGCAGAGGAAGCGACCGCGATCCTCCGATGGGCATCTTCCAGACGCGATCCTGATTTCCAGAACGAATACTCCGGAAAACGCCCGCCGCATGCATCACGATGCCAAGTACCAGAAGCAGCACGGGTGAGAAACCACGGTCAATAATCGCCAGCCCCAGAACGAGTCCCGCTGTTGCAGAGAACAAAGCCGTCTGGCTGCCTGAAGTGCTTCGATCGGACTTACCATTCAGAACAGCAGGCAGCAACGCTGCCGTCAGCAATACCGCGCACTGCAGAGCTCTCACGACGAATTCCGTAATCGGCGATTCGAGATTGATACCAGCCCACAGGTTGAGTTCCCCAAGCGAACCAAACATCATGGGAAACAGGGCGAGAATCAGTAATGAAAAGCTGTTCAATCCTACGGATCTGAGCAGTCGAACGCTGGCGTTTGAAGACAGCATCAGCAATGCCATGCCGGTCATTCCGATGGTCAACGACAGTATCGGAAGGCTCAGGGCAAGAATTCTTGCCATGGCCTCTGTTACCGCAACGAGTAAAATACCGCCTGCAAAGAAATGCAGGGGAAGAAGGAGTGACCTTTTCGGGCCTTCTTCTGCAGGGGAATCCGGCAGGTCGTCAAATCGCAGGGTATCTAATGCAACGCAGGCAGCGAGGGATACAATCACGGTCACAATGGACATGACCGATAGCGGCATTTGGACCCAACAGTGGATCATCAGCAGCAAAACGCCTAGTGATCCCGTCATGAACGAAGCAATCCAAGTACCTTCTTCCCGAGCAATGAAGGATTGAAAATACACTCCCGCAATTGCCCAGATCAGAGCGACAAAGGCTGCAGGAAACAGCAGGGCAAACAGTCCGGACGCCGACCGTCCACCACCCAGCGTTTCCGCACCTGCCAAAAGAGTCGCATTCAGGCACTCAGGCGTAACCCAGCACAAAAGCACCAGAGCGATTGCCAACCAGTATTTCGGCGACCTTCGACGTCGTCCGACTGTATCGTAAAATGGAATCAGGCTTCCAGCCCAGTGAGATGCAAAAACGCCGGTTGCTATTCCCGCCATCAAAGCCATCAGTGAAACAGAGGTGCCTCCGCACAGCGTTACCCACTGAGCACACAGTTGAGCAGTAATCGCGCCGACACTGACTGCCGCCAATGACCGACTGATCGTGCTTTTCTGTGAAAAACTGTTCAAGCTAAACATGCCATCCTTGCCCGATGCGTTTTGGGGTATTGTCTGAGGTGCTCATTTTAATGTGCCCTTAACCCATTCAATATACCTGTCCCACCAGCACGTGGCGAGTAACTCATTTGCGGATTCCATGCCTCAGGGTGCCCATTTCAACGTCGCAATGTTACATCTTCCGCTGTGAGTCCTCAGGGACTTTCTCATAACAATTTCGTGAGAACTTATCAAAAACGAAAACGAGTCCTTGCTCGAAGCATTACCTGAAAACGCGATACTGTGCCATTTTTAGCGAAAATCCCCTAATCAACTCAAGACCGATGCATTGCCCAATCAGGATCCTGTTCTTATGCACACTTCATTGGAATGTTCCCTCACAGGCGAAATTCATAGTGTGGGCAGATTGCATGGGTTAAGTAGAGCAGGAAAGCCTTTGCTGGCTCGGTACGATCTGACACGCTTGAAACCGCACTTCACGCCTCAGGCACTGCGAAACCGAACCGAGCGGTCGATGTGGAAGTTCCACGAGGTGCTACCGGTAGACTCTGCAAGTTCTGCAATATCTCTTGGAGAAGGGCTGACTCCTTTACTCACCTGTGTGCGCCGCGGGCCGTTCTCCGAGTTTCAGAATCTCCTCGTGAAAGACGAGAGCTTCAATCCGACGCAGAGCTTTAAGGCGCGCGGGATGTCGGCCGCAATCACTCGTGCAGCGGCGTTGGGAGTTACCACCGTCGCGCTTCCGTCGGCGGGCAATGCGGCTGGAGCAGCCGCGGCCTATGCGGCCCGCGCGGGAATGAAGTGCTTCATTTTTGTCCCGGAAGACACACCGCCCGCCAATATTTTGGAATCCGAATGCGGAGGAGCACAGGTTTTTCTGGTCAACGGACTGATCAATGATTGTGGTCGGCTGTGCCGCGAAGCGTGTGATCGTTTTGGATGGTTTGATCTGTCGACATTGAAGGAACCTTTTCGGATCGAAGGCAAGAAGACGATGGGCTATGAGTTGGCCTTCGATCTGGCTGATCTGCGTAAGACGGAATCATTGCAGTTGCCCGATGTGATCCTGTATCCCACCGGCGGCGGCACCGGTCTGATTGGGATGTGGAAAGCATTTGACGAAATGGAAACGCTGGGCTGGATCGGCCCCAAACGGCCTCGAATGGTGGTAGTTCAGGCCGCAGGCTGTGCGCCGATCGTGAAGGCCTTTCGAGAGAACGCAACTTCGGCACCGCTGTTCCCAAACGCTCACACGATCGCGGCCGGGTTGCGAGTTCCTGCGGCGGTGGGCGACTTTATCATGCTGCAGATTTTGGAAGCCAGTCACGGCACAGCCATCACCGTGACCGATTCAGAACTGATGCAGGGCGTGGGCGAACTCGCACGTTTGCAGGGACTGCACTGCGCTCCGGAAGGTGGAGCTGTATGGATGGCCGCTCGTCAGCTGTTGGAATCCGGCTGGATAAATCCCTCAGAAACGGTGGTGCTTTTTAACACGGGCGCAGCCGTCAAATACAATCATCTTCTGCGATGTGAGCACGCACTGCGACTGAATTGCAACGACCCGCGAGCCCTTGATAACCTGGAAACGGCGCTGTAGCCAACGTTCATTCATGTGCATGACCGCAACATTTGACGCCGAATTCATGAGAATTCGGGCGTTCGGTCTGAGGGGATTCCGAAGTCTCACGCCTTCCGCAACGGAAGGCAGGCTGTTGCTTTGGGGAATGATGCTTTACAGCGTGGCGGCATGGGCCGCTTACTTCTCGTCCAGTTCGTGCACTTCGATGAACTTGTTCAGCTTGGTAATCGAAAGCACTTCGCGAACATCAGTACTGGGGTTAAAGAGCTGAACTCGCAACGGCAGACCTGGAATGCGTGCCAATGACACGAGCAGCCCCAGCATGCCACTCGGCACCAGTTTCACGCCGGTCAGGTCAAACGCGACGATGGACGAATGATTCAGCTTCACCAGATCGACAATGGCCGCTCGATAATGAGCCGCATTGAACTCGGACGGAACATCGTTACCGCCAAATCCAAGCACCGTCACCGGCCCCACGCTATAGACTCGCAGCAGGTCATCGTCAGTTAACGCATACTGCTGCGCCAGATCCTCTGCCGCTGGCTGTTCCGGTTCGATGTTTTCCATCTGCTGGATCTTCTTCGCTCTGGATAACTGGCCTCAAAAAGCAGAACCCCTCAGAGGAAAGTCTACACTTCTCGCCATCGCCACTCCAGGATCACACGTAAAAACCATGAAGTCCTCGGAATAAAGATCAGACGACCGGACCTGACTCCGTGGTCAAATTACACCACGGCCGTGTCGCCATGATCCAATTGTTCTATTTCGCCGGCCTTACGGTTGCATCGAGCGGCTCAGTAGAGAACTCTGCATTGTGATCTTCGCGTTCATTCTGATCGATCGTTCTGCTGACCCAGATCACGACGTTCATGCCATTGGACGTTTTCTCGAATCCATAGCGAGAGTCAGTACCCGACGAAAGATATTGCACGTCCAGAGCCAGACGGAATGCTGCTTTGGATTCATTCCAGTTCGGGATAACCAAAGTCGGATTGATGAGTCACATATCCCAGTCGGCACCGGCCCCGCCGTGTCCCGCAGCAAGTCCCGCGTGTCCGCTGATCGACGACCATTTGCTAGTGGTCATACAGCTGCTGAGACATGGATCGCCACATTTTGTATGCGGGACATTTTGACTATGAAACTTACCAGTTCTGCTTTTGTTTTCTCGTCCGAAACCGTGTGTGGGCCAAGTTACCATGGCAGCGATTTGTTTTTCGCAGGTACTGCATGCGACTATGGTGATACTCAGGTCAGTCCCCATCAGAATTGACATGAACATCTTCGATTCACGGTATTGGCAGAGATTCTCGTGACTCAACGATTGTGTGATACATTCTGGCCTGCAGATTCTCAACGTATTGTATTGCACCGGAAGAACCGGACAATTGCGTTGGTTGTCACATGCCCCGCCGAACCAAGATTCAGGTAAAAACTGGATCGTCCCGAAGATGCCATTGACCGCCTCTTCATCGCCAGCCAAATCGACCCAAAGAACTTAGAATGTGCGACTCTTCTTAATAGTTGCTCCGTAGCCACCGACGATTGCCTGATGCCATTGGGATTATGGAACGTGTCTCAGAGTACACCGATCGACAGAATTCCTTTATTGAAATTACAAGATCCGACACACTAGCCGAATCAGGACAGATTGATGCTGCGATCAATGTACTCGAGGCTCTGAAGAATCAACTGTCGCATAGTGATTGGCAATTGTCAGTCAGAATATCGGATCGAATCAGAACTCTAAAATCTGGCAAAAATCATTGACCCGGTTCTGCAATTTGACACTTTGCAGTTATCGCTCAGGATGGGGTAAAAAATATGCAGAGCGACTGAATTCGCCATGGGCCAGACTTATTTCACTCACCGCTGCCAGGCTTGGCAATGTTTACGGCGCGTCAGGCAGAATTAGCAGGCGGGGGTGGCGGAGGTCGATTTTTGGGGTCGTTGTGCGTTCCAGCGGGACGAGGATGCCGAGGCGGCCGGGGGTAAGCGATGTGAGCGGAGCGGACATCGCGGGAACTCCGTTAAGTCTCACGGAGATGGATCCACCATCCAGCAGAATCTCGACATCATTCCAGCGGTTGTTGGGAATGGTGATTCCGGTGGCAGGTGGAACCACATTCGTGCCGCCAGGGACGGTCACAATTCTGCCAAACTCCGACTTCTCCAGAGTCAGCAGGTGCGATGTCAACGTTTGGTCTCGTCCGGCACCAAAGATCAGCATCGCCGAATTGGTGTCGGCCGACAGTTGCATTCGAATCAGGCAGCGACTGACTTCCAGTGACTGATTCAGAAAGCCAAGATTCTGCTGAGGCTGAGCGGGAGTGCTCATGCGAATGCGTTCCGGTTCAAAGGTCCACAGCGACCGTCCGCTGTCAGCCACATCCTGATTCGACGAAACAAACGCCAGTTCGTCGGCATTCGCAAACAGGGACTTGAACTGCCACCGCTGCAGCAAGCGAATCAGCTCACCGCTCTTCAGGCCGGAGACACTGCTGTCGGCATCTGCAGACAATTCAACGGCAAGTTTACGCGCGCCGGAAACATCCTCCGACAACTGATCTGCCAGCGAGCCGTTTTCTGATTTTCGTAATAGCTGCTCAGGGGCTTCCAGCAGTGCGGCCACATCCGCGTACTGCTTTTCTGCGGCCGCAGTCAGTGATATTCTAAGCAGATGTTCGACCATCAAATCGCCCTGCGACGCCGACAGAGTGCTCACGCGAATGCTGCCTGCGAGTTCCTTCGCTACGGGCAGTTCGGCAGTTCCATAACGATTGGCACGCAGACGATTGGCATCCAAAGCGACATCCGGACATCGGCCTTTTTCGGCCAGTTCGGCGACCAGGTCGAGCAGCGCGAAATCGCTCGCCCCCGGCGGTTCTTCTTCCGCCCGATCCAGCATCTGGCGGGCCAGCACGCTGCGGTCGGCCGCTGACTTTGCGACGCTAATTTCGCGTTTGAACAGTTCACGAACTTCGGTCGCAGCCTTGTCAATTTCCGCCTGTGCAGGAATCCTTGTCGCCGGCGCAGCGGAGGTCATTCCGGTAACATTCACCACGATCAATGTTTCAGAACTCTCGCCCGCGTCCACTTTAAGATTCGGCAGCTGAGATTCAGCCACGACGCGAATTTCATAACGGCCGGCTGCGTCGTCGGGAACTTTCCACGTGAGCGTAGCCTTGAGCGAATCAATCACGACTCCCGCTGGCGATCCATCTTTTGCCACCAGCCGCAGGACGCGACCCAGAAATCGAGGCGGGCGCTCGATCAGTTGAAGTTGGAATTCACTTCCGGCTTTCGCCGTCTGTTCCGCAAACGTGGGCATTCGCAACATCGGACGAACAATCAGCGTTAGCGATCCTGTCGCAATTGTTTGAGATGTCTTCGAATCCACCAGCGAAACGGAAACATCATGTCGCCCGGCGTCGTCTCCTGACGGCGTCCATGTGAACTGACCGCTTTGAGCATCGAGCGACATGCCCGGCATGTTGTTATCTGTCAGTTGATACTCGAGGCCGGCTTCCGCGTCGGGAATCGGCGTCGCCTGAACTCGCACACGCACCATCTCGCCGGGCAGAAAACTCAACAGTTCACGATCAGGAAATGAATAACGAGGAACAGACGGCTCGACCGTGGCTTCCAGCGTTACCGAAGCCAGCAGTTTGAACTGCCGATCTTTTCCGTACATCAATTCGACCGGAATACTGTAGGCCGCGGGAGCCTGTTCGCGAGGAACTTCCCAACGCACCTGTCCGGTACGTTCGTTGATCGTGACACCGGCGGGAGCTCCCCTGCCCTTCTGAAACAGGAAATCGGCGGACGACTGTAACGCTCCCGCGGGATCGTCAATCTCCGGTGAAAGCTCCAGTAACCCGCCTGGCGCTACAGATACAGCAGGAGTCGCTCGCAGCAGCACTTTGGGAAGGATGATCACCGGCTGCACTTGTCGGATCACTTCCTCCGGCTGGGGTTGCGAATCGTCCTGATTCACATAGAGGAACACACCGATCAACGTCGCCAGCAAGGATCCCGACGCGGCAGCGATCAGCCCCGCCGTCTGACGCTTTTTCGTACCGGGTTTGGGACGAGTCCTGCGAGCGATTCGCGGAACATCGGGGATCAACGGCAAAGTCGTTCCCGGTGAATTCGGCAGAGCCCCGCTGGCAGAGGTCATCAAATCTACGGCCGCGCCGCTGTCCATCTCTCGGAGGAATTGATGGTAACCTGCATCCTGGGCATCGGCATTATCGCCTGTTGCGGCCACTTCCAGGAGAATCGCATCGTCTTCGCCCGCTTCCTGCAACGCAGTTCTCAATGCGGTTGTGGTAAGAGCACTGCAAAACGGCGAGAGCGCATCGATCAGGTCCTGCGGCGTCTGATATCGAGCCGCAGGGTCGCGCACGGTCATCCGCTGAACGATCGAAACGACCGGTTCCGGAATGTCAGCGCGTAGAGTTCGAACCGAAGGCGCATCGCGCGAGCAGCGGGCCATCAGCACTTGCAGAGGGTTGTCGCCCGGAAAGGGAACTCGCCCCGTCAGAAGTCGAAACAGAGTGCATCCCAGACTGTAAATATCGCTGCGGATGTCGACCGTCGCCGTATCCCAGCCCTGCTCGGGCGACATGTAATCGGGAGTGCCCATGACCTGACCGGCCTTGGTCACGGAAGTTCGTTCATCTGCGTCTGTGCCGACGCGAACGAGTCCCATGTCCATAATTTTCACGGTGCCTGTGCCATCGGCCGACCAGTGAACGATGAGATTTCCGGGCTTCAGATCGCGATGAACCATTTTCTGTTCGCACGCATGTTGCAGCCCAACTGCTGCCTGACGAACGATATCGCAGGCCATGCCCACGGGAATATTGGGGACACGCGAAACAATACGGTCCACCTGATCGCCGTTGACGTACTCCATCACCATGAAGTCCACTTTGCCGACACGACCTGCGTCGAGTGTTCGGACAATGTGAGGACTGTTCAGCAACGAGGACGCTCGTATCTCCCGGCGAAAACGGTTCACCAAAGTTTGATTGCCGGCCAGCTTCTTCGACATCACTTTCACGGCGACAATGGCCTGCGTTCGCGTGTCGCAGGCTTTAAATACATGTCCCATTCCGCCTTTGCCAACAGGCATCAGTAATCGATACTGCTGCAGAATGAAGCCGGTCTGTCCCTTCTGAAGCTGACTGGCCTGCCACTGAGTGATCCAATTTTTTTCAACCAGTTCTGCTGCAAAGCGTGCCAGTGCCGACTGGGCCGGTGCTGCATCGGCCGGCTGCGGCGCAGTGGCAGTGGTCTGCGCAGCACTCCATTGCGACGGAGCGAGTAGTCCGCTCTTCTTCAGCAGGGCAAGGAATTCCGCGAGCGTGGGTTCAGCCATGCCTGTTTTGTAATCGCCAGCCCGACCGAATTGAATGCAATTCCCACCGGGAATAAACAAGCTAACCCTTCATGGAGCTCTGTAATGTTAAAACAGGCAAGATGCTGCGAGCGTAGCGTAACTTCGCTGCGTTTGGCCCACCCCGCAAATCGCCGTTTTTTCCGGAGGGTGTGACCAGCGAGCGAAAGCGAATGCAGGCACACCGGTTGCCTCTTCACTGTACTCACGAGCAACCTACGATGTCTTTCAGCTTGCGACTCACTTCTTCAATCAACAATTCCAAACTCCCTGGAGACGTGGCAGCGATGACTTCTTGATAGATGCCATAACCGAACGTGGAAGCGGGTGGAATATAGCCGGGCTGCCAGTCTCCGGTAAGCGTCGTGACAATCACCGGCCGCGGAGCGAACCGAGCGCGCAACTCCAGTTGAAAGACCTGATAAAGTTCGCCCGGAACCATCACCCAGATCGCATCGCCGACGATAGCGAGTGTTACAGGGAGCGGGCAGATCTTTCCCGGCGTCAGTGCGTTCAGGCGAGCCAGTTGGCGAGTCATCTGTTCGCCGTTAGCGCGGCAGACGCGAACTTCTTCTGTGTTGTCGGCGGAGACAGCCTTCTGTTCTTCCTGAAACCAGTGTTCACGATTCTTCTGTGTTTCTTCAATGGTCGGCAAATCGTGTCGATAGGGCAGCTCCGCTAGAAGTGTGTGCCACGACCATGTTTCGTGAGCTCCGATCGCAGAATCATCGCAGGGCAGATGCTTCCATGTGCCAATCCATGTGCCTGACAAAGTGGGCCCGGCATAGACATAATCGGTGCCCGCAGCAGGCATCTGCTGTAATGCAGAAAGCACGGCAAATCCCAGCTGTCGACCGTTTCGATCGGCGATGGCGGTGTCGCCCACGAAACCTTCACGAGGCCCCAGGTCTCCGGAAGCTCCCTGTAGAAACAGACAGATTCCTCCAACATGCTGCTCCACCGTTTCACGCATCGCGCCGATCCAGTCGGGACTGAGCAGAGTGTTGTCCCATGCCAGTGTCGTCGGATGACACGCATAGTTTACGATCGTCGCCAGCGTGCTTCCGGACAGATCGGACACTCGACCAATCAACACCGTGTCGTCCGCTTCTCCCGTGGGATTGAATCCACACACCGCGTGGCCGCGATCCGCGTCAAAGAAATCCCGATGTGCCGCCAGAGTGCATGAGCCGGTTCCATAGACAATGGTCGCAGGCTGAAGCAGCGGCTTGGCACTGCTGGCGAGCTGCGACAGGCTTACAAACAGGGTGTCCAGATACGGTCCAATGAGTTCTCCGCCGGGGAACTCACGGCGTTTTCGAGACATCCAGCCGGATCCGTGCGTGTGAGTCACGGTCACATGAATGCTGCCGGGATCCACGCCCGTAGCCTTTGAAATTTCCATGCGAATCGTGTTCAGTTCAGGCGTGTCAAGAATGCAGTGGTCCATTGAGACAATGATTTGATCGCCGGAAGTTTGGCCTGCGACCGCGTTCTGATCTCGAGGCGCAAGCCATAGCAGGGTCGCCGTCAGCGGTCGATGGACGCCGGTGGCTTTGTCATGCAAAGCAGCGCCCCACATCCGGTGATAGATTCCAATCGGCGGAGTGATCTCGCATCGCACAACGGCAGCGCGGCAGCGAGTTTGGGAAGTTGTCACACGATTCATGTTGTCAGGTCTCTCGTCAGACAAAGAGTGGTTCTTTGGGATTCAAAATGGCCCAGCAGATTGCATCCACAGCCATGATCACTGCGAAGAAGTAGAGGATCAGATTCCAGTTGCCCGTTTGATCGACCATCCATCCGGCAGTAATCGGAAACAGCATTGCGCCGATGTTGCCGCACATATTCATGGTACTGAAAACGGTGCCCGCCTTCCGGCCGCCGAATTCTATCGCGACTGTATAACCGCTGACGCCTCCAAACATGGCGCAGAAAACACCGAGCGAAATAATGGCCGTGCTGATGTTTGTGTCGGCCACAAATGCGGATGCCGTGATCAGCGCCGAACAGCTGGCCATCCCGACCACCGCAATCCCCTGTCGACTCAGACGCCGATTGCCGGTCTTCGCAAACAGCCAGTCCGAAACCACGCCGCCGACAAGGCTGCCGATGACTCCGCCGATGCCGGCAAGTGTTGTGAGGACTCCCGAATCATTTAGCGAAACGCCTCGCGTCTTTTGCAGAAACGTTGGGAACCACGTGAGAAAAAACACCATTGCCGCGGCTCGAAAGAATTGTTGTGCGCACAGCAGCGCTAACGACTTACTGGTCAACAATTTGCCCCACATCGCTCGGTCCGATTCATCGCTCCGCGGGCTCTCCGAAGCGACAAACGGCAGTGTCTGCGGCCGCACGACAAGCAGAAAAACCACCGCCCAGATGAGTCCGGGTACGGCGAACAGAAACAGCAACAGACGCCAGCGATAGACGTCCATCGACATCGCCGCAGGAGCCAGCAGGCCCAGCATCTTTGCTGCAATCGTGGGCGCAATCGCGCCACCGATGGCCATCCCGCCGGCCAGTATTCCGGACGCACGCGCTCGTTGCGATTCGGGAAAGATCTGCCCGATCGCCTTCGCCGCACACGGAAACGCACCGGCCTGCGCCGCTCCCATCAGGAACCAGACCAGTGACAACGTAACGATGTCGGGACTCAGTCCCGTGAGGAATGTGAGCACTGACCACAGCACACACAGACCTGCCAATGTCCGGCGACTTCCGATGCGATCGGCCATCCAGCCGCTTGGCATTTGTAACAGTGCGTATCCAAGGTACCACGCTGACTGAACCCATCCCATTGTCTTGGCGAGGTTTGCTTCTGCCACGTTCAGGTCGGCGGCAATTTCCAGAGCTGGCACGCTGATGGCAGCTCGCTGAACGTAAGCGATCGCCGCGACGACACAGAGGAAGACAAGAATTTGAGTTCGCATGCGGTGTGAATTCCAGTGGACGCTGAACAAGAGACGGCGTGAGCGAACATGGCGGGGTCCGCAACGTAAGGGAATTGGCCGGAACTTGGAAACGGTATGCACCACGAACATCAATACTCTTTTCACATTGCAGCAGACTCGTTGGACGCGGCGTGACGAATCTTTCACAATCGTCCCATCCCGCCTGGTTGTTTCTCCCTCGTTGACCTTTTCTTCTCAAGCAGATTGCCTGTGATCTACTCTGAATGGAACGGCATTCGTCTTTCCAGGCTGATGTTGGGAACCGCCCAGTTTGGTATGCCATATGGCGTGGCCAATCGGACAGGTCAGCCGGACTATGAAACAGCGCTTGCGATCGTGGATGCCGCCGTTACAGGTGGCGTAAACTGCTTTGATACGGCCGCGGCTTATGGCACCAGTGAGCAGGTTCTCGGCCAGATCCTCCACGATCTGAAGATCGCTGACCAGGCTATTGTGGTGACCAAAGTTCGCGCACTTTCGCCTGACGAATTATTGAATCCCAATGAGGGCCGACGGGCGATTGAGCAGTCCATTCTGGAATCTCGCCGACGTCTGCAATTGGAAACGTTGCCGGTTGTGCTGTTTCATCGGGAACCCGATGCCAGGTACCTGGAAATACTGCTGGAGTTGCGTGAACGAGGCTGGTTGAAATATTGCGGAGTCTCCTGCGACAACAGGCCGGGGTTCGCATCAAAAATTATTGCAGAGGGACATGCGACTGCGTTGCAGATCCCGGCCAACATTCTGGATCACCGACATCGCCGCAGCGGAGTTCTGGAGGACGCGGTTTTGAAAAACGTGGCCGTCTTTATTCGCAGCGTCTATCTGCAGGGCCTGTTGTTGCTTGCAGAGGACGACATTCCCACGCACCTGCGCGACATCATTCCGGCTCGCCGTTCTTTGCAGGATATTGCGGAGAATGCGGGTATGAGTCTTGCTGAGTTGGCCGTCAAGTATATGCTCGCGCAGCCCGGCGTCACGTGTCTTCTCGCAGGTGTAGAAACCGTGGCGCAGGTACATGACAACCTGAGATTGTTCGGCGATGCGAGTATGAATTCCGAATTGCGTGCTGCAATTGATTCGGCCACATTTGAAATCTCCGAACGCACACTGACACCCGTCCTTTGGTCCTCCTGAACGAAGCCAGGAGTGGAGTCCTTCTGAACGAAACTCCGGTGTTGTCATCCTGAACGAAGCGGAGCGCAGTGAAGGATCTCGCTTCTACCTCAAGTCCCTTCCGCACACAGTATGCAGTTCCCTGGTACATCGCGAGTTCCAGGAGATCCTTCGCTAATCGCCTCAGGATGACAGGCAGGCAAATGGAACAGGCAGGCAAATGGAACAGGCAGGCATGCAGGCGCATCAGGATGACAAACATCACACAATGGCAGATAACTGAAGGCCACAGGACGACTCCACGAAGAGTGGCCCTGTGCGAATTTTCCTGGCACTCCAAAGGGATATCATGAATAGTTTACTTCCGTTCTTTTCTGTAACGATGGTGGTTCTGATGACATCCTCTCTGGCAAATCCCTTACCGGCCGACGAACCTTCTCGAAATTCGGCTCAGGCTCTTCCATCTGAAATTCGCGACCGCTGCCTGGCGATTTTGCGAAGCGGGCTTCAATCCAGCGAATTCTGGCCGTCGATGCATGCGGCTGAAGCACTCACTCAGGCGGGATCGGGAGCGGAAGTGATTGCGCATTTGAAAGGGCTGCTTCCCACGGAGAAAGATGACCAGCGTCGTTGCGGCCTGGCTCGCGAATTGGTCCGCGCGGGCGATAAAAGTTATCTCCCGGTGCTGTTTGAAGTGCTCGCTGATGAATCCTCGAAAGGGCGCGGACATGCAGCGGAAAGTCTGTTCAAGCTGCGGGAAACGGGTGATGGAAAACTACTGCGTGCCGCGATGAATCAGACAGAAGTCGTTCCATTACGAATCATGGCCGCTGGTGCTTTAGCCCAGGCTGGCGACGCGGAAGCGATTTCTCTACTGCGGGGTGAGTTGAAGACAGAGAACACGACGGCCAGAAATCTTTCTGCCTGGGTTCTGGGTCGCTATGGCGATGCATCCGATCAACCGGCGTTGCTTGCGGCAATGAAAGTTGAAGCCGACGAAATGTCTCACACGTTTCTCGCGCTGTCACTGGCGTGCCTGAACAACACGGATGGCCGAGCCGCTCTTATCAAACACCTGGATTCGCCCAACAACACGGCTCGTTCGATGGCCACCGAGTTCATCGGGATCAGCCGCACGTACGAGGCTCATTCCCGGCTGATCGAACTTCTGGACGACCCGTTCCTCGACGTCCAGATCCGCGCCGGTCATGCGTTGATCACTCTTTCACAAGCGGCCGCAAAATAGCAGTGCCGATGGGCGCGGGGTGGGTTGTTGTGGGTTGCGGGAATTGCAGTTTGAAGCGCAGAGGACGCAGAGGGGGTTCCAGAAGAAAGAGGGACGCGGTTGCGGGACGAACGTGTTGGTTCCCTTTGTTTTGAACCGGGGGGAGCAGAGGTAACGCAGGAACTGCGGAATGGGTCCGATGCGGTGTTTCTTCTGCGTGCTCGTGTGAGAAGCTGCGATTGGTGGTTACGGCGAGGCCAGCTGAAAGTGAGCCGTCTTTTCGTGGCAATTGTGCGTTGTCTGCCGGGTGGGGCGTCTTTTCCGCAATGAGTCGCGCTGATTTCTGAAAAGTCATTCAAGTGTGTCTGGATTCCGGCAGTGGGACACCTGGATTCGCCGATGTCGAACTACGGTGGTTTTTCGTCCGGGCGATGTTGTGGGTGGCAGTGTGACGATTCTGTTTGCCGTTTTTTTTCTGCTGTTCGCCGCCTGGATGTTTCTCGGCTGGATGATCGGCGAATCTCGTGATATTCGCTGGATGCGAAACTGGTGCGCGGGGATCTTTGTGGTCGTGGCACTTGTCAGCTGTCTCGCCGGCGGAGCGTTAATGGCGCGCCGCATGACACAGGCTTCCTGCCGAGCCAGCGTTCAGGAGTTTTCAAAGCTGCTGAACGAACGAGCCAAACAGGGACGCATGGAAGACGTGCGAGATGCGGTTCAACATCTGGCCGAGCAACCGGATGAATGGTCGAGCCACAGTCCTGACATTCTGGCAAGAATGACCGAACTGACTCAGGCTCTCGAAAAGACCGCACGGCCTCGCGTGGCAGTGAAGAGCGAAAGCAAGTAACGCCGCAGAGTGCGCTTTCTGCCATGGATCTGAACGATCCACGATTCCATCGGTTTGCTGCGAACATGCACGCTGTATGAACGGACACTGCGGCAGTCAGACAAAAATCCATCAAGTAGATCGATGGGGCTCAATCAGTTCCAGCGTTCGAATCGCCAGTTGACGGACGCGGCATTCATCGACATCGATCCCCAGCCCCGTTCCCTGCAGACGCTCGCCGCGACCGCCGTATCGAAACGTCAGGTCCTGCTCTGTCAATCTGTCTCGGACAAGGAACCGATCAAAGCTTCCCTCGAGATAGCGGATACCAGAGATGTTGCAGGCCACGTGTCGGCCGGCTGCGGACAAGATCCCGGTTTCGCCCACCTGACAGCCCAGTTGATAACCCAGGCCGTGCTTGTGAGCCAGAGCCGCCAGACGCAATGAACGTACGATCCCGCCGCATTTGGAAAGTCGGATATTAAAGAGATCGCACCACTGACCTGCGATGGCTCGCTGAGCATCCTCAATACAGCATAGCGATTCATCCAGCATCACCGGCGTTGGAATCGCGGCTCGCACCTGTCTAAGTCCAGCAACTTCGGCGTGCGCGACTGGCTGCTCGAGACTGGTCGGCCGGAACTTCAACAACGGTTCCATACGAGACGCCACATCCTCGCATCGCCACGCTTCGTTAGCATCGAGTCGCAGGTCAACCTTCCGGCCAACGATTCGCCGGACTCGTCGCAGACATGCGAGATCATCAATGCCTTCGGTTCCCACTTTGACTTTCACCGTCCGAAATCCAAACAATCGCATCTTCAGGGCAGACACGATCTGCTGCCGAGGCGACTGGGACGTTACGGCGCCGCTGTAGAAGACTTCGTCCGAGGATTGGACGATTTCTTTCGCTTCTGAAAGTCGCTGAATCAGGTTCCCGAGCGAACATTGTTCCTGACGACAGGCTGCATCAAGAACGGAAAGCTCCAGAGCACAGCGGACCGTATTTCCAAAGCATTCTCGAACCAGAACTCCGTCGTCCGGTGTTACATTGGCGAGCGAGAAGGAGTCCATTTGCCGAGCGGCATCATCGGCGTTCGTAAAACGAGCATCACGCAGTTGGGAAAAGTCAGTGGCTTCGAGATGTCGCCATACGGATTGAATGGATTCGCCCGTGACATACGTTCGAGGCAATCCTTCACCCCAGCCAACGCAGCCGTCATTCATCACGCAGCGAACGATGAGTGTTTCGTTACCAAGCCGCTCATGAGACGCATGTCGGACGGGCTTTCGGAGCGCAATCGGAACATGAAAAGCGGTCAGGCGGTGAATTTGCATGGCGGTAAAGTACGAGCAGGGCCGCGAACGAAAAAGCGATCAGTTCTTCAGCGGTGCGCGACTATTCGTGAGTGTGTCGCTGACGAAGTCTGGCACTGACGCGATTCAGGATCGTCAGTTCGGGAACGGTGAGCGACTCGCGTCCGTCGGTGTGGACTTTTTCGAGGATTCGGTCCAGCTGCTGTTCGTCGAGTTCTCGTTCTTCTGTTTCACGCATCAGCCGTTCGTCTTCGCGGCGCGCCTTCCAGCGATCCAGAATTCCATACGCAGCCTCTTCTACTTCGTCGTCAGCGCTTTGTTCTTCAGCACGATTCAGGCTGGTATATCCTTCGGAAAAATCATAGCCCATAAAGGTATCCGCGGTCGTCGCGGGGGTGCTCCATTCGAGCATTTCATGCAGATGCAGCACGAGCAGAAAAGAGGACAACGCCACCAGACTGCTGACGTCGAATACAAAGCCGGTCAGGATGCCGAAAAGCGAAATGACAAGACCGACGCGAAGCATCAGATCGCGTGTTTCCATCTCCACAAAACGCAGACCGAGGAACGATCGAAACGCTTCGCCGGCATCAAGGGGACGAACGGGAATGAGATTGAACAGACACAGACAATAGTTCGTCAGAAACGCCATTCGCAGACAGTTGTGACTAAGATCCTTTACGGCAGCCACGTCGAACATGGCAAAAGGATTCCACATATCCTTCAACAGGTCCAGCTGATGCAACTGCCAGCCGCAAATCGCAGCCACGATTAGATTCAGAAGCGGTCCGGCAAAGGAGATTGCCATCGATTCACGAAAAGTGAGCCGTGATCGACCGGATTGCATTCCGCCGAGTGGCCACAGCACAACGGTTGACGGAAGACAGTGATGATGGCGAGAGACGAGCAGATGCGCCATCTCGTGCCCGAGCAGACTTAACAGAAGAATTGTGCTGGCAATCGCTCCATAAACCATGTCGCCCATTCGCCACATCAGAGCGACGGCAACCACCGGCATGATAAAGCTCAAACGCAGCGGAACTCCCAGTAGTCGTCCCACTGGAAACGAGAATGTCAGCAAACTGTGAGTCTGGTACATGATGCAAATTATAAACAACGGCATGGCGAGTAAAAACGGCGGAGGCACAAATTTCTTCGGTCTGCCACCAACTTCTGAAGTGGAGAGGTCAATCACGATTCGTCAGCAGGGGCAGGTTCCACAGCACCACTCGCCCATCTTCGCTTCCCGAACAAATCTCCCCAGCCACCGACACTGAAAGCGTGGTGACAGAGCCCTGATGTGCGGTTGTTTGATCGTCCTCCAGAAAACGATAGGCCTCGTACGCCACTGGAATTGCAGCCGGCAAAGCATCTTTCCAGTTCCAAAGTATCAAAGCGCCATCATGTCCACCGGAAAGTACGTAAGGCGTGTTGGCAATAAACCTCAAAGCCGAAATTCCTCCGGCATCGTGCCCCGAGAATCGGCAAATGATCGGAGAATGGAGACGATCCGGAGCAGTGTTGTCTGCGGCCTGCGGAACACTCGCAACCCAGCCGGTACTTTCTGCCGTGCGAGCGACGCGACCGCCAACAGCCACCTGCTGTCCGTCGGATGTGAAATCAACTGTCGCGAGTTCCACGGGCTGATCACCCGCAGGACGCAACTTCATCAACGTCCTTCCTTCGCGATCCATCACAATCAATTCACCATCATAAGTGACGCAGGCAATGCGGCGGCCGTCTGGAGAAAACTGCATATCCGTCACTGACGTTTTCAAAGAGGCCAGTGTGCCAACTTTGATGACTCGCCGTTGCATTGCATTCCATCGCCAGGTGCTCAGTTCACCCTTTTCGTCGGCCGTCAGGATCAGTGAAGCATCGTCCGGGAAAACTGAAACCGCAGCAATTCGTCCCAGTTGAGTTCTCTGCAGATGAAACAGCGGTCGTCCGAAAGATTCACTTTCTGCATCCCCAATGAACAATTGCAGAGTCTCGCCGGCCGACATGACCAGAGTCTGTTCATCCGTCTGCAGGAAGCCCACAGAAGTTACCGGATACGGCCCGCGAAACGCGGCCAGCTGGTCGCCGCTGATGAGATTCCAGAGTGCTGCCGATGTTCCGTCGAAGGCAATGATCTGCTGTTGATCGGGAGTTGCCGAAGAAACAAACTGCGCATCCGTGACTCCACCACCACCCGCCGCGAAGACTCGTTCAACACGCCAGGTTTCGGTTTCAAACACCTGCACCGCGTCATCCACACAGACCAGGGCTTGCTTCCCATCTGGCGACCACTGCACGGAAGAAATTACCGAGGGACGTTTTCCGGAAACCGTTGCCGGCACAATGGGGCGCGGTGCATCGGGCGCATCGAGTTTCCATTCCTCCATGTGATAAGTCGTGGTCTTCTTTGAACGATCCGTTTTGACGGAAACCACGAGCAGCCGATTGTCATCGGATGCCAGTGAGATTTGTTCAATGGGCGTTCGATCGCGAACAAACTTCTGATGCGAAACCAGGCGGAACGGGCGCGTGGATTTGCTCGCATCGGCATTTGAGTCCGATGCAGAAACGGGTTCAAGAGCCCATCGAGCCAGTTTGCCGTCGAGCCCGGCGGAAAGAAGTGTGCCGTCATTCAGCCATTTGAGAGCCGTCACAATTGTGTCTTTGCCGTGACCTCGTACCGAACCGAGGCACTGCGTGGAACTCGCATCCCACACCGCAATGATGCCGTCGCGACCACCGGTGGCAATCCGCTGGCTGTCGGTGGAAACGGAGATCGCCGTGACTTCTGCACGATGCACGCCGCCGAGCTTTGCGATCGGCGCTGGCAAGGGAGCGTGCAAAAGATCGTCGAGTTTCCAGACGTGGCATTCTCCGGCATCCTGCCAGTCGTCACCGCGGACTGCCGATGTAATCAATAACCTGCCGTCAGGCGAACTTCCGAACGTATTGACCAGACCCAGTCCGGCCACAACCTGCTGTTGCGTCCCCGCACGGCCGGAATCAGGATCCATGTTCCACAACCTGAGACTGCCATCGAAACCGGCCGTCGCCAGAATGTTGCGGGACTCGCCGATCAGACTCATCCGGGAAATGTTGGACTCATGTCCTTCGTGAAACCGTTCCGCAGCCATCATCTTCACGGGGCCCGTTGCCGCCGGGCCTGTCACCGGTGCTCGAGAAGCAACATCCCAAACAACAACGGAACCATCGGCAGCCCCGGAAACAAGTTGTCGACCGTCGCGACCAAATTCAACCGCTCGAATCGAACCTCGATGAACGCGGTTTTCCCTGTTGAGCACAAAGGTCGTTGCATCGGTTTCGGAACCGGCCGCCGTTGTCTTGTCTGTTAGTTCGCCGGCATTGGTCGCAGAATCGTGAACTGCTGTGAAGACGTAACGCGACTGACGAGCGGCATTCCTGATCGGATTACCGCGATGATTCTTCAGCGACGACAACTGGAACGCACCACGGATCTCACGACTGTCTTCATCAATCGTGTTCAAGTTCCACAAGCGGCAAAATCCGTCAGCGCTGCTGGAAGAAATTCGAGTGCCCGTTCGATCCAGAAAACGCGATTGAAACACGCGGGCTCCGTGCCCTCGAAGAAACCGGTCAAAAATCAGGGGACCGTCTGTTTGCGTGTCTGCCGGGCGGTTCCACAATCCAATCCGACGATCATCGGATGCCGTCAGGAAGAGCTTTCCATCGGCCGACCACTGCAGATCGTTTAAGGGTCTCGAATGCTGACTGAGCAACCACGACATATCGCCAATGGCTTCCAGATCCGCCGGCTGTTCGAAAGGAAATGCGGCCTTCGTAGAATTGGAAGAGGTAACGTCTTTCTTTAATGCCATGAGATCGCCGTTGGTGCTGTTGCTGATCACAAGCAGACTGCCATCGGGCGATACGGAGAGACCCGCAGGCGGGTAAGTATGCTGACGACTCATTCGCAACTGACCGAGCCGCACCGGCGAGGAAGTCTTCGGTGATTCGGGAATTCGGTAGGCAAGAATGTCGGCCGACTGACCGCCTCGAGCCCCCGCGTAGACGAAATCACGAGTTCCGGGAATCAGACAGACTGCACGGATGCGCGTGTTCGCCTTGAGCTCGGCGACAATCGACTTTTGAGAAAGATTCCACACGAACAGCTGTCCCGATTCATCACCACTGATCGCGAGTCCGTCCTGTACATCAATGCTGCGAATATTCGCCGAGTGACCGTCGAACTTTTCTGGCACGGCCTGACCTAATCTCCAGAGCAGTAGATCGCTGCCACTGGCGATCAGCAGAGTTTGTTCGTCCACAAATTTCAGATTTGAAATCGGCGTGTCCAGGCGGAATTGATGAACAGGATCATCGGGCCATAACATGGCTTCCGATGGGTTTTTGAACACGGTGATTCGTCCGGCCGCGTCGCCCATTGCCAGCAGCGTACTGTCGGGACTTAAGGCCTGAGCCTGCACTGGATCTTCCGAAGGCAGAGTACGCTTCAATAGCTGTTGCTGCTGCGCGGTCAGTTCGGCCATGCGTCGGTCTCGCAGCGTTTCCGGAAGTTGTTTCAGAAGATCGCCCGTCAGCAGACGATCGATCTCTCGCAGGGCGTCGGCGTAGTTTTCGTTCAACGCAAGGCCTCGAATCGACTGGCTCTGAATCTCCACCTGCGCCACGATCGCAGCTTCTTCCGCTTTCGCCTGTCGGTTCAGCGCGTCCGCCGCATCGCGTTCCGCGACTGCCAGCTGCTCTGTCGCTTTGACAACCTGCGCATTGGCAAGGGCCACTTTGGCCGTCGCCGTTTCAGCTTCTTTCTTTGACACTTCGGCTGATGCCAGAGCTGACGCAGCTTCGGTTTGGGCCATCATAGCATCACGAGTCGCCTGCGTTGCTGCGACGCGCGCGGTCTCGGCGGCGGCCTGCGCCACGAGTGCCTCCTGCTGTGAAGTCTGTGCATCTTTTCGAGCAGTTTCGGCCTGCTCTAAAGCGACGCCTGCTGACTTTTTGGCTTCGTCCGCCTGAGCCACGGCGGTATCGGCTTCCTGCTTTCTGAAAGTCACTTCCGTGTTCAGATTGGTAATGATGCCATTGTCGTAGATTGATTTTGCACCGAGCGCCACAACACACAGCATCGCCGCAAGGGCCGTCCATTTGATGCTGGCCCGAAGACGGCGAGCGGACTTCAGTTGCCGAGTCAGGGTTTCAAATTCCGCATCCGTTTCCAGAGTGGCGATCTGCAGTCCGAGGTCATAGTCGCCCTTGCTGCTGGCCAGTTTGGCATAGGTCAGACGAGTTGATCGCAATCCATTTCGAGCAAGTCCGTTTTGTGTCCACGTGCGAAGAGCTTCTTCGTATAACGCGGCCGCTGTCTGGCAGGTGTGGTAATCGCGGTCAGGCGAGGCCTGTGATTCGATAAGTTCCGAAGCGCGGGAACTCAGACGGCGGCTTTCTTCGTGTCGCTGAAAATTTCGGACGGCGAACTGAAGTTCCAGTACGCTTCCGAATCGGTCATCCGGATTCGTCCGCATCGCCTTCATGGCAATGTCCAGCAGTTCTCCGGATTCGTCTGTTTTGCGAATCACGTTTTCGCGCAGCACGCTGTCGATGATCTTCCAGATGTCGCTCTTTGCGCCAGACTTTTCCGCCCTGGGAAATTCGTGGGGTGGAGACCCGGTCACAATCTCGTACAGAATTGCACCGAGCAGATAGATGTCGCTGCATTCCCCAATCGCTTCTGGTGGACCAGCCCAGAGCTCGGGCGACATGTACGCCGGAGTCCCCGCACCAAACGATGCCACGGGAGACCGAAAGTTCAGCTCTGCTGCATGAGGAGCCGGAACGGCCAGACCCCAGTCCAGCACAAGCACTTCACCGAACTCACCCAGCATAATATTTTCGGGCTTAAGATCGCGATTGATCACGCCGTGATGATGAGCGTACGCAATTGCGTCGCACACCTTGTGAAGGACGTCCAGATTTTCCTGCAGCGTCATTTCCTGGACGCGTTTGTTCCACGGAATCCCGTGAACTCGCTTCATCACATAATACGGCAAACCGTCGGCGGTCTGAGCCAGTTCGTGGATCGGAATAATATTGGGATGCACGAGGTTGGCAGTGACCAGTGCCTCGGAAAGAAACATCTCTCGTTTCTGGCGGTCGGCTCTGGACATCGCTTTCGCGCTATGGGATCTGCCGACCGTTCCACCGAATGATGCTGCTCCCGATTTCAGAGTTTTAATTGCCAGTTCGCGATTCAACGACTTTTGTCTGGCGACATAGACGACTCCCATTCCCCCTTCCGCAAGTTTCTCAACGATCTCAAAATCTGATTCAGGCGAATCGTGGAATTGCCCGCTGCCCGACACCGCTCGTGTCCGGATCGAAATCAATTCCTCAACCGATGCGTTCGACGGCGACACCCAGATCTGGGAGGAAATTTTACTCCCCGCCGCCCCCGCGCGTGATCCCGAACCTCCCGCCGGCGTCGACTGCGACCCTTCGTCGAATTCGGATTTCTGTTGTTGCGGATTCGTCTTATTCAGGCTGCCAGGACGATCCGCAGCCAGTTCAGCGCCCGATTGATTGATGATCGTTCCGCCGTCCGGATCAAAAGCCGGCGGTGAATCATGGACGATTGTCGCTTCTGATGATCCGCGAGGTCCAGAATCGCCGTCCAGGGAAGGCACAAGCGTCGGAATGTTGTCGCTCGGGTCATTCCCGCGGTTGTCCGCTGAGTCGTCATGTTCATCTGCATCGAACGACATGCCAACGATCGTGCTTCCACCATCGCGCCCCGCGTCCATCGAATCCGAATCTTCATTTTTATCTTCATTTTCATCTTCATCGTCCGGCATCGGGCGCCCAGTGACAGTCGCTCCGTAATCGACGCTGCCATCCGAATCTACGATCAGATGATCGTGACCGACTATCAACGAATCTGCGTCGTCCATGTCGGGAACCAGAGTTCTCTCCATGTCGTTCTCAGAGGCTTTAGGTTTTCGATGATCATCGCGATCGTGTGCCGATGGGTTGAGATTTTCAGACATCTAACTGGCTTTCCAAATTCAGATCAGCACTTTGCTCAGGACCATCGAACGCAAAAACACTTCAATCATCATTTCGCCTGACAGACTCTGGATTAGGCCTGGGCCAATCGTGAGTCAGTCAGTCAGTCAGTGTTCTCAGGAATTTCGTCGGGAGAATCGCGACGCTCGCGAGTACCGATGTTCTGTCACTTCCTGCACTGTCTGCCGCTGACGCTTTCGAAAACGTCCGACGGCCAGCCCGGTCAGTCCGCTGGAAACTGCCGGAGAAAGAGTTTCAGAAAGATCCTGTTGATCGTCCTGGCTGTCCATGGCCGGCGATAACTCTTCATCCGCTTCGGCCGCAGACAACTTTTCGAGAACCTGAAGCGATGGCCGATCAACCGCGGACGTGGGTGAAGCGGTCTCTGATGGGTGCCCATCCAACGCGGCGTCAATTTTTCCAGCCTTCTCCAGCGAACTCATATCGTCGCCGGGAATGTTGTTTTCGCCTTCGTCACCTTCAGGCTGTTCGAAGGGAAGATCTTTCAAACGCAGGCCGTCCGACGGGTCGGTGTTTTCATCATCAGCGGTGCCAGGCAATCCGCCGGTGATTTCAAATTCTACAATCGGCCGTTCTACTTTCTGCCCGCCCGTTTCCGAGATCAGCCAGATTTCATATCCGGCTCCGTCCTGCAAAGCAGGTGTCTGCTGAACGAATTTCTCGAAGGCTTCACGAGACGAAATCAGGCTGCTGTCTGTGATACGTTCGACAACAACTTCTGCAGGGCCATCGGCTTCGAACTGTCGGCGAATTTGAAAATAGACTTCCGTCGAGAATGCTGAACCTGAAACAGCGCCACCGCCGAAATCCGTCGTCATCGCCTGACTCGTGACCGTCCGCTGCTCGGGAACGGAAACGGCAAATGGGCGATCGACTCGCGCCACAGCCGCACCATTGAACAACGCAGCAGGTGCTGGTGTGACGGTTGGAATCTTGAACGTCGCAATCCCATTTTCGAACAGACCAGGAAAAGTGTTTCGATTGTCCGTAGAAGCCAGATCTCTGCCAGGAACTGTTTCTGTCGCGTGGGCCTGCGATACGCTGACGCCCCGCACATCGATCGAAGAATGATGCGACACGGAAAAGTCGACCACAATCGTGGTGATGTTTTGAACCTGCTGAAAGAGGGTAAAATCGAGTGCCGTATAAACATGCCCGACAGTATTAACGTTGCCGCCATTTGCCACCAGAAACTGCTGTAAACGCTCGGAAGAAACAGCATGGATGATTCCGCTCGCCTGAGCTCCCTGCTGTATCAACGCATCGTTCACGACACCCGGTTCATCGGCTGGATCCTGCCAGTCTAAATCGAGCACCAGATTTTCTTCGCCCTGCACGCCCACTTCTATGAAGAAGCCGTCGAGATATGCATTAGTGCCGACCCAGCTCACAGGAGAGTTGTCTATAGCGAGCGGCATCGGCTTGCTGACATAGACGAAGAACGCCGTTGCAGGAAGTCCGACTTCCGGCCGTTTTGCAAACTTCTTCGCCACGCCTCCGTCGGTGCTTAATGTGACATCACCGACGAACTTGACCTGCCCCTGAATCCGACCGTTCAGAACTGAGTCGACCGAATTGAGGATTCCATCGCCGTCGATATCTTTGTCGACCGAATCGGGAATTTTGTCTCCGTCAAGATCTCCGTTGTAGTTGCCGTCACTGTCAGCCAGCAGCACGATTTGGTCGCCGGTCACGGCATTGGATCCTGGGGCTTCATCGCTGGTGATCAGAATCGGACCATTTGTAGCGTCGATCAGAATATTGCCGTCGACGGATTCCAGAGTAATCTTTTCACCGCTTGCCGCAGTGCTGTCTTCCACACCGTTGGAGGACACGATTGTCTTCAGAATCGTCAGATCTTGCACTGCACGGATCTCAATGTCGCCACCGGTCGCAACAATTCCGCTGACTCCGTCAAACTGAAACAGCCCGACAGTCTGAGCGGACACCGTGCGAACGATCAAATCGTCCGTGTCGTGGAATTGGATGTCTCCTCCATCAAACGCGTTCGATGCGGACAGCACGTTGACATCGTTTGCAGAGAACAGGCGAATGTCAGCCTGACCGGTGGAGATTTGGCGAATACCCAGCTCATCAGCGACGACGATTCCATCCGCATTCTGAGTGACGTTGCCCGACGCTGTGATACGCACGTCCGCGGTTCCCGCCTTGAGCTGAGAGTTCAGAGTCAGGTCACCTCCCACATTCAGAAAGATGTCGCTGTTGACCGTCTGCATCCCCGTGACCGCGTCGAAGGTGGTGCCGCCAATGGTCTGCGAGGTCGTGCGGTTGATAATCAGGTCATCGCGTTCATTGATGGCAATCCCCTTCGGTGACTCTACGGCCAGTTGATTGACCTGAGTGTCTATCGCATCGGCACTCGCACTGAACGTACCTGTGTTGCTGCCGTCGTCACCTGTGGAACGGCCCGCTTTCAGACTTAAACGCTGAGACACCACATTCAGTTGTGTGCTGTTGTTGTCCTGAATCCCGGAGAAGGACTGCAGGACCACCTCGCTGGCGTTGATGCGTCCCATGAAGATTTCACCGGCCGCCGTGATTCCGCCGACATTTCCGAGTGACGATGTAATCACAGTGTTACTGCTCATCGTCCAGTTTCGCCCGGCGTTGATCAAAACATCGGCCAGACTTGTCGTGATCTCTCCACTGCTTGTCTGAAACACGTCTCGATCGGCGGTAAAGATTACATCGCCGCTGTCACTCGTGATAGCTGCAGACTGGCGAATGTCCAGAGCGGAAGTCAGCAGCACATCGCCGCCGCCGGTGATCAGCGACGCATCAATATTAATGCCATCAACTTCGGAGCCGGCAAGAGCAGCAAAGTCCGAGGCCGTTGAGTTCAACGCCCTCAAATTGAGTTGTCCACCGCCATCTGTTTGCAGGGACGCGTTGACGTCCAAATCATCGTCGGCCGTCAGCTGGATATTGCCAGTTCCACTGCTGAGTGATGCACTCACAACGATATCGCTGGATGCTCCAACGGCAGTGAGCTGTATTGCGCCGGTGCCTGCGGATGTGATACCAACGCTATCAGCACCGCCATTGATAGTCAGCGAACCGGCCCGCGTCAGTATCTGAATTGGCCCGTAACCGGTTGTCGTCAGGTCTTCCAAAGATTGAGTCGTGCGAACTTCCGCGACGCTTGTCGTCGTACTATTAAGGTTGACTCGAACAGGTGAGTTTATATTGACCGTAATCGCACCAACCGTATCGATTGTCAGACTGTCAGTCTCGTTGAGAAAAATGCCTGTTGCTGATTGCGCAGCGAGTGTCGCAATTCGCGTCTCAAGACGATCGACGCTTGTGCCAATGCTTCCGCCGGCACGAAGGCTCAGGGTCTGCCCTGCGACATTTAGCAGACCGCCGTTTGCGTCGAGCACATTCCGTCCGGCCGTGATAGCCGCATGGGTAGCATCGATTCGACCGAAGACCACGTCGCCAGTTCTCGCCCGCCCGATCAGTTCACCGCCGCCCGCGTGAATTACCGTATCCGAATCGTTCGTCCAGTGCCGATCGGCCAGCAGAAGAACATTACCGGTGATCGAAGCGATGTCGCCTTCATTTGTCTGCGTCAGATCTCTGCCGGCCATCACACCGATGTTGCCGGAACTGCTCGTTATTGCAGCAGCAAGAATCACATCAACATCTGACTTCACCAGAACGTCGCCGCTGAAGTTATTCAGCGCAGCTGTCAATGTGACTCCATCGGCAACGGACCCAACGCTGTCTGCAGTGCCGCTGGAAGCCGACAGGAAAATCGTCCCGGCACCGGAAGTGGTCACCGAGCGGTTCACGATGACGTCATCGCCTGCGTTGAGAGTGATATGCCCTGCCCCGCTTCGAATCCGGCCAGAAACAATCACATCGCCGTTGGATGCCAGCGTCTCGATGAGCACATCACCGGTTCCATTGGCGTCGATCACAATTCTATTGCCATTTCCGCCTTCATTCAGAACAACGGACCCGGTGACTGTCTGCAGTTTGATAACGCCATTGTGAGACGTCGTCAGGTCGCTCAGCGAAGCGTCCACGTGTCGTGTGGTGGAACCGTTGAAGCGGGCTTCGTCCACAAAGATCGCCGCAGTCGCGTCGACAGTGAGTCCATCAGATTCTTTGATGTAGATTCCATCCGCGCTTTGGGCTGCGAGGATATTCACGTTTGTGTCGATCGCATTGATATTATTCATCGCCGCGGCTCCTGTGTCGGAACCGCCGATGATGCCAGCCTGATTTGCAGAATTGCTGACGGCGGCGTCGGCAACGATTCGGAGGGCATGAGCCTGCACATTCTGAAGAGCACCGTTGGAGTCCAGAATGGAACGCTCGGCAAGCAGACTAACGCTGCCCGTCGCTGCGTTAATACTTCCCAGCAGAATGTCGGATTCATTGTCAGACAGCAACCGGACGTTTCCGCCAGCAGTGATGATCGTCGCAGAGGAACTCATGCGAATCCCGGAAGAATCAGCCATGTTCTGATTCGTCGCTTTCACATAGACGGTTCCGGGCCCAGCTGTGGCAAGGTTGGCAGTCAATAGAACATCATCGGCCGCCTTGACACTGATGTGACCGGTGGTGCTGACGATATTGCCGTTGATCGTGACGTCGCTGCTTGCGCCACGAGCTTCCAGGAGGATATCGCCCGTTCCGTTGGCTGAGATTCCCGCGGAGGCGGTCGTCCCATCGTTCACTATGATCGTTCCATTTAGGGTCACAATCTTGATCGAACCGTTGTTCGTGGTTGTCAGATCTTCCAATGCGTTCGTGGTGCGCGACTGAAGAACGTTCGTCGTCGTGCTGTTAAAGTTGGCTCGCTTCGGTCCATCCACAGCTACGTTCACTGCGGCGACAGTGTCGATGATCAGGCTATTTGATTCTTCAATGTAGATGCCTGTCCCAGCCACCGCTGCCAAGGTCGTGACCTGAGTGTCAATCGCGTTGGTATTCGTCGATGGCGTGCCATTGGTATTGTCATGATTTCCAATCATGCCGCCCGCTCTGAGGCTGAGCGATGTCCCATCGACATTTAATGTCGTTCCGTTTGCATCGCTGATATCGCGACTGGCTGACATCGCAGTGCGTGCAGCGTTGATGCGCCCGAGTGCGAGACTACCGTTGAGGGCTTTGCCAGCGAAGTCTCCGCCACCGGCGGTGATGACAGTGCCGGTCGACATCGTCCAATCCGTGCCGGCCTCGATCAGTACATCGCCTGAGTTCGTTGTGATGTCGCCGCTGCTGGATTGTGTGATGGTTGTTCCGGCGATAAGTCCGACATCGCCACTTGTGGAATTGATAGCAGCGGTCTGGTTGATTTCTTGCAATGAGTAGATCAGTACGTCTCCATTGGCAGTCGTCACTGAACCATCAAGGCTGATGCCAGCACCCGCGACATAGACAGTCCCGGATCCGCCGGTGGTGATTGACGCATTGACATCGACATCACCCTCAGCGTTGAGCGTGACATGACCACTGCCGCTCGAAACCGCTGCATTCACAATCACATCACTGCCAGCGCCACGAGCTTCCAGGAGTACATCGCCTATGCCTCCCGCCGACACGCCAACGGCATCATTGCCGCCATTCACGACGATCGTGCCGTTCTCTGCGACGACTTTGATCGGACCATTGTTCGTCGTCAGATCTTCCCGTGACGAAATTGTCCGGCTTTGTCCGGCATCGGTGTTGGTGCTGTTGAATCGTGCCTGTTGAATGTTGTCGATAGAAACGGTTACGGCCGCCACGTTGGAAACGGTCAATCCACCCCCAACAGCGAACTCCTGCAGATAGATGGCCGCGCCGGCCACTGCCGAGATCGCGTCCACATTCAGATCAATTGCGTTGGCATTTTGTGCTGGTGTTAAGTTCAACGAGTCGGAGTTTCCAATGGCTCCGCCCGCGCGAAGGCTGACGGACGTGCTTGCACCAGAACTCGTCTCTTCGATGTTAACAGTCGCTCCGTTAGAGTCGCTCAGGCTGCTGCCGGCTTCAATCGCCACAGTATTTGAGATGCTGTTCGTCAGCGAAATTCGCCCCAGAGCGATCTGGCCGTCGGCACGCCCGAGGGCCTGTCCGCCGCCAACGCTGATCACCGCATCAGGATTCATCATCCAGTCACGTCCGGATGATATAAGCACATTGCCTGAAGCGGTCGTCGTGTCTCCCGCTGCATCCTGCAGAATATCTCGACCGGCAATGATTCCGATGTCACCATCAACGCTGGAGATCAGCGCCGACTGGTGCACATCCTGCAGAGAATTGATCAGAATATCGCCCGAATTACTGCTGATTCCGGAGTTCAGAGTGATCCCGTCGGCTTGGCTCCCGGCCGCATCTGCTGTTCCATTGTTCGCGAGCAGATAAACGGTCCCCGTTCCTCCAGTGCTGACGACTCCGTTCAAGTGAATATCGTCGGACGAGTTGATCGTGACGTTTCCGGTAATGCTTCGAAGTGCAGAGTTGATCAATATGTCGCCGTCTGCGGCCAGAGTCTGGAGCAGGACCGCTCCGGAGCCATTCGTAGACAAGACCAACGAATCAGCGTCGCCATCATTCAATACGATCGAGCCTGCGGTGGTCTGAAGTTTGATCGGGCCGTTATTGGTCGTGACGAGGTCGCTCAACGACAAATCAGACTGGACTGTGACACTCGCGTCCCCATTCACATTCTGCACAGAAATCTGCGGAGTTGCATCTACAGTTAGTCCGTCGACTTCTCGCAGATAGATTCCCGTTGCGCTTTGTGCGGCTAGAGTTGTCACCTGCAGATCGATGGCGTTGGCATTGCTGTCCGGCGTCAGATTCCCGGTTGCCGAACCACCGATAATTCCGGCTTGATTCGAGCTGTTGCTTATCCCGGCATCTGCCACGATCCGAACGGCATTGGCCTGAACGTTGAGTGCCGCTCCGTTGTTGTCGAGCACACTGCGTTCGGCCAGAAGAGAGACATTCCCGGATCCGGCGTTGAGCAGTGCCAGACGCACGTCAGACTCTCGATCTGCACTCAGTCGGATGTTACCGCCTGCCGTTGTGATGGACGTTCCGCTGAGCATGTCGATGCCCGTCACAGCATCAGTGCTGATGTTGCCCGCTACGACACTGACCGTTCCAGTTCCCCCTGTGGAGACGTTGGCATTTAAGTCAACATCGTCGCTGGAGAACAGAGAAACATGACCAGAACCTGTTGCGACATCGGCATTGAGTACCACATCGGCGGCGCCCGCGATTGTCTGGATCAGAATATTTCCGATTCCGTTGGCAGACACGGCACTACCATTTGCGGAAGCAGTGCCGTCGTTCAAAATCAGTGAGCCGTTTGTGGAACGCAGGACAATCGAACCCGCGTTGCTCGTAACAAGATCGCTTTGGGCTGAGTCTGTGATCGTAGTCACGGCTCCCGTGGACTGAGTCCTCTGAACACTCACGGAAACATCACCCACAGTCAGGCCGTTGCTTTCCAGCACATTGATTCCGCCGAATCCTGCCCGAGCACTGAGTGTGGTGACGGTTGTTTCGATGGCATTATTGCCGGCGCCCAAAGTACCTATGGAAGCGGCAGCCTGCATTCGCAATCCGAGAGCCGTAACGTCCGCCTGTGCGTCATCTCCGTCGGCGTCCAAAATAGAGCTCAAAGAGCTGATCAGACTCACATTCGCTGCGGTGGCGACAATATTACCGACGGTGATATTTCCGCTGGCGATCGCGCGAATATCACCGTTCGAAGTCGCCACGCTGGAAGTAACGTCCATGGTCATCACGCCGGCCACGGCCTGCAGAGAAATCGTTCCCGTGGTAGCCGTCTGCACGTCGGCTCCGGCGCCGAGCAGTATTGAGTTCGCTGCGGCCAGACTGATATGACCTGAAGAGCTCTGCACATCAGCGTCCACCTGGAGATTTCGGCCGGCTCCCGTGGACTGCAGCAAAATATTTCCGCTGCCTGTGGTGATCGGTCCGGCAACATCCAGCAGTCCATCAGCTGCCGTTTCAATAACATGGCCGGTGCTGGTACGAATTGAAGAGCCCGCAGCATTCGACAGGCTCAGTGCGGCCGTGAGTTCCACGTCGCCATCGCCGGTCGTTTCCGCAGTGGTGTTGATGGCGACATTCGAGGCGACAAGAATGGTGTCCGCAGTAACAGTCAATTTGCCTGTGTTGGCAGCGGTAGCATCGCCGAGTGTCAGACTGGCGTTCAGATTCACCGTATCCGTGCCGGTTCCGCCGACAATGGTTAGACTCGCCCGATATCCCGAATCCAGCCCATTGATGTTCACTGTGTCGTTACCAGCACCCGCATCAATCGTGAGCTGATTCAGGGGATTGTTGAAACTAACGTTTGCACCCAGAGTCGATTGAATTTGGTTGTTGAGTGTTCGTGAACTGACCGCCGGCTTGATCTCATTCGGGCCGAAGAATGTTGAGTTCATCACGACGGTTTCGCCGGGCGCGGAAACCACGATGGTTTCACTTCCCAACAATGCGGCAGCAGCGAAGACAAGCTGGCGATCGTCTGCCTGCAGTTCATCACGGACGGCTTCAGTGCCGTTGTAGCGAATGACTGTCGAAGCCAAACCCTCGTTCAGCGAGATCGTTCCCGTGTTACCCGTGGCTGTCTGATCGAGAAACTCGTATGCGGCCGTGTCCAGCGTGGCCTGATCCGCAGCCGGCTTCAGCAGGAGAAATGTGTCGCCTCCGGTGACTGAATCCGGCAGACTGTTCAGCGCGTTCCCATTGTTATTCTCCAGTCCGCCGGAGAACGTGATCCCGCGAATCAGACTGAACAGGCTTCCCTGTGCGGTCGTCGGCTGAACAACGATGAACACATCGTCGCCACCGTAGCCGTTGAACGTAAACGATGTTACGTCAGTGAACTGGAAGGTGCCTGCGAAATCAGGAGTGACCCCGGTGACATTTCGTGTGAACGTGAAGAAGCCATCGTTCTGACTGGTAAATGTGACCACCAGCAGGTCGTCAAAGTCCGTTCCGGCAACAAGGACATCTTCCGTCCCGAATGCAATTGCGTCCTGCTGATTCGCGCCAATGTGAGGAATCGCTGTGGCAATGCTGACCTGAAACTCCGTCGCCTGATACGTGGCCGATGAGCCCCATCGCAGCCGATAAAATTCTGCCAATGTCGTGCCTGTAAACGGAGTGTTTGGGTCATCCCCGGCGAAGAACGGATTAGCAAAAGTTCCCGTGAGGTTGCTCGGATCCAGAGTCTGGTTGGAATCCGCATAGGTGCCCGGCACATCATTGTAGAACACATTGTTCAGAACGAGTGCTGCCGCAGGAGTCACCACGCCATAACCCGAAACGGGTGGAGCTGGAGCAATCTGATTGATATAGAGAGTGATATTCGTGCCACTGTTTCCGGCCGCTTCCGTAGTGCCCACGGCATTGTCCAGATTCCAGTGAGCCACCAGATCGGCGTGCGAGGAAACACCGCCACTGCGGATGGTGGCTCGTTCAGCAGACGTCAGCACATCGTTGTACCAGGCAATGTCGTCCATCAGGCCGTCAAAGAAGCGCGTGGCATCTCCCGGATCTCGCCCCACATTCATCAAGCCGTTGACCGTATCAGCCACCGCTGTCCAGCTAAGGTCTGCAGGAGTGAATGCGCTGAGATAGCCGGATTCGATGCCATCCACATAGATCCGCATGTTGCCAACGGCATTGGTGGCATTAAAGTCCCATGTGTACTGAATGTTGTGCCACGAATTCGCTGGTGTGGTCAATGTCGCAGCATCACCCCCCGCACGAATGACGAAATCATTGTTCGTGGATGTTCGCCCGTAAACCTGTCCGCCCGTGTTGTTTCTAAACTGCATCTCCATACCGCCGTTATCAGGTCCTTCAAAGAACTGATTACGGCGAGTCGTGTCCTGCATCTGCACCCAAAAATTCAACGACCCTTTTGTGCCGACATCGAACGAAGGATCGCGAAACGTTGCGAAATCGTCGACGCCGTCAAATTCCAGAGCTCCTCCGAACTGTCCCTGGCCCGGACGGAACACGGCACCAAACTCCGTGGGCACGACTCCATTCGTGGACAGAAACATCGGAATGCCATTCTTATTGTCGATGGCAACATCGCCGGAAGTCTGGTCAAAATTCCAGTGTGCGACCAGACGCGCGTCGGTGGCCAGCGTATCGACACCATTGGTCCGAATTACATTCCTGTCGGCGGTGTTCAGTGCGGAGCTGAACCAGCCCACATCGTCCATCAGTCCATCGAAGTAACGCGATGGATCCCCCGGGTCTCTGCCAATGTTCATCAAACCATTGACGGTGCTGACGACCGAGGCCCACGTGAGATCATTGGGTGTCAGATTTGTCAGGTAGCCGGATTCAGTGCCGTCCACATAGATCCGCATTTTTCCAACGGCATTGGTGGCGTTAAAATCCCACGTGTACTGAATGTTGTGCCAGTTCGGTGCACCACTTAGCAGCGTCGCCGCATCGTTACCGGATCGGATGACATTGTCACCGCCAACTGTGGTCGTGCGACCGTAAACCTGTCCTCCGCTGGTACTGCGATACTGCATTTCGAAGCCGGCATTCCCCGGTCCTTCGAAGAACTGATTGCGGCGAGTCGTGTCGTGCATCTGCACCCAGAAGTTCAAAGTTCCCGCAGTGCCGACGTCAAACAGAGGACTCTGCCAGACACCAAAGTCGTCTGCGCCATCAAACTCCAGAGCGCCGTTAAAGACACCGCTCGTGGGCCGCCACAACGGATCGGTTGTTCCTGGCTGAGCCCCGGCGTAGGCGAAGTTATTGAAGATGTTGTCCTGGATCAAAATCTGATCTGTGTTCGCGGTGAGCGACGGAGTGATATACACCCCGGCCGGCTGCGCATACACACCATTCACATTCGTTTCAGTCGAATCATTCCAGTCAAACGTGTTGTGAAGAATCTTCAAACCAGCGGAGGTTAATCCTGCATTGCTAATCGTCAGAGTGTAGTTTTGATTGCCCAACGACTGGAAATCGACGGTATCCAGCCCGTTGCCAAAGTAGTTAAAAGAGATCTCACCGCTGAACGCGAAATTGTTCGGATTTCCAGCGGAATCCTGAGGACCAATCGCGATCGGTCCCCAACGAAAATGATCCTCGCGGAATTCATTTCGAGTGATCAGGAACCCGGTCCCGCTGCCTGCATCTCCATCTCGAATCGCCGCGCGTCCCCAGCGTCCTTCAAAAACGGAATCAGAGATTTCCAGCCCGTCGGCGCCGTTGCCGGCTGTGCCTTCGAACACGACCGCACTGCGGTATCCTTCACCGGTGGCATTGCTGCCAAAGAGGACTCGACTGATGGTCGTATTGTCCGCAGTCGTGACAATAACATAGCCCTGATAGTCTGTTGTGTTATGAATCTGCCAGCCCAGTTGCACATCACTGATCGTGACGTCATTGGCGGTGATCCGAATCGCTTCATCAAAGTTGCCTGTGGGTGCGCCGACTTTCTGAAGTCGCGTCAGTCCCATTCCCTGCCCGTCAATCGTGACAGACTTGTTGATCAGCAGAGTTCCCGTGTGAAGGTACGTGCCCTGATCGACATGAATCACGCCGTTAGCATCGACAGCAGAAATCCCTTCTGCAACTGTGGCATGTGCATCAATCCCGTAAACTCCGGACTGAGATCCTGCGGACAGAAAATCCACATCCGCGATGAATGTGCCGGCCGCCATTCCGGAAAATGCTGTCGAAACAAAAACATTCGACAACGTCGTGGGACGGCCAATGAGCACGACATCGTTGCCGTCTCCGCCGTTGTAAAAGATCCGGTACTGCAGCCCGCCAGTTGCGGTAACGATCGCCCCATTGCCCAGGCCTGCAAACGTTCCGCTGACTGCGTCGGCCGTTCCGTTGTTGGCAATGATTGTGTAAGTGTCACGAAACTGCGCTGCCGTGGAGCCCAGATCCTGCAGATTCAAAGTGACATTGGTCCCAATCGTGACAGTGCCGGTAACGGATATCTGGTCGTAGTCGACCCCAGCTACGCCGCCCGGATTGCCGCCTGCGTTGTCGTCATCAATTTCTACGATGAGTGTAGAGTTGCTTGCCAGTGTGAGGTTGCCGCTGGTGATAATCCCCGGACTGTTGCCCGGCGACAGCACACTTCCGGCACCGATCGTCAGATTTCCATCAATTTCCAGAGTTCCCGCCAGCTTTGTTCCATCGCCACTCATTAACAGATCGTGCTGGATTGTGCCTGAACCGTTCAGAGTTCCCTCGTGAAAGACTATGGCACCATTTTCATCGGACTGACCCAGTTCCATTCCAGAATCGGACAGCAACCGCACTGTTCCATCCACATGAAAATCAACGTCGGCCGCGCGAAAAGCACCGGAGCTCAGCGTAATGCTGTCTGCTGTCAGATCCATATGTCCGGTTACATCAATCGAAGCGGCCAGCTCATCACTCAGTTCGCCGGTCGAAATGATGGTCAGGCTTTCGGCGTTGCTGGAACCTGCAAACTGCAGATCATCGCCGTTGGAGAGGAAGACATCTCCGGACGAATGAAACGTCATACTGTTGAGATGAATCTGGTCGCTGTCATGATGCCCCAGCGAAATCGAGTCTGCTTCAAGGACGGTATGCTGTTCAACATCCAGACTCGTTCCTGTCGCATTGCTGAGCGTGCCGTCAACATCCAGATCCAGCGACCGAGCCGCAATAGAACCGGACAGCTCCAGATCGCCGTTCTGCTCAATGGAAACGTCCCCGGATGACTCGAATGAAAGTGTTGTAAAATGCGCACTTTCGAGAGCGACTGAACCTGAATGGATTTCAGTGTGACCGTGTACATGCAGAAACGCGTCCGCGCTGCTGGTGACGGAATCGGCAACGGACAAATTCAGATCGCCGGAGATATCCAGTTGTTCCAGCTGCAGATCATCAGAGTCGTGTAGAGTCAGGCTGAGGCTTTCGATGTTCACATGATCAAAATCGTTCGCCTGATCCAGCGTAACTGCTGCGTTACCTGTGATGGTCAGCTGATGGACAGTGAAGGCATCTCCCGAATCAGTAACCTGCTTCAGATCGGGCGTACCCTGAATCTGAAGTGAACTTAGACCTGACAAAGAAATGGTCAGTACGTTTCCATGAATTCCCACGGCAGGATCCAGCGGTGTGGAATCCTGAGCCGACCAGTTTCCGGACGACAACTCAAAATGAAACTGGTCTGCGGCCGCATCAAAGGACACATCAACAGCTTCGCTCGCCCCGTCAAAGCCCTGCAGTGTCAGAGCATCACCGATGATCGCGAAACTGGCGTCCGGGAGCCTTCTGTCTTCCAGTCGCACGACTCGCAATCGCCTTTGCCGAAGTCGATGCTGCCGGTTCATCCATCCGGCGATCTTCTGGCGAAGCTGTTCGAGGGTATCCTGAAGACTCATCGTGTAGTCCGCGAAACTGATGGAGGCGAAAGTGAGGTCCCGTCGACCGCTGCAGGGATGATTGTTTAAAACCACACCAACTGGACGCAAGCGCGAAGACAGGTTTCCACCTTCGTGGTGAGGCAACTCCCGTGCCTTTCTGCGGGCACGACGACATTCGACGTGCCCGGCAATGTTACGTCAATGTACCGATTTTCCGCATTGCGTGGAGGATATCGATTATTTCCTCAATGCTCAGGTTGCATTTCGGACACAGCCGATGAACTCACTAAGGCCGATTCATGCGCCTCACGGAGAAACGGAGTTGTCCATGCACGTTGCATTTTCGAGCAGTTTTGTGCGATTCAGCGGATTACTCTGCGTCGTTTTCACGTCCTTGAATCCAGTGTCCGGGCAAAACGCCAGCCTGGCGATCGTTCAGACCGTTCCCGCAGATGTCGAATCTGCGTCGTTGCCTGTTGCGGAAAACCTGCCAGCGGCTGTAACTGAACAACATGACATCAATTTGCCCTGTGTCGATCTTTGCGATTCGGACGAGTCAACTTTGCTGATCCGGGCGGATGCTGAGGCGGAGTCGTCAAAGTGCAGCAACGAACATGTTGCCGTTTTGCCACAGTCTGATGTGGAATCGCAACGTCCCGGAGCGGGAGCGCGTTCAGAAAATACAGACCCGATGAGGCGTGTGTATCACTTTCTGGACTATGTTCCGATGTCCTGTGATGACGCCTTCGAACCGTCGGATGGTGCTGCATTTGAATTTCTGTTTGCAGCTTCGACGGTAATCCAGGTCAACGATGCGATCCCGGCTGACGAAGCCACCGTGCCGCCGTCGGACAGCCAACAATCGTCTGTCGCCGTCGCCGACTCAAAAGCAAACGCCGAACCAACCGAGCGTGCCCCTCGTCGATCAATGTCTGAAATTACTCTTTCGACATCACTTACGAATCTGTCCGACACAGGCGAGCCACTGCCGACTCCTGAAGAGTTTCAGGACTCGTCGAACAGTGCCGCTCCGCTGGAACATCATTTTGTTCCCGCTCCATGGGAGCGTTCACATCCTTCACGAAACACATACCAGATTCGCTATCAGCCGCTGTATTTCGAAGACCCCAATATGGAACGGTGCGGCGATTCGAATGGACTGCTCACCGAAGCCACTTCCATTGTGCACTTCGCCACTAGAATTCCATTGCTGCCATACCTGACGGCGTCAAATTCTCCTCACAAATGCGTGAACGCTCTCCCCGACTGTCCAACGTGCTCGGAGTTCGGCACTGACGCTTACTTGCCGCGCCCAACGGTCAAGGCGATTGCTGCTCAGGCCGCTGCCACAGTCGCCGGGGTCTATATCATTCCGTGACCTGTCTTCTGAATCTGCCGTTCCGAGGAACATTATTTCTCACGAGTTTCCATGGCCTGCTTTCGAGAGATCGCGGCGGCTTCCGGATCACTGGCAGCGGAAAGGAATCCGGCGCGAAGTGTCCATATCGAAGATTCGTACGAGCGATCTTCCGGAAACTCGTTGGCCAGGGCACGTGCTGCTGAAGTCGCACGATCAAACATTCGTTCGGCCAGTTTGACGTTGTCCTTTTCCGGCGCGAGCGCCGCGGCGACACAGGCGAATCCTAGTTCGCTGTGGAGTTCATACTGACGCTTTAGAAGATCGCTGCCAGTGACGTCTCCGGCACTCTTTTCACCGTCGGCTAATGGCTTGACCAGAAACGCGTCCAGTTCTGCCGCAACAGGGGTCTCAAACCGTCCGTTGCCGTGTTCAAGCATTACCGACATTCCCAGAATTGTGGTCGAACGGTTCCCATTTGATGTCATCAGCGACTTCACCACGGCGTCGCTCAGTTCCTGCATCACCGATGGACTGTACGAGCCAGCTGAACCGTCTTTTACCGCTTCCAGAAGCGGGCACGTGAGAACTCTGAGGGCGTTTTTATCGTTCTCGACATCTTGCATTTCGCAGGACAGAAACAAGCGGATGTCTGGAAGTTCCACATTGGCTTGTTCGCTTGCTAAAGAATTCAATCGGTCGGCCAAAACACCGGGTGTGATGCGGCTCGCGATCTCAGTTCGTAGCGCGTCCGCAGAATGGCTCTTCACCCACGCGCGATTCATAAACGTGTAGCCCAGTGGGCGAACGCTTTCCAGATACCACGCACAGTCGGCCTCTGTAATGTCATTCAGCAAATTCCATGCGGCAATTGATTCTCCAAGTTTGGACAGCGCTGCACTACTCGCCAAGCGCACTCCGATGAACCGGACTTTCTCGTCTTCATCCTGAGTCTTCTGCTTGTTCCCATTAACAGCCAACAGGGGTTCCATAGAAACCAGAAACTCGCGTCCAGAATTCTCCTGCTGAGTCTCCACGTACAAGTCCGTAATCAACACCAGCGCCGGCGATCCGAGATGCATCTGGCTAACACGCACGTCGTTCAGACTGGCTTCCAGCAGCGTGATCGCCTGTCTCTTGATCGACGCATCGCCGGTTGCCATCAACACTGCCAGCTCATACGCCAGCGGTTCGGGCAGACACTTGTCTGGGTCGGTTGTGATGGCAGAAACAAGCTGCTGAACTTCGGCATGCGCGTGCTCTTTACGTGACGCCAGAATCAAACGCAGCAGAACGTGCGTGGGACATTCGGGGTTCGCTTTCTCGCTGTTTAAAGAGGCTTGCTGCAGTTGAGTTCGTCGAACGTCAGAGTCCAGAAGGCTGTTCAGCAATTGCAGATTAACGACCGGTTTATCTCCCTGCCGAGCCGAGTTGGATTCGTAGTTCTGAGGCCAGATGTATCGCCCGGCGGCAATCTGTGGTGCGGTTTCGGGAGCGTAGATGGAAATCAGGATCCGAAACATTTCCGGTGACTGCCACGTCGTCTTGCTTTGGATGCTGCTGATCGCATCGACGATGTCTTCCGGATGCTGCTGCACGATGAATTCCATCAGAATCGCTGCATCCGGAGAGAGCGTGACGTCATTCGTCAGCCGCGAAAGTAGCGGATAAAGATCGGAACTTCCAACGTATTTCTGTGGGGGCACTTTTTCACTCTGAAGGATCGCCTTTGTCAGATCCGACAATCGCCCGGCATCTGCCATCAACGCCTCGACAGTCGGAGCGTGATCCCAGAACGCGACGGGGTCACTTTCGATAATTCGCAGCCACGTGTCGCACGCTTTCGAAGTGTTTCCAGCCAGCCGTTGTTGCTGCGCCAGTTCACGCAGAGTGTCGGTGGAGTTCCCTTTCATCCCTGAAATCATTTGCTCACGGATCTTTGCCACTTCTTCATCTCGACCAGCCGCGGTCAGATATTCGATCAGCTTCTGCATCAGGATGCGTGAATGCGGCGACTTGTCGAGCTGAGCTTTCTCACGAGCAATCATCTGGTCCAGTTCGCCCGACTGCTTCAGAATTTTGAAGGCACGTTCACGAATCTGTGCAGGAGTTCCATGTTGAGTATTTCTCCAGGGAGTGCCGCCGCCCTGTGTGCGTCGAATCAGCTGCACTGCAATTTGTACCGCTGCCGAAGTGTTTCCCTGTTGAACGTAAGTTTCCATGACTGCACTGGGCGAGGTCGCAGCAGAAGACGCGGGCGTTGCAGTAACCAGATGCACCTCCGAGCGTGAATTTATCTCGGCGGCCAGTTCCATCATGGTCATCTCCTGCAGGCATTTCGCAACGAACTGACTTTCCTGAAGAGTCAGTTGCAGTCCGACCAGACGCTGGCCGGCCAACTGAGCGCGCTGCTCGTTCCTGACCTTCGCAGAAAATGCCAGCGCAGCGATTTCACGAGCCTTCACAAGCGACGAATCGTGTCCGATCGCATCATCCAGCGTTTCCAGTGCGTCTTCGTATCGTCCCTGCTCTTCATAGAGTTCGGTGAGCGACAACTTCAAACGCATGTCGGTGGGTCGGAAGGCTGCGGCCGCGTCCATGTGAGGTGTCACATCCTGCTGCGATTCCAGCTCCCACGCCATTGCGGCGAGAGCCAGCTGTAACGTCAGCTTTTGTTCATTGCCGGCTGATTCCAGGCGAGTTCTGGCCCATTCATTCAATGATGAAGTTGATTTCTGAACGACAGCGTGTCGCGCCAGCGTTTCCCAGAAAGCAATCTCGGGACGTGACATCACATGGTCGATTCGCAGAGCATTTGCGGCTGACATCGTCGACTGGATTCGGCCGCGAGCGAACGCATCGGGAGTTGCACTTTGTATAAGTTTTCCCGACAACGCATTCGCTTCGATCTGGATCTGCGACGCCATCGAAACTGCAGATCTCATTTCCACCGGGCTGCCTGTGCCGGAGATGTTCTGCTGATGCTTGAGCCACCAGTCCAGTATCTTCACTAGTGACTGCTCATCCTCGCGTTCCTGAGCTTTCAATGCCAGAGCCTGAACGACGGAAATGAAAGTCGACGCGGACAAGGAGAGCTTGTTCGGCTGATGAGCATGGTTAGAAAGAGCAATGACCCTTTCCAGCTGGGTTAAAGTCTCCTCGACGGAGCTACGTTCCATCTCGAGCGAAAGCCAAAGGCCCGCATAGACCTGCTGCTCTGAACTATTTTCGCTAAGCAGCCGCTCACACAATGTTTCTGCCTGCTGCATCTGCCCCGTGGCCCGCGCCGCTTTCACAATCACCTGCGGATCCGGCTGTCCGCTTAATAGTGAATACGAGGACTCAGGCACCGTCCATTCCGGATGACTGGCCAAGACCGCTTCGTAACTTCGGATCAACTCCATAAGCTGCACTTCGGTCACTTCACCAAAGTGGCTGCTGGGCGGATTCGTCCAGTCCTCCTCCATGCAAAGTCGCGCGATGTAAAGATACAACGCCTGCAACGAAACGGTCTGCGACTGAGCCAGTTCACGAGCGGCCTCCATCATATTGCGCCGCATCGCCGCATCGGGAGATTGCTTATTGCGCAGTGCCTGAAACATGACGAAATCCGACGCTGACTCGTGACCGTCCTGCAAACCGGCTTTTAGTTCATCAAAGAATTCCGACTCGCGGTTCAGACGCTTCGCATGGACCCACACCACACATCGGCAAAGTATCCGCGCCTCGCCGAAATCTCCGAGCAGGCCGTTGGAACTCAGCTCGGAAACTTTCTGCAAAGTCTTCTTCAGCAGGACAGAACTGTCATCACCTTCCGGCTGAAGAACATCAATCCATTGGCCAGTTCGTTCCCATCTCGCGACAATGGGATTCGGCAATGAATCACCTGGTGAAAATTTGAAAGTCGGCTGTTGACGGTTCCATGTTTCCGATGCCGACGGAGCGTCCGAAGCCAGATTCAGTTCTGTCAACTCGCGCGCCATTCGCACGGATTCTTCGACGTTACCATCAACCCATTCCACTATCACCAGCCGAGCCATCGCTTCCCAGTTCTTCGCGTCAGACTGCACGACCAGCCGGCTCATCGCTCGCGCGGATTCCAGATTTTGCGCAACAAGAGCCTGATCGATCAGGTGAATCAGTTCATGTGGCCGAACGGGGGATTGCTGCAACTGCTGCCAAAGAGAGTCGGCTTCACGAAGCTCGCCGCTCTTGACGAGCAAACTGGTCAGACGAAGTCGATTAGACTGAGAAGGCCAGGTCTCTTCCATGCGACGCACATACTCGCCCGCTGCCTGCAGATCGCCTTCTTCTTCGCAGATGCGAGACAGCAGCGTTAGTACAAATTCTTCCTGTGGCTCTGCGTCGACGATGGATTCCAGATGAGACCTTGCAGACACCAGATCTCCCGCGGTCTGAAATGCCGTCGCGAGTGCCAGGATCGCCCCGCGGCGTTTGCCGAGATCTCTAGCGCGTTCCTCAAGTCGTTGAATCAGACGATCAAACTGGTGTATCTTCAGATGCAATGCCGCGAGCGACGACGCGACGGTCGTCTGCGTCTCGATGTCCGTTGTGACATCGAGCGCACGCCAATAAATTTCGATGGCCTCAGCAGGATCTCCATGATTCGCCAGTTCATGTCCAAGCTTCAGCAGCGTACTACCATCTGAAGAACTTGCACGCACCATTCGGCGCAGACTTGTGAGGCCTTCTTCTTTCTTGCCAAGTTCAAAACAGAGTTCCGCGTAGAACTGCAGGTGGTCCATATTGTCAGGGTTCGCGGCCACCAGTTCACGTCCGGCCTGTTGCGCGGCGGCGAGGTGTCCCAGTCGTTGTTCCAGTTCTGCAATCTTCTTCAGAGACTCATTGACGGTCCTGCGATCCAGGGCAATGAGTCGTCGATGGGCAGAGATGGCATCGGCACTGCGGCCCGTTGTTTCGTAAAGCTGTGCGGCAACGGTCCAGATACGTGCCGCTTCGGGCTCAAGCTCGGCCGCCTTTTCGATGGCCTTCGTGGCAACAGAATATTGCTGATCTGCCTCAGCGTACATGGCCAGCGTGAGCAGCTGCGGCACAGGCTGTTCGGACAGCGGGACTTTGATGTTTGCCGCGGGATCCGCAACATCGATCTGCGACTCGACGCTCAAATCCGCAATCGCCTTATCCAGCAGATTGCCAGCCTTTAGGCAGGCCAAACGTTCCTCGAACACCAGTGCACGTTCTTCTTCAGATTCCGTCATTGAATCTGCCAGTGACAGCTGCTCCAAAGCCTTTGCAACGGACGTCTCACGCAGGCGGCGAGCCAATCCAATCCGATCGGTCAGTTCCGGCGTCAGCGAACAGGCTTCAATCATTGCTGCCAGAGACTTCTCATGCTGACCCGATCGCTCGAGAACTTCCGACAGGCGAATCAGATTCTCCGTCGAACGACGTGAACCGTCCGCAATGGAAGTCCAGACAACGTTCGCTTCGTCCTGACGATTCAAAGCCCACAGCAGATCGCCTGCGTCCGCTCGATGCTGCGGATCATTCGGAGCCAGTTCCATCGCCCGCTGATAGAGCAACAACGATTCCTCATTCAAGCCGGCTCGATGCATTAACGCCGCCACATGAGCGACCTTGAGCACATCTTCAGGCGAGTCCTTCAGCATCAATTGCCACACCTCGGCGGCTTTGGACCTGCGAGCGTTCTGGGGTAAATCAGGCAGCTGCAGATACAGCTGGCCCCACGCTTCAAGGATGTCAGCGTTATCGGACTGGTAAGAATACAACCGTTCGTACTGCGTGACCGCCTGCTGATATTTTTCATCGCTGATCAACTGGTCGATGTACGCCTTCCGGAGCTTGACACTGGACGGTGCGCGATCGAGAGCTTTCGTGTACAACTGCAACGCTTCTGGAGCACGACCATTGGATGCAAGTGCTTTCGCGGCGCGAATCATGCCATCGATATCTTCCGGATGAATTGCGATCCATCGTTCGTAGTAAGTTACCAATGCGAGCGGGTCCGACGATTGGCGGAGGATGTCTTCGATGCGTCTGCGTGCTTCTCGATACAGCCAGCTTTCGGGATTAAGTGTCTCCATTTGCTGTTCGAGATCCTGGATGGCCTCGTCGGTTCTTCCCAGGCGCGCTTTCAACTGCGCCGCGGCGAACGAAAATTGCGTCGCCTGATGAGGATCGCGATGCAAGGTGGCGAGTTGTCTGTATCGCTGCAAAGCCGCCTCGAAATCGCCGTCGTCACTCAGGCCGATTGCGATTTGTTCTTTGACTCGTAAATCATCGGCGAATAGCTGTTCCATTCGCGTCAACACTTCGCGCGCCTTCTCCGGCTGTCGACCGCGACGAAACGCGCGATGCAGTTCCTGATAGACCGGCAGCAATTCGGCTTTGTTTGATGACCGCTCAATCGCACGTTCCAATGCCTGCGCAGCCTCCGGGAAGCGGCCGAGCGAAGCCAGACTGCGTCCGAGCTGCCAGGTTGCCTGAAAATCCAGGGTTCGTTCTTGTTCGGCCTGAGACAACGCTGAGACCGCAGCCAGATGATCGCCGCGACGCTGTTCGATCAGACCGAGCAGTAGCCACGAAGCACTCGTGTCGCTGTCGTTGTCCCCCAATGCCGCGGCTTGAAGAGAATTCGCAAACTGCGACAAGGAGCCTCGTTCGAGATGAAACGTGAAAACTCGATCGAGCGCTGTCCCGGGCTTCGGTTCGCGCAGCAGCTGTTTGAGAAATCGCTCGTAGATCGTTCGAGCCTGCACTTCTTTTTCGGATTCTGTATCGGCGTCCGCTGTTGGATTGAACGTCGGTTGAGCTGCGGAAGACGCGTGCGCAATCGGTGATATCAGGCACGCAGTCAGAAACATGACGCGCAACATGTTCATCAAGGCGCCGGGGCTACGTTGGATTCTCACGGTGCAATTTTCATGATGATGTCGCATCTCAAACAACCCCAGTCGTTCGCCAGCGGAGCAGCGAAGCTACGTAGACAGGCCGCGCCGTCGGCCTGCATCGCTCTATGTCTTCCCTCATAAAAACCGCCATGTGCCCAGTGTAGCGGTACTCGCACCGCAGGTCATTCTTGAACTCATGATGATGCCGAGCCACACTCGGAACAGTATTTTTGCGTTTTGAAACCATGTCTGAGCTTGCTCGCCATGCGCAATGCCTGCAGAATTCAGATTCTGAACTCCGCGGCCTGAGAAATCGCTGCGGAACGCCAGAATTGAATCCCTCCTTTTTTGCCTCTGCAACTTTCCTTCCTCCGGCAAACCCTTAAATGTCTGTCACGTTATACAGCGATTCGCTGTCGTTTCGAATGCTGCTGTTTTGCTCGCTTCTGTGGGCATCGCAGCGGAATGCACCGCATGTGCGGGCAGAGGAGGAACTGACAGCCGAACAGACAGACTTCTTCGAAGCCAAAATTCGCCCGGTTCTGATTGCCCATTGTTACGAATGCCATTCGGGCGACACGACTTCGCCCAAGGGCGGACTGCGAGTCGATCTGCGAGACACGATTCTATCGGGAGGTGATTCCGGAGCGGCCATCGTGCCGGGGAAACCTGATGAGAGTCTCTTGCTGAAAGCGCTGCGATACGAAACGTCCGAGATGCCTCCGAAAGGCCGTCTTCCGGATGCCGTCATTGGAGACTTCGAAAAATGGATTGCCATGGGCGCGCCGGATCCGCGCACGGAATCAGCCGGAAAGAAAGCCGCGGGTGTTGACTATGCTGCGGGGCTGGACTTCTGGGCGTTCCAACATCCGACGCGACCGAACATTCCTGCCGTGAATGATTCTGCCTGGCCAAAGAACGATATTGATCGCTTCATCCTGCATGCGCTGGAAGGTCGGAGCATGAAGCCGACGACAGCAGCCGACCGCAGGACTCTCATCCGCCGCGCTTACTTCGATCTAATCGGACTACCGCCCGAGCCGGCGATCGTCGAAGCATTCGTGAACGATCCTTCGGAATCGGCTTTTAACAAAGTCGTCGACGATCTGCTTGCCTCGCCACACTATGGAGAACGCTGGGGCCGCTACTGGCTGGACCTGGCACGTTTTGCGGAAGACCAGGCTCACACATTTCAGGCCCGCATGTATCCTCAGGGATATCTTTATCGCGACTGGGTCGTGCAGGCGATCAATGACGATCTGCCGTACGATCAGTTTCTTCGCCTGCAGATCGCCGGTGATCTGCTGGATGGTCCCGAACCGCACCGTCACCGCGCGGCATTGGGACTGTTTGCACTGGGTCCTGTCTACTATCAGGACAACGGCGAACAGGAAAAGGCGCAGGCCGATGAATGGGACGATCGCATCGATACACTGATGCGAGGAACTCAGGCGCTGACGGTCTCGTGTGCGCGTTGTCACGACCACAAGTACGATCCTGTCTCCATGGCCGATTACTATGGACTGGCCGGGATCTTCGCGAGTTCAGACTACCGCGAAATGCCGGCCGTCGCTCAGGAAGTTGTGGCCGCCCGTCAACAGGCCGATCTGGCCGTTCAGGAACAACAGCTGGAGATCGACACTTTTCAGGCAACTCATGCGCCGGCCGCCAGATTGAAGCTCATGCCGCAGATTCCTCGTTATCTTCAGGCCGCTTCGCAAGTGCTGCACTCGGGGGCTCAGGATCGGAAGAAAAAGATCGAGGATGTCGCAAACGAGAAGGAACTCAAGCGAGACCTGCTGGAACGCTGGACTGCGTGGCTGGCGGAGGAACCGGGCTCCGGAGCGGTCGGCACTGATCGCAGCTATCTTTCAGAATGGCGTGCGTTCCGCGACGCGCAGAAGGCCGCCACAACCAGCCCGGAAGAACAGTCGAAACGCAGTGCAGAGATTGGTGCCCAGCTGCTGCAGCGAGCCCAGTCGATCCTGGCTCAACGAGAATCTCTACGTCAACGTTTCGGCGACAACTACGCCTTTGTGGCGGCAGCGGATCGCACAACGGTCGAACCTGGCACCATTCCGCTGGGAAACCTGTTCGATGACAAAAAGGGTTCGCTGCTGACATCTGCATTAACGACAGATCCGTTTCTTTCCACCGCCTCGTCTGGAAGCCTGGGTGTTGATCGTGTGCTGCAGGGCTGGGGCGGAACTGCGGAGATCGCTGCGGGAGTGCGTTTCGATTTTGATTCCATCGGCAGTGATTCACGCCAACACGGGTCTGTGACGAACGATGGCTGGTCGAGCGAAGGAGGTATCCGTACAGAGGGTGCTGGGTGCAGTAGTTCCATCGGTCGCACGGAACAGGGATTTGGGATGCATGCGAACTCCCTGATTACCTTCGATCTGAATGAGATCCGTCGGGCCGGATTGCTGCCTGCTTCGGAATCCATGACTCTGCGTATCGACCGCGCCGGAATCAATGATGATTCCTTTGGCAGCGGAGGCAGTATTCACATCGCTGTGATCGTGTCAAAGCCGCATGACAAGCCCAGCGAGTTCGATGCGATCCTGGGCGCGTATCTGGACGGCAAAGCGGCCTCCATTCAGGAGAACGATGCCGTGTACTCGTTTGCAGGAACGATGCCGCCAGCAATCGAAGCGGATGGGAATTTCGCTTCGTTTGATGTGGCCATCCCTGCGGACGCGCGGTCACTGACAATCGTGGCAACCGGCGCACAGATTTCCGACACCGAAAACACCATCAGCAGCGACCATGCCGTACTGTCGAACGCTCGACTTTTGTATTCCACCGCGACCGGTGCGATTGCAGAGAATAGCAGCCAGCCCACGCTGGAAGAGCTTTCCGCCGAGGAACGAGGAAGACTCGAGGCCGATGCTACATTCCTTTCGGAATTGTTTGATGATCGTGGAGTCCTGGGAATCGCTCCCGATCAGATTGAACCGCTGCTGGAAGGTGATTCTGCCGCCGCTCTGGCGGGCCAGAAACGACAACTGGTGCATCTCAACGAAGCCGCAGGGGCCATCAAGATTCCGATGGCTCATGCCCTGGCTGAAGGAACAGCTCGCGATGTGAAAATCTATCTGGCGGGCGATCCAAAAAAGAAGGGCGAAACAGCACCACGCAGCTTCGCCGCCATCTACACTTCGGGCGAACGGAAAGTGTTCGAAACGACGGGCAGCGGACGTCGCGAACTGGCCGATGCGATTGCATCCACCCGCAACCCGCTGACCGCACGAGTGATGGTGAACCGTGTCTGGGCCAGTCATTTTGGGACGGGACTCGTGCGGACGCTCAGCAACTTCGGACAGCTTGGGGAACGACCCAGTCATCCGGAACTGCTCGACTATCTGGCCGTGACTTTTATGGAATCCGGCTGGTCACTCAAGCAGTTGCATCGCCAGATTTTACTGTCGGCCACATGGCAGCAGAACAGTACTGGCGATGCGGCCTATCCGGAAAACGATCCGGAGAATCGAATGCTGTGGCGCATGAATCGTCGCCGTCTTGAAGTTGAACCCTGGCGAGATGCCGTGCTGGCCGTTTCTGGTCAACTGGATCGCAGCACTGGCGGCTCGTCGTCTGAACTCAATGGCGGACATCGTCGCAGAACTTTGTACGGTTACATCAGTCGGCACAGACTGGATGATCTACTGCGACTGTTCGACTTTCCTGACCCGAATATTACCGCCGGAGAACGCTCTGTCACCACGGTTCCTCTGCAGCAGTTGTTTGTATTGAACAGTGAATTTATGGTCTCGCAGGCGAAGTCGCTCGCCGCGAGACTCAACACAGAAGAGCCAACAGATATTCGACAGATCGATCGGTGTTTCGCTCTGTTGTATGGGAGATCGCCGGACAACGATGAAAGAACTGCAGCTGTCGTGTTTCTCGACAGTGCCGTTCCGGAAGAAGGTGATGTACTCACTCCATTGGAACAGTTCTGCCTGGCGATGCTGGGCACGAACGAATTTGCCTACATCGATTAGCGACTGCGTCTTTTACGGGCCAAAGGCTCTCGCCCCGAGGAAATGCGAACAGTTTGCTCGTCACCGTTTTTTTACATGACAGAGACACCCATGAACAATCACCCAACTTTGCCGTATTCACAGTTTGCATCCCGTCGCGACATGCTGACTCGCACGGCCGCAGGCTTTGGGATGCTGGGACTTGCCGGCGTTTGTGCGGGCGAACAACAACCGTCGACAAATCCGTTGTTGCCGAAGCCGTCCCACTTCACCCCCAAAGCAAAACATGTGATCTTCCTGTTTATGAATGGAGGACCGTCGCACGTTGACACCTTTGATCCCAAGCCGCAGTTGAAAGTGCAGGCTGGCAAGCCGGGCCCGGGCGGAAACTTTATGCCGTCACCGTTCTCTTTCAAGCCGATGGGGCAGAGTGGCATTGAAGTCAGCGAACTGTATCCGCACGTTGGCGAATGCATTGACGATATTTGTGTCGTGCGTTCGATGTACACGAGCACTCCGAATCATGAACCCGGCCTGTTCATGATGAACTCCGGCAATCAGCAGCCGATCCGTCCGTCTCTGGGTTCGTGGCTGACCTATGGACTGGGCACCGAGAACCAGAATCTGCCGGGATTTGTCGTGCTGTGTCCGGGCAAGCCGGTGGTCGGTCCTGCTTTGTGGTCCAATAGTTTTCTGCCTGGAATTTACCAGGGCACTCACGTCAACAATGCTGAGGTTGATCCCGCGAAAGTCATTGGGCATCTGCAAAATACGGCTGTCTCATCGCCTTCGCAGCGACGGTTGCTCGATCTGATGCAGGAAATGAATCAGATGCACCTTAACCGGCGTCCTCAGGACACGCAGTTGGAAGCTCGCATTCAGTCACTCGAGATTGCGTACCGTATGCAGTCGGAAGCTCAGGAAGCTTTCGATATCAGCCGCGAAACAGAGACCACTCGAAAGGGCTACGGCAAAGGCGAATTCGCGGACGGCTGCCTGATCGCTCGTCGTCTGATTGAACGCGGCGTGCGGATGGTGCAGTTGTTTTACGGAAGCGGCCAGCCGTGGGACGCTCATGGCGATATCATGGATCATCAACGCGACGCTCTGAAAAGCGATCAGCCAATTGCGGCCCTGATTCATGACCTGAAGTCACGCGGACTGTTCGACGACACGCTGATCGTGTGGGGTGGGGAGTTCGGACGAACGCCAACCGCTCAGGGCGACAAGGGTCGCAATCATCATGCTACCGGATTCAGCATGTGGCTGGCTGGTGGCGGTATCAAAGGCGGCATGACGTTTGGAGCCACCGACGAACTGGGCATCAAAGCTGTCGAGAATCGCATGAGCGTGCATGATCTGCACGCCACGATCCTGCATCTGTTGGGCATCAACCACGAAGAGCTGACCTTCCGTTACTCCGGCCGCGACTTCCGTCTGACCGACGTGTTCGGAAACGTGGCCCACGAAATCATCGCATAGGCCGTCGCAAGGTGCCAATGGTTTGCTGTAGGCGGATGACGGCCAGGAACAGCAAGCACTCTGCTCTCCCAATTTTCACTTCACTTCACTTCACTTCACTGAAGTCGTTCGGAGGCGAACTGGAAACGCGATCCAAATACCGGCAGGTGGTGCGTTGCGCTCCACTGACCCTACTTCATTTCAGCCGGCCAGCGGCAGGTTCGGAACACGGCGTCTTTTGGGATGATGAAGGCATTGAGCCGTCCAGCGTGGCTGCAACTGCACTAGAGCGGGCCAGCCATCGCGTTGTATTCGATCCTCGCATCCTTTGCGTCCGCCGTCAAAACGTCATCGGCGGCGACTTTTTGTGACACAAGACGGAGAACGACGTCGCGAGATGGTTCCTGGCGACGCAGACTACTCGCGATCGTCGACGGTGATTACACTTCTGGCGACATTCCAACTTTCCTGGTCCCAGCTTTTTGATTTTTCACTATGGCCAGCGCTGATTATACCGTCGTTATCGGGCTTGAAGTTCACGTTCAGCTTCGCACACACTCGAAATTGTTCTGTGGCTGTTCGACGGCTTTTCGTCCGGATGAACCCAACACTCAGACCTGTCCGGTTTGTCTGGGCCTGCCGGGCGCGTTGCCTGTGATGAATCGTGAAGCCTTTGATTTGTCGCTGAAAACGGCCTTGGCCCTGCATTGCGAAATTGCTCGCTTCACCAAATGGGACCGCAAGCAATACTACTATCCGGACCTGCCGAAAGCCTATCAAATCAGTCAGTACGACCTTCCGTTCAGCTCCAAAGGCTGGCTGGAAATTGCGAACGATGATCCCGAACAGTCGCCGCGGCGCATTCGAATCACTCGTGCTCATCTGGAGGAAGATGCGGGCAAAAATGTGCATGACGAATCGGGCCGCGGGGCGGAAAGTCGAGTGGACCTGAACCGCACTGGCACACCGCTGCTGGAGATTGTCAGCGAACCGGATATGCGAACTGCATCGGAGGCTCGACGCTATCTGGAAGATCTGAGGTCGCTGTTGCTCTTCATTGGCGTCTCCGACTGCAACATGCAGGAAGGCAGTCTGCGTTGCGACGCGAATGTGAACCTCCACATTCATAACGCCGACGGAAGCCGCACGGCGACTCCGATCGTGGAACTGAAGAACATGAACAGTTTCCGCAATGTGGAACTGGCCGTGGAATACGAAACGCGTCGCCAGTGGAAACAGTGGTTGAAGACTGGCCAGAAGATCGGAGAAGTCCCCAAGCAGACTCGCGGATGGGATGCAGATCGCAATGAAACCTTTGGCCAGCGCGAGAAGGAAGAGTCTTCCGACTACCGTTACTTCCCGGATCCCGATCTGCTGCCCGTCACAACGACCGTGGAGCAGGTCGAGGCCGCCCGCAGTACGCTGCCAGAAACGCCAACCGTGCGTCGCGATCGATTTCGAACTCAGCTGGGTCTGACCGACTACGACGCCAATGTAATTTTTTCGCAGGGCCCTGAACTGACGGCCTGGTTTGAATCTGTAACCCAAATCTGTGGCGATGGAAAAACGGCGGCCAACTGGGTCACTCAGGACATTCTGCGTGACCTCAATGCCGACGGTTTGACCATCGGACAGTTTGTCATCACTGCGGAAATTCTTGGCACTCTTCTCAAGTGCATTCGAACCGAACGCATTACCACCAAGAGTGCTCGTGAAATCTATGGGGCTCTGCGAACATCGGCGTCGAATGAAGAATCTATCTCCGCCGCTGACGTTGATCGATTGATTTTGGAGCGAGACCTGGAAATTGTTCGCGACACAGGCGCGCTGGATGCTGCGATTGCCGCTGCTGTCTTGTCCAGGCCGGAAGCGGCAGCCGATTTTCGAGCCGGGAAGCAGAACGCGATCGGCCCATTGATCGGCATGATCATGAAGCAAGTCGGCGGCGCAGATCCAAAACAAGTCCGCGAACGTTTGGTTGCCGCCATTCAGGCCGGTGCTTAAAGCTTGAGAATGATCCGACTGTCTCCAGACATCGCAGATGTCTTCCATCGGAACGTTATGAATCTTTGTGAAATTCAATGACTTCCATCCCTGTAACCTATCGCCTGCGTGCCCTGGCCGGAGGGCCTCTGCGAAGACGCATGCGTTCCGCGCAGGCGGCGTTCCTGCAGGCGGCCTCAGGTCAGTGTCGACAGGCTCAACAAACCGTTCTGCAAAAGCTGTTGCAACTGAATCAGGACAGCCTGTTTTCTCGAGACCGGCGATTGGTGGCCGGGATGACGTTGAATCAGTTTCGGTCCAGTATTCCGGTTTCCGATTACGAACTCATTCGTCCGTATATTCAACGAGTCGCCGCGGGTGAGCATTCTGCTTTACTGGGATCGGCCAACCGCCTGCTGATGTTTGCAGTGACCAGCGGAACGACAGCGGAATCCAAACTTATTCCCGTGACCGAACAGTTTCTGTCAGACTATCGCAGTGGCTGGCAGATGTGGGGAATAGGTGCGTATTCGAAGCACGAGTTGTTACAGAAGCTGAATATCGTTCAGATTTCCAGCAGCCATCATAAGTTCAGCACGTCTGCTCAGATTCCATGCGGGAATATCAGCGGCCTTGTGGCTGCCATGCAGAACCCCATCGTCAGAACTTTGTATACGGTGCCCTCCGCTGTTGCAGAAATCACTGACGCGGACACCAAGCGTTATGCGATCATGCGATTGGCTTTGACGGATCCCTATGTGGGCATGCTGATCACAGCCAATCCCAGCACTCTGCTGCAGCTCATTGATACGGCCGGACAGCATCAGGAACAGCTGATTCGAGATATCCACGATGGAGAATTTCGCGGCGGCCTATTGCCGGACCAGGTTCGCCGCGTCCTGAAACCGGCTTTAAAAAAATCGCCCGCTCGGGCACGGGTTCTGGAGCAGATCGCTGCCGAACATGGTCGCCTGATTCCACGTCTGGTCTGGCCGATGCTCGGTCTGCTGGGCGTCTGGTGTGGCGGAAGCGCGGCGGCTTATCTTCCTCGGCTGAGGCAGCTGTTTGACAACATTCCCGTTCGCGACCACGGGCTGCATGCGAGTGAAGGGCGCATGACAATGCCTTTGGAAGACAACAGCCCGGCAGGAGTCCTGGAAGTGCAGACGCACTTTTTTGAATTCATTCCGGTTCGTGAAGCAGATTCTGTAAACCCAATTGTGCTGGAAGCTCACGAACTGACCGAGGGCGAAGAATACCTGATCTTGATGACCACAAGTTCGGGGCTGTATCGATACAATATTCGTGACGTGGTTCGCTGCGTGGGTTTTTATGGGACGACTCCGATGCTGGAGTTCCGCCACAAGGGCGCTCATATTTCCAGCATCACGGGAGAAAAGCTGGCTGAATCGCAAGTCGTGGAATCAGTGCGAGCGGCCTCAATCGCGACACATTTTGACCCTCGACTTTTCACACTCACGCCTGCCTGGGGTGAACCGCCTGGCTACACGCTGTTTGTCGCGACGGACCAAGCCAAGTCAATCTCTGCTGGCGGCGAATCGACTTTTTCACCAGCCACACAAGGCATGCTGCTGCAGTTCGCCACCGCCCTGGATCACGATCTGCGAATTCGCAATATCGAATACGGCGAGAAGCGGGACACAGGACGCCTGCAAAAGATTTCCGTGATTCCGCTGCCCGACGATGCCTGGAAAAGCTTCTCCCGCAACAGGCAGCAACGATCCGGAGGAAGTGCTGAACAGTACAAGCATCCCTGCCTGATTCCCGATCCGCTTTTCGAAAGCGTCTTCCTGAAAACGTGCGGTCTGCAGTGATTGGGCAAAGTTGGGCTCTGGAAACCTTGCGGAGTTGCCCCGCCTGGCGTTAGATTTCTGTGAATCCCGGAGATCTGCTGGAGATGGGCTAACCTTGTGTCGTTGGCCATCCATCGGACTCTGATCACTGGCAGGAGGCCAAGACGTATGACATCCTCACATGGTCGCCGCATTCAGGGGCGCCGCGCATTGGCCATCATGGCCTGGTCTACGCTGGTCCTTGTTGCCGCGCTGCTATGGTACGGTCAGCAGAAACGCATCATTCGAATTCAGGCGTGGGAACCGGCTGCGCTGCTGCTTTCCGCCTACGCGGCGTTCCTTGCGATTTTTGGCTGGCTGCTGTTTTCGCCCGGCAGAAAGTCGGCCGAGGAATCTCCCGGACTGTTCTTCGCGGGAATGCTGACGTTACTGCCTCCGTGCTTTATCGCTTATCACCTGATGCCGGTCGGTTCGCCTTTGAAGCCGTGGCTGACCATCGGAGTCTTCATCTTTGGCATCATTGCGATCATGAGTCCGATTCCGGAAGAAGTCTTCGCTGTGCCGCGAGATCGACGGACTTACCTGCAACCACTGACGAACGCCTATCTTTCTGAACTCGATGTGAACGCACCGGAGGCTGATTTTCAGGATCTGGCACCGCGAACTGCGTACTGGCTGAGTCGGCCTGCGCCTGACCCTTTGAGTCCGGGGCCGGGCGAAGCGAAAGATCCTTGGGTTGATCCGTTTTATGGCACCGGCCGACAGATGAGTCGCATTGGAGTTTCGCAGTCCCGTCGCTCCGACGAGTCGACTCGAAATGACCGCCGTCGTCTAAGCGATCCGCTCAGCGGAAGTGCGTCTTCCGGTTCATTAAAATCGCATCTCGAACCGCCACCGCTTCCGACATATCTACCGCCTTCCGCGTCGGCTCGGTCTTTGGTCAGTCCTTCGCGGTCCGATCGAGAATCTCTGGAAGGTCGTGACAGATTTGTCGGAGTTCCGCAACCCCTCAAACCACCGTCGTCGGTTTCACCTGCTTCGCACTCCATCCCGCTTCCGCCGCTGACGATGACTGGTCAGCGACCGGACAGCAATCTGCGGACACCTGCGGAGCCTGTGCGTCCTGTGAGCGAATCAGCGCCGGTTTCGCAATCGTTGACGACGTCCAGTCGTCGGCCGCTCACGGAACCGTCCGCACGATCCAGTTCCCCCGTCGGTTTTCAAACGCCGCAGCACGTGTCCAGTCACACGGTGCCTTCGATGCCTCTGCCTGCGGTCTCAGTGCCGATGACTTTTCCCGCGACGGCATTGCCTGTGAATAGTATTCCGACGTCCGTTGCCGCCGCGACCGCTGCTGCGGTTTCGCAGTCGATGTTTTCACAATCTGTGGCGGCTCCGGTCGCACCGCGAGTGCCGATGGCACCGCAGCTTTCAACAAACGCTCCTATGCCCGATTTGTTGCGTGCGATTACTCGAGCGGACGACAGCCCTCCGCTTCGAGAACCCGTGCCCGTTTCGCGCACTGGTGAGAATTCCTCTGCGTCGCTTCGCCCAACTGAGATGAAAACGGCGGAATACAGTCAGCCGCTTCCGACGACTCGCGAAGAAATTTCGCCCCCCGTTCGTAAGACAAGCGATCTTTCGTTACGAGAACTCGATCAGCAGATTCGCGATCAGGAGTCTGCCCTGTCCGACAGCGATTCGATCGCCTCCAATGCAGACGATCGAAGGGCCGGCAGTTCCAGCGACATGGACTCTGATCGTGGAACGACTTCTTCCTCACAGCAAGTGTCGGGCGATATTCGTCTGGAACGAATTCGTGATGAGCATGGCGGGGAGATGATCGAAGGGACGATCAAAGTCTTTTTCGAACAAGGCCAAAAGCGTGCTCATTTGCATGTGCCGTTTTCTCCACCGCTCGCCGGTCTGCCTGAAGTCGAGTGCGAGCCCACGGGAGACGATCCCATCCGTTTGAAAGTCGCCGTCCGACAGCCCTATGGAGTTCGCATCGAAGCTCGACGCGCCGAGGCGAATGAAGCACTTCGGACCGAAATCAGCTTCGCCGCCGTCTACACGCCCTCCAGCCGAGGCTGAGTTTCGGTCGACAGGAACCCGCCACGCACGAACATTCGTTGAAGGCCTTCCACGCATTTCAGGATTTCTGGATCTCCGGATGTCCCTCAGGCAATGGCGGCATTGACGAGTGCTTCAAAGGCCAGACGTTGTTCGGTCAGGGCGGCGATTTTGTCGCTGGGTTCGGTGCGAGCTTCCAGCAGGATCCAGCCGTCGTAGTGGTTCTTTGCAAACAGCTTAATCAGCTCCGCATAGGGATAGTCGTTCATCGTGAGTTCGCGGACGTGAACGGTCTTCCCGAAACGGCCCTTCACAAGATTGAAGTTGTGCTCCAGTCCTTCGCCCTTCAGGTCTTCGCCATTTGAATTCCAGCAGATCGTCGCGTTCGGATGATCGGCCACGTCAAAAATGGATTTCATCACGGGCAATTCGCTGGTCCCAGCTCCATGCACTTCGACTCGAATCTGCTGACCGTACTGCTGGCCATAGTCCGCCACTTCGTTCAGAGCCTTGCCGATTTGTTCGATCGTTTTCTCTCGTTCGACTCCGGTCACAAATCCGTTCGGTTTAACTTTCACACCGCTGCCGCCGCAATCGTGCATCAGCTGAATGTACTGCTTTGTCAGTTCGATATTGGCCTTCAGTTTTGCGGGATCATTCTCGTGGAACTGAGCGTTGGCTCCGTAACCCACCAATTCCACCGGGCTGTCTTCGAATCGTTTGCGAACGGCCGCACGATCGGCCTTTGAAAGTGAGGGCTCCACACCGTGCTTGTGTTCTGTCCGCACTTCGACGCCACCAAGCCCCGATTTTTCACACGCGTCGATCAGAGTCGGGAGATCCATATTCTGACCCCAGAGATACGTCACCAGCCCGAACTTCATTTTTGAATCCAACGTCGCCGCGGACAGCAATGATGGATTTGCAACAGTTGTCGCCAATCCGGCAGCCAGAGTGGATCGAAGGAATGTTCGGCGGGGCAAAGTGTTCATGGGAGTTGTTCCACAAAACGTGCGAAAGCGAATGATTTGGCGGGCGCCGATGACACTTAAGGTCTCGACGGTACGAACGACGATTCGAATACAGTCGCGAGGATGTGAATCCAGCCTGGACCAAAGACAGCGACTCACCAGCCAGTTTAGACCGGGTTCACCACGGTGCTCAAGCCACACGGAGTGCTCGAATGCCGCGAATACGCGATTTTCAACGGGATACGCCGTCCGCCCCGAACTCCTTCTTTGCGTTCACGATTGATCGCAGCCTTCCGGTCAGTTCGGGGCTTCCTGTTCCCAATCGCAGGAGTTCGATGAAACGTCCGCTCGGATCGGCTATCATGCGAGCCACGGAAAACGTCCGCGGACGTCACCCTATTTTGATTGAGTTCCTTTGTTGAAAGAGAACGCTGTGCAACGCCCTCACGGAAATTCTGCTCCCCTGCCGGAACCCACGGTTTTGATGACTGAAGGCTGGCACTGTTTGCATATTTATTATCGCGTGAATCAGCAGGCACTGGTCGCACTGGATGCCGCTGATCGGGCTCACGGTCGCGCGGAATTGATCGAGATTCTGAACCCGGAAGGCGAGTACGTTCCGGCTCGCATGCAGTCGTCCGTTGTGTCTGGGCATCGAGCCGACTTCGGACTCATGATGATGGATGCTGATCCGCTGAAGATCGACGCGATCACTCAGCGCATTCGAGCCAGTCGCCTCGGGACTGTTCTGGAACCAACGTACTCTTTCGTTTCGATTACGGAAGTCAGTGAGTACGTTCCCACAGTGGAACAGTATTCTGATCGTTTGGTTCGCGAAGGCACCAGTCCGGATGATCCTGCCTTTCAGGCCAAGTTGAACGCTTACAAGCAACGACTGCCGGCGATGAACCAGCAGCGCATGTATCCGGATTTCCCTCCGTTTCCGGTGATGACATTCTATCCGATGAACAAGGCTCGTGTTCCGCTGGCCAACTGGTACAAAGAGCCGTTCAGTGTTCGCAGCGAACTCATGGCCGAACATGCAACATCGGGAATCAAGTTCGCGGGCCGTGTGTCGCAGCTGATCACTGCGTCGACAGGCTTTGACGACTGGGAATGGGGCGTGACTTTGTGGAGTCGAGCTCCTGAACATATCAAAGAAATCGTGTATACAATGCGATTTGACAAAGCTTCCGCAGGATATGCGGAGTTTGGTCCGTTCTACGTCAGCTACATTATGTCCGCCAAAGAAGCGTTTGAGCACCTGCGTGTTTGATGTGGATGTGAAGTATGATGACACGCAGGCGCCTAACATTTGCTGCGGGGCTACCCCTTCTCGTTGGACTTTGGTTTGTCGCCGTCGACTGGTCATGGTTCGTGCATGATTGCCCTGACTGCGGTTACGAGAAAGACTTGACTCAGTACCGCGTTTTCGGATGTTCCATTCATGAATCGACCCGAGAATTTCGCCCCCTCGTTCTGAAGGTGGCGACAGATTTGGGCGTTTCCTGCAAACATCTCAAGACGATAAGTTGGCACAAGCACCGATGGTGGGGGCTTTGCTTCTGCAAGTCTCCCTGTATCAACGGGACGTATCGTTTGGGCGAAGGGGAGTCTTCTTATAGTCAAATCGATTCGATGAAGGTTGCAGCGCTGGCTGCCAATGATCCCACGATTGCCAAGGAGTTTTCACGCCGCGTACTGCAGCAGCATGAATTTGCGTTCGTACGAGAAGTTCTTGACAGGGCGGGCGTCCATCTTCTGTATCTCGATGCTCGCCAAGGAAGATAATGTCGTCAGGTTGCGGCGGCTTACGCAACCATAGTCGTACCGCGAACTGATCATTGTCGATCCAGTTCCGACAGCATTCCGGGGAACTCTTACGTTGCCGTTTCAGGATTCACTGTTTCTCCATGCCAAAGTTTGATGTAGTCATTATTGGCGGAGGAATCGTGGGGCTGGCCACAGCGTGGCAGCTGATTCAACAAAGGCCGGCATGGCGGATCGCGGTTCTGGAAAAAGAGTCGTCGCTGGCCTTTCATCAAACCGGACGAAATTCGGGCGTGATGCACTCGGGGATTTATTATCGCCCGGGTTCTTTGCGAGCCCGTAATTGCCGGGACGGAAAAGAGCAGCTGGAACAATTCTGTCAGCAGCACAACGTGGCCTGCCGGCGCACGGGCAAAGTGATTGTGGCGACTTGTGAAGATCAGCTGCCGCAGTTGCAGACCATCTTTCAGCGTGGTCAGCAGAACGGTGTGCAGTGTGAGATCATCGATCGCAACCGGCTGCGTGAGATTGAACCGCACTGCGCTGGTATTCGGGCGATTCACGTACCGGAAGCCGGCATCGTGGACTACCCTGCCGTGTGTCGCAAGCTGGGTGAATTGCTGCAATTGGCCGGTGCCGAAATTCAGCTCACGACTCGTCTGGAGAAAATAGAACAACGCACGGATCTGGTGCGACTTCAAACCTCGACGGGCTTTCTGGAGGCCGCTTGTGTTGTGAATTGTGCGGGGCTTCACAGTGACCGAGTGGCCCGGCTCAGCGGGCAGAAAATGAAGGAACGTATCGTTCCATTTCGCGGTGAGTATTTTGAGCTGGTTCCGGAAGCTGAACATCTTTGTCAGACATTAATTTATCCGGTACCGGACCCGCGTTTTCCGTTTCTCGGCGTGCACTTTACGCGGATGGTAAACGGAGGAGTCGAATGCGGTCCCAACGCCGTGCTGGCGCTCGCGAGAGAAGGCTACAACTGGCGAACGATCAGTCCTCGTGATGTGTTTGAATCGCTGACATATCCCGGCTTTTTACGGCTTGCCTCCCAGAACTGGAGAGCCGGGTTGGGGGAAATCTGGCGTTCGCTGTCCAAAGCGGCATTCGTGCGTGCGCTGCAGCAACTGGTTCCGGAAATTCGCAGCGAACACATTCATGCGGCGCCGGCCGGTGTTCGTGCTCAGGCATTGGGCATGGACGGAAAACTGCTCGATGATTTTGTGATCCAGCGTCATGAGCGAGTCATCAATGTTTGCAACGCTCCGTCCCCCGCAGCCACTGCCGCTTTGAACATCGGGCGACACGTGGCTGACCTGACTATCGTTACCAACTGATCGCAGCCAGCTGATCGCCACCAACTGATCGCAGCCAACTGATCCTGCTGCGTTCATTGACAGCCATGCGTTCGATAGATCATGCTGAGGTCATCTCGTGCGGAGATGCTCTGAGTAGGCGCTGTCGAAGTTCGCAAGTTTGAATTGAAGGAATTGGCTACCATGCGATTATTGATGTTGTTGCTGGCCATGATGCAGGCGGAAGTCGAATCGCCGCGCCCTGGTGTGGAGTATCAGATCTTTCAATTCCCAGCCAATCAGATTCCTCGCATCGACGGCGATGCCGGTGATTGGTCCATCGTGCCCGATTCGTATTCGATCGGCACAGACCAGCTTGTCGACACGGTCGGGAAGCACGGCGACAAACGTGATCCAGACAACCTTGACGTCAACGTAAAAGTCGGTTGGGTCAAAGGGCACAATCATCTCTATTTTCTTTACGAAGCGTACGATAATTTCTGGGACTTCAAAAGCACCGACCTGCATAACGACATCTTCGAAGTGGTCGTCGACGGAGATCGTTCGGGCGGTCCCTTGATTCGCCAGATGCATCCGAAGGCGGCACTTCGGGACAAGATGGAGACTCATTTTCAGTTTCATGGAGTCCATGCGCAGAACTATCATATTTTCACACCCGCCGCAGAGAAGGACTGGACAATGGTGTGGGGTTCTCAGCCGTGGATTAAAGAGCTCCCGTGGGCCAATGCGGCGACAAAGTATGATTTCAAGCACGGAGAAGCCGGCCGTCTGACGCTGGAGTTCTTCATCACGCCCTTCGACTACGCGCCTCCCGATCAAACTCGTGCAGTTCCTTCGGTTCTGAAAGAGAAGCAGCTAATAGACCTTTCCTGGTCTGTGCTCGATTATGACAGCGACTCAGAAAAGCAGTACAACGGCTTCTGGAATCTGTCTCATAAGACAACGATGTACGGCGACGCGTCGGATCTTGTGCCGTTCCGTCTGATGCCGCTGGAACCATCACTGCGAAAGCCGATTGAGCCGCAGTGGTCGTTCAGCGTTGTCAGCGTGGAAGACCGCACAGTGGCTTTCCGCGATGAGTCTTACGGAAAAATTGAGAAGTGGCACTGGGATTTCGGCGATGGCTCTTCTTCGACCGACCAGCATCCGTTGCATCGTTTTGAGAAGCCTGGCGAGTTTGTTGTGGTGCTGACCGTCGAAGGCCCGGCCGGAAAAGCCCGTCGATCAAAAGTTTGGGACGTCACGCTTCCGTAAGTTCAAAATCGTTCATCATGAGCGGTCGGATGGAGAAGACCGGCTAAACATAGGCCCGGGACGCTCACATTTGCCGGATGCAGACGTTAAGCTGCGACCTCGCCAGGCAATCGCTACGGCTGTTGTTATCTCACACCGAAGAAGAAGTCTCCGTGAGTACGTTGAATACAGATCAGCTTGCGCAGCGAGTGAACGAGTTGCGACAGCGAACTCAGCACGCCGTTGAGCAGGTTGTTGTTGGCATGAATCACGTGACCGATCAGTTGCTGATGGCACTGATTGCTGGTGGACACGTTTTGCTGGAAGGTGTTCCTGGCACAGCGAAAACTACTTTATGCCGGACGTTTTCCACGGTCCTTGGTATTCATTACGAACGCGTGCAGTTTACGCCTGACCTGCTGCCGTCCGACGTTACGGGCACTCAGGTGCTGGATCGACAGACCAGTGACTTTGTCCTTCGCAAGGGGCCGGTATTTTGTCAGCTGCTGCTGGCCGACGAATTGAACCGAGCCCCCGCCAGAACGCAGTCGTCGCTGCTGGAAGCCATGCAGGAGCGACAGGTCACCATCGAAGGGAAGACGCTTCCTCTGCCCGAGCCGTTCATGGTTCTGGCCACACAGAATCCGATTGAACAGGAAGGCGTTTACCGGCTTCCCGAAGCTCAGCTGGACCGGTTTCTGTTTCGAATCCATGTGGGATATCCGGAACGGAATCAGGAGGTCGACATGCTGGAACTTCACAGCAAAACGATCGCTCGACCGACGGCCGTGACGAACGCGGCCGAGATCAGTGCGATCCAGCGACAGCTTGATACCGTTTATGGAACGCGAGAGTTGCAGGAGTACATTGTCGATCTTGTGCGGCAGAGTCGCCAACATCCGGATCTTGTTCTGGGCGGTAGTCCTCGCGCTGCAATCAATCTTATGAAAGCCGGTCGATCCCACGCCTTGTTGTGCGGTCGAAATTATTTGACTCATGAAGATATTCAGGCGGTGGCTCAGCCCGTCTTGTGCCATCGTCTGATTATGCGACCGGAAGCGGAAATGGACGGCCGGACTGTGGAATCTGTCGTGGATCAGTTGATACGCACAGTCCCGGTTCTTCAGGATCGGCGTCGATGACCGGCCTCGCGCGATGGCTGGCCCTGCCGGGTATCGCCGGACTTTTTTTCGGAGTTCTGCGAGCTCAGCCGACACTCGCCCTGTTGTCTTTTTCCGTGCTGCTGTGGTTGCTGGCGGAATGGTTGCTGTTCACGTGGCGAGTCTGGGTGGAACTGCCTCACCTGCAGTTTCAGCGAACGGTCAACGGGCGAACAGAACCGAATGGGCTCGTGTGGGCGGGACGCACAATTCAGGTGTCTGTTCGCGTGTCCTCGACCCGAGGAACGATTGCACCGCCTCTGATTATTCGCGATGTCGTGCCGGAAAATATGGACGTCATCAAGGCCGAACATGAGGTTCGCGTTACGAAAGAATTTAATGCCTTCACGTTCAGCTATTCCGCCAAAGTGCGCGGTGCGGGACGAATGCGACTGCCCGGTTTTCGGATCGTGATGCAGGACGCGCAGGGATTTTTCCAGTGCGAACGATTTATCCCGCATCTGCAAAACTTTCGAGTGCTGCCGGCCTATGCCGAAGTTGGCGATACACAGCCACTGATCAAGCGGATCAATTCGTTGCCACAACACGGTATCCACAGACTGCAGCGTTCCGGAATGGGATCGGAGCTACTGGAGTTGCGAGAATATGTCGATGGCGATCCGCCAAAATCCATCGCATGGAAAGCTTCTGCGCGACGTGACAAGTTGATGACTCGCCAGTACGAATCGGATGTTCCCGTGCGAGTGCAGCTGTTCCTGGACGGCTCCGTGGGGACTCGGGTGGGCGGCTTTGGGCTGCGGCTGTTGGATCAGATGACCTATGTCGGTGCCAGCGTGGCACGCACCGCGATTTCTGCCGGAGATCCTGTTGGGGCAGTCTTGTTTGACGAACGTGGTGATCGGCGTGTTAGTTCTCAGTCGGGCGAGCGCGGGTTTCATCGGCTGCTGGAGGCGATGTCCGATTTCTGCGTCAACCCGGCTCCCATTCCCGATCGACTTTCTCCCACGTTGATGACGTTTGCCCTCAGCGTTGCGTCGGAACAGTTTCCCGAGCTGCTCGATTCGAAAGTCAATCAGATCCCGTTCACGCTGTTCCCGATTCTGCCGTGGTCCGCGCGACGCCAGAGGTCTCGATATCTGCTGGCCGGCGTGCTGGCGGAACTGTACCGCATGTCGCCGGCGAAGCATGTGCAGCTGATGCATGATGACGGACTGATGGCCACGTTTACTCAGCATTTTCTCAGTCAGACGGGGCTGTCCTGGATGAATCCCGTGGTCGCGATTCGGGGACGTGGATTTCACGACGGAATCGCGCGGATGGAAATGCTCAGCCAGGCACTGACGACATCCGTGATGCTGGCCCGCGACAACGAAGTGTTTGTAGTGCTGGCCGATCTGATCGAATGTGCGTCGAGCATTTCTCACCTGCTGCCTGCGGTGAAAATGGTGTTAGCGAGGCACCATCGGATTGCGTTTGTGTGTCCAACGCCTACGTTCAAGCGGCCGACTCCCGCATCGACCGAGTTGACTTCCACTGCGGCCGAAGACCTGCTTTTTGCTGCCGAGCAGACTCGAACTCGCGACCTGTCGACTCGCCTTCAGCGTGATCTGCGAAGACTCGGAGCGACGGTCGCGTTTGCCGGTGAAGCAAATGCGATTCAGCTGGTGCTTTCCGAAATGCAGCTCGCTCGCAGTGGTCGTTCGGGAATGAGAGGCGGTGCGCGATGAGCGCTGACAAATCATCCACCGCATCGGATCAGTCCTCTTCCGACTACCAGTTTTACGAACGCCCGGGCGACAATCCGGCGGTCAATCTGCTGCTGCAGCTGTCAGTCTTTGTGATCGTGGGAGCGTTGCTGTTGGTCCTGGCCCCGGAAGGCCCGTGGTCCATTCGTCTGCTGCTGATCGCACTGGTATTTGTCACACTGAAACGCTGGGCCGGAGTTCTGGTATTAATGATGGTTCAGGGCGATTTGCTGCTTCGAGAAGGTCGCAGCATTTCACCCATGAATTCATTCGAGGCCGTGTTGTTCGTGACGGTCGTCGTTGGTGTTTTAATGTTTGTGGCACGCAGCCGCCGGCGATTGCTCGAGGCTGCTCGAGGCAGCATGATTCCCCAGTTGACAGCGATGCTCTCGGGGCCGGAGAGCGAAGTGAATGTTTCTCCTCCGGAAAGTGCCGGAGTTGTCGCCGGTCGCCTGCTCGCGGCAGCGACTCGCGGACTTTTGATGATCGTAGGTTGCATCACGCTGGCTCGTGTCATCCTTGCCCGGTTGCCGAAAAACCGTGACCTGAATGGCTCACTTCGTCAAGTTGTGAATTTGGATCCATCCATGGCAGCCGGCGCCATTCTAATCGTATCGCTGATTGCTGTGTGGGCGGTGGTTTCGGAAATCTCGTGGCGACAGATGACGGACGCACAGGCAAGGATGTATCTGCGTTCGAGTTTCGTGAGGGCGCACTATCGCGACTTGCGAATGATCGTCATGCGAAGGCTGAAGCAGCGTCAGAAGCGAATCGCCGAGGCCCGACCGAAAAACAAAGACCAGATCAGTTAGACACACGATTCAATTCTCCCGAAGGAGTTCTCTATGTTCTGGTTTCGCGAAATTCCCGGTTGGATCCTGGTAGCATTGTCGCTCGTCGTGCTGCGTATCGGTCTGAATCTGGCACTGAACACCGAAGACACGAAGATTGTGGAAGCGTCCATAGTGCTCTTCGCATCGCTTGGTGTTCTGCGTGCCGGAATCCTGCTGATCCGAATTTCAACCGCCGCTCGCATCTGTCAGCTTGATCGAGAAGCTGACAAAGCCGGGTAGACCGAAGGTCAGTGCAGCAGGCCTGATGAAGCTTCAGCCAACCGATCGGCCCAAGGACTCGCACAGCGGGCGGCAACAACGGTGATGGTCGCCCGAGGCTTAATGTGGGGCCTTTGCGGCACTCATCGCGACGAGCGTGGGAATCGAACCGGAAGACCACACATCACGAGGACGCAGTGGCCAGCAAGTCGCGAACCGCCGGGCGAGTGCGATAGCGATGCGAGCCTGAGCGGGAGTTATGACTCTCAACCGTCGCAGGTTTGCCAGCCACGACATTGAACAGCCGACCGAAGTTGCCAACCAGTTCCTTCCACGCCGCAGCCGAAATCCCGAGGCGATCAAACAGAGTCGCAAACTGTTTCGGCGTCGCCCCTGCCTTATCGGATCTCTGTTGACGAGCCGTCCAGTCCAGCAGCGTGAGATACTCGACTGTCGACATCGGCAGGAATCCCTTGTTACTGCATCGAACTCCGGCCTTATGCACACACGGCCCAGTTTCGCCGCCGCGTTCCTTCAGCTCCACCGGAGCCAAATGCCGGATACTGTAGCCCGACCTGTCCTCAGGTCGGGAAACGCCGCCACGTCTACCGTTCCCTCGTAGCCCCGCCGCCGGAACCGCCTCCACGGTACCTCGATCCTCAGCGTCATTGCCAGTGTCTGCGACGCAGGATGCGTCCTCGTCATCTGTATTCTCTGAACACTGCCAACCGAACATCCGCGACGCAGCCCCGCCGCTCTCTTCTGAGCCGACGTGAAGTCGCTCTCTTCAATCGTCTTCGCCATCGCCGCACGAATTGGATTCAGATCGACATACGCTGAGCACGCCAGAATCGCGGTCTCATCAAGCAGTCGAACCGCCCGATACCGAGCCTGGAAAAACTTGCCAACTTCGCCGTCTTCCTTGTTCGCCCGTTGAGCAATGTTCTGGCTCAGCAGCCGCATCCACCACGAGAGATCGCTCATCCGACATCGTACCGTGGCCAACTTCTCTTTATTATTCACGATGCTGTTGATTTCGAACTCCGTCGGTTCCAGCGGACGACGCTTCTCATCCCGCCGCTCCGGACACAACATCAACCACCGACGAGCCACATCCGCATCGCTCCATTCCTTCACCACATCTGGCCGAGACCTCAGGACAAGGTGGAAATGGTTCGACAGGATCGCCTGACACAGAAGATCAATCCCGAAGTACTTCGCCTGATGAGCAAGCTGCTCATCGATCCAGACTTTGCGATGGTCATAGTTTCGACCGGTGACCGAATCGTCGCCAAACAAAAAGCACCGCCGCACCGTGCGATTCATGACATGCACAATGGCAATCTCGTCCGCCGCAAAGATCTCAACACGAGCCAATCTCGCCATGAATCACCTCATTTTCTAGCGACGAATCAATCAACAAGCAGGGAAAGTTTACAAAGCCAAATCCGAGTGTCACAAAAGTGCTGTGTCCCCCGCATTCCCCCAGTTCGACTTGGTCTCGAAACCACAACTCGCCCAAGAGGAAGACCAAAGAAAGAGACCTGACCCCTTATCCCCCACTCTTTCAGGGCGGTCACAGCATCAACGGGCAAGGGACATTCGATTTCCTTCATAAACACTCAATTGGCCCGTGCCCGATTCAGAACGATAGACATGTGGTGGCTCCGTGGTTCACGTTTCGGCGAAAATCCTCTCCGGCAGAGAGGATCTACATCCGTTTTGGCTGCGGAGCTGCCGCGTCATGATAGCCTCGGGCTTCAGCCCGAGGACTGCAATCACATAAAAACCGAAGCTCCGGAGGAGCGACGTTACCACGAGCCGATCATGAGACGACAAATTGTGACATCGAATGCACGTTGGAATTCGGCTCGTTGAGATCGTAACGGGGTTTGATCCGCATAGCGTCGCTGCGCCGCAGCTTGGGTTGATTAGCGCACCGTGACCTGTGGCTAAAGCCACAGGCTATCGATACGCCGCTGCTCCGCAGCGAATCGCAGGGTGCCCCGCGAAGCTCACATTTCCAGAACAAAACCACATAGACCGTTTTATCAGATGGAACACCTGAATCCCCCTCCGCTAAAACTTCCCGCCGATCCATGCGTGCCACGATTTCTCTCCTGACCAAAACAACTGTCGAGAGCGAACGACGAGAGGCTTCCCCAAAATGACTGCCACTTGTTAAGAAACTCTGGATGGCCCCTCACGGCTGGCCTTAGATTGGGTGAACGAAACAAGCACTCAATTTCAGCAGCGGCCCCAGTCTGCCGCGGTCGGAATGAATGGCCACGGAAGTCTCATCTACTGTTTTGACTTGATCACGCGGAGAGCCGCCTTTGCCCACAACGTGACATGATGATCCGAGTCTTTTGCGGCAGCCTCCAGGGCAGTCGTCGCTGTCGTGGATGGCAAATCGATTCTCGCTAAGGCATAGGCTGCATTTCTGCGGACGGCAATGCTCTCATCGCTGAGCAATTTCTGCAATTCCGGCTCGCAGACCTGAGCGTGCGGTCCAATATCACCGATCGCGTTGGCAGCGAACGCTCGAGTTCCCTTATTGTCCGAGTTCAGCAGAACTCGTAATGGATCAACAGCATCGCCAAGTTCGATCTTTGAAAGAGCCGAGGCGATCGCGGCACAGAATTTACAGTATTCGCCGTCGTCCCAATTGGCTTTCTGATCAGCATACTTTTTTCCGGCGGCGATCAATGTGGGGACGGCTTCATTTCCTGCGCTCCCCATGACCCCGAAAGCTCTAGTTGCTGCCAAAGCTACCGCCGGATCCGGATCATGAATGAGTTCCCCCAGCTTTACCAATGCTTTTGGACCAATCTTACCCAAAGCCCACGTAGCTCCCTCCCGCAAAGTGAGATCTTTTGACTTCAGTAAAGCAGTGAGCCCATCGATTGCTGCTTTTGCCTGCGGACCAATCTCCGCGAGGGCGAAGACACAATCAAACTGTACATTGCGGTCAACATCTTCGAGGGCGTTCACTAGTGGCAAGACCCAAACGTCAGGATCAAGGTGGTAGAATCCTGCGGCGAATGCTGCCTCTCGGCGTTTTTCCGGCGACTCAGCTTTCAAGTCTTCGATCGTCGGCTCTTGCAGAGTTGTCATCCATTTGGCTCGGGCGAGGGACTTCGTCGTGACAACCAACCGTCTGTTGTTATCAACGAAATACGCCAGGCCACCAGCATCAAGCACAAAACGAAGCGAAGACCGACGGCTGACACCTCCAGCATGAAAAGGAGACTCAGGAAGGGCCATGTTGTCCAGGTTGATTCCGTTGTTGGCGAGCGCCGGCTCATCGACGATTGTCGGAATACTCCAAAGGAAGTCCGTTGGTAATGCGAATACAAACGCTGCGTAACTTGCACCGTGGCCCATAGCATTTAGGTTACTGACTACCTGTAGCTGCTCGTTCACGTTTTTCGATTCGCCTGGAGAAACCTCCTGACACAAAGCGTGAGAAAAAATGGCAAGCACTGCGCAATTCAAAATGAACATCACAAATTCTTTCTGCTTGACCGCGACACTTTCTCTTTCGCACGCTGCGAACAGAGCCAATGATATCAGAGAACTCTGTTGATCCTCAGCCAACATTCTTTTTTCGTCAAGAAGGCTGAGTTCAGCAGTAATCTGTTTCTGACACCCACTGCTCGTCTCATTTCAATTTCAGCAAATGAACCCTTGCTTCCTCAGTCTGCGTCATCAAGGAAATACAATACAGCAATACGGTGCTAGCAATACTAGCAATACGGTGCCACCAGCAATACGGTGCCACCCACCCTACGGACGGAAGTGCTGTCGGCAAATAGACTTCCGGTCATGCGATTGTGGGCTGGGCAACTGGAAATTTGTCTGCAACCAAAGGAATCGAACGATGCCTCGAGTAAAGCGGACTGAGATCTGTGCGGATGATGAGATTCAGGCGTTTCATCTGATCAATCGGTGTGTTCGTCGCACGTTTCTCTGTGGCAAGGATCGCCGTTCCGGAAAAGATTACTCCCACCGTAAAGAGTGGATCCGGGAACGGATGGAGGAACTGGCTGGGATCTTCGCCTTGGATGTTCTCGGGTTTACGGTACTCAGTAATCACCTGCATGTCGTCGTGAGAACTCGGCCGGATATTGTGAAAGGCTGGTCCGATGCAGAGGTGGCTCTACGGTGGTGGCAATTGTTTCCTCAGCGACGAAACAAAAATGGGACGCCCGCAGAGCCCACAGAATTCGAACTCAACGCGATTCGCAACGACGCGAATGGACTAAAGGAAAAGCGTCGTCGGCTGAAAGATATTTCGTGGTTCATGCGATGTCTGGCCGAACCGATTGCTCGACGAGGGAACAAGGACGACCAAGTCACCGGGAGATTCTGGGAGGGTCGATTTCGAGCTCAGATTCTGCTCGATGAAACAGCCATTGCGGCCTGCATGGCGTATGTGGATTTGAATCCGATTCGAGCGGGCATCGCGGCAACTCCTGAGACCAGTGACTTCACAAGCGTGAAGGAACGGATTGAGGATCGAGCTTCGGCTATCGCCGAGTGTTCAGTTGGCAGTGTTCAGTTTTCAGCAAACGCAAAGAACTCGACGATGTCGAAGAGCGTTTTTGCTGATGGGATGCCGACAGCGGTTCGAAATAAAATTGACGAAGGTGTCGAACATGGTGAGAAAGCGGGCTGGTTGGCTCCGATTGCTTTAGATCCGCCTCGGAAGAAAGTGCGAGAGAAGATCACATCCCGGCGAGCCAGCAACAAAGGCTGCCTGTCGATGACTCTGGATCAGTATTTGAAGCTGCTGGACTGGACAGGTCGTCAGATTCGGAAGGACAAAGTCGGTGTGATTCCAAAGGAGTGTGCACCAATCCTTGAGCGTCTGGACTGCAGCGCCGAGACCTGGGTTGATTTCGTCAAGAACTTCCGGAAACGCTTTCGGAGCGAAGCCGGCCTGACGCAATCTCGCCAAGCATTCCGAATGACTCGCCGCGAATCCCGAGCCTCACTCAAAACCTCGTCCTGAAGCGAGTGATCTCATCGCAGAACGGCTGCTGTGATCGATTTGTAATCAAACGGTGGGTGGCCCTGTTGTCACGTACCTCGATATCCGAAACCGATGCTTTTCGATTCGCGTCGCAAAGCTGGCGGAATCAATTTACCGACAGCCCAATTTCCGTTGTTCAGCAAATGTGGTCGAAATGGCAGATGGACGATGCGGCAACGATTCGCGACGTACTGTCGGGATGGTTCGGTTAGAGCCCATCGAATATGCAGACCCCGCGGTGGTGAAGCGTGCATTCAGGGAAAGAGCGTAGTAATCCCGGCTGTGGCCGCTTGTGATTGCTTCGTTCCGTGGCCACAATGAGATGTCCTGCCTGCCAATCCTTCCGGCTCTGTACCAGCCGATTGCAACGATACCCGTCCAAGGTGATGAAATGCGGAACTGCCTGCTCCTTGTTGACTGGCTGAAGCCAATGATCGGCACAAGTTTGCTGCTGGCAGTCTGCAGCACTGCAATTCCAACGATGACATTGGCGCAAGCTGCCCCGGTAGATGCCGCAAAACCTGATCCAGGCGCTCCTGCGGATCCACAAGTCGGTGCGGCAACACCTGCAGCGCCTGTAGACGCGGCCGCGACAGCCGACCAGCCAAAAACAGAAACGCCAACAACAGAGCCTGCGAAGGAAGATGCCGTTTTAAAGGAAGGGCACTCCACGCATGGCGAGGTGTTTAATGAAGGTCCGCGGCAGGCGGCTTATCTGATGAGTGGCATGGGAGTCGTGCGTTTTCCTGTGACGACAGCCAACGAACAGGCTCGCAAGTTCGTCGAGCAGGGTGTGGCCCAGCTGCATGGATTCTGGTACTTCGAATCCGAACGTTCGTTTCGTCAGGCTGCGATGCTTGATCCAGATTGCGCGATTGCGTACTGGGGAATGGCCATGTCCAATCGCGGCACGTCCAAACGGGCTCAGGGATTTATCGCGGAAGCAGTGAAGAGGAAAGAAAAGGCCGGTCGGCGTGAGATGCTCCTGATCGAATCGTTTGATCGCTTTATCAATGCGAAGGCGGAAAAAGATGAAGAGAAGAAGTCCCGAGCGAAGCGTTATGTTTCGGATCTCGAAGACATCCTGATCGAATTCCCGGAGGACATCGAAACCAAAGCCTTCCTTTGCGAATACTTCTGGTCCGGCAAACGCGACGAACTGGAAATGCCCAGCAATCTCGCGATCGATGCGATGCTCGATGACATTCTGCAACAGGAGCCTCTGCATCCTGCGCATCACTATCGCATCCATTTATGGGATGCAAAGAAGCCCGAGCTGGCTCTGAAGTCGTCAGCGATGGGAGGCATGGCGGCCCCCGCGATCGCCCACATGTGGCACATGCCCGGGCATATTTATTCCAAGCTGCACCGCTATCACGATGCGGTGTATCAGCAGGAAGCGTCGGCTCGAGTTGACCATGGGCATATGATGAAGGATCGAGTGCTCCCTGATCAGATCCATAACTTCGCTCACAACAACGAGTGGTGTATCCGGAACATGATTTCCATCGGCCGCGCTCATGATGCCGAATCGCTGGCTCGAAACATGCTCAGCATGCCGCGTCACCCGAAGTACAATCACATTGGAAAATCGGGCAGTTTCAAATATGGCCGTCAGCGACTGCTGGAAGTTCTGCAGGCCTTCGAACTGGACGATCGGATCATCGCTCTGAGCGGTACCACATGGATGGAAGATACCGGCGATAAGGAAGAAGACCTGCTTCGCGATCGGGCCATCGGGTCTGCATTCGCAACTCTCGGGAAAACGGCCGAAGCTGCGTCCGTACGAGATCGCATTCAGAAGCAGCTGGATGGTGATAAGCAAAAGCAGCAGGAGGCCATGGCCGAAGCAGAGAAGAAAGCTCGCGAAGCAAAATCCGATGATAAAGCGATCGAGAAAGATCGCAAAGATGCTGAAGGGAAATTCACCGCTGATCTCAAGCGATTCGAAAAGGCTCTGCAGGAAATCGACGGACGCACAGCCGTGCATGCGGGCGATTTCGCCGGCGGACTGGATCTGCTGACGAAGGCAGAAATTTCGTCTGACACTTTGGCTCTGCTGATGTTGAAAAGTGGCAAAACGGAAGAAGCCATCAAGAAGGCTGCAGAGAACTCTAAGAACAATCCGGGAGAAATTCTCTCGCTGGCGACACAGGTGGAGATTCTTTACACAGCCGGAAAGAAAGAAGAAGCGAAAGCCGCGTTTGAAGAATTGCGAAAGCTGTCATCCACGCTTGATCTGGATGTGCCGCCAATTGCTCGCCTTGCCCCCGCCGCTGCAGAGTTGGGGTTTGCTGCCGACTGGCGAGTGGCCCGCGAAGTCCCGGTGGATCTGGGTGCAAGGCCGCAACTGGATGCACTGGGACCGTTTCGCTGGTCGCCTTTGTCCGCACCTGAATGGACTCTGGCTGCTGTTGATGAAAAGCCGCGTTCGTTGAGCGATTACCGAGGCCGGCCGGTCGTGGTGGTCTTTTATCTGGGCTACGGTTGCCTCCACTGCGCTGAACAGTTGCAGGCGATGGCGAAGAAGTTCGACGGATTCAAGCAAGCAGGTCTGGATGTTGTCGCGATCAGTACGGACAAGCAGATCAACTTGAAACGGGCCTACGAGAACTTCGAAGGCGGATTTCCATTTCCTCTGGTCGCCGATCCAGAGATGCAGATCTTTCGAGAGTATCGTTGCTACGATGACTTCGAGAAAGCGGCGCTCCATGGCACATTTCTGGTTGACGCAAATGGACTCGTCCGCTGGCAGGACATCAGCTACGAACCGTTTATGGATGTCGATTTCTTGCTGAAAGAATCCGTGCGTCTGCTTACGATGATTCCTGCTGTGAAAACGCCAGTATCTGGCACAGGCGAGGCGGAATAGTACGTAAGCACGCTCGTGTTTGGTTTTCAACGGAACGTAAGGGCTCGAGTCAAAGGCGAGATCTGCAGGAAATAGCGGTCACTGCACCCGTTCACCCATTGGAGTTTATCGACCCAATTGAAATAGCCCAACTGGCGGTGCGCGGCGTGACTTGCGAGAATCAAAGTCGTAAACTAAAGCGATGTTTCACTCGGAGGTTGTGGATTTGTGATAGTCGCCTTTCGCTCTGCGAGAGAAGCGAGCACAAACGCAACTTTCGCGGAGCGAAAGGCGACTATGCGAAACCTGCATGCCACCAGCGGAGTCGTTCTGCAGTCGTCATCAATCAGGTTGGCTCGGAAGAGTGTGGCGAACTGATCAAACACAGATTTAGTCAGACACCAAAGCGTCAGACAGAAAAATTTACGGACCCAATTCATGTACACTCTTCGGATGGCAAAAAGAGTCCTTTTTGAAACGAACAAGCGGCTTCTGTGGAAGCTCGTCTGGAACATGGGCGTCAAGGGTTCTCTGTCCGTCATGAAGCACCGGCAGCGGATGAAGAAGGGACAATTTTTCCCTCCGTTCCTGTACGTCTCCATCATCAACAGCTGCAATCTGCGCTGTCAGGGATGCTGGGTTGATGTGGCTCACAAGCAGCAGACGATCGACGTGAAGGCCATGAATCGGCTGATTACGGAAGCCAAAGAACACGGCAACACCTTCTTCGGCATTGTCGGCGGTGAACCGTTTATGCATCCGGAATTGTTTGAGATTCTGGAAGGCCACCCGGACTGCTATTTCCAGATCTTCACGAACGGCCAGTTCATTACTGACGAGAAAGCCCGTCGACTCTTCGAGCTCGGCAACGTCACTCCTCTGATTAGTGTGGAAGGCAATGAGATCGTCAGCGATGAACGGCGCGGGCGGTCCGGTGTGTACAGCAAGACTCTGGCTGGTATCGAAAACTGCCTGAAGAACAATTTGATGACGGGCGTCTGCACCAGTCTCGCCAAATCCAACATCGATCATTTGTTAACGGAAGCCTGGATCGATCGTCTCGTCGAAATGGGAGTGCTTTACACTTGGTTCCATGTCTATCGACCCATGGGCCCCGATGCGCAGACTGAACTGTGTCTGACGCCCGAACAACAGCGGCGAGCCCGTCAGTTTGTTGTCGACATGCGTGCGAAGAAGCCGATCATCATTGTGGATGCGTATTACGATGGCGAAGGTAAGGCCTTGTGTCCGGCCGCCAATGGAATCAGCCACCATATCAATCCGTGGGGTGATATTGAGCCTTGTCCGATCGTTCAGTTTTCGAAAGAATCGATCCATCACGAAAAAGATGATCGACACCTCTTCGACAAATTCACCACCTCTGAGTATCTCGCCGACTTTCGCGAACTGGCTCAGCAGACAACGCGTGGCTGCATCGTTCTGGAGCGTCCCGACCTCCTGGCTCAGCTCGTAGAAAAACACGGAGCCAAAGACTCAACCGCGCGCGGCACTGCGATGCAGGAGCTGAAGTCGATGATTCCGCGAACATCGCAGTATCATCCGGGCCATGAAATTCCAGAGAAGAACTGGTACTACCGAATCGCCAAGCGATTCCTGTTCAATGACTTCGGTGTTTACAACGGCCGTGATCATTCCAAAACTGCCGCTCCGTATCTCGTCAACGCGGAAGTGAAACCTGCCGCATCGCTGCTTTCCAGGTCGGGTGGATGCTGCTCTGGCGAAACCGCTTGTGACACCGTGCAGACGGTAACGCTGGGGACACCTGTCGATCCCGCGTAGAGCCGGCATCGACCAGGGATCGCACGACTTTTTAAAGTTGCCTTTCGCTTTGCGAAAGAAGCGTTTACGTTCGCATCTTTTGCAGAGCGAAAGGCGACTGTAATTTTCCGCTTGATGCTAAGTGACGCGTTTGCTCAGACAAGGAGCATGATTTGATCTGGGACCTGCACTGTCACCTGAACGGAATTCCTGGCCGGACTCCGGACGAGCAGATGGCGCGCCTGATCGAATGCGCGGATCGGATGCAGATTGACCGACTGGTGCTCTTTATGGGCACACCTTTTTTACTTGACCCAAAGCCCGAAGAATTTCGTGACCAGAACGACCAGGTCCTTCAGGCGATCAGCCACTGGCATCATCGAGCCTTCGGGTTTGTGTATCTCAACCCGATTTACGAAAGCGAAAGCCTTGCCGAACTGGATCGCTGCGTTTCCAACGGCCCCATGACCGGCATCAAACTGTGGGTCGCAAAGCGCTGTGATGCGGCGAGTGTGGATGCGATCGTTCGGCGCGCCATTGAATTGAACGTGGTGATTTATCAGCACACCTGGCTGAAGACAACCGGCAATCTCGACGGCGAAAGCACTCCCGAAGACCTTGCGAAGCTGGCTCGTCGTCATCCGGAAGCGTCGCTCATCTGCGGACATACAGGCGGGAACTGGGAACTCGGTATTCGCACCGTGCGCGATCTGCCCAACGTCAGCGTCGATCTTGGCGGCGGTGATCCCACGGCAGGAATCGTCGAAATGGCCGTTCGTGAACTGGGCGCATCACGAGTTCTGTATGGCAGCGATGTCGCCGGACGCAGTTTCGCCTCACAATTGGCCAAAGTGACGGGTGCCGAAATTTCGGAAGCCGATAAACAGATGATTCTCGGTCAGAACCTGCGACGATTGATGATGCCCATACTGCAGCGGAAAGGAGTCCGGTTGTGACAATCGATGTCAATGTTTCGCTGTCTCGGTGGCCCAGCCGACGGCTGCCGTTGGATGAAACTCCGCGTCTGGTTGAACGACTGGTCAGGCATGGAGTGACTCAGGCCTGGGCCGGTTCGTTTGATGCCATTCTGCACAACGACATTGCGGCCGTGAACCAGCGCCTTGCCACAGAATGCTCAATCGCTGACAACGGCTTGCTGTGGCCGATGGGAGCGGTCAACCTGAAGCTGCCCAATTGGAAGGATGACCTGAAACGTTGCCACGAAACGCACGGCATGCGAGGTATTCGCCTGCTGCCGTCCAGTCATGGATATGGTCTGGACGATCCCGAGTTTGCCGAACTGCTGGGAATGCTGAGCGACTTTCGAATGTTGCTTCAGATCGCAATCCGCCTTGAAGACCCACGGACTCAGCATCGACTTCTGAGTGTGAAAGACGTTGAGCTCGCCCCATTGCCGTCGCTCATGAAAGAATATCTCGATGTGCCAGTGATCCTGCTGAATGCATTCCCTGCAGCAAACTCGGAGCTGGCTTCCCTGCTCGCCACGTCTGCCCGAGTGTACTTTGAAATCGCCACGCTCGAAGGCCTCGCAGGACTCGAGAAGCAAATTCAGGTGCTTCCACCCGAGCGATTGCTGTTTGGTTCCCACGCGCCATTCTTTATGCTCGAATCGGCCGTGCTGAAGCTGCAGGAATCTGCGCTGCCGGCACCCATTCAGAAACAGATCACGCACGAGAACGCCGAAGCGCTGATAAATACGCTCGAGAAATGACACAGGCATTGCACGCGGCGCGTGGCCTGCCGGTCAGCTACGCAATGAAAGCCATCGTGAAGACGACAAGAATCCCGCACCAGACGACGCCGAGGCCGTGCCACAGACAGGCGGCAAACGTTACGCCCCAGAAGTATTCATGGTCGTAGCGATCCGCGAATGCAGACAACGTCACCCACAGCAGGACCGACTGAGCCACGAGGAAATGCATCGCATGAATGGCGGTCAGCATTACGACAAAGCCATGCACTCCAAGCTGCGATACCTGTGGATCCATTGAGCCCTTGTCGATGGCCCAGAGTCCGTATCCCTGAACGGACACGAACGCCATAGCGAAGCCGAACGCCTTGAGAAGCGCATGTCGAAACTCCGCCTGCCGTTCTCTCTTGACGAGCCCCCGAGCTTTCTCCAGATAAACGCTGCCGATGGCGAGGAATGCGGATGTCACAACGAAAGACCATGGAAGTCGCAGCTTTTCAGCGGGCGACTGACGTCCGAACAACGTTCCAAGCAGGACCGCGAACAGCAGAACAACCGCAGCCTGCAAAAGCGTGGCAAGGAAAAATCGCCGGGCCAGGGAGACTCGAATTAGATCCCAGCGGTTTGCCATAGTTCCCAGCAGATCCGGATCAGCCAGCGGCCGAAAGACAGACGATTGGCGAACGGCATCTGAATTGGCGGAAGATCTGGACTAAACAACAGATCCATCAGCAGATCAGTTGGTAGCCGCCACTGTTTTCAGTTCACGTTCGATAGTTCGACAGAGCGTTTCTTTACTGTTTACTTCCCCGTTGATCGTTGAATTCGGGAAGAGCAGTTTCGGAACCGAGCCCTGTCCAACTCTTTTGTACAGAGCCACATGGCGTTTTATGTACTCGCCCGGAATTTTCGAGTCATATTCTTTCTTGAATTCCTGAGCCCCAACAAGTTTCTCAGCGTGAGCACGTGCGGTCGAAGGTACGCGGGTGGATTCAAACATCCAATCGTGAAACTCTTTGAACTTAGAAGGCTTCACACGCCAGACCGTAATTGCAATCCGCGACAGTTCGCACGCTCCCGCATGTCCGCCACCGCTGGCCGCGTCGTTACAGGATTGCTCCAAAGGTACTGGCAGAGCGATAATGGCCAGATCGTTGCCGAAGTGCTCAAAAGCGCCTTTGACTGCAAAGTGAGTATTTCGACAGTGCGGGCAGGTGTAGTCGAACATCTCGACGAAAACGTAGCGAGCGTCAGCATTTCCGAGGAGAGGCCACTGCTTAACATCCAGAGAAACTCGGTTGCCAGCTACCGAAACGACTTTGCGTTGTGGCACTTCTGGAACGGCGACTTCTGCCTTGGATTCCGTCGCGGCTTCGGATTTCTCAGCGGCTTCCGCGTCAGTCGTTGGCTCAGCCTTTGCCTCGCCCTTTCGTTCTTCGGCAGCTTTGGTTTCAGTTGTGGTGCTGGCTGCAGTCGCGGTAGCGGCGTCTTCAGAAACGGCGGGTTGTACGGTTGCCGTTTCGTCAGGGAAGAAACTCAGCATCTGGGAAATCAGCTGCAGTCGTGGTGGAACGATCAGCAGCAGAGCCGCCGCAGAAGGGACTTCCACGTCGGCCTTCACGGAATCAGTGGATTCAGAATCAGACGACGGCTGCGAAGAATCAGACTTTTCACCATCAGCTTCCGTCCCGACCAGATCGCTTTCACTGCTGCTGCCCGGGGCTTCGAAAACATCGCCCGGGGCTTCAAAGATCTCTTCAGGCGGAGCGAACATATCGCCTTCATCAGCAACAGCTGGCTGGTCGTCTGGATATCGCACGACTTCGAAATTTTCGGTTTCCGGAGTCATCACCTGAATCGTTATCAACACTGCCACCGCAGACACGGCGAACGATGCAATCATGGCTTTCATGCCGCCGGAGAGCACATTGTTCTTTAGCATCAGCAGCGTCAGAACGAGTCCACAGGAATGGACCGCAACGCAGTAAGGGCAAATATGCTTGAGCAAAAAGATCTGTAGACCAATAAACCAAAGTGCCGCCAGACCGGCCATGAAAGCTCCGGCCGTCAAACCCGTCCACAGCATGCGCAGAAAGGCAGGCGGTGCGGGCCGAGTGACAAAACCAAGGATGATCAGCAGGCTTGCATAAAGTCCGCACGCGGGCATGCTGACTGGCATTCCCATCACTTTGGACCACTTGCTGTTCAGCACGTGACCGCAGTCGATGATCTCGCCACTGCCGCAGCCGTAGGCCTGGACCATGTTGATCGCAGTCCATGCGAGATACGCCGAGATCCCAAGCCCTGCAAGGCACAGGCACCGTAGAACCCAGACCATGCGAGTTGAAACCAAGTGAGGCGCCCCGACGCCAGAATTGACCGTTCCTGATGAAACGTTCATGGAAATTACTCTCTGCGCAGCGATTGGCTGCAAAAAACAGATCCCACTGTTTTTAACCCAGACATACAAACGACGGCTGTTGAAAAGGGCCTCTGCAACCAGACTCGTCACTTGCGAAAAGACCAACTGGTCTTAACAACGAGCAACATTTGTTCCGGTTCTGAGCCTTCAATTTCAGCAAACAATCAAAGACACACCACTCCCCAGCGATGCGTGCTCCCTGTTTAGAATACAAACAGCGTTCCGGTCCGTCATGATGCGAAACTGTAACACGCCGATTTTCTCGCAAGAATTCTGTTTTCCGGACAAACTCGGATTACCGGACTCAACAACGCCTCGGCCGATTCATTCAGAGTCCTCGGATTACTTTACCACCGCCTTAGACTGGTTTTTCGTGTTATTCGACGTACGGAAACAAAAACGCCGTGCACAAGCGTGCCGCAGATTCTGACAGCATCAGTAGTTTCCCTGCCTCCCGAAATCCTGTAGCTTCGTCGCAGCTGAGGCTCGGCGTGCAATGGTTCCCCCATCTGGCTGGACTCCAGGAGTGCAATTCGACCGATCGACGAACACCGGGAGGCGTCAGCGGACGAATTTTTGGTGCCGATTATTCGCGATTCTGATCCGCTTCCTGTGGGCGAATAAGCAGTACGACGCCAATAGAGATCGCTGCAACCAACGCAAACGCCCCGAAAATAATATTCAATGAGACGTGTCGGTCCTGAAGGTACCCAAAGCCCCAGTCGCCAAAACCGCCACAGCTGATGCTTACCAGATTCATAATCCCGTAGCCGGTGGCTCGAAGCTCAGGACGCACGATCTGGCAGAGGATTGGCATGTTGTTGCAGTCGAAGAAGCCCCATCCGAAGCCAAACAGGACCAATCCCGCAACGGCGATCGCCGCTGTCGACGCATTCCCCACGCTGAACAAGGCCGGCAGAAACATGGCCATCCCGAGCGCACTCACAAAGATCCGTCCACGGTTGCTGTTCTTCATCCATCTGTCTGCCAGGTAACCTCCCACGGCAGCGCCCAGGATCGACGCGGGATGCACAAAGGTGGCGACAAGTCCCGCCTTGCCTTCTCCAAGCAGGAATTTTTCCTTGAGAATTGCGGGCATCCAGTCTTTGACGACCCAGCCTGCGATCGCCGGCAGAGTGAAGTAAACGACGAGCAGAAGGTAATTCGGGTTACTCAAAAGTTGACTCAATGCCTGTCCCGGATTCAAAGCTTCTCGCGCCACGTTTCGCTCGGGTGATCGCAGAAAAAAGAACAGCGGAATCGAATACAACACCCCGACAACCCCGCAGGCCGAGAACGCCCATCGCCACCCAAGCATCGGTGACTCGGCAACAAAGCCGGCCAGGCCACCCACGATCAGCCCGCTGTAAATCCCCGCCTGGTGAATTCCCACGGCGCGTGATCGCGTGCTCCCGGTATGAAAGTCGGTGATCAGCGCCAGAGCCGCGGGTATGTAGAACGCTTCACTGATTCCCATGAGTGCTCGTGTCGCGATCAACATCGAATAGGAATCAACATAGGCGGTGAGCCATGTGACGGCTGACCAGACCAGGAGACTGATTCCGATCACGATTCTGCGACTGAATCGATCGGACACGTATCCACCAAAGGGGCTCAGTAATGCATAGACCCACTTGAACGACCCCAGCACGATTCCCCAGTTTTCCTTGTTCTCCAGACCGGGGATGTCGCTGATCATGGAGGATCGCATCGTGGCCAGCATCTGCCGGTCGAGATAGTTGAGCAGCGCCACGGGAAACAGCAGCAGCACAATCACCCACGCAAAAAACGCTACAGAATCCGTACCCTGAAGCCCGGCCTGTGGTGCCAGATTTGGCAATGACGGATCCGCGCCGGGCCGTTCATAAGGATTCTGGCGGTCGGTCATAGAGGTGCAGTCTTTAGTCGAGTGGGATGAGCAGGCCGTTGTTAAATCCAGTCAGGCCCCGCATGATGCGGATACGACTGCAGCACGTCAAACCGAACCGCATCCGAGGCTCAGGAAATTGTCGACGCCATCCGCTCGTGCCCACTTCTGTGATGCAGTGTTCGAAATCCTGACATTTTTGTCAAAAGTTCCACCGATCCAGGTCCCCGGAGGGTGATGAGTACTGAACGCCTAAACTGGCAGTTTCAGTCGCTTAAGCGGATCTTCGTTCGAGACAATTGCTCAGGCATCGCCATCTCAATCATGTTTTGTAGTTAAGCCAGGAACGAATGATGGATTGGAAGAAATTGGAGGCGGTGCTTGTCGCGGAATTCACAAACGCGATCGAAGTGTGGCTCGACGACAATGATCAGGTGACACTCATCAAGTGGTCTGGGGTCCGGCGCTTTTCAGAAAGGAGCCGATCCACTTCAGCAGACCTATCGTATAGCCCACGACGTACAGCGCTGTGAACGAAGTTAGCAGGCCGCCCATCAAAGCCCCAAATTTCCAGTTGGCGATCGCGAAGATTGTCGTTGCATCTTCTGCGGTAGAACTAAGAAACTGGTTACATTTGCCAACAACACTTTCAAGGCTGGCCGGTGATACACTGACTTCAATGAATTCATCACCCGAGCCGTGGATCTGCAGAAAGCCTTCGCCATCGACATGCACAATTTTCTTAGTGTCGCGTCCGTGTTTACGTTCTCGTCTGGTTGTTGCCGACCGCTCTCGGTCACTAATTCCAGTCACCTGATCGACATGCTGGATCCGGTACGGGACAACGAAGAACATGCACGTCCGAGCTGTGCAGGTGACCGCTTCTCCGTTCCGCTGGAACGACACCCATGTCGCCGGTGCCATCATGGTTACAACACCGGGAAACACCACGCAGATGAAGAAAACGATCACGTGTTGCAAAAACATTCCCGCGAGTGTCGGACGAGTTTCATGAGTTTGCATACGAGTGATTCCAGGGCGTTTAGAACTGAGAGGATCTTTCAACCGTCAGGCTGTCGAGGTAGACGAAACTCTGCACTTTACCGTCGTCTGTCGGTGAAGCAACATGACCGGAAGAAATCTTTTATGACCGCTGGTAACAGCTTCGCTGGCAATATCGATCGCCCGGCCGGACAGTGCCCGGCCTGGTCTATTTGGTTCAGGGAAAGTTGTCGTTGCCGGTTCAACGTCTGGCGCTTCCGAGAAACGCAGTTACTCGTAGCGAAGAGCATCGATCGGATCGAGCCGGCTGGCGCGCCAGGCGGGATACAGGCCGAACACAAGCCCCACGACCGCAGCGAATACCATGGCAACGATGCCTGCGGGAATGGAAACCACAACGGGCCAGTCGGCTCCGCTGCTGATGGAATTGATCAGTTTTGTGATTCCGAGAGAAGCCAAAATTCCCAGGGCAAGGCCAATCGCTCCTCCGAAGCAGCTGAGCACCACCGATTCAATCAGGAACTGAATCATGATGTCGCGGCCTCGTGCACCGACGGCCATGCGGATACCGATTTCCCTCGTGCGTTCTGTGACAGAAACGAGCATGATATTCATGATGCCTACGCCACCCACCAAGAGAGAAATTCCCGCAATGGATGCCAGCAGCACCGTCATGATGCCTGTGATTCTGCCAAACAACTCTGATAACTGAGCGCTCGTGACGACCTCGAAATCTGGCTTTTGACCAATGGCAATATGATGCCGATCCATCAGCAGTTGCTGAATCTCTGACTTTGCCATGTCAATTAATTCGGGTGCACGCGCTCCAACAAGAATCGCGTTCACATTTCGAAAAGATGTTCCCTGCAAACGCTTCAGAACAGTCGTGTAAGGCATCAGCATTACATTGTCCTGATCATCACCGGTGAGTGACGCACCTTTTTTCCCGAGCACTCCCACAATCGTAAAAGGAATGTTTCCAATCCTCAACTGCTGCCCGATTGGATTGTCAGCCGGAAACAGTTCCCGCACGATCGTGTGCCCGACAACGCAGACGCAGTTACCAGCGCGCTCGTCTCGTTCGGTGAAGAAACCACCAGCTTCAATGGTCCACGTGCGGACTCGCAGATAGTCGACGCCGACGCCCCACATTTCCTTCGGCTGCATATTCGTGTTGCCGCGGACAACAGGCTTCAGACCAAACACGAGCGGCGAAAAGGCGAGTACTGACTGACATTCGGTGCCAATCGCCTTTGCATCTTCGTCGGTCAGCGAAGGCAGACTGCCGGTCTGAACACCTCGTCGCTTTTCAAACGACGGCTGCACCACAATGAAATTGGTTCCGATCGATTGCAGCTGGTCCTGCAACAATTGCCCGGCACTGCTGCCGACGGACACCATGGTTGTCACGGCAGAAATCCCAATGACAATCCCGAACACCGTCAGCGTGGCGCGCATCTTGTTTCGCAACAGGGCACGAATGGCGACCGCAACCGTCAGCAGAAAACTCATGGAGCCCCCGGTGGCTTCACGCCTGCAATGAGTTCGTCAGCTTCCTTGAGTTCACCAGAAACCACCTGAGTAAACTGGTAGTCGCTGTCGCCAATCTGAATGCTGATGCCACGCAGCTTTCCTGTAAGAAGCTTTGAAGGATCACTCGTGGATTCCGATGAAACACCGGACGGACTTTCCACTGCTGTGGCTTTTGCGGAACGAGTCCGATCGGCTTGAGTTTCCTGAATCCAGACAATCCGTTTGCTGGATGCGATCGTCGCTTTGTAAACGTCATCCACAGGCGGCGTTTCTGAACTGGTCACAGCATCGTCCGCAGGTTCAGGTGCCAGGTTCAGCTCGAGCAGCTTCTGATCTTCTTCTCGAACGAGTTCCTTGTCTGGAAAATAACGCAAAGCAGCGTTTGGGACTTTCAGGATGCCTTTCAGCTCTCTGACCTGAAATGTCAAATTGGCCGTCATGCCAGGCAGCAGCTTTAGATCAGGATTCGGAGTGGAAACAATCACCGGATAAGTCACAACGTTTTGAGTTGTCGAGGAACTCAGACGGATCTGCTGAATTTTGGCGTCACTGAAAACCACTTCCGGATAAGCGTCCACAGAAAAGAAGACCGGTTGATTGGCCTCTTTGGCATCTCGAATCAAGCCGATATCTGCTTCGTCAATTGACGCGCGGATGAGCATTTCTTCCCGCATTCTTGGAGCAATCACAAAAAGCTCCGGTGCCTGAAACTGGGCTGCGAGCGTTTGGCCCTGATCGATCAAACGGTCAATCACTGTTCCGTCAACCGGTGATCTGATTTCGGTATAGGCCAGGTTCGCTTCCGAATTCTCCAGGTTCGCTCGCGCCTGCTTCACGGACGATTCAGAAATAAGCAGCTGAGCTTCCAGCGACATCCTCGCAAAGCGATACTGATCCAGTTCGGACTGCGAGATGAAATCTTCACTCTCTGCCTTCAACGCGGCCGATCGTTTTTCATCATTGCGTGCTCGCTGAAGTTCCGCCTGCACTCGAGCCACGTCACCGACGCGAGCTCCCAGCGCTGCTTCATCCCGCTGCACCGACGCGATGTAGATTCTTGGATCAATTTTGGCCAGAACCTGCTGTGCTTTCACTTCATCGTTGTGATCGACGTGCAGTTCCAGGATCGGCCCCGAAACAAAACTGCCAACGCGAACGGACAGGGTCGGTTCCAGCTGCCCCGTCGCATTGACCGTAATTCGCAGGTCACCTTTTTCAACAACCGCAGTTCTGAATCGAGGCTTGTTGCGTTCGGCAAGCCATTGCTGACCCTTCGTAACGCCCCAATATCCCAGTGCACTGAGCACGGTGAGGACCAGGACCACTTTGATGAAAGTTCGCATGAGTTGACTCGTCCAGAAATTGATAAATCCGACCGCGGGCCTTCGCCTGCCATGGTTCACACGTTCAAGCCGTGCATAAGTTTCTTCTTTTAACGGCAAGCCGGTAAGATATCACCTGTTGCCTTACGAACGAAGCACGGAGCTTCGCCTTGCATTAACTGCACAAAATCTCGCCTCCTTGCAGAATGCATCCCCTTCAACGACACCCAGCTTTAACCGGTTCAACGACAAGAAAGTGTGCGAATGCAGGCGTTTGTTTAGACCACGGATTGACGCGAATTCACACGGATGCCTGCCACTGCGTTGTGGGGAGAACTCGTTGCCAGTTCCTTCCCGCCCCGGCTCATCGTACCGTCGTCGGATCATCCGCGATTGTTACATTGCCGAAGCTGTTGTGTTCCAGAGATTGCGAACCGTCGCCTGAGTCCCCAATGGCGTGGACTTAAGGAAAATTTGTAGCGGAAGTCGCGTAGACTTCCGGTGATTTGCCAAGAAAGCCGGAACTCTTGGCGAGTTCCGTTACGCTAAGTCCACGCCATTCGCCGCAGGGGCAGTGGGGCGTGAACGGCTATTGGAACGTCACTGTCCCGAGAGCATTTCTGACTGTCCGACGAGTGCGGCCATCCGGGCCGTCGTATTCGTAAGTCAACGTCCACTGAAGCGTATTGGTGGAACTGACTTTCCCTTTCTTGATTCCACTCCACAACTTGGAATGTCGACACTGGCAAGCTGTCCATAGTCGTTGTTTGCTCCGCAAACAAAACGGATGATGCAAACAAGCCCCGGCAAGCTCTTCCCGCGTTGACATGAGATCGTGATTTCCTGCAAGCTCGAAGCGCCAGCGAGTGGGCTTGCGATTCGAGCTTTTGTCCGAACAATAGAATCAACGCCTTTCCGCAAACAGCATCCGCCAAGCTCCTGCTGCGGCGCAGAACCACGATCACAAACCCTGCACCCCATTTTCAACTTGCACTCCACAGCCCGTTTTTTTCGCGGAGCGAAGCAACGACTAAGAAATCGCACTGAGGTCGAGGAATAAGGGGTCAGGTCTCTTTTTTTGGTCTTCCTCTTGGGTAACAGTTTAGTCCCTCGCCTCTGATCTTGGCAGGAATTCGTTGGGCGCGTAGAGTTTCGGCATTCGGGAAGGATGCCGATGAGATTCAGTTTTTACCCTCAACATGAACACAACTGTCCGAACGTCAGCCACTGCCC
>CAMTWR010000030.1:0-75208 GCA_947085455.1 uncultured Planctomycetota bacterium | reverse complement strand
TGCCGGGCAGGACTTCGCGGCTTGCCGCGACCTCTTTGCATGTGAACCGTCAGTATCGGCTTGCCGTCTCATTGGCACGTCGCACAAGGTTCGCCTGCGGCGAAAGTCCTTTCCGGCAGAAAGGACCTACTTTAACAACCATCCGCGACTACACCCCATTGATGGCTTCCGTTTTCGTCGCTGTACGCCGTGCAATCCGAAACATCGAGTGACAATTTTTCGAGAGTTATCAGACTCGTCGGAGGTTAAGATGGTCGTCGTGGTTTCGTCTGCGTATCGTCTCTGACAAGGAGATGATTATGTTGCGTACGCTGTTCGTCCTGGCAATTGTGTGGCAGTGTCTAGCGAATCTGTCGCTGGCCCAGGAGCCTCTGAAAATCAGCGGCAAAACGATGGGCTCCTACTATGCACTCGTGATCGATTCACCCGGCACCGTGGATGGGGACCGGTTGCAGTCGGAGATCGAATCACGCTTCGCAGAGATCAATCAGCAGATGTCCACGTGGGCGGATGACTCCGAGATTTCCCGCTTCAATCGTTCCGAGTCCACAGAATGGTTCGACGTTGGCAACGATTTCGCCGTCGTTGCGATGGAAGCCAAACGTCTGCACACTCTGACGCATGGGGCCATGGACTGTTCCGTTGGCCCGCTGATTGATGTTTGGGGGTTTGGCAAGGACAAAAAAAAGAAGATCCCTACGGATGCTGAAATCGAAGAGGCCCAAAAGTGCATTGGGATGCAGCATCTTCAGGTGCGTCTGGCCCCGCCGGCTGTTCGCAAAACACTGCCTCAGCTGCGTTTGAGTTTTTCATCAATCGCACCGGGTTACGCCGCCGATGAAGTCTGCCGAATTCTGAACACTCACCAGTTGAAGTCGCATGTTGTGGATGTCGGTGGAGAGAACCGCGCGGGTGACGCCAAAGCGAACGGAGATGCCTGGCGATTGGGTGTGGAATCACCGCTGGGCGGATTGCACAAAGTCGTGGAATTGACCAATCAGGCCATCGCGACGTCGGGCGACTATCGCAGCTTTTTCATGGCCGGCGGCAAGAAGTATTCACACATCCTGAATCCTAAAACCGGACGGCCGGTCGAACATCCGCCCGCAAGCGTTTCGATCATTCATGAATCGTGCATGACTGCGGACGGACTTGCTACAGCAATGATGGTGCTGGGCCCGGAGAAAGGTACCGAGATCGCTCGCCAGGCCGGCGTCGATGTGATGTTTCTCGACCTGGATTCTCAGGGCCAGCTTGTGGAACACAGCATCGGTGTATTCCAGCAAACCGAATGATTACGAATTGCTGACACGACCGCAGCTGGACTCGTGAGAGTTCAGACGGCATCCGAATTCTGACGAATCCGGCTACATGTGAAAGATTTATGAGGCATTCTAATCGACGCCGTTAACGGACCTGCAGCTGCACCAGTGGCAGTGCGGAGTTCAGATTTCCTGAACGGAAGCCTTCCAAATCGAGCGTCACTGCGCGGAAACCCAGCTCGCGAAAGCGGATCACGATCGCATCGCGAACCGCAGGCTCAGTTAGCTGACTCACGCTGGACAGCGGCACTTCGATTCGAGCCAGTTCGTTGTTCTCAAGACGCACGCGAAGCTCTTTGATTCCGGTCAATTCGCGGACCGTCGCTTCGGCATGCTCTATGCGAGCCACTCGTTCTTCGGTCACTTCAACACCATAGGCGACTCGACTGGCAAGGCAAGGAGCGGCCGGTTTGTCGGCCACGCTTAGTCCCCAAAAATGCGCCAGCTGTCGCACGGTGGCTTTGTCGATCTGCAGTTCAATCAGCGGGCTGCGGACATTGTGTTCCAGAGCCGCTCGCATGCCCGGTCGATGGTCGCCAAGATCATCGACGTTGGCACCATTCACAAGACAGGTCACCTGCAATTCCGCCATCTTCGACTGAGTCAGCGAGTACAGCGTATCCTTGCAGAAGAAGCAACGATCACCTGCGTTACGACGATACTCGGGACGAGCGAACTCGTCGGTTTCAATCTCCAGATGACGAATGCCAATGCGGTGAGCTTCGTCTCTCGCAATCGATCGCTCCGCCGCGGCCAGACTAGGACTCACAGCCGTGACAGCAACCGCTAGTGGACCCCACGCTTCCAGAGCGGCCTTCGCGACAACAGCGCTATCGACACCGCCCGAGTACGCGACGGCCACAGGACCGCAGGCCCGGAGTGTTTCCACAAGACGATGGGCAAGAGCGGACAGAATAGTTGGCGACAGTTCAGACATGGACAATGCTGACCGAGTGAGATAAGCGGCAGACAAACGCTCGGGCAGCTTATCACAAATCAGCGGCAGCAAAAACGGTCGACCAAATCCAACACGAGTTTGAAACAAAGCGGGGACACTACTTGCCGTGAGTCGCCGCGCGTTTCAGGAACTTCAGCGTTGTCGCTAAAATGAGCTTCTCACCCAGACGGGGGAAGAAGTCACGGAACAGAAAGACCGGTCGCATCGCCGGGAAATTCAGAATCATTTCCGGAGGAGCCGTCTGAATGGCTTTTTCAATCGCGGCCGCAACTGTCTCCGCCGAGGTTCCGCCGAGGATTTTGGGAGTTCGCTTGCCGGTCGCCTTCACGATTTCGTCGTAGATGCCGCCACGAGTCGCAAAGCCCGGGCAGATGACCGTCGCCAGAATCCCGGCCGGCTTCAGCTCGCCTCGCAATGCCTGAGTAAATGCAATCAAGCCGGCCTTGGTCGCGCCATAGACCGCGCCGTACGCCGGACCGTGCTTTCCAGCGATCGAGGAAATATTGATGATGCGACCGAAGCCCTGTTTTCGCATCACGGGCACCACAAATCGCGTCAGCAAAATGGCCCCGGTAAGATTCGTTTCAATGGTCTGCAAAATCTGGTCCACCGGCAGTTCGTCGAACGACGAAAAGCACTCGATCCCCGCATTGTTGACCAGCACATCAATGCGACCAAATCGTTCGACAGCCGCTTTGACCAGTCGTTCAATCGCACTGGGATCTGACACGTCGGTAGGCACCGAAAGACATTCGCAACCCATCGATCGCAGCTGCGATTCCAGAGTGGCCAGTTTATCAACCGAGCGTGCGGCGAGTACAAACCGATGTTTCTGCTTCGCCAGGCGTTCACAAGTGATGCGGCCAATACCGGCCGATGCGCCTGTTATCAGAATTGTCAGAGGCTTAGTCACGTTGTCCGATCCAGCCATGTGGAATGCTATTCCGAAAGCGAAACGCCTTAACGGCGTGTAGTCACAACAATCTGCATTCTTCGCGAATCGCTTCCGAATAACAATCCAACTGCGACATCGCTGAGTGTCGCCAGAGCGACGGCGAAATCCTGAGTGCAAAACGGCAGGATGATGCCACGTTGCGGTTCACAAGCCTGCAGCGAACAGTATCGCCGTTCGCTGCAGAGTGACTTGGAGCGATTCAATGAACCGCGACCGATGCCAGGAGATTCAGCGGAATTCAGGAAGCAGAAGGCTCAGTAGCCGTCCACCACTCCTGCTGAATACAGCCTTCCGCAAGCTTCTCAATCAGCTGCTCGCTTTGGAGCGTCGGACGGGCCATCAGCTCCACCGCGTTGGTACCGACTGCGGCGATCACAGCAACGACCGGAGATACAGCATGGGCCGGACGATCTTCAGAACCCGCTGCGGCTTGAGCGGCCTGTATTTGTTCTTCGGAAGAAACCGCCTGTACCGCTACATCCCCGCGTTCGCTCGTCGATTCCAGGCTGTTCGTCAGGACGAGCAGTTCGGAATCGACTGGAGAATCGGATGCCGGCTCCGCTGTCTGAACGACAGTGAAATTCACCGCGCTGCTCCAGCCGAGCAAAGTACCGTCGGCCTTTACTGCTCGTACCCAAACACGGTAGTTGCCTGGGGCAAGAGTTGGAGTGGTGTAGCTGGTGGTCTGAATATTAGTCGGATGCAGGTAGTCGAAATTCACGCCAATCCAGGCAATCTGAACTTCGTAAGACGCCGCTTCAGCCACACTCGCCCATTGAACGGTCGCAAGGCGTGTCGGAGTTACTGATACCGAGCCGATGACAGGTATGCCGCCAGTCGCCGTGAACAGCAATTCGCTGCTCCAGTCCGAAAGCTGTCCCGTGGAGCTCACGGCTCGCACCTTGACTGTGTAATTTCCCTGCAGCAGATCGGTCGCGAACTTATACGAGTTCACGGGCGATGTCGTGCGAAGGTAAGTCGACGTGCTGGCCGATCGTTCGACCCAGATCTCGTATCGAGCGGCCTTGTCGATGGCCGTCCATGTGACCGTTGGACGAAGGTCTGTAACGACCTTCGTTGTGTCCGCAGGATCGCTGTTTTCAATTCCAATCGGACCCGTGATCACCGGCGCCACAATTGTGGAAAACTCGGTCATAGCACTCCACTGACCGTTGACTCGAGGTGCAACGAAAGTCGAAGTCGTCACAGTGCCCGGATCCACGGTTTCGCTGACCGTCACGGTCACTGGATTGCCGCCGATCACCTGCGGAGTTCCAGCATTTCCCGTCAGAGGAATCTGCAGCAGGTAGGTGACGTTGGGAGCAACTCCTTCACTGACAACGGTTACGTTTTCAAAGCCGGCGAGTGCATTGACGGCGTCTCTGACCTGAGTCGCAGTGGCGTCATAATTGATGACACCGGTCGTCACAGTGACAGGGGCCGCACCGGAAGTTCGCAGCGTAATCTTGAAGGACCCGGTGACCGGGCTTCCACTGATTGCCACTCGAGAAACCTGGTGCAGCCTGAGAGCTCGAACGCGGAACACAAAATTCTGTGTCGGATCCGTAGTCAACGCATCCGGAATACGGAACGACGTCGTCGTCAGGTATTCCGCAGCGTACAGCGGAGTCCCATCTCCGGCTCGATACACTTCAACCTGGTAATGCGTGGCCCCTGGAACAGCATCCCATTCCAGCAGTGGCTTCGATTCAAACGACGGACCCATCGGACCGCGAACGTTCACCGCAGGAGTCATGCTGAAGTCATAGGCAGGCGACCACCTCGTCAAACGGTTGGCATCGTCTTTCGTTCGCACGAACACTCGATAGTTGCCAATTTCCAGCGTACTGCGGAATTGAGTTAAGCGGGTCAGCTGGCCGCCCTGCGTGTAAATGCTGGTGCCAGCGACGCCCCTCAACTGAATCACGTTCGCAGAGATCACGGTCACAAAGTAAGTACCGTTAGCTGCCGTATTGCCTTCGACTCCGGCGATGCGAACCTGCTCGCCGGTCTTTAAACCGTGATTAGGCACGGTGATATCGATGGATCGAGTGGTCGCCACGCCGAGGATTGGACGCAGGGTCGAACCGACAGGTGGGACACCGCCTACAAGTCGTACCCATTTTCCGCCGGAGGTATACGTCCCGTTGCTGACAACGCCACTGAGGCGGAACACATTTTCTGAAACGAACTGGACGTTGTAATCTCCGTTCGCAGCGGTGTTACCCAGCACGCCGGATATGCGAACACGGTCGCCGTTCTTCAAGCCATGATTGTCCGAGGTGATTTCGACGAACGATCGATTGACGACCTGCGTCACCGCCTGAGGTGCAGCACCTACAACCGGTACCGCTCCGTCCAGGTAAAGCGAACGCACTTCCTGTTGAATGACATTGCCGGCTCCGTCCTTCAGAGTCATGCCTTTGGCATCAATGGCCGGGACAAGATTCGGCACCGTGTAGGTTGTGGATGTCTGTGTCGTCTGGTTGCTGACGAACACTTCAAAGGCGCTTGCGCCATCCGGACTGCTCCAGGTGACGGCCCAGTCAGAGTTCTCGATGTTCCTCGGGGAGACCAGATTCAGAGGATTCGTGGGACCATTCACCAGCGGGCGAGCGTTCAGGAACACTGTTGTCGCCGTACCCCAATTTGACTTGGTCGCGTTCGCAAAAGTGGCTCGGACCCACATGCGATTCGAGCCCATGTGCAGGCTTTCCTGGGCCGTCAGCTTTGTCGTGGTTCCTGTAATGCCTTCGCGGAATATGATCCGCTCGCGAGTCTCCAGGTCCGAGACCCACAGGTCATAGCTGACAGCATTCGCTACGCTGCCCCACGTGACATCGGGCTGTGCCGACTGAATCGTGCCAGTCGGACTGATAATCGATGGCCCCGCAGCCGCGAGCAGTGATCGCGTTTCCAGCGACTCCACCATAGCAGGAGCATGGCCCATTGAAGTCTGGCGGCGGGAACGTCGGTTTCCAGAGAATGCATCAAAGTTCATGGTCAGCTCTACCAAAATTCGGCCAATGGAAATGTCTGCATCGAAAGCGCTCTGTGCGGACTGGCGTTGTTACCGAGGTCTCGACACGCAGCTTCCGAACGCACAATTGGACTCGTCGTTAAAACTATCGTCCTTCCAGAGAACTCGTTTTTGCGGAAGACTCGATACGATCGCCAGAATCCGTGAAAGAGGGCGGTTATGATCCGTTCACTCACGCTAACCGAAATATACTTGTCATTGTTCCTCAACTGCCTGATCGTAACCGGGCTCGGAAGCACAATGTTCTACCCCGCGGACGTTTGCCGGATCCCAAAGCATTGGGGACTCGACAATTAAGTCAGACGCCCAAGCGGACCGCTCCTAACATTTCCAGCACTAGCACCTGTCCCAGTGTTCGCAAACTGCGCAATGCGAATGACTGACGAAATCAGCACGATCTGAAAAGTGAACGGCAATTTCGCAGTTTATCAGGCGGCAAACCGGTCTTGAGTGAAGTTCGCACAATACGGTTCGATCACGGCACGGATCTGGTCGCTTCGGATCGCGTGAATACGCCTCTGATTCAGCCTGCAAGTTGGCATGTCGGTCCGTTGCCAGAGCACTCGTGGCTCCCGGCGTCTGTGTTCGAGTATCACTCATGTCGTCAGTTTCTGTTCCCAATAAATCCGGCCACTCCTCGGCGAGAGCCAGCCAGACGGAGATCTTTCTCTCCGCGTGCCTGGAGGGCGGGATTCCGCTGCCTGCCCATTTGCTGGAGCTGGCGCGCATGGACCTCACGTTTCTGACCGACAGGCCCTTGCGGTTCGGAACGCCCGTTCAGATCGCAATTTTCAGCGACTTTGTCAGTTCTGTCGCCCAAAATAAGGCTTTCGTCCACTGGTGCCGTCCTCACGCTCGAGGCTGGCAGATCGGCGCCTATCTGACTCAACCCCTTCCGGACCGATTGACTTCCCATGAATGGAACGATCTCCGATCGACTTTGCGATACGACTGCAGCTGGAAAGCGTGGGCACTGTGGGGCGACAGCGGAGTTCTGGAGTCTGTGCAGATTCAAAATTACTCCATCACCGGTTTGCATCTTGTGAAACAGAAGTCCGTGCCGATCGACGCAGAGTTCTCACTTTTTAGTTCCGCTGGCAGACCCGACCGGGAAGTAATCAAAGGCCGGGTGCAGTGGTGTCGGCCCGCGGAAAACTGTTTTCACGTCGGCGCTTTGATTCATGGCCAACGAGGACGTGACCTGCCTCGCATCTTTGGCAATCTGGAGGCCGTTCATGTGGACATCCGTCAAACAGATTCCATCCACAGCGGCGAATCACACGACACTCTGCGCTGCGAGCAGGAACTATTGGAACGCTTCCTGCCGTCCAGCGGTTCCACGCATCGAAAGAACTAACGGGCGTCGCGGCCTCAGTCACCAAGCCCGCAGCGAAAAATTTCGGAGTGCCCTTCTGATCCGTGTTCGCGATCATTCTCCAGCCGACAATTCCAGTGTCGCAAGGGCACGGCATCATCTGCCGGATATCGCCGGTTCACGCAATCGCCAGCGAGCAGTCCCGCGTCCTCCAGAGCATCTCAAAGTGCTGGAACGAAACGACTTGCGATCTTTTGCAGCCTGACTCAAGTCCGCAGGCCAAAGTTGCCGAATTCCTGTTGGCCGTCCGACGACTGCTATCACCGGTGCCATCGATTCTTCCGGCTCCATCCGCAAAATCGAAATATTTTCACAAGTCGATGGAAACGATGGATCGATATCAGGAAGGACGCTAAGTCTTTTGGCGTTCAGTCTCTGGATTCAACTGTTCAGGCTTCGTGGCAGTTCACGCCCCTGACAGGCAGGATAAGCACTCATGACAACTCCCACATTACTTTCAGGGAAGACCTCAATGCAGACGTTTGGCAGACAAATACGACGAGGGGTCGTGCTGACGACGCTCTGCCTGATGATCCTCTCCAACAGCGGTTGCACGCTGACAGGAGGATTCATCGGAGTCATGTGGACGTACATGACATTCTGGAAGACTCTTCCGCCAGTTCCCGTGCCTGCTTACGCCAGCCAGTTGTTTGAAGACAAGCTGTGGGAAGATGAGCGGTACAATCGAGTGCCCGTGCTTGATCCTGTCGACGGCGACGTTTTCTGCGTTGACCCGCCAAGCGAAGATCAGGTCATGCGAGCCCTTCCTGAAGACGGATCGGGCGGTTTCGCCTTCTTCCAGGAAACACAGCTCAACAATGTGCGTATCGTTGTTGAACCGATGGTGGATCGTCTGGATGAATGTAAAGTGTACCCGCTGGTCGGACCTTGCCGACTGCATCACTGTCACTACAAGTGCACGATCTACTACGACAAAACCATTCGAGCCTACTGGCCAATTCCGTTCTCTCATGTGGACCAGTCAGAAGAAGTGGTCTACATCGACAAGGACCATTTGATTCGCTGTGCCGGTCCTACCGTTGAGTAATGATCCAAAAGAGCTGCCTGAAGCCCGACCTGCCTGGTCGGGCTTTTTTTATGCACCGAACGGATTTCCGAGAGCCCTTCATCGCCGCAGCCCCATGGCGCGGCTACCATTCCATGGACTCTCGTGCTGTTGTGTTTTTCCTACGGTCTTGTGAAGACTGCCTGTGGCCGATTTCCCGACAGAACACGATCAACGCCCGGTTAGTGAGGTTGCCGCCTTGCCGCCAGCGATTCCTGTTCGCAACATCGTGCCGCCACTGCCGGAAGTTTCCAACGTTTCGCCTGCGCAACAGTCTTCCGATCAGGCCGTTTTTGACGCGATCGCAGAGGACGACTCGATCGAGTCCACTGTTCCGCCGCTCGTGGCCGCTTTAACTTCCGCTGCGACGGTCAGTTTCTTCTCATCGGCGACGTTCCACCTGCTCCTGATTGGCACGGTCGTCGTGATCTCGCCGTATTTGGGGCTTGACTGGCTGAAGATGGAAGAACCTCCCGATCGTCCTCTGTCAGCCGCGCTGGGCGAGGAAGAAATCGAGGGAGATCTGCCGGCGTTTGAGTTCGCTGGCGACCTTAGCGACGAACTGGAAACTCCCGCCGCCAGCATCGAACAGCTCACGCGGGCTCTGCAGGTTTCCGATGCCGCAGCTTTGATGTCGTCCAATGACGACGTGCTTAAAAACGTGCTCGGCAGCGATGCCAAAGAGCCGGACCCGAATGGTGCTGGCGTTCTGTTGAAAGTACCCGAGTCCGGGCTGGCGGTAACAAAAGGTAGTTTCACGGCCTTCACAATTCCTGCGAATCCAAAGCCGCGTGAGGTCTATCAGATCGTCATTGAAGTGCGTCTTCCGGACGACGTCAAGAAGTTTAAGGTGAACGACCTCGTCGGTGAAGTGCGAGGCTCCGACGGATACACTCAAAAAATTCCATACGATCGCGACACGCCTTATGCCTCCGGCTATCCGGCCGAAAATAAGCGGATCATCGTTCTGGAAGCTTCAACAGTGCTGGATGTGATCGACAACCGAGTGCAAATCATCGTCAAGGTCCCCGGCGCGGCGCGTCTGGTGAAAGACGAAATTCGCATCCGATCCCGCAAGCTCAAAGAAGAGCAGGAACTGACTCTGATTTTCGGTATCCCAAACGCACCTCGCGAAACCGATGCCGCCGAAAAATAGCCGCACAGATTGCGGCTATTTTTGAGCGATCTCTGTCAGCACCGTGCGTCCTACAGCAAACCATAACGCTGCAGAGTCGTGCGAAGCGCGGCCAGTTGAGTATCCGTGAGCGGGGTCAGCGGCAATCGCACGTCACCACAATCACGGCCCAGCATCTTCATCGCGGCTTTGACCGGAATTGGATTGGTCGACAGTCCCAGCATGTCGCGGCACAGCGGGAACAGCTTGTGATGCAGTTCCTGAGCTTTCGCGATGTTGCCAGCCTGAAACGCAGTGACCATCGCCTTGACGTCCTGAGGTACAATGTTGCCTGCGACCGAGACAACGCCACTGGCACCCAGAGCCAGCATCGGCAGCGTGAGGCTGTCATCGCCGGAAAGAACCGTCAGATCAGATGTGGCCAGAATCTGAGACGCCTGGTCCATAGAACCCGTAGACTCTTTAATGGCGACGACGCTTGGGCACGTATCCGCGATGCGGCAGATGGTTTCCGGTTCCATATTCTTCGCCGTGCGGCCGGGAATGTTGTACAGCACGATGGGCAGATCCACGTGTTCCGCGACCGCCCGGTAGTGCTGGAAAAAACCTTCCTGAGTCGGCTTGTTGTAGTACGGAGCCACCATCAATGCGCCCGTGGCACCCGCGCGCTTGGCAGATGCCGTCAGCCGGATCGCTTCGGCAGTGCTGTTGGATCCGGTGCCCGCCATGACTTTAATTCGCCCGGCCGCATGATCGCAGGTAATTGCGATGACTCGCTCGTGCTCATCATGAGTCAGCGTGGGACTTTCTCCTGTCGTTCCAACAGGGACCAGTCCATCGGTTCCGGCTTCCACATGGAAATCCACCAGCGCTTTGAGCATGCTCTCATCGAGCGATCCGTCGCTGTTCATCGGCGTGACCAATGCGACCGTCAAACCAGAGAACAATTCACCTCGTCGTGCCATGACTCTTTTCTTTGTGCTGATACCTGACAACTGAAAATATTAAGGTTGATGGCCTACCAACGGCCGACAACCTGCACTGATCATTTCCGACAATAATCAGGTAGATCCATCCATCCATCCATCAGTAACTCTCTGAACTTCCACAGGATGGCCGACTACGTGGCAGACACATCAACTGAGCCCGCCGGATCACGTCAATTCGCGTATGACTACGTTTCTACGGACAAAAATTCGGACATGCAATCGAATCAGCTGCGTTTTCGCCAGTCGATGCCTGAAAGATTGGCGAGTGCCAGCATCAACGCGTGAGTTCCGTTGCGTCCAAAGCCCTGAGCCTTCACGGCCTGATACAGCTGCATTCCCATGGCCAGGCCCGGCAGGGAAAGTCCCATGCGGCGGGATTCCTCCAGAGCGATGCCCATGTCCTTAATAAAGTGCTCGACAAAAAAGCCCGGGTCAAAGTTATTGTCGATGATGCGTGGCCCCAGATTTGACAGCGACCAGCTGCCAGCCGCACCGCTGGAAACGGACTTCAACACCGTCGACAGATCTAAACCCGCCTTGTATCCATAAAGCAGTGCTTCGCAGACGCCGATCATCCCGGTGGCAATCAGAATCTGATTGACGGTTTTGGCGTGCTGCCCAGATCCTGCCGGACCCTGATGCACAATCGTTTTCCCCATCGCTTCCCACATCGGCTGCAGTGAGGTCACCACGTCCGCGTCGCCGCCAATCATGATCGACAGTGCGGCGTTCTTCGCGCCAACATCGCCACCCGAAACAGGAGCATCCACACTGAGGACACCTTTCGCTTTGGCAGCTTCATAGATTTCCACAGCCAGAGATGGCTGGCTGGTGGTCATGTCGACCAGTACCGCGCCAGCTTTCGCACCGGCGAGTGCTCCGTGTTCTCCAAGCAGCACTTCGCGAACGTCGGCAGGGAATCCGACGATCGAAAAGATCACGTCGGAGTTCTGAGCCAACTCTTTCGGTGTTGATGCCCATGTAGCGCCGCGGCTGAGTAACGCTTCTGACTTCTGTCGAGTTCGTGAATAGACCGTGGCCGCAAATCCGGCGGTCATCAAGTGGCCGCACATGCTGGAGCCCATGACTCCCGTTCCGATCCAGCCAATCCGAGTTTTCCCGGGCACTACCTGCGGCAATGTCATCACTAAATTCCTGATTCAAAAATATTCAAAAACGGCAGGGCCGACAAACTGTTGCCCCATTTGATTCCAGAGCGTCCGCTGTCCGCGATGCAGCGACGTACAACGTGCGACTGTGCACAGGACTTCGATCACTGTTCAACCAGTCCCAAGCATTTAGCATCGAAGTGTACTGAATCTGCCTTCAACCTTCCAGGACTCCGCCCCCGCCAGGAATAGTCCGTGGATCGACCCATTGGAAAACCGACTGAAATTCGCCAGGAAGCAGCGAATTAGCAGACAGCCCGAGCTCATACACATTGAAGTTGTCGGTCTCGTCACTGCGGTTGATCAAGCTCGCGAAAACAGTGCGATTTATCACAACCCGAAGCGTCAGCGAGGGATTTGGGGAAACACTGCCGAAACGCAAAAAAACACAATCCCTTGCTGACGCGTCGGGTTGGCCGCACGCGCAACTTCAATAAGTCACACCTGCACCGATCGAAGGCGACTATAAAGGGAATCCCAGGCCAACACTTTCACTTCGGCCGTCCAGGTGTCGCCGCGACGAAAGCCTTCCAGTTCCCCACTGGAATCTTCGGTCGCCGCAACTTCAATGGCCTGCTCAGTTCCACTGATTTTTCCCGTCACGGTTTTGCCATTCGTATCCGCCTCGCCCAAACTGACCGTTCCCAGCGAACTGACGATACGATCAATCACAACCGAGACTTCATACGATCGCTCAGAAGACTCGGCAATAATTTCGGCACGCAGATTGTTGTTGCGTCCGACGGAACCCAGCTGCTGCACGAGCTGCTGAATCGTTGTCGAGACAGGAAAGCTTCGGACGTCGCTGCCAGGGATTTCAGGTGCAGTGGATGACCGCACATCCTTCTCAGAAACATCACGTGGCGTGAATTCTCGTTCCTTGACCTGCTCGTCGGCCGACTCGTCGTCACCAGTCACATCTTCGTCATCATCTTCATCGTCAGAGCCGCTGGACCACGTCGGCAGTTCTGCTGACCAGGTGGTACGACTGGATCCGGTAGTGCCGTTCGGCAGTTTGGCCTGATCTCCCAGAAACTCAATGGGCACAACCTGCAGAGATTCTGTCATAACCCAGTCCGGATACCTCGGGATGTCGATTCGAACTTCGGCCGTCCATTTGATCGTGTTATTCGCCTGATCGAGACTGAAGGCTCGCGTATCGGGAAACGGCACGACCAGCTTTTCGTCCACCGTCTCTCCGGCCATCAACAGGCCGCCATCGCGGAGAATAAACTGTTCTGAAAATAATTCATGAGTGGTCGTGGTCTTGTTGGAACCACTGCCTGCCGTGGCCGTTTCTTTTCCGACAATCTGAAGCCAGATACGATTTACCTGAAACGACTTTCGCGGAGTAAAATGAATCGACACTGGCCACGGCTCTGCTGGAGCGACAATCCTATGCGGCATGGAAACTTCGACGTTGCCTGTCCGAGCGACCACGGCCATTTTTCGCAACCAGAAGTATACACCCACCGCCGCGATAATCGGCAACAGAAACAACGCGAAGGCCGCCACCGTCCCCAGCAGCACAATGACCACCAGCCACAGAATGATTTTCCCAACAACGCCAGCTTCCGGCGCGGGCGGTTTCAGAGAAATCACCTGTTCGCGTGAGCCCGTCATTTGGGATGGCTGCAAACCGGGCCGCAGGATGTATTCTTCCTCCGTCCATGGATTTCGAGCCCACGGAACGTCCACGTCGGCTCGCACATAATGGTCCAGAAAAATCAGCTGACCACGGTACGTCACAGGATAGGTCGGTGCGATCACTTCAAAGGCAAACTCCATCTGCTCACCAGCGATCAGCTGCTGAGCCGGCGCCAGCAGAACCACTTCCTCGGGTCCGGATTCTGCATTGCCGCGACCATGAGTTCGCCAAAGATGCGTGAGACGAATCCCATTTCCCTTCGTGTCTTCCTGCACGTTCACTTTCACAACGCCTCGCACCGTTTCGCCGCCGAAATAGATGCGATCAGGTCGATCGAATGTGATGCTGATCTGACAATTAGACATCCTGAACTCTCCCGAGTTTCTGAAAACGATCGTACAGCGAATGCTGCATACTTCGCAGGTCGCAGCCAAACTCGGCCAACAGCTGCTGCACCGTTTTCGGCGAAACAGACGGGATGTCTCCATCACCGCGACGTACAAATTCGATCCGCTGATTCAGGATTTGCCAAACCCTTTCGGGAGCAGTATGGCGATTCGCTGTTAGTGATAACACCGATCGACCACAACGCCGCAGCGCAGACTTAAAATCATAATGCGTCCCCAGGATTAAAGTTCGAGTCGAACGGAACAGCTGGATTCGCTGCAGCACCGTCAGACGCTGCGCTTCATCAATCAGCAGTGGCTCGCCCGTGGCCGGAATCGTCGCACGCTCACCCTCGGCGATGTAGACATACGAAGCTCCAGGATACCGCGCGTGCAGGGCCAGCAAATGAGTCGTCTTGCCAAACCCTTTTTCACCCAGCACCTGCACCACCGCTCCTCGACCGTTCGCCACAGCGCCGGACAGATGGGCGATCGCCGGCTCGAGGTCCAGCACGGCCAGTTGCGTACGTTCTTCCGCAGAGAACTCACCGAACGGGTTCCTGCGGAGGTTCAGATGTGCGAACGGCAGCGAACTCAATCGAGCGATCCTCTTAACTTCATGCCGAGCGTCTTCACGAGAAACGCCAGTTCATCGGACGACTCTTCGATGATCTTGGCGGTCGGCTTGCCGGCCCCGTGCCCTGCGGAGGTTTCGATTCGAATGAGTGTCGGCGCTACTCCGGACTGACTGGCCTGCAGCTGGGCGGCAAACTTAAAACTGTGACCCGGAACAACGCGATCATCGGTATCAGCCGTAGTGATGAGCGTCGCCGGATACTGGACGCCGCCTTTGATGTTGTGGTACGGCGAATACTTCAGCAACGCAGGGAACTCTTCCGCAACATCCGCGCTTCCGTAGTCGTCCGTCCAGAATCGGCCGGCGGTAAACTTCTGAAATCTCAGCATATCCATGACGCCTACGCCAGGCAGACATGCGCCGAACAGATCGGGCCGTTGAGTCATGCAGGCACCGACGAGCAGACCGCCGTTGCTTCGTCCCTGAATCGCCAGCTTCTTTGGCGACGTGTACTTGTTGGCAATCAGCCATTCGGCCGCCGCGATGAAGTCGTCAAACACGTTCTGTTTGTTCTGCTTCGTGCCGGCCTTGTGCCAACGCTCGCCATACTCGCCGCCGCCACGAATATTGGCAACCGCGAGCACTCCGCCCATTTCCATCCACGTCACCCGACTGACACTGAATGTCGGCGTGATGGAGATATTGAATCCTCCATAACCGTAAAGCAGAACCGGATTGTTGCCGTCGAGCTGCAGACCCTTCCTGTGAGTAATAAACATCGGAACCTTCGTGCCATCTTTGCTGGCATAGAAGACCTGCGATGTTTCATATTCGTCCGGATTAAACTTCACCTGCGATTTGCGATACAGCTGACTTTCGCCGGTGATCATGTTGTACTTGTAGATGGTTGTCGGGACCGCAAAGCCGCTGAACGAGTAAAACGTTTCGGTATCTTTACGTCGTCCGTCAAATCCGGCCGCTGTTCCGATGCCTGGAAACTCCACTTCGCGAACGAACGTGCCGTCCATCGAATGCAGCTTAACCTGAGTCTTCGCGTCTTTCAGATAGCTGCAGACAAACATGTTGCCGACAATGCCGACACCGTCCATCGCGTTGTCCGTTTCTGCGATGACCTGCGTCCAGTTTTCCCGTGCTGGCTTCTTAAGATCAATTGCGATCACGCGACGATTGAGAGCGTCGACGTTCGTCTTAAAGTACAGAACCTGACTGTCATTTCCAACAAACGAATACTCATGTTCAAAGTTGTCGATAAGTTCATACGGAAGACCGTACGGTTCTGTCAGATCCTTCACAACAATTCGATAGCGATCGTCCGTGCCCTGCCAGACCGTAATGATCAGGTAGTGCCCGTCTTCGGAAACGCTCAGCTGAAATCCCCACTCCGGATGATCGGGCCGCTCATAAACCAGCACGTCCGAAGACTGCAGCGTGCCGACGCGATGATAGTACACCTTCATATTCGTGTTCAGCGACGTGAACGCAGCACCTTCTTCCGGCTGTGGATAGCGAGCGTAGAAGAATCCCCTGCTGTCCGGTGTCCATTCGGCTCCGCTGAACTTCACCCATTTGAGTTCCTCTTCCAGCACTCGGTTCGTGGCGATCTCCATGATTCGCCAGGTATTCCAGTCCGAACCCGCATCCTGAATCCCGTACGCCACGTACCGACCGTCGTCGCTGAAGGCCGTACCGGACAGGGCAACTGTGCCGTCTTTTGACCAGCTGTTCGGATCAAGCAGCGCGCTGGAATCACTGTTCAAAGTCTCCTGCTGGAACAGCACATTCTGATTCTGTAGCCCGTCATTGCGAGAAAAGTAGTAGCGTCCGCCTCGCTTGAAGGGTGCTCCAATTTTTTCATAGTTCCACAGCTCGGTCATGCGTTTCTGAATAGCCTCGCGCTGAGGAATCGATTTCAGAAAATCAAAAGTGACTTTATTCTGTGACTCGACCCAGCTGGCCACTTCCGGATTTGTGCGAACATCGTCCTCGAGCCAGCGATAAGAATCTTCCACCGGCGTGCCGTGCAGGTCATCGACCTGATCTACGGTCTTTGTAACTGGATACACGAGATTCTTTTCCTGAGCTGGCAGGGACTGAGACATGGCAAACGCGACAAACAGAGTCAACGCAATGCGAGCGGGGAGTTTCATCGGCGGCTCCAGAGTACTGTGAATTTTGCAGCGGTGTCATATCAGGCCGAACCGCTCTTGTGAACTTGACCCACCCCTGGTCAATGCGATCGCGTGCCAGATTTCTAAACGCCTGAAGAAGATTTGCAGTGGGATCTATCATTGTTGATCCCGTCGCAGGAGATTCTCATGTCCGCCGTGACTTCGCATGACAGCTTTCAGACTCTCGTACGCTCACACCGACGAACCGGTTTTGGTAGCATCGCCGCTTTGTGAGTTTTCCTGACTGTATCCTTCGGAGAAATTGATGACTCGAACGCATTTTTGGTGTGGACTTGGCTGTGGCGTATTGATGACGCTGGCTCTGTCAGGCTCAGACCTCTTCCGATCCGCCGTTGCCGATGAAAAAAAGGAATCTGCCCCCTTGCTCTACGAACTGCGAACCTATTATGCCCCGGAAGGCAAGATTGACGATCTGAATGCTCGCTTTCGCAACCACACGCTCGCGCTGTTCGAAAAGCATGGCATGAAGAACATCATGTACTGGACGCCGGTTGATAAGCCGAACACGCTGATCTACGTGATCGCTCACAAAGACAAAGCTGCCGCAGATGCCTCATGGGCCGCGTTCCGATCTGATCCCGTCTGGCTGAAAGTCGCCGAAGAGACTCAGAAGAACGGCAAGATCGTCGATAAAGTGGAATCCGTCTACATGATGGCCACGGACTATTCGCCGATAAAGTAAACGGCGATAAAGACCACTCCCGCGGTGTGCCTGCGATCGCATCCGCTCACAGGTCACAGGTCACACCCTGCAGTAATGAAGAAGGCTCGGAGAATTCTCCGAGCCTTCTTTTGTTTACGCTGCGTCTTCGCGAGCGACGGTTTGAATTCTACCCTGCGCGAGTCGCACGGTGCGATGAGCCTGCGCGGCGATGGACTCGTCGTGAGTCACCATCACGATCGTCAGCTGCTGATTCTCGTTCAGCGACTTCAGCAGGTCCATGATGCCGCTGCCGGTACTGGCATCGAGATTTCCGGTGGGCTCATCAGCCAGCAGAATTTCGGGCTTGCCGACCAGTGCCCGCGCGATCGCACCTCGCTGCATTTCGCCGCCGGAAAGCTCCGACGGACGATGCTTAATACGATGCTCAAGCCCCACCTGCTGAATCATGTTCATGGCCGCATCGCGGATTTCTTTACGATGCTTCCAATAGCCCCAGATCGAATGACGGATCATCAAAGGCGTCATGACATTTTCGAGCAGCGACAATTCAGGCAACAGGTGATAGAACTGAAAGATGAATCCGAATACATGATTTCGCAGCTGATCGCGAGCCTTCTGATTCAGATTGTCGATGCGGTTTCCGTCCAGCAGAACTTCACCCACGTCCGGCGAATCCAGCAGACCCATCACATGCAGCAATGTACTCTTTCCAGAACCGCTCTGGCCGATCACGGAGATGAACTCGCCGCGATGCGCCTTCAGTCCCGCGCCCTGCAGCACCGGCACCTTGTGCTGCCCCTTGTAGTAGGATTTAGTAATCGCCTCGGCGGAAATCAGCGGCGTTGTCATTTTCAGGGTCTCTGCCATGGCGGGATACTTTGAACTCGGTAGACAGTCTTCTGTAGGCTCGATCTGCACACAGGTTTTAAATCACGATTCAGCCGGACATCAGATCATTCGAACCGCAACGCACGCACCGGATGCAGTCGCGAAGCACGGCGAGCCGGCAGGATACTGGCCAGAACAGCGATGCTGATCGCACCAATCGCCACACTGCAAACCATCAGCGGACTGACACTCGTCGGGATCTCAAAGAAGTAGTAGATCTTTTCATCGAACACTTTGCGGCCCGTGATCCAGCTCAGAAAATCTTCGATCTGATTGATGTAACGCACGAACAGCAAGCCGATGACGACTCCTGCAGTGCTGCCAACGATGCCCAGTCCCAGTCCATAAGACAGGAAGATTGACATGACGCCATTGGAGCTGGCACCAAGCGATTTCAAAATGCCGATGTCACGAGTCTTCTCGACGACGATCATGTAGAAGATCGCAAGGATTCCGAAGCCGGCAACGGTGATGATCAGGAACAGCAGAACGTTCAGAATGGCCGTTTCCACTTCTACCGCAGACAGCAGCAGACCCTGTTTCTCTTCCCACGTGCGAATAGTGACCTGTCCCGGAGGAAAGGCGCGCTCCAAAGCGGCGATCGCCTTTTCGGCATCGTCGTAGCTCTTCAGCTTGATGTGAATGGACGTGATGGAATTGTCGAGATGCATTCCTCGGCTCTTTTGCAGCTCGTTAATGTTCATCAGCACAATGCTGGTATCATATTCATTCATGCCGCTGCGAAACGAATCGACGACGGTGGCCGAAATTCGAACCGGTTCAGGCGGCCGGCCGGCAGTCACCGTGCTGACGATGACATCATCACCCGGCTCTACCATCATAACCTTCTGCAACTTGCCCGTTTCGGGATTCTGCGCCTGAAAGCTGACCAGACCTTCTCCCAGAAAAATACGAGCCGCCAGTGGTCGTGTCTTCACCGACGAATTTTGGTCGGCAACAATTGGGTCGTTGATGAAATCGTCCTGAATGATCCCGGGCGTCGGCTCGGAGTTCTCACTGCCGGCCGCTTTTTCTGATGCTGCTTTCGAATCTGTCACATCAAATTCAGGCGTCGCAGAGTTCGTGGCCGCCGGAGTGGTCGCATCAAATTCCGGCTCAGTGTCCGTCGTCAGATCGTGCAGATACAACGATTCGCGTTCTTTAATCATCGCACGATGTTCCTGAGCGGACCGCGTGAGATTCCAGCTGATGGGTTCGTCCCGGCTGCGCAGAGCGTCTCGCAGAACAACGCCGTCTTCCATGACAGGATTGTAGCTGTCCAGATAATCCTGCAGAGGACCGACCTTGGCTTTGCCGACGGGATCGATGCCCTGAATCTGCACAGGCGACGTGTAACTTTCGCCACTGTACGGATCGGTAAACGTGATCATCCCTGGAATTTCAATCGTCGGTGTCATCGCCGCGATGTACTCGCCGGCCACTTCGTCAACAACTGCCATCTGCCGCTTGGCGTCTTCCACACCCGACATGCTGCGAGATTCGATCACAATGTCCGATAGGAAATTGTGCAGACGGTCACGCATTTCCGTGGTGAAACCGGCCATGACGCTGTTGACCACAATCATGGTCGCGACACCCAGCATCACGCTGATGATGCAGGCCAGAGCGATGTATTTAGTTCTCAGATAACGAATGCAAAGCAATAGCTTGTACATCGAACGCACTCCATTGCGGTTGATTCAATCACTCAGGACCATTTTCGAAGCGAGCCACCAGGTCCAGTTTGAAATCTCAAATCTCAAATCTCAAATCTCAAATCTCAAATCGCCAATCTAAAATCGCCAATCGTTACTTCTCTGCCGACTCAGCCTTCTTCTTTTCTGCCGGCACATGATCTTCATGCCGTGTCAGCGGAAAGAAGATCACATCTTTAATGGCATGGCTGTTCGTCAGCAGCATGACCAGTCGGTCAATGCCAATCCCCAAACCGCCAGCTGGTGGCATACCGACCTTCAGAGCCTTCACAAAATCATGATCCATCTTCGCCATCGAATCTTCCGCTTTCAGCCCGGCCAGCTGTGTCTGGAAGAGTTCTTCCTGAAGACGCGGATCGTTCAACTCGGTATAGGCGTTGGCCAGTTCCATGCCGCGAATGTAGAGTTCGAAGCGTTCTGCAATCGCAGGATCGCTCTGCTTTCGCTTTGTCAGCGGACAGATCGAAGCGGGATAGTCGATGACAAATACCGGACCGCTCAAATGGTCTTCTACCGTCTTTTCGAACACTTCGTTGACGATGACATCCGGATGCACGCCCGCGGTTTCAATCCCGAACTTCTTCGCAATGGCTTCCACAGCAGGACCGTCGTGCATGTCGCAGCCGGCGTGTTCTTTGAAGAGGTCGGCGTACTTGCGACGAGGCCACGGGGGCGTGAAGTCAATCTGGTCGCCCGCATCGCCCCACGGAATTGTCAGCCCAGGGCCAAGCGACTTGATCGCATTCACAACGATCTGCTCGGTCAGATCCATCATGGATTCGTAGTTGCCGTAAGCCTGATAGATTTCAATCATCGTGAATTCAGGATTATGCGTCGCATCCACGCCTTCGTTGCGGAACACGCGACCAATTTCATAAACCCGTTCGATGCCACCGACCATCAGACGCTTCAGATGCAGTTCCAGCGCGATGCGAAGGTAAAGCTCCATGTCCATCGCATTATGATGAGTCACAAACGGACGCGCTGCAGCGCCACCGGCGACCGCGTGCAGGACCGGCGTTTCAACTTCGTAAAAACGATTGGCTCGCAGCGTCTGACGAACAGAGTCAATGATCGTGGATCGCTTCAGCATGCGTTCCAGAACGCCGTCGGTGTAAATCAAATCGAGATACCGCTGACGAACAAGTATCTCTTCGTCCTTCAGACCGTGAAACTTTTCCGGCGGTTGTGTGAGCGACTTGCAGAGCACTGTCAGCTCTTTCACGAACACCGACACTTCGCCCGTGTTGGTTCGACGTAACGGACCGTCGGCACCGATCAAGTCGCCGTCATCCAGTGCGCTCATCAGTTCCCACTGTGGCTCGGTCATGTCACCTTTGGAAAACAGCAGCTGAATTCGACCGGTCTGGTCCTGAAGATCAATAAACCGCAGTTTCCCGGCCTTGCGACGTCCCCGAATTCGCCCGGCCACTCGGACCATTTCGCCGTCAGTCCCCGATTCCGCCGGGCAACGTTCACGTACCGCCGCAATTCCCTCATGATTGTCGAATCGCTGACCCCAGGGATCGTGACCGAGTGACTGAATTTTCTCCAGCTTCTCAAGGCGTGCCAATTCGAAACGGTCGGGTTGTGATCCTGAGGTCATGAACACACGTTAGCCAATGAGTCTCATACTGCGTCGTTCTGCAGTCGGACAATGTTTGAAGAGTCGAGAGATGTTACGTTTTCCGGCAATTTTGAGACGCCGAAGAGATTGAATCGGCGAATATTGCTGGAAACGGCCCTTTGGGTCAATCCCAGAGCCCAACTTACCCTAGCGCGGGGTGCAGTCTCGGATTTCGGTTTTGTCGAATTGAAGCGTAATTCTGGAGAGTGCGACGCGCCTGCTCTCGAGAGGGCGAGGCTACTGCCGAGCCTCCGATCTCTGGTCGAGCCTATGCAATTAACACACAAAGCTCGACAAGAGCCTCGCACTCCCATCTTCTCTACAATACCGCCGCACCTCCGGTCCATCACCAATCGAGGTGCAGGCAGATCGTGCATCAGCGAAGGCTTTGCTACTTTCTATTCACTCCACGGGGGAATGGATAGACTAGTCCCACGTCGGAGACACGGCCAACAATGTGCCTCGTGTCTCCGACGCGAGTTCTTATTGCATTTCATCACCCGAGGTTGCCGGCATGTCGCACGAACGGGAATTTGGGCTGTTCGATCGGGCGCAGGAAACACTGATTACGTATGACGCACTGCCGCATTGGTTTCAACCACATGTCGCCGTTTTTGTAACATTTCGAACGATCGATTCCATGCCGGTTTCAGCTGTCCTGCGGATGGATGCGGAACTTCGCGACTGGCTCCAACGCAAGGGCCACAAACTGGATGACGCCAGTCCATTACCGGAATGGACAGATCTGCCGCATGAATATCGACAGCGAAAATCCAGGCTCTGGCAATGGGAACTGGATTCGTGCCACGGCGAATGTGTACTGAAGAATCCTGGTCTCTCGAAGATCGTCATGGATTCGCTGCGGCACTTCGACGGCAAACGCTATGACCTGGATTGTGCGATCGTGATGCCAAACCATGTGCATCTGCTGGCCCAGTTTCGCCCTGGGATAATTTGTACCGAATAATGCTTGAGCTGGCTGAAGTTCACTGCTGCGAAAATCAATCGAGCTTTGAATCGCAAAGGACATTTTTGGCAAAGTGAAGCGTTTGACCACCTCATTCGCTCGGAAGAGCGGTTTCATTATCTGCGATCGTACATTCAGAACAATGGCGTCCGGGCGAAACTGAAACTCGATGAGTATCGGTACTGGAATCGGACGATGAAGTAGGTTGCAGCGACGGAGGAGTCCCGCGTCGGAAACACGGGCGACAATGTGCCCCGTGTCTCCGACGCGGGCACACTCCAGCCGCAGAACAGGACACCCGCGTCGGAGACACGAGCCACATTTGACGTGAGCCTCATTCCAGACCTGCCGTCAGCTCCGGCAAACGCGTCTTTCATGCCCATCCGTTACAACCGATTCATCTCCGCACAGATGCCCATTTTGTTGCTCGTTCCCGCAGACGTTTTCAGAAGTTGTTTGCCACCCGCCAAAACGCAACCAATGGTTCTACAGATATTTGAGGGTTCAGGAGTTGTTCCTTCGTTCCTTCATTACTGATTTTCTGTGTGAGATATGAGATGGCTGAACAGACTCTTGTAGAAGCACCTCCAGCAGGTTTTGTAGAACGTCGTCAACGCGATCAGGGCGCGGCCGTCGCCGGTGCAACTGGTTTCGAACGTCGTCAGTTCCGTGACGGAAACCGCTCGGCTCGTCCCGAAGTGGCAGAACTGGCCAATTCCATCGACGATTACAAGGTGGCTCATCACCGCCGCTTTATCACTTTCGAAGAACTCTTCGATGTCATGACATCGCTCGGCTACCATCGCTAATTCAGGCCGCGCAATCCTTCAACGCCAAAACCCGTTCTGATGAGCTCTGTTCACGACACAGCGCTCACCAGCAACGGGTTCTTTTTTTGCTGCGTCGATATACGCTTCCGGAGATCCCGCGTTGCAGCCCAGACGCTGCTATGAAATGATCTTCCAGATCGGTTGAGCTCCCTCGACACCGACCAGTGAGTTGTCCAGACCACCAAAGAAGTACGTGAGCTTTGCAGGGTCCAGACCCAGCTGCTGCAGGACCGTGGCGTGCATGTGCTTCACGTGAAATACATCTTCCACAGCGCGGCTGCCGATTTCGTCGGTTGCTCCCACTGTCGTGCCGCCCTTGACGCCGCCGCCGGCCATCCAGGTTGTGAACCCGTAGCTGTTGTGGTCTCGACCGCTGCCCGTCGCGTACTCGGCCGTGGGTTGACGACCAAATTCACCGCCCCAGACAATCAGCGTGTCCTTCAGCAGGCCGCGTTCTTTAAGATCCTTAATCAATCCGGCAATCGGCTTGTCCGTTTCACCGGCATGCAGATTGTGATTCGCTTCCATATCGGAATGCGCATCCCAGTTATCGTCGTTATGTGCCCCGCCTGAATAAATCTGGACGAATCGCACGCCACGTTCGACCATGCGGCGAGCCAGCAGGCACTGCTTTCCGAACTTCTCGGACCGAGGATCGTTCAGGCCGTACAGCTCCTGAGTCGCCTGAGTCTCATGAGAAATATCCACGGCTTCCGGTGCCTGTGACTGCATCTTGTAAGCCAGCTCATAGCTTGCGATGCGAGCCGCCAGGTTGCTGTTGTCGGCGCGCGGTGCCAGATGTTCTTCGTTGTACTGTCGCAGCGTGTCCAGCAGACGTCGTTGAGCCCCGCCAGTAAGTTCTGATGGCGGCGTCAGATCCAGAATCGGATTCGCTCCGGACCGCATCACCGTCGCCTGATAAGTCGCCGGCATATATCCGCTGCTCCAGTTCTTGGAGCCGCTGATGGGACCACCACGCGGATCGAGCATCACCACAAAGCCGGGCAGGTCTTCGTTCACGCTGCCAAGTCCATAGTTGACCCAGGAACCCAAACACGGATGACCGCTCAGAATTCGTCCGGAATTCATCATCAGCATGGCCGAACCGTGGATCGGCGAATCAGCTGTCATCGAATGAATGAAGGCCATGTCATCGGCACACGTGCCCAGATGCGGAAACAAGTCGCTGACCCATTTACCGCAATCGCCGTATTGCTTGAACTTCCAGCGAGGCTCGACGATGCGTCCCTGATTGCGATGACCGCCGCGGCCGAAGGTCTTGACTTCAATCGTCTTGCCATCCATCCCATACATGGACGGCTTGTAGTCAAACGTATCAACCTGACTGGGTCCGCCGTACATGTAAAGGAAGATGACGTTCTTCGCTTTGGGCTCAAAATGAGGCTGTTTCGGAGCCAGTGGATTGGCCCACTTCGTCAGCCCGTCCGCAGCTAACGTCTGTCCGGAGAAAAAGCCGTCGCGTTCCATCAGCGCGGTCATTGCCACGCCAGCAAAACCGGATCCGGTTTGCCACAGCATTTCTCGTCGTGTGCGGCCGCAGAAGTTTTGAGCAGTCATGTTTCGTCTCTGTCTGTTACGTGGGACGTCAGGACGCGCGGTTGGGGCGACGTCAGGACGGGAGCTTACAGATATTCTTTACGACTCTGCTTTTCAAGCTGTCCAAGGACTTCCTTAATTCGTTCCGACTGGGACGCATCGGCAACGAGCGTCGCATCCGAAGTGTGCACAATGATAAGGTTTCTCAGTCCCAAAGTCGCGACCAAATGGTCATTTGACGTGCGAATGATGCACCCCTGAGTGTCCACGCCACAAAAAGCACCGTCGACGGTATTGCCTTCGGAATCCGATCCGTTCAGACGCGGCAGCGACAGCCAGCTACCCACGTCGTCCCACTGAAAGGGAGCTTCGACGACCACGACAGCCTGAGCACGTTCGAGAACGGCATAGTCGATGGAAATGCTTTTCAGAGTTGGAAAGACCGATTTAATCACAGCCGGTCCCTGCCCCGCCCGGATGCCATCCGAAATCTTCATCAGGCCGGCATAGAGTTCCGGTTCGAACTTCTCAAGAAGACTCAGAATGGTCTTCGCCTTCCAGCAGAAGATCCCACAATTCCAAAAGAACCGGCCTTCGCGAAGATACTGTTCAGCAAGACTCTGATGCGGCTTCTCACGGAACGCATTCACCGCGTAAACGCGAGGCGCGTCTTCTTCGATACTTGCCCCGCGTTCAATATAACCATACCCGGTTGCGGGAAACGAAGGAGTGACTCCGAACAGCACCAGGCGACCAGGATCTGCCTCGACAATCTCCACGGCTCGCTTAGCGGCACTTGCAAACGCTTCATTCGTTTCGATGACGTGATCGGCGGGCAGCACAAACATGATGCCCTCAGGATCCTTCAGCAGAATTTCGACGGCAGCCAGTCCGACGCAAGGAGCCGTGTTTCGCGCGGCCGGTTCGATCAGAATATTGGGCGCAGGAATTTCGGGAAGCTGTCGAGCCGTTTCCGTCGCCTGAATTTCATTCGTCACGACCCAGGCCTGAGCAGGATCGACCCAGCCCCGACAACGATCAAGAGTCTGCTGAATCATCGTGCGGTCGCCGGCCAGCCGTAACAACTGCTTGGGCAGTTTCTGCCTGCTCTGCGGCCAAAAACGAGTCCCACTGCCTCCTGCCATGATCACTGCATGCAACATCGTGTTGTATTCCTGAGTTGAGATTCCGTTATTTTGCGAGATCTAAAGTTGTTGTTGAGTCAGACGTTCTTACAACGGTTCTTGGTAGATTGATTGTCGGTAAACTGATTCTCGGCACAAAACTCGAAACGAAGTAACATTCAAAATCAAGCTTGTTCGCTCGCTCGTTTTGCTTCCTTTGCTGCGATGGCTCGCGCAACAGATTCCAGCATCACCTCCATCGCAAACGGCTTTCGCAGATAGTCGACGACGCCCAGCATCTCCGCATACGCCTTATGCCGACTGCCTTCGTTTGCAGTCATCATAATGACGGGCGGTGCATCCGACATCTCTGCCAGAAATTCCAGAACCGGAAAGCCGCCCATTCGCGGCATCATCATGTCGGTCAAAACGAGGTCTGGTTTTTGAGCCTGAATGAGACGTCGTCCGTCCTGCCCGTTGCTTGCCGCCAGAACTCGATAACCGGCTCCGTTCAAGACGCCCTGAATGGCCGCGGAGATATCTCGATCGTCTTCAATTACAACGATAGTTTTTTGCGTATCTGTCATCGCCGAAACACACTTTCAGGAGAGGAGAACGGGCGGGGACCAGCGATCGATTTCCAGACCGGAGCTTCGACCGTCGGTTGTTTGATTGTCGGCGAGTGGCAGCATAAAAGCAACGATTGGCGAACACATTACCGCACGCGACATCACCACAGACGCCCGGTTCGTCCGGCTTAAACGGTTACCGGGCAGCGCGCCTTTGTCCTGATGGCTACTCCGACGATTCCACCTCCACAAGTGGCGACAGATGGCCAGGCTTGTGGGGAACTCGACTGTAAACGGTCTCGTCCCACGTGTGCAGCCCCATCACCGCTCGACTTTCCACCGGTTTCACCAAACTTCGATAGATCAACACCTGATGATCGCCGATGCGAACACGAAATCCACAGGCTTCCTGACTACTGACCACTCGCCGCACCTGCGTCACGGTCAACCGCGCCCAGTCGGCCGGCGATTCTGTGCGTTTGGGATGCCAGTCGAGCGCCAGGGGCATCGTCACACCACCCTGACCGACGGCCGAAAGTTCCAGCCTGCCGTCTGCTTCACGGCAGCTTCCCAAAGAATGCTGAACGCGATCATCTTCCATCCACACGGGAAAGACACGGACAGTGCGTGGCCCGGTGATGAGCGACAGTTCGCGAGTCACCGAATCCACCGCGCACAACGTGCCTTCAACAAGCGGCACGGATGTTGTCAGTTCAATCTTTTGATCCGTCCCGTCCTTCACCGTCACGCTGTCTGTCATGACAGCAAAGCGATCGCGAGGTGCCAGCAGCAACTGACGCACTCGCTTCACCGGTGCCGAATCTTCACCTTCAAGTTCCACAAAGACGGTTTCAGGATCCAAAAACCAGCAGCTGCATTTCCAAGTCGTCGGTCCAGGAATCATTTGCCCGTTAAGCTTAACGGACCAGTCCCATTTGCCTGCAAGCACCGGCACACCCGCGGCGGCGAGCAGCAAATTTGAATCAGCAGAATGCCACTCGAGCGTTGCCAGATCCGCGTCCGCATCCAGGCTGGATCGCAGAATGGCGACGCAGGAAGCATCCGATTCCCATGACGTGGCGAGCTTCTGCTTGTCTCGCGACTCCACTTTTTTGGACTCGCCATCCTTTGCCGTTTCTTCGTCGGCCGGTTTCTTTTTCAGACTCTTTGGCTTTGATATTTCCACAGCGGCCGGCTGCTGACACTGTCGGACAAGCTTCTGTAGTCGCCGATCCCACTGGCTGCCTGTCATCGGCAGAAGGGATTCCAGAAGTTCCGCAAGTGAAGGTGCAGAAACCTCCGGAGCATCGTCGTCACCGTGATGCTGAGAAACCGGCACAAGCAGCATCGCCGCGCGTTCCGTGACGGCGGTCAGGCGCGTCGCCGTTTCGTCGGACCAGAGAGGCTGTTCAAAAATGTCCGACCAGAAAGAACTGCGTGCAATGACCGCCAGCCACTGCGGAAGCCGGTTCAACAAAGAACCATGAACCAGACCCTCAGCATCCGTGTTGTCACACACGACTTTGCCGAGCGATTCCATGGCCAGTTTCTGCAGAGAAGCGTCGGCCTTCAGAGGACTGAGCAACAGGCTGCAGAGCCAGCGACTTTCTCCCGTTGCAATGGCGTCGCGAACGGTGTCTTCACTCTCGGCCGCCTGTCGGTCTGCAAACAAGCCGCCGATCGGTTTTTCCTGCATGGCTTCTGCCAGAACTGACAGGGTGGCCACAAACCGTTCGGCCGACAAACGAGAACCTTCTCGCAGCAGGATCTCGGCGAGCGCAATCGTTTCCCATGGTCCAGGCACAGCGGAGGATTCCACCAGCCAGTTGGCAACGACTTCTTCATAGGGAGTTTCGTCTTTCGACGAACGCTTCTTCTTTCCCTCGCGAGTCTTCAATTGATGGCTTGAGATCTCATCCAGCGACGCTGCCAGCTCGCGTTCTCGACCGCTGAGTTCAATGGCACCTTCTGACCAAAGTGCCAACAGTGTCGACGACTTCAGCTTCTTCCGCAGCCGCTTCAACGGTCGTGCCAGATCTTCAAGAAATGCATCACGAAATGCGACGACATCGTCGGTCGTAATGGCTTTTCGCAACGGCGCCGACATGCGGCGGCTGCCAGAAAAACTCCGCAGATTCTTTTTTGATTTCGCAGTTGTCGCTGACATATTCACAATCCATATCGGCTGATCTCAGCCCCAAACCCACGCTTCCTCCCTGAGTCGCTTTGTCGTTGAAAAAGGACTGGCTCAGCGGGAAAATAAATCTCGCGATAAATGAGCCAGGCTGTTCTGAATAACATTTGATCGGGCAGACGCACCTGTTGCCAAAACGAATGTTCGTATTAAGTCGAAATCGCTCTAAATCGTCGTCGAAGAAAATCCTCCGTCGACAACGATGTTTTGTCCGGTGACGAACGATGAGGCCTTATGAGAGGCCAGCCACACAACAGCGCCGGCCAGTTCATGTGCTTCTCCGAAGCGAGCCATCGGAGTGTGTCCGATGATCTGACCGCCTCGTTCGGTGTATGATCCGTCGTCTTTAAAAAGCAGCGCCTTATTCTGCTCGGCCGGGAAGAAGCCAGGGCTGATGGCGTTGACGCGCACACCACGCGTGGCCCATTCACGAGCCAGAAACTTCGTGAGATTAATCACGGCCGCTTTCGCCGCGGAATACGCGATCACTCGCGACAGCGGAATCATGCCGGCCATGGAAGCAATGTTGATGATGCTGCCCTTCTTCTGAGCCAGCATGGTTTCGCCGAAAACCTGTGATGGCAACAAAGAGCCGCCAACCAGATTTAAATCAAATACACCGTTCCAGCCTTCACGTGACAGTTTGCAGAAGTCACTACCCGGCGGCAATGTCGCGTCCGGCCGATTTCCGCCGGCAGCGGCAATCAAAATCGTGACGGAGCCAAATTGAGAAACAATGGCATCGCGAGCTTCTGTCAACGACGCAGCGTCCAACGCGTCGGCCGACTGAAAAATGGCCGAACCGCCGGCCGCTGCAATTTCCTGAACGCGAGCCATCCCGCGCGCTTCATTTCGTCCGACCACAGCAACGCGAGCTCCAGCAGCGGCCAATGCAGCGGCCATCCCGCCGCCCAGCACGCCCGTTCCTCCCAAAACGACTGCGGTTTCTCCGGTAAGATCAAAAATTGAGGTGGTCATTCAGCCGACTTTTCGAAAAAGACAAACTACCCAGTTTGACGCGATGATTGTGACCGATGCAGCCGTCCAGCTTCACGTCGAGGCGGATGCAAAAACGGAAGATTTACAAACTCGCTTATTCCAGTGCAATTTGCACCCACGATGGCAAAAAAAACGGCTCGCAACGTCGCACTTCGTGAGCTGGTGCGAAACGTCGCGAGCCGTAAGGTTCGCCCATGGTCAATGGCTTATCGACGTCGTGGTGGACGCCCACCGCCGTCGCGAGTTCCACGTCCTCGGTTTTCCGTTCGACGGGCATGGTCTTCCGTTGGTGTCCGCAAAGACAACGCTCCGATAGCCTCTTCCCAGGTTGGGATGTCTTTGAATTCCGGGGCAACGCGAGGTGCCCGAGAATCACGACGATCCCCACCAGATTCGCCCGCTTCTACAGCGTCCTGATCACGCGGCGCTGGCCGGCGTGCTGGTCGATCCGGTCGATCTCCAGCAGCAACTTCCCGTGGCGCCCGTTCTTCCCGCGGTCCACGTTCTTCACGTGGTGGCCGTTCGTCACGTGGTGGACGTTCGTCACGAGCCCCACGCTCTTCCCGTGGCGGTCGTTCATCACGTGGCGGTCGTTCATCACGTGGTCCGCGTTCGTCGCGTGGCGGTCGTTCATCACGTGGTCCGCGTTCATCACGTGGTCCGCGTTCATCACGTGGTCCGCGTTCGTCGCGTGGCGGACGGTCATCACGAGCCGCACGAGCTTCTCTTGGGGCACGCTCTTCACGTGGTCCGCGAGCTTCGCGAGGTGGCCGTTCGTCTCGAGATTCCCGAGGAGCTCGGTCTTCACGAGCACGTGCAGGCTTCTCTTCTTCACGACCACGATCACGTCCGCGACCACGATCTCCCTGAGCTCGATCCGCTGGAGGCCGATCGTTAGGTCCGCGACCTCGGTCACTGCGAACAACGTCGACTTCCGAATCGTCACCAAAGTCCGTCAGATCAGCATCCACATCGACAACATCGTCTTCAAAGTCGTCATCGGCTGGTCGACGAGTTGCCGAGGCTGGACGCTGCTCTGGAGCGCGACCTTCCTCACGAGGACCACCGCTGCGTCCGCGACCACGTCCACGACGGCCACGACCGCTGCGAGCCGGACGATCGTCTCCGTCTTCGCTGGCTTCTGCTTCTACGTCAGTGTCGTCCAGATCGTCAAACCCTTCTGGCTCCGGCTTGCGTGCCGGCGGAGAAGGAGGCTCATCCCGCAATCGACGCTGCGCTTTCACACTGCCCGCAGAAACGCTGACGATGTCTTCCTGATCTTCTTCAAAAAGAATCTCACTCAGATCGTCATCAAAATCGCTGCCGGATGCTGATGCGGCTGTTTCTTCACCTTCACCCGCTTCACCGGTTTCATCACGACGACGACGACCGCGACCGCGTCCACCGCGACGACGACCACGACGCTTCTTCCGCGGCTCGTCAGACGAACCGCCTTCTGAGTCACCGTCTTCATCCGATTCGCCATCAATATCGGCAGCCGACACGACAACGTCTTCTTCTTCGTCATCAGCGAAATCGTCGTCCAGATCAGCAAGCGTTTTCTGAGCCGCCGCAGGAGCCTTCTTTTTGGACTCCTTGTCATCCCATACCCACTCATCCAGTTCCTGCCAATACGTATCATCATCGCCGCCGCCAGGAGCAGACGCCGGGGCCGCCTGCTTTCGCTCTGGACGCTCTACGCGAGTTTCGCGTTCAGGAACGACTTCCGCACGTTCTTCTGCACGAGCCGGCCGACGCTCATCCTGTCGACGTGGGCGGCTGTCTTCACGATCGCGACGCGGTTCAGGCCGCGCAGTTTCTCGGGGTGCGCGAACTTCCGTTCGCGCATCGCCTCCCCGCACGTCAGCACTACGAGCAGGACGGCCGGAATCACGACCCGGACGGGGCAATTCCACGGGCGTTTCCTGAGCAGTCACAGGCTTACGACGCTTTGCAGGCCCGTCAACTTCAGCCCCGAAGTCGTCTTCCTCTTCTTCTTCTTCCTCTTCCTCATCATCGTCTTCGTCGAAGTCGTCCTCTTCTTCGTCGTCTTCTTCATCCTCATCTTCGTCGTCATCATCATCGTCTTCGTCACCGAAGTCGAAGTTCTCGTCGTCTTCCTCTTCTTCTTCGTCTCGCTTGCTCACAACGTGGTCTTCATCGTCGTCTTCGTCTGAAAACACGATCAGGTCGTCCAGATCTTCATCGATCACGCGAGCTGACATCAATGCCCCGTCGCGCAGATCCTGAGCCATCGGAGTGCGCTCGTCGGCAGCAGCGTCCGCAGGCATCACCTGACTGAGCAATGACGCAGTCGGGCGGGAAACGTCGTCATAGTCATCGAATAGAACCTCACCACCCACATCAGCCGGGCTCATGTTGAGTCCGAAGAAGGATTCAGCCAGGTATCGGGCGGCTTCGTCAGCCTTTTTCTTTTGAGGGTCTTCATTTGGACCGGTCATGTCATCCGTCTTTCAGGTGTGGTCTCAATACGCATTTGCGAAGGAAACATTTTAAGGCCGCGCCGCAGAATTTGTCTCAGGTAAGCGTCGACGGAGGCACAATGCCCTGCCAACTCAGCAAAATCCATCGTTCCGGCGGCAGTAATTCTTGCGGGAGGCTATCCCGGCGCCCGTCCGATTGCAATTGGGTCAGACGCGACCGACGACCCGATTTTCATCCTTTCGGCCGAAAATCTGGTCTGCGCGGTATTTTACCGCGACGTCCCTCCTTTCAAGATGCGAATTTTCTCCAGCTCAAGGCTTCCCCACCAACGCGCGTTGTTCTTTTTCGCTGAATGCAATCTAACGGAGCGGACCAGCTACGTTGTTTCGCCTCTCCGTCGGTGAAAAGCTCTGTCCCCAGAACCCCATTTGCTGCATCGCCGGCCGTCGCACTCAGTTTGTCATCCGTACGGATCTGCTCCCGCCGGCATGCAAAGACGGCTGATCGCTGGCAAATCTTTGAGAACCCTCTAATGATACGGAAAGCAACAGAATCCCGACCCACCGCCAGAAACGCGACACCGGTCCATTCGTTGCTGCATGGTTAACGAACTATGCCGCTCACGTTCTCGCCCGCCCTGCTTCCACGGAGTGTTTGTGTGACTCGGTCACGATTCTTCTTCCCTCTGCTGCTTCCGCTTCTTTCCATCCTCGGCTCGGTTGTGTTTTTACAACCATCTCAAGGGGAAGACTGGCCGTGGTTTTTGGGACCAAAACACACCGGAGAATCTTCAGAGACCAACCTTAACCTCGACTGGTCGCAAGCACCACCGCCAGTCGTCTGGAAACAGTCGATCGGGACCGGCTACAGCGCTCCATCCGTGCGCGGTGATAAGATTGTGGTTCATCACCGAGTTGGCGAAGAAGAAGTGGTTTCCTGCCGCAGCGTGAAAGACGGAAACGAACTCTGGAAGTATTCGTATGCTTCGAAGTTTGAGGACCCTTATGGCTACAACAACGGTCCACGCTGCTCGCCGATTCTGACGGCAGAACGCTGCTACTCGCTGGGTGCAGAGGGCATGCTGGCCTGCGTTTCCATTGCGGACGGCCAGCTGATCTGGAGCAAAGACCTGCGGAAGGAATTTTCGCTTCCGGAATGGTTTTTCGGAGTTGGATGTTCTCCCATTCTGGACGGCAAAAAACTAATCGTATTCGTAGGTGGTCAGCCAAATTCCGGCGTTGTGGCGTTTAATGCAGACAGTGGCGATGTCCTTTGGCAGGCCGTCGGCAAGGAGACCTGGGACGGAGCGAAAACCGAAGAAGGTGCTTCTTACAAATGGACGGGCGATGAAATGGTCGTCAGCTATGCATCGCCGGTGATCGAATCTATCAACGGCAAACGACATCTGCTGTGTCTGGTTCGCCAGGGACTGGTGTCATTGGATCCCGAAGACGGCAGCCTGAATTTTTCCTACTGGTTTCGTGCGCGCGTGCACGAGTCTGTGAATGCGGCTTGCCCACTGGTGATTGACGACCAGATATTTCTCTCGGCTGCCTACCAGGTCGGATCAGCGTTGCTGAAGGTCAATCCCGACGGAAAGTCGTTCACCGAAGTTTGGCGTGACAAACGCAATTTGCTGACTCACTGGTCTACTCCCATCCATGTTGACGGCTTCATTTACGGCTTCAGCGGCCGACATGAAAACGAAGGGGAATTGCGGTGCCTGAAAGTGTCCGATGGCAAAGTGACCTGGGCCAACACGGGCTTTGACGGCGACCTGTCACAACTGGCTCGCGATCGAACAACCGGCAGCATTGTTGAAGCGACAACCGGAAAGGTGATCCCCTATCCGTTCTTTGGTCGTGGTTCCAAAATACTCGTCGGCAAACGCTTCATCGTGCTGGGCGAACGCGGGACCATCTCGGTTGTCGATGTGAACAACGAAAAGTTCATCGAACACGGCCGCTTCTCGCTGCCGGAAATTGATTACCCGGCCTGGGCCGCCCCCGTGCTGAGCAACGGTCGCCTGTATCTCCGCAGCGAAAAATGGCTGGTCAGCATCGACCTCACCGCAAAGCAGTAGCAAGATTTGACTCGGTAAGCGTTGCACGAAGCAAACGAAAAAAGGCCGATCGGATCAAGCAGATCCGATCGGCCTTTTTTTCAGGTAGCGAGGTTTCTCAGGCACTCGCTCAAATATGCGGGCTCGTTTCTCAGGCGAGCCACCGTCTCTCTCAATAGCACGCGGCTTTCTCAGGGCCACGTTTGGGGCTCAAGGATCTCACTCCGAGCCCACGTCTCTCTCTCGAAGGACGGTATAAGCAGAGCCCATGCCAAAAGTCGCCTGCCGCCGGTGCCTCAAGTTAAAAACGGCAAGATTGGATGACGCAAACCTCTGCAATTAAACAGGTTACAACATGGAAAGATTGTTTTCTGAGATTTTAAGACCCTGCAGGAATTCCAGCAAGGAGATCCGTTTTGCAAATTTTACAAGGGCCGAGCGTTGAAGTTTTTACAACCCACAGGCTCGGGAGGCAGAAATTTCAAGACTCGGACAGCCATTCCGGATCGTCTCGGTAACGTTCTTCCTTCCACGGGTTCCCAACATTGTGATAGCCGGCTCGCTCCCAGTAGCCTGGCTGATTGTGCTCCGTCAGTTCAATGCGGTTGACCCACTTGGCGCTTTTCCACGCAAACAGCTTGGGAACGACCAGCCGAACAGGCCCGCCATGGTCGTCGTCAAGCGGAAGACCATCGTGCAGGTCGGCCAGCAGCACGTCGTGGTCGAGCAATGCGGCCAGAGGAACATTCGTTGTCCAGCCGTTGTCGTATCCACCCACGACAGCAAACTTCGCGTTCTCAAGAACACCGGCCTGCTTTAGCAGCCACGAAAGGGAAACGCCTTCCCACAAATTCCCAAGCCGCGACCAGGTGGTTACGCAGTGAAAGTCGGCGAACACCTTAACCCGCGGCAACAGACGGAACTCTTCCAGACTGAAGGCCAGCGGATGTTTTACAAGCCCACCAATTTCAAGCCGCCACTGTGCCAGCGGGATCGTGGGAACAATCGTGGCATGCAGGACGGGCCATTTGCGAGTTCGATGCTGTCCGGCCGGCAACCGCTCCGCACGGCGCGTGTCCTCAGACACAATAACGTCGGCCGGGACGACATCCGGCGCCGGTTCATCCGCGGCCTGATATTTCGGGTCCGTATTCGGGCTGTAAAGAGACATAAAATCGCACCGCCAGGAGGAAAGGCTGGACTCACAACGACAGCCTGCCGTGTGTCGCGGTGTGCAACCGCCGATGCATCATAGCGAATTCCCACGCCCACTGGCGACCTCGTGTCTTTTCCGAATCTCTGCGTAACGTTTTGTCTGCGTTTCGTAGCCTGAGTCGTGACGCCGTGTTGATTTAACCGCCCCCGGCCCCGCGTTTTTGAAAGTGCGCACTTCGGGCATGCGGTCGTTCAAGCGTTCAAAAACAGTGAAATTTATCATAACCCAAAGCGTCAGCGAGGGATTTTTGGAAACACTGCCGAAACGCAAAAACGCAATCCCTCGCTGACGCTTCGGGTTGGGATTAAATCAACAAATTGCACCAGATCAGACGACGCGTTCTTCTGTCGCGATGCCGTAACGTTCCAGCAATCGGTAGAGCTTGCGACGGTGAATGCCAAGTATTCGAGCGGTCCGAGCCTTGTTGCCATTTTGCTGTCGGAGAATGTCAACGATATGAGCCTTCTCGAGGTCTTCCAGTCGCGGTGATCCGGGTGTGGAAGTCGTCACGATTCCTTGCAGAGTGCCGCCGTTGTTGCCAGACGACACATAAGAAGCAGCGGTCGTTCCCGGTTCATGCGGGTCGCAAATTTCAGACGGCAGGTCATCAATCGTAATGATCTGATCGTTCGCCAGGATCTGAGCCCGCTCAATGGCGTTCTTCAGTTGCCGCACATTTCCCGGCCAGCGGTAAACTTCCATCGCTCGCGACGCTTCTTCAGTAATCGTCCATTCGCGTCCCATGAGAGCTTTGATCAACAGCGGCACATCACCTTCGCGTTTGCGCAGAGGCGGCAGTTCCAGAGACATCACGTTGATACGGTAATACAAGTCTTCTCGAAAGCGACCGGCTGCAACTTCATCGACCAGCGTTCGGTTGGTGGCGGCAATGAGTCGCACATCCACTCGTCGCTCACGATGCGAGCCGACTCGACGGATGGACCCGTCCTCAAGTGCGCGCAGAAGCTTCGGCTGCAGAGCCCCTGGAAGTTCTCCGATTTCGTCAATGAACAACGTTCCGCCATCCGCCACTTCGAACAACCCGGCACGATCTTCATTCGCGCCGGTGAACGCGCCCTTGCGATGTCCAAACAACTCGCTTTCCACAAGCTGCTCCGGAAGCGCGGCGCAGTTGATCGTGACAAACGGCCGATTCGCTCGATGACTTCGCTGCTGCAAAGCGCGGGCGACCAATTCCTTACCGGTACCGCTTTCACCCTGAATCAACACGGGTTTATCCGTGGGAGCGACCCGTTCAATCAGCCGAAAGACTTCTCGCATCCGCGCTGAATCACCGATGATACGAACCGGTGGCTGAGCGCGCTCAATGATGGCTTTCAAAGATCGATTTTCACGATTCAACCTCGCGCGTTCGTAAGCCATCAAACAGCGCTGTTCAAGTTCATCCAGCGGAAAGGGTTTCGTCAGGTAGTCGCAGGCCCCCAGCTTTATCGCGTTAACCGCGCTCTCGATGGTGCCCTGACCCGTCAGAATAATGACTTCGGTTTCGACCTGTGACACCTTCATACGATCGAGCAGTTCCAGGCCTGTCAGCCCGGGCATATTCATATCGACGATCGCCACGTCAAAAGACCGGCGATCACACAGCTCCAGAGCCTCATGTCCGTTCGCAGCAGCAGAAACACGGTGGCCTTTGCGTGTCATCCAACGCGCGCACGTTTCTCGAAAATCCGGGTCGTCCTCCACCACAAGGAGATTCATAGCACTGTTCGTGGACATCAAATACTCCGATTTGCTGGACTGACTCGTCAGGCCCGTACTGCTTCTGCAACTCGATTCGGTCACCCCGTGTGCACATTCGCACTATTTTGTGCGGCAGGCGACCAACTGAGCGGCTCTAATCACTGTAAATGCAGTCAAACGGCTCACTTTTAATCTAAAAGCGAACGGCATTCCGAATCGGAGTGTGACAGGGGAGGATGAGCAAAATTTCCGATCCTCGAGGCTTCAATGAACCGGCCGAGATGCCGCCGGCGTGCGCGGCGATAATGCGGTGGACAATCGCCATGCCCAGACCAGTGCCCTTTTGCTTGGTCGTGAAGAACGGTTCAAAAATCTGCGTCGCGATGTCGTCCGTCATGCCGGCTCCGTCATCCTGAACCGCCACGCGCACCGCCGGTTCGCCCTGCCAGTCTGTCGTGGTGCATCGAATCGTGATCGTGCCTTTTTCGCGACACGCATGAATGGCATTCTCAAGGACATTGCGAAAGACCTGCTCAAGACGATGCACATCCACTTCGCAGGCAGTCGTCTGATTGTCAGCCGCTTCGAGCAGCTGAATTTCTTTGTCTTTGCGAACGGACGTCAGATTGTCCCATTCTTTTCGCCAGATGGTCGCAATATCGCAATCGCGAAACTCCAGATGAATGGGCGCTGCATAACTGCGAACCTCTTCATACAGACGATACAGATCCTGAATGGCGGTGGTCGCGCGGCGCGCCAGGTCCAGCTGATCAGCATTGCCCTGCAGGTCGAGCGACAGCATGTCCAGACACGCCTGAGCCCGCTGCAGTGCATTGCGACTTTCATGCGCCAGGCCTGTGACCATCTGACCAATCGCAGCCAGACGCTCGGCCTGCAGCAGTTGCTTCTGCACTTGTTCCAGCTCACTCACGTCACGAAGAATGCCGGTGAAGAAACGCGTTCCTGAAAACGTGAATTCGCTCACCGCAAGATGCGCAGGAAACTCGCGGCCGTTCTTTTTAAGCCCGATCACCTGCCGGCCAACGCCAATAATGGACGCGACACCGGTCTCGAGATAACGACCAATGTAGCCGTTGTGGGACGATCGAAAAGGTTCGGGCATCAGCATCGAAATGTTTCTGCCGATCACTTCCGCTTCCGAGTACCCAAACATCCTGACGGTCGCCGGGTTCACCGACGAAACAATGCCATCGGAATTGATAGTGATGATGGCATCCACCGCGGTGTCCAGCACTGCTCGACTGCGAACGACTTCGTCCGGATCGCTGCTGATGACCTGAAAGCCCGTGCATAACGTCACCAGAAACATACCTTCATCCACGCCCTGATGCAGTGGCATAGCATGAAACAGCATTCTGATGGCAGGACCACCTTTGATCAGAGGAACTTCGACTTCTCCCTGAATCCCAAGTCGTCCGGCAGCAAGCTCCATCCAGCATTGTTCCAGACTGGGCTCGCCTACCATTTTCACGGTATCAATAAACCGACGGCCGGCTTCCAGATCGACATTCATGCCAGGCATGACAGCCAGCGATTCGATACGAGACGATCGATCACAAATGAATGCGAGTACTCGTGGAGCATTCGGCGACGAGGCATTTTTCATCGGGATCATCGAAGTAACCTTTCCGCGTTTGCAGCATTCAACCAACGGCGAAGCCGTGTGCCTTGGGATGCTGGTTCGTGCCCCGATGAAAAGGCGATACCAATCTTGCACCTGACATACGACCTGAATCAGGTACGTTCCAACAAAAAGCCCGGTCGGAAAATCCGACCGGGCTCTGAAATGACTAACGAATAACAAGTCACGGCCTACAGCTGTGCATTGCCTTCTGGCAACGGGATGGAAATCCATCGAACAGTCGGCCGCGGACCGGCCTTGTCGCTGTTGCCCTTGCCCGCGAAGGATGTCTTCTCGCGAACAGCAGGGGCCGGCAATGAGCGTGAAGCCAAACGCTTAGGAGCGATCACTTCATTCAGTCCACTGGTCCGCTTCGTGAGAGAAACCGGCTGGTCACGGCGAGTCTGGTCGGCCGGAACTGCCTTTTCATCTTCAAGGAACGTTGAACCATTCAAAGTGTCTGTGGTGCCACTGTCCGGAGTCGCTGGGTCAACTGCCGGGTTAACTGCCGGCAAATCTCCGCCCGGTTCGTCCATGGGTGGCTTCTTCTGAGTCTGATCGGCACCAAACGGTTCGCTGTCAGCACCACCGGCGGGCGCAGATCGAAAATCGTCAACCGGATCGGGTTCAACAGGAGCCGGACGAGTCCGAGATCGAAGCGGTGCAGAACGCGCTCCCGGAAGTGGGTCAGCATCTGGCTCTGGAAGTGGGTCTCGTGTTCGCAATCGGTCGCGGTCAAATCCGTCGTCGTCGTAAGTGCCTTTCTCCCGAGTGCCTCGATCAAAGTTCGTGTCAGTTTCTGGCTTCAGGCCGCCGGCCGGAGTCGGAGTGCCCACGCAGGAACCCGTGTTGCAGCCGCCGGGTCCACATCCACCATTGCCGCATCCGCATGGGTCACAGCATGCAGGGGCGCAACAATCCGCAGCACCGTAACCAGCGGAATAATATCCGGCCGATTGGTAGCCCGAGTAGCCCGCACTGACCGGCACATACGGCGAATAATTGGCTCCGTAATAGCCGTTGTACCCAGCGCCCCACCATCCACCGAACGGCCAAAGGCAACAGGCGCTGGCGGAACTCATGCCGCCAATCAGCGAGGCCACGGTGAAAATTGCAGCAAATAATCGAGTCATTTCAATATTCTCCGCGGACATGCGGACCGCAAAGGGAACCGGAAATCTGTGTCATTCGGCAGCCATTGTTCCGTCCGTGCATTCGTCAAAACGGAACCAGCTCTCGCAAGTTGCCCGTTTTACAAATGGCGAGGGAGGTTTGTCAAACAGCTGATTGAGAAACCCAGCCTGCTCCCACGTTCTGCAACTGCTTTCTGTCCCGATTTTAACGGTTAGGCAACCTGCACCGCCCACATCCCACTGTTCTCCGTGTCTCCGACGCGGCCCACCAAACACATAGCTGAACTCTCGAAAGTTCAGAAACCCTACTCCGAATCCCCACGAATCCAACGAATCACCAACCCAACATCTCGCGTCGGAGACTCGAGCAACATTAATCCCCCGCCACGCCAGCCGGCACCTTCCTGCTCGCCGCCAGACGACTGTTCCGCATCACCAGAAGTCCACCGATGATCAGGATTCCGCCCATCGTCTGAGCCACCGTGATGGATTCGTTTCGCCAGATCCATGCGGCGGCAATAGCCACGATCGGACTCAAGTTCTGAAACATTGTCGCTTGAGCCGCTCCGGCATGCTTCACACCATAACTCCACATCGCCAAAGCCAGACCGGTGGAAAGAATTCCCGAATACAAAATGCACAACTGCAAAGGACGGTGCGACAGCAGCGGTATGCTCATGGCCAAAGTAGGACCGGCAATCACCATATGAAAAGGAAGCCCAATCGTCGCCGAACACGCCGCCAGCTGGACAGGGGAAACCGCTCGCAGCAGCGGTCGACTAAAAACGGTCCCGCCGGCCCACGTCAATGCGGCCAGCAGTGCGATCATATTACCAGTGACCGGCGGACTGGTCTGAACCGGCTTCATCGCCACATCAGCAGCGTCGGCCGGCGCGATAACCGCCGGAACAACAATAGCGGCCGTGGCCTCAAGTTCTGCAAACGGTTTACTGGCTCCAGCCTGCTGCGACTGCACCGTCACAATCATCGTTCCCGTGAACGCGATCCATAAACCAAGCCACGCCTGCGCGGGAAGAATTTCCTTCAGAAACAGACGGGCTCCTAAAGCTGTCCACATCGGAACAGTAGCCATGATGAGTGCGATGTTTGCCGACGTCGTTCGAGAAACCGCCATGAGGAACAGAAACTGATACGCAACGGAAACCACCATCGCGTAGATGAACAGACGCACAAAAGAAACGCCTGCCGCAGGTCGAACGCCGCCGCGAAATTCCCACCACGCGCAGGTCAACAGCACAACCGCTGAGATCACAAGGCGAAGTGCGTTCAACGCATAAGGTGTGATCCCATGTTCCAGAGCGACTTTCATAATGGGAATGTTTATTCCCCAGATGATCGCAACCGCCAGCAGTGCGGCGTCGGCCAGCCACAGTCGATGCGACGGCAGCTGGTTCGAATCTGTGGATGGCAGGACACTCATGAAGCACGTCGATCGGAAGGAACATGGCAGCCGAAGTCAAGGCGAGCGACTTCGCAAAGAATTCCGCAAAGGATACGCGAAACTTCCGGTCACGACCTTCCTCACGTGCGAAGCGTTCGCGCAAAATACGACAGAGGGCAATTTTTTGCCGCGCGGCGCTGGTCGCTGTCGACTGACGCAATTCTGAGAATGAACGGAGTTATTGGGATGAACGGTCTAAGAACTGTCCTGGGTTTAGGCATCTGTAGTTTAGGAATCAGCTTGTGCACGATGGTCGCTCACGGCGACGACTGGCCGCAGTGGATGGGACCTCAGCGAGACAACGTGTGGCGTGAAACGGGCATCGTGAATAAGTTTCCGGAAGGCGGACCAAAGGTTCTGTGGCGTTCAGAAATTGCCGGCGGATACGCTGGCCCGGCGGTTGCTGGCGGCAAAGTTTTCATTACCGATTACGTGTCCGGCCAGAATGTGAAGGTGGATAACTTTGAACGCAAAGAGTTCACTGGTGAAGAACGAGTTCACTGCTTGAATGAAGCGACGGGAAAGATCGAGTGGACTCATAAATATCCCGTGAAGTACACAATTTCTTATCCTGCCGGTCCACGCTGCACTCCGAACGTCGAAGGCGATTTTGTCTATACTCTGGGAGCCGAAGGCGACCTGTTTTGTTTTCAGATTGCAGATGGCAAAGTTGTCTGGTCACGCGACCTGAAGAAAGACTTCGGTACCAAGGCGGCTCTTTGGGGCTATGCGGCGCATCCGCTCATTGATGGCAACAAACTGCTGTGCGTCGTCGGCGGAGAAGGCAGTCATGTGGTGGCCTTCGACAAAACGACCGGCAAGGAAATCTGGAAGACGCTGACATCGTCGGAACAGGGTTACTCCCCGCCAACGATTATCGAACACGCAGGCGTCCGCCAGCTGATTTTGTATCGACCGAATGCCGTGTCGTCTGTCAATCCGGAAGACGGCAAAGAATACTGGTCGATCCCCTACGAAGCGTCTAACGGGTCCATCATCATGTCGCCTGTTCTGGCGGGCAATTATTTGTACGCGGCCGGTTACAGCAACCGCAGTCTGATGATGGAACTGGATCCTTCAAAACCGGCCGTGAAAGAACTGTGGCGCGACAAACAGAACATCATCTGCCCGGTCAACGTTCAACCATTTCTGGATGGCGATGTGCTGTATGGTTTTGATCAGAAGGGCGTGATGCGCGCCATTTCCATCCCTGAGGGAAAACGTCTGTGGGAAACGTCCGACCCAATCGGAAAGCGACCGGCCGGTTCAGAAACCGCCTTTATCGTTCAGCATGAAGATCATTACTTCATGTTCAATGAACTGGGTGAACTGCTGATCGCAAAATTGTCGCCGGAAGGCTATTCCGAAATCGATCGCGCGAAGGTGATCGAGCAGACCAATAACGCATTCGGGCGAGAAGTTGTGTGGAGCATGCCGGCCTTTGCAAACAAACATGCTTACATCCGCAACGACAAAGAAATCATCTGCGTCGACCTGGCAAAGTAACCGCTACTTCGGCTGTTGATTTAGTCTGTTTATCAGCCGCCGGGGGCTGTCGCTTAGATTTCACCACATTTATTCATCATATTCATGGCATCCGCACCGCAGAGCATCGCCTGAAGTTCATGCCAGGCTCTCCAGATGGTTTGCCATCCGGGCGGATGATCGTTCTTTCGGTTCTGATGTCCGCCGAGCCGTGGTATGCTTCAACAATCCAGCGACATTCATACCAGCCAACAACTCGGTACGCATCGTTGAAGGTCTGAACCGGTTCGTTCGTGACAAGGAACCACTCCTGACGTTCCTCGCCCGCAGGCGGATCGACTTCCCAGACTCGCACGACCCAAACCTTCAGCGGCGTGAGACCGTGGTTTCCGTTTTTCTCCTTCGGCGGTCTGATCTGGACCGGAGCCAAGGCTCCTCATGTCCCTGGAAAGTACCTCTCGTTGCCTTTCTCGCCTTTGGGGCAGGCACAATTCACCGCAACCACTTACCAGCGAGGAATCCAATGTAGCTGACAGAAGTGGCAAGGATACCGCCCCACAACAGGTCCACCACCGTCACGATCCACGGCCAGTCTTTGACCGTCGCCAGATTGGTCAAGTCATACGTGGCATACGTGACGAGGCCGAACAAGCCTCCGAGGATGAGCACCTTCTTTGTCGAGCCAGTTTCGAGGCTTGGCAAGATGACGAAGACAAGAAGACCAAGCACGAACAGCAGGTAGAATATGATCGCCGCTGACCAGTTAGGGGGGCTCCGCATCAAAAAGCCGAGATGCTTCTGATAGAATCCACGAGCGACCAGAACCAACCAGACCATGTCGATGGCGAAAAAGGCCAGAAGCGTGGAGAAGTATAGCTTGATATAAAAGATCGACATCTAATCCTCGGATTCCAGCCCTGTGGATTTAGGGCTTTGCTTTTCGGCATCAAGCGCATCTTAGCAGAGCGGTCAGGATTAAACGCTTTGATTGCAGAAGCAGCTGTGGCGGAGTGTACCTGACTTGTAGCCGCGGAATCCACGTGTCCCCGTGATTGGTGCGGGAATTTCCGGGTTAATCACCGCCAACACACCCCATCATCTTAGTTTCGACGTGACAGTGCGCGAAAAGTGCCGAGGGCTTGGAGGAAGGAAGGCAACGCGGAGAGTCCATCTGAGGCTCAGCTTTGCTCATTCAGCCCAGTCCTTCACCGCCCGACATCCACATTTCTTCCGACATGTCGAGGCCTGAATTCAGTGGAAAATTGTCGCCGAATGGACCGGCCGGGTCGAAACCATCGCCGATGCGAATGTGCGGCTAAAAACGGATTAGCCCCAACGACACGCGTACCCGACATGAAGGCCATTGCCCACCATCTTACCGCTGACCTGAGGGTCCGCCTTTTGCTTTGTCAGGCGTCAAATGGTGGATGGCAAAAGTTCAGCGACATTGCATGGCACGTATAAGAACCGAATCGTCGCTGCACTTCTGTCATTCTCGCCATAACAATAGCTGCCACCACTTTGAGCAGGCCGGAACACAGATCGTCCCAAACCCACCAATGCGGATTCCAACTCGGATGTCATTGACTTTAAGGATTTGAAACAGCGGACCGACACTATGTCGCGCGTTGCGTCGAAGTGCCAGCAATACACGAAGCGAGCAATTACAGAAAATGACGTCTCTGTTCTCAGCAACAATGCTGAATGACTGGCCATCGACACGACAATTTAGATGGCCAGCCATTCTCAGTTTGGGCGCGGGCCTTTGTCCTCTGTGCGGATTTTCATCGTTCCGCTCAACACCCATTCAGCGTGCTCGGCCTGCGGCCCCGTCCCGCTCGGCACCTTGACATGCATGTCGGAAAATTCATAAGTGATCTCGGCGTTCCGACCTGTGAGTCGATCGTACAATCCGATTGCGAAGTCGGGCCAGTTTGTTGTCTGTTCAGTCGCCATTTTGTTCATCCCAAAAAGAGCATTAACTAAAAGCAAGACGTTTAATCATGAGGTCGAACAATGCAGTCAGCATTAGTAATTGAGTTGCTCGTCACTCGTCCGATTTATCGCTGACAAGTAGAGAGATGAATGTCGATGTCAGGGCGATTGCAAAGACCGCACAACCCACACCAAAAATTACAAAATCGCTACTTGCCATCATTGGGACTCCCCAGCACGAGGGTCCCGAAACTCAGGATCGATGGGACCCACAACCCCACGTAAAGCCCCTCCTGTTTGCTCCCAGTGAACCAAAGCGAGATGGAAAACAGAAAGGATGCGCCAGCAGCAACGACATAACCCAATTTCGCCAATTTTCTCTTGTTCATCACAAGCCCCTCTTTTTAAAGACGACCTGAGTTTAGTTCGAGTGTCCCAAATTTACGAGCAGGAGCAGGAAATCGCGTGGAGTAAGGTGTCGGGAACTTTGGAGGCAGCAGAAAGTTGGGGCGAGAATCAGATGCCGGAGAGTTTTCAGGCACCTTTTTCAGCCTGCGTAACTTGTCGAAGGCATTGAGTTTTAACTCCTCGACTCCGTTAGTTAGAAGGCCCGACGGTCAAAGACTCTGACAGAGCTGCATTATGATTCAATGGGATGCAGGAGGGCACCGATGAACGAAACATTTAGACATGAATGTTATCGGCAACGGAGGTTGCGACGCGGAAATGAGAAACTTGTGAAGAAGATGTAATGCGTCGCGGCCGTGAAAACTCGAAGAACCAAACAATCATGGATTCTTATAAGTTTCGTGATCATTTCAAAATCAGAGACTTGTTTTATTTTTTTAACTTTATCTCCAAAAGTATGTTGTGACCTTTCAGTTGCATGCGGTTGTTCGCCTGAGAGTCCGTTTTGGACGTTTTAGATGACAACCCGAGAGAAAAGTGAGAGTCGTAATGCAGAGTGAAATTAAAGACATCGTGGACACGGCGATCGGTGCTGGTTCGTTCAAAACCCTGGTCGCCGCTGTAGCGGCCGCCGGTCTGGTCGAGACGCTGAAAGGTTCAGGACCATTCACGGTCTTCGCACCGACTGATGAAGCGTTTGCGAAATTGCCAAAAGGAACCGTGGAGAGCCTGCTGCTGCCGGAGAATAAGGAAAAGCTGGTTGCCGTGTTGACTTACCACGTTGTACCAGGCAAAGTGTTGGCCAGTGACGTCGTGAAGTTGAAGTCTGCCAAGACGGTCAATGGCAAAGAAGCCACGATCAAGGTGAGTGACGAGGGTGTGATGGTTGATGCAGCCAAGGTCGTGACCACTGACATCGAAGCTTCAAACGGAGTGATCCACGTCATTGACAGCGTGATCCTGCCGTAGTCGATCGAAGGATGAAGCTGAGTCGGGGGCGGTTGGCATTAAGTCATCCGCCCTTTTTTGTGCTTTAAATTCTGTGAGATGAAAGTTTGTAGTGATGTCAATTGCATCCAATGAGGCGATATCCACTACACTCGAGAAGACTGGATTGTCGACAATCGACACTTTGCCCGTCGCTGGTCTCATTCCGATTCGGAAGTCATCTCGTTGGCCTGAACCTGTCGCAATGTGCCCTGACAACAAGTCTCACGAGTACCGGCAATGAAAATAGTTCTGCTCACACAAGTCTTCGCCACAGCGTTCATGGTGGGACTCATCTGGTTTGTGCAGATCGTGCATTATCCTCTTTATGCGAATGTTGGTCGCGAGCAATTTCCTGAATACGAAGCACTCCACAATCGGTTGACGACATGGGTGGTCGGACCGGCGATGCTGCTTGAAATGGTGAGCGCCGTGGCATTGCTGAGATATGCCCCGAACGGTTCGACATCGCTCGCGTGGCCTGGACTTGGACTGCTCATCGTGATCTGGATTTCGACAGCCACGTTGTCCGTTCCAGCGCATAATCTTCTGACAGCCGGATTCTCTGGCGCAGCATGGCAGCAATTGGTTTCCACAAACTGGATTCGCACAGGTGCGTGGTCGATGCGAGGCGTGATCGTAATGGTCCTCACTTATCGCAGCGTCGGCCTCAGGTAATTTCCCTCACCGGACCGGGTTTCCCCGATAGCGAGTCGGCACGTAACTTTTCTGGCTAACTTCAATTTCGCCAGTGGCGGATGGAACTAGACCGAGCCCCAACGATGCGTAACCTGATACTTGTGCTGGGTGATCAGCTTGATCACACTTCTGCCGCATTTGACGGCTTCGATTCTGAACACGATGTCGTCTGGATGGCAGAGGTTGAGGAAGAGGCGGCGCACGTCTGGTGCCACAAATTGCGAATCGCCCTGTTTCTGTCGGCGATGCGACACTTTCGAGACGAACTGACGAGCTCAAAACGCACGGTCGAGTATCATAAATTTCAAAGGCAACCGTCTAAAGATCGCGGGAAGTCATTTGGTGATCTCCTGCGGCTTGATATCAAACGCCTGAAACCCGAACAACTGGTCCTCGTTGAGCCAGGCGACTGGCGTGTGCGAACGCAGCTCCAGGCTGTTGCGGATGAACTCGGTATCGCGATGGACGTACGGCCCGATCGCCACTTCTACTGTACGATCGAGGAATTTGCAGAGTATTCGAGCGGTCGAAAAAGCCTGTTGCTGGAGTTTTTCTACCGCGACATGCGAAAGAAATACGATGTGCTGATGGACAGGAACCAGCCGGAAGGCGGTCAGTGGAATTTCGACCACGATAACCGTGAGAGTTTCGGCAAATCCGGACCGGGTGAACTGCCGAAACCAAAAACGTTCCGGCCAGATGCGACCACACAGGAAGTGATTCAACTGGTGGAATCTCGATTTTCAGATCATCCGGGCAGTCTTGACCATTTCCAAATGCCTGTGACGCGGCAGCAGGCCAAAGCCTTTCTGAAGAACTTTATCGACAACATCCTTCCGTCCTTCGGGTTGTGGGAAGACGCCATGTGGACTGATGAAGCGTTTCTCTATCACTCGCGATTGTCGGCTCCGCTCAATATGAAACTGCTGAATCCTCGCGAGTGCGTGGACGCGGCCGTCGAGGCCTACCGCAAAGGCAAAGCCCCCCTCAACAGTGTCGAGGGCTTTGTGCGGCAAATTCTGGGATGGCGGGAATTCATTCGCGGCGTCTATTGGCTGAAGATGCCTGAATACATCGAAATGAATTATTTCGATCATCAGCTGGAGCTGCCATCATTCTTCTGGGACGGTGAAACGGAGATGAACTGTGTCCGAAAGTCCATGCAGCATGTGATCGATCATGGTTATACGCATCACATTGAACGCCTGATGGTGCTGGGGAATTTCGCACAGTTGTGGGGGGCTCACCCGCGACTGTTCCACGAGTGGCACATGGCGATGTATCTGGATGCCATCGACTGGGTTTCACTTCCGAATACACTTGGCATGAGTCAGTACGGCGACGGAGGCGTCGTCGGCACAAAGCCGTACTGTTCAAGCGGCAATTACATCAACAAGATGAGTAACTACTGCTCGGGCTGTCGCTTCGATTACAAAAAGCGAGTGGGCGAAGACGCCTGCCCATTCACCACCCTCTACTGGGAATTCATGGACCGGCATTTTGATCTTCTCAAAGACAATCAGCGGATGAAATTCCCAATCAGCAACGTGAAGAAGATGCGCGAGAAGCCGCAAGAAATTGCTGACATTCGCACACGGGCCGAGGAATTGCGGCGCGACTGGGGTAGCTCTGCACAGTCGCGATGAGAAAAGTCTTCTGACTAGGCAACGTACTTCTTCGATCAGCGACATCGTGGTTTGAAGACAACATCTTTTGACGTACCAGCCTGGAGACACTTGGCTACTAAAGCGTTTTTAGATACTCCAGAACGGCTGCTTTTTCAGCTTCTGACATGCGATTCGGAAAATTGTGGCCAACATTACTTTTTGCAAAACGATGCGTGTCAAAATAGCTGCGTCGAATGACGGAATCTGTCTCGCCGTCCGGTAGTTCCGGAACTTCCTCGATTGTCAGCCCCACCTTTTCCGTATCTAGTTGAGTTGAGATTGGACGCCAGACCTGCGGCCGTTGGTCAGGGTGCAGCAAATGCCAGAGTGTCGGGACACTTCCATTGTGAAGATATGGCGCGCTTGCCCAAACTCCATCCAAAGGTGGCGCTACATAGCCGTCCGGGTCAATCAGTGTTTCTTGTGCATCCTTTTCTCCCGCGTGAGCAAACCAGCTATTGGCGTATTTTTTTCGCCCCGCGACTGTCAGGGCCGTGAGCCGCACGGGGTCGGTTTCAATTTCATCAATTGGCACACGTCTGTTTGGGTACGACCATTTTTCCTCGTACGTTCCATGACATTCTGAGCACTTGGCCATGAATAACTGCCGTCCATTCTCGGCCAGAGTTTGGTCGATCGCACCAGAATACTTTGGGGGGCGCAACGACGTAATATAGGACAGCACATTGCGGAAATTTTCTTCGTACCGCCGATAGAACTCCGGTCCGTTTTCCGGAACCAAAGTGAACTGCATCAATCCGCGGTGTCCTTTTTCCGCGAATCCGTCGATGTACATTGACGGTCTTTTGTAGAAGTACCACCAAGGTGGTGCGTCCATGTCATGATCAGTAAAAGACTTCGGAAGCATCAACACCCAGTTCAGTTGCTCGTCTCGTTGTTCCATCAACCCCATTCCAAACACAACTGCATTTGTCGTCCCGTTCGATGTTCCCAGAGGAATCGCCATTGCACCCAGATCCATACGACTGGGAGGCTTCCCCTGCCGCAATTTCACGGCAAACGTGTCCTCGGTGAGTGACTGCAGCGCGAAGCGGTTGTTCGGTGCTCCAGCCACCGGTGTTCCATAGACAGTTCCGCCGTGGCACGCAAAACAATTCATTGTCCAGCCACCATCGGGACTGACCACGTACTGGAGTGGCTTCCCGGAGTTGTCATCGGCCCGAATGGTCAGGCCGTAACGCTCGAAGGCCATCTTTCGACGTTCAGCGGGACTCAAGCTCGCAGCCTGCAATCTCAGTGATTCCGGCCACGACTGCCAAACTTCCTCAAACGTGGTCTGGTTGAAATCCGGAGGAATCAGTGCATTTTGTGTGAGAAATCGGTAGCCCCGTTCCGCAGCGGCCGCATCAGTATGGTCGGCCGAGCGTCCATCCTGAGTTGTGACCAGCATCGCGACGATGGAGAATATGAGAACAAAACAGCGGGGCCGCATCAATTTACACTCGTCATTCGCGTTTCGTACTCGGCCAGATAACCCATGAAGTTTCGGCGATGTTCCTCCTCGTCGGCAAGCGACGTGATGCAAAGGTCCTGTGTCACGTAGTCGATCCCGTCGCACAGTAGGATCAGTTTGTTGTACTGAGCGATCGCTGAATTTTCAGCATCGATGACCCCTTTGATCACCGAGACAACGTCCGTTGTGTCGGTTTTTGGCTGCAATGACGACTGATTGGACTTGAAGTCAGCACTGCCCGGAACTCTGCCGCCGATCGTCTTGATCCGACGAGCCAAAATCTGGGCGTGAGCCAGTTCCTCAAGGACATCTGCCTGAAGTGCTTTCTTGATCTCTTCGGCGCGGACACCATCGAGGTTTACAGAGTTAGCGATGTAATTGGTGACTGTTTCCAGCTCCATCCAATAAGCGACCTTGAGTTCCTCGATGATTTGTTCTGTAACGCTGGACATGTTTGCCTTTCAGATGAAAGTGAGTCTAGAACACGTGGAACTTAATATTGGTCAAGCCGAACAGTGCCAGCAGTCGTGAGTTACCGTCCTGACCAATTGTCAGCAGACGACGCTTAGACGTGGCGACGATCACAGTCAGCCCAACAGATGTGAGGGCTGAGGAGATTTCCGCCAGTCGGACACGTGCTTCCCTCAATCCCAAATCTCGCAGCATCTTGACGGCCATGCCAACAGAAGGCAGTTCCACCAGAATGTCACTTCCGTTGCCCCGCAGTGTCACGTGCTGACCGTCGATGCCGATTACAAGGTCAGCAAAAACGGAAAGTCGTCGATTACGGGTCACTTTTCCTCTCCACTACGAGTCGTGATGCGAACCGCTCCGTTCAGTTTCCATGTCGCCCGCTCAGCGTTCGCAGCTGTACTTCCGGGGACAGTTACTTCAAGGTTCTCAAACTTGTAGGCGATCTCGGCATTTCGTTCCGTGAGGAGGTCGTACAGACCGATCGCTAGTTCCGGCCACGTTTTCGTAGAACTGACGTCTGACATGATTTTTTTCCAGCATGACTTTTTCGAAGACAATCAAAACTCTACCTGTTTTCTAGTCGCGGCGGTGGTAATGACCAGCAGGTTTGACTCAAAGAGAAAGCACGGGATGAATTCTCAGCTCAGTGGTTTGGTGCTAACGCCGCAAACTCATCGGTTTTGTTCGGGTATTTTTGAAGCTGGCGAATGCCTGCAAAATTGTTCTTTAAGTCACACCACCCGCGACGGAGCCGACCCCGGAACATGTTCTGCCTGGGTGCGCAAGTCCACGAAGACCGAGATGTATGCGTTTAAGTCATTGTTTTTTCAGTCACGTTTTTCATTTACTTGCAAATAGGCCGAGGCATTGGTGCACAGTGGCTGGCGGCCCTCTCGCTCGCGCTGTTCACTGCAATGTCGGCAAACCGGAACTCTGCGCGATGCTGCCAGTCGATTGATCAAGCGTCTGCCCATCGCCTAAACTTCTGACGTCAGCAGAGTGCCCGTGATTGTTTCCGCAGACGGCTCCCACTGATGATGTGAAAGTGATGAATTCTTGAGTACTGAGTGGGAGAAAAAGTCACTGTCCGAAAGCGGACAGGTTTGATTTGCCCCACTTCGACTTCTGAATATTAATCAACGAATCACCGAGCATCAGCCACGTGCCGCGAATTCGCGAAGCCGGAAAATTGAGCACGGTGCTCTCGTCAAACTGTTTTGAGTCAGCAGCAAAGGGAAGCGTATGGAGTATCTTCGAAGTGTTCTGCCAGTGATCATCGCGTTGGGTATTTTGAACGTGTGGTTATTGCGTTTCAACAAGGCGACGGTTTACCGTGGCGGCGCAGCCAGGAATATGACAGAGGAGTTTGCCGCTTACGGGCTGCCGGTGTGGTTTATGTGGGTTATTGGCGGACTGAAAGTACTGCTCGCATTGTCCCTGCTTGTGAGTTTCTGGAGGCCTGAATTGATGCGTCCCGCGGCGATTGGCATGGCCATACTCATGCTGGGTGCCGTAGGGATGCACATCAAGATTGGGGACGCATTTAAAAAGACGACGCCGGCTTTAAGCGTCCTGATTCTCTCATTGCTCGTGGCGTTCATCTAACCTCTGTTCGCAGGGTTGATGCGGCAGTGTTTCGATGCATAAAAGACGAACATTTGCTTTGGGCATTCCGCTTGCACCGCTGTTGGTTGGAGGTGACGCGATCGCGGCTTTATTCGTCTGGAAGCTCGTCAAACAAACCCCGCGTCTGCGTCTTCTTTGGCGGCACGCTCTTTGATGGTCGTTTGCGCCGCGAAACTCGCTCCTTCTTGCGTGATCCGTGCTTGAGATAGATTGCCATTGTAGAAGCTTTGGCTTCCGGTGAATTGCGTTTGGCGTACAGCTGGCTCGCCATCCACTTAGCACGCTCGGTGAAGGGCACCACCGAAGCGGGATAACTGGGAATAGATTCGCCTTTGATGATGCGTTCTGTCGGTACATCCCACAACTCCGGCACCCATTGTTTCACGAAGCGGCATTCAGAGTCCCAGTCGGTGAGTTGTTTCGTTGGGTTGTAGACTCGAATGGCGTTCCATCCGACGACGCCCGCTTGCATCTGAAGCTGATTCAAATGAATGCCGGGATCGTAGTCTCGAAACACTCGAGCAAGATGCGGGTGGATGAGCCGCCAGTCGAGATGGAGCACGTGGCATGCGAAGCTCACGACCATCGCCCGCATGCGAAAGTTGACAAAGCCCGTGGCCGCCAGACAACGCATGACAGCGTCAACCAACGGATAACCCGTGCAGCCGTCGCGCCATGCCATATGCAGCTGCTCATTGTTCTCAAACTGCAAGTCGCGGTAGCATGGATGAAGAGTTTGGAACTCGAGTGCTGGTTCAGATTCCAGTCGCTGTGTGAAGTGATCTCTCCAATGCAACCGACTCAGGAACGCCTGTAGACTCTGCTTCCACCGTGATGATTGCGGATCGTCAGGGTCGAGTGCCGCAAGCCGTTCGCGGACTGCGTGCCAAACCTGGCGAGCTGTGAGTGTTCCCCAGGCAAGATGGACACTCAGTCGCGAGCCCGCTGTGAACGCAGTATTCGGCGAGCTGATGCCGCCTCGATAGGACTGTCCGCGATGAGTGAGGAAGGCATTGAGCGTTTTGAGGCCATCCGCTTCACTAACCGGCTGCCAATGGCTGTTCACCGAAAAGGCTTGCAGCCTCGGGAATGTTGTTGCGGCTGCCAGTTGGCGGAGTGTGTCGGACTGATGAATTGCGGGCACTGGAAGCGGGCGTGCATCCACGATTCGGGACCGCCACATTTCCTGCAGGCGGTCACGGTTCACTCCGCTCCGACGCACGCTCGACTGTGGAAACTCCTCGTAGGCAACGCCCCGCTCTCGACACCACGCCGCCACGGCCCGGTCGCGCCGGAACGTGATTTCGTTGCCGATTTCCTCATGAGAGAGAAGATGAGTGAACGGCACCCGGGCATGTAACTTGGCCAACTTTTCCACTGCCTCGCCATGCGCGATGACGACATCTGCGTTGTGTTTGCGGAGCGTCGTTCGCAATCCAGACAGTGCCTGCCATTGAGCGTTGGCATGCATATCGGATGTGTCGTCAGCCGCGAGCAAAGACGGCTCGAAACAGAAGAACGGCAACACCTCAAGACCGAGTCTCTCCGCCTCGGCAAGGCATGCGTTGTCGGTCAGCCGGGCATCCCGCTTGACCCACCAGACGGCGACGGGTCGAGTCAACGGCATCCCCTTTGACCAGCTAAGCTCTTCCGGCAGGTCAGCATCTGGTCGACCCTGAAAAGCCCGCGCGCAGTTTCAAGCCAGTCGAGCACGGCAACGTCGGAACGGACTCCAGACCTTCGACAGCCTGCACGTTTTTGAATTTGCGTTTGCGACGTTGTTTCTGCACTCTTCATGCGGATTATCGTAGACCGTTTTCTGACAGTTCAAGGTTGTCATCACAACCCCGGCTCGTCCAACTTCAAGCTCTTAGCGTCGCAAATTGCGTCAGCAGTTCCGACACCTGAAAGGAATGCCCTGCAACCCGCCCGCCAGCGAGCCAGTCTCCGCGCACCGCCAGTCCGACCCGGGGTCGAACAGTATCCGTCGGTCGTCGTCTGCTGAACCGTGGCTGTAGCGGCAGCGGTGGGCGGCAGCGGTGGGCGGTGGGCGGTGCGGCCGTTGCTGCGTGCAGCCGAGTTCGTGAGAACTAGGAATATCATCGTGGGCAGGCTAAACCCAGCGTTGGCGGACCGTGCCTGATGCGGCCTCCCAAAATGGGAAGAATCCTTTGGTTGCCATGGGGAAAAAGGTGATGTCATGGCCTCGGTCAGCGTACCTGAGCTTGATACCAGTGGTTGCAAGTTCAGCTGCGAGTGCGGCGAGGGCTTCAGCGACAAATCCTGTAAGTGGCCGAAACGCCCACACCTCGACCACTCTGTTCACCCGACACCAGTCGGTGACTTGTTCCGCGCTGCGAGCCAGCGTCACGTTCCCGACGCGGGTATCTGCATCAGCGCAGGCCCCGATGATCCACTCTTCCACTAAGTTGCCTGGACGATGTTGCGGCCTCTCATTGACGACATATCGAACGGTCGGAATTGCGGACCAGGCATCGGGCAACGGCCCGCAGTCTTCATCATGCAGGATCACCGCCCGCGGTTGCACCTGGCCGGCATCAGGTCCGAGAGTCGGCTTCACTGCGGCGATCCGCGCGAAACCATCGTCCCGCAGCGAATGAGCCGACTCATCAAGTTCGCCCGGCTTCGGTACCCATCGACCGTTAGTATACTTCGCGATGTTATCCGCCCGCGCGAGGTAGTGTTTGCCCGGAGTTTGAAGCCCAGCCACCCATCGCCAGGAGAGCGTGTTGGAAGCCGGGTCACCGTCCAGAAGGTGGTCCAGAAAGAATCGAGCACCCATCGCCCATGGAAGCTTCAGCGTGAATATCCAAACGCTCGCAAACCACATTCGTACGTGGTTGTGAAGATAGCCTGTGGAAGTTAGTTCGTCGCACCAGGCGTTAAAGTACGGCAAGTCCGTCTTCCCAGAGATCGCACAGACGAGACGATCCTGGTCCGACCCGGGAAGTGTCTCGTCCAGCGTCCGAAGTTGCGTGAGGTAGGCTTTCCAGACGCTCGGCCGGGCTTCGAGCCAACCCTTCCAGTACGTTCGCCAGACGACCTCCTGCGCGAACTTCTCGACTCGCCTGAGTCCTCCGACCGTACGAGCGAACGCGAGGACTTCTTCCTCCAGGATCATCCGCCGCCGGATGTATGGGGATAGACGGGTCGTCGTCCACCCATCCGAGTAGTTTCGCGACGTGGCATAGTCCCCTATGACTTCAGCGAGTTCGTTCAGTCGCGTTAAGCCGTGTATCCGAGTGGGAAACAACGCCGCCAAACTACGTCCGCTTTCAGCCATGTCTTCCTCCGCTTTGGGAATATCGTCAGTTGTGGAAGCAGTAACACGCGAGCGGCGACTGGCTCAGCACCACTCAGAGGTTTACGCTCACACCTGCCAATCGTAGCATAACGACAGTGGACGTTCTCCCTGTCGATTCAGTGACGGCCGATTCACCGAGATAATCCGCATAAAGTTCGCATCACCGGGATGATTCGAGACGGTTGTCGTCATTGTGCTTTTTTCATGGAGATGTCCCCGTCCAGGTTGTCTCCTGGCCGGATCAGGCTCGTTCCAATCGAACGCTCAACGTTCAGTTCGATCGTTTCGCTGCCTAAGAACCAACTTTCCGCCGCAGTCCGTCAGCGATTTGCTGCCGTTTGCTCGGCGAGCATGCAACTTGCGGAGTGGCACACAAGATGCTTCACCTCAGAAGCAGCGAATCCAGTGACCGCAAAGTCAGCTTCAGTAAGATTGAGCGATTGTCGTGCTTCAGGAAATGTGTTCCGGCAAGAAATATGTTCCGGCAAGACTACTTCGCTTAAACCGGGCTAAGAAATTCATAAGCAGCGATCACGATGAACTGGGATTAAATCAAAGGTGACTGGAAGCAGTTTACTGGCAGGGTCAAGGAAAAATGGGGGAAGCTGATAGACGACGACTTGACCACCATTGCAGGTCAGCGTGATCAGATGATCCGAGTTCTCCACGAGCTATGGCTACGCCAGGGAGCGCGCGGAGCAGGAATTAAGCAATTTCACCGACAGCATGAAACTGGTCAAACTTCTACGTGAGTGGCCCACTGCCGAGAATGTTGGCTAGTCCGTCATTTCACAAATCGGTGAATTCCACAACATTTATAAAGGGCCAGAACGATGAACTCGAAGCTGGAACAAACCTCGTCTGTCTGGATGCAGTCGGGCGAGATTGTAGTTGATACTGCTTTGACCGCGGATTTGACGACAGATGTCTGCGTCGTGGGTGCTGGAATTGCCGGACTAACCACGGCTTACCTACTTCTAAGACAGGGAAAGTCAGTCGTCATTCTGGACGACGGACCGGTCGGCGGTGGGCAAACAGAACGGACCACAGCTCAGCTGTCGAACGCGATCGACGATCGGTATACCGAGATCGAAAGCTGGCACGGTCAGGATGGAGCGAAACTGGTAGCCGAAAGCCACACGGCAGCGATTGATACAATCGAAGCGATCGTGGCTCGTGAGAAGATTGATTGCGATTTCGAACGGCTGGACGGATTCCTGTTTTCGCCGACGGAGAGCGAGCCCTCGCTGCTGGAGAATGAACTCCATGCCGCGCGCCGAGCCGGAGTGACGGATGTGGAGCTTGTTCAGGAATCGCCGATCACATCCTTCGACACGGGTGTATGCTTGCGGTTTCCTCGCCAGGGCCAATTTCATCCTCGAAAATATCTTGCCGGAGTGACGAAAGCCATTCGCGGGATGGGAGGAAAAATCTTTACGGAGACGCGTGCAGAGAAGGTCGAATGCGGTCCTCCAGCTCGAGTCACAACTCACGAGGAGTTTACGATCACTGCAACGGATGTCGTCGTTGCCACAAATACACCGTTTAACGACTTCGTCACAATGCACACCAAGCAGGCACCGTACATGAGCTACGTGCTTGCCTTCCAAATTCCTCGTGGCACCGTCACGCGGGCTTTGTTTTGGGACACGGAAGATCCGTATCACTATGTTCGATTGCAGTATCTTCCGGCCAACACAGAGGCAGGCGAACCGAGCGGCGAGTCGCTTACGAAAGAACTCCTCATCGTGGGTGGCGAAGATCACAAGACAGGTCAGGCGAACGACGCCGATGAACGCTACGCACGCCTCGAAGCATGGACTCGTGAACGGTTCCCTATGGCAGGTCCACGGTGTTCTCAATGGTCCGGGCAGGTTTTGGAAACCATGGACGGATTGGCCTATATCGGTCGGAATCCTCTCGACGGGCCCAACATCTTCATCGCTACAGGCGACTCCGGCCAAGGGATGACGCATGGGACTATTGCTGGGATACTGCTGACGGACTTGATCATGGAGCGAGAAAATCCGTGGGCGTCGCTCTACGATCCTTCTCGAAAAACACTGGCAGCCGCCGAGCGTTTCGTAAAAGAGAACGTGAATGTCGCCCTTCAGTATGGTGCTTGGGTGACCGGTGGAGATGTCAGCAACACAGATGACATCGTGGCAGGGACGGGTGCTGTGGTGCGCCGAGGACTCTCGAAAGTCGCTGCCTATCGCGACGCAGCGGGTCAGCTGCATGAGTGTTCTGCGGTGTGCCCGCATCTGGGTTGTATCGTCGAGTGGAACAGCAACGAGAGCACATGGGATTGTCCCTGCCATGGCTCGCGATTTGATAAGCAAGGGGCACTTCTTTGCGGCCCGGCGAATTGCGACCTCGCTGAAGTGAATCCTGTTGTGCCCCCAATGGAATCCCCGCTGGTCGCCGACCTGTGAATCGGTTTCAGCAAGCATCCAACGTATCGAAGATTGCATGTGGTTCGAGTGTTCCTGACAACGAAAGGTCGAAAAATGACTCATAAAACCGGCGTATGGATTGATCATCACAAGGCAATACTTGTTCGAATGACAACCGAGGGAGAGGAAATCACTCAGATTAACTCCGACGCGGAAAAGCCATTTTCATCGGCGGCGGGTTCTGGCTCAAAAGAGCATCCACAGAACTACTTCCCGGATAACAAGCGGGAGCACAAATTCATGATTCAGCTCAACGGCTTCTACGATGAAGTTTTGAACGCTCTTCATGGTGCTGACCCGCTGTTGATTCTCGGGCCAGGCGAAGCCAAAGGGGAATTTCAAAAGCGTCTTCAGAGCAAAAAGTTCCCGGCAAAACTCGTTGATATCGCAACGGCAGATAAGATGACGGATCGTCAAATCGCTGCCCGCGTTCGAGAGCATTTCGAAGTTCCACAAACTCGCGGTTGATGGTGGCTCAGCCCGTCCCTCTCAACACGGGCGTGGCGTTAGAATATGAAATCCGGGTGAATGATCCGGTGGGCCGGTTTTCAAGGCCACAGCTGAGATAATTCTTATGACAAAAACACGCATCGTTCCTTCGTGGCAAAATGCAATTGTTGTCCTGTCCGGAACGGTCGTTAGCCTGATCATTGTGATTGGACTGCAATGGGGACGGCCGGTACTGGTTCCCATAGCAATGGGCATTCTGCTCACGTTTTTGCTGAATCCTGTCGTTAATAAACTTCAGCAGCGAGGCATTGGAAGGATGCCAGCTGTCATGCTTGGTGTCACTGCCGCTGGCCTGGCAATGCTCCTGGTCGGTGGTCTGGTGGCACGGCAAGTCACAATTCTTGTCGCCGAGTTGCCTCAGAATACAGCGAACATTAAAGCGAAGGTTAAGACTCTTCGGCAATTTGGTTCCAGCCCTATGGCGGTCGAATTCGAAAAGATGGCTGATGAAATCAGCGAAGCGACGACAACGCTCGCTGAAGAAGATACGACTCCGCAGGGTGAGACGGGGGAAGCCGGCGTCGCGGGTGAAGAGAGCCTGCTTGATCAAGCGGTAAAGCCAGGCCCTGTCATCGTCCAGACGGAATCGACGCCGTGGCTGGGGCTGACCGGGTATCTCAGCTCGGCACTTGAAGTTCTGGCAACACTCGCATTTTCGCTAATCCTGCTGGTTGTGTTTCTCATTGGCCGCGACGATCTGCGAGATCGTACCGTGGTCCTCGCGGGACGAGCCAGAATTGCGACGACCAGCAAAGCTCTGGAAGACGTGACTGAACGCATCAGCCGCTATCTGCTGATGGTGGCCATGCTGAATGGTGGTTTCGCTGTGATGCTGGGGCTCGGGTTGTTGGCGTTGCAGGTCCCCTATGCCTTCTTGTGGGGATTTCTGGCTGGATCCCTGCGATTCATTCCGTACATCGGTCCATGGATCGGAGCGTTGGGACCAATTGCAATTGCACTGGCAACGTCAGCAGGCTGGTCTCAGCCAGTCGCAGTATTCGGTCTGGTGCTGGTTCTGGAACTTGTCAGCAATAACATACTGGAACCCCTTGTCTTTGGACGCAGCACCGGCGTTTCTTCGACGGCTTTGATCATTTCAGCGGCGTTCTGGGGTTACCTGTGGGGGCCGATCGGATTGGTGATGTCGGCTCCGATCGCTGTGTGCCTGATGGTCATCGGCAAGAACATTCCGCAACTGGCGTTTTTGAATTTGCTGCTGGGCAGTGAACCCGCGTTGCGTTCTGACATGGGAATCTACCAGCGACTGATGCTGGGGGATGAGCAGGAAGCCACCCGACTGGTTTTGTCGAGACTTAAAGATGCACAAGTCGACGACGTCTTCGATGAATTGTTGATCCCAGTGCTAAGTTATGCCAAGCGTGACTTCCTCCGCAATCAGTTATCAGAAGAAGATCACAAACTGGTACTCGAAGGAGTTCAGAACACGCTCGGGCACACAAGCAAGTTTCTTCAAACGATGGCTCAGCGGCAAGTCGATGAAGTGAAACCGGCATTGGCCGAAGTCGATGCCCCGGCACCGATTGAGCGTCCGCGTGTGAAGTTGCTGATTTGTCCGGGCGCTGATGGTGCAGATTCATTAGCATTGACAATGCTGCAACAGGCTCTCAGTTCAGACCAATGGGACATTGAGCAGACGGCGGTCGAAACGCTGAAATCAGAACTGGTCGCTCGCATCGCGCTTGCTCCACCGGCTATTCTGTGCATTGCATCGCTTCCGCCGCGAGGTCTCGCTCATGCACGCTACCTGTGCAAACGACTGCGCGACAGTTCCTCGGAGTTGCAGATCGTCGTGGGTCGCTGGGGCCAGAAACGCAATTGTAAACTGGAGGGAGAGCAGCTGGAACAAGCGGGAGCGACGTTTATCACGTCATCGTTGGCCGAAACTACCAGGCTCTTGAATTCACGCCTGCCACTATTGAACCGCGAACCTGTGCCTGCGTCGTTTTACGCAACGGAACAGCCACTTTCGGCGCTCGTTTCTGCAGGTCATTGAATCCACATGCGGCGAATCCTGTGTTCAACGTTCTTCGTGTTTAAAAAGACTGCGGTCGAATGGATCGATCAGGAAATTCCCAGACTTGGTGCGGCTCTTTCCTTTTACGCTCTGTTTTCGATACCGCCGTTGGTCGTCATTGTGCTTGCGATCTCGGGGTTCTGGTTCGGTGATGAGGCTGCCCGGCGAGAATTATTTGGACAAGTCTCGGGCGCTGTTGGTCTCCAGGGTAGCGATGCCATTCAGTCACTCGTCAGCGTGGCTCACACTGAAAACCGTCGCCCATGGGCGGCGATTATGGCCGTGTCGATTCTGCTCATCACAGCAACCGGGACTTTCGTGGAACTTCAAAGTTCGCTCAATACGATTTGGGGCGTCCGTAGGAAACCGGGTCGTGGAATTCGAAACGTGGTGAAGGATCGCCTGCTTTCATTCGCGTTGATCGTCGGCATTGGCTTTCTGCTTCTGGCAGCACTGATTCTCAGTGAAGGCTTTTCCGCCATTGATGGGTTGACGCAGGGAAAAGTGCCGACTCAGGAAACACTCTGGCAAGTGATCCGGTTTATTGTCTCCTATTGTGTTCTGACCATGCTGGTCGCGATGATCTTCAAAATACTGCCCGACGTGCGGCTGGCATGGCGCGACGTTCTGACCGGCGCCATCATGACGGCGTTGCTTTTTAACCTTGGCAAGTATCTGTTCGGTCAGTATCTGATCAGGATCGACCTGACATCCACGTACGGAGCCGCCAGCTCTCTTGTCTTCGCCCTGTTGTGGATCTATTACTCTGCCCAAGTCATGTTGTTTGGAGCGAAATTCACACAAGTCTATTCTGACATAAACAACGCCCACGTCGAACCCATACCCGGCGCCGAGGCTGTTACTGTGGAGAAGGTTGTTTCTGAACACCGACCGTCTGCGTAAGTCCCGGCCCGCTGAATCTGCCGACGTATTCCCGGGCCACTTCAACAAGGCTCGCCATCGATCGAAGTCGCCGTTGGTGTCCAAGTGTGTGGATCAATGTCCGCAGCAAACTCAACAACGGAGATCCTCATGTGGTTTTGGTCTAAGCCGAGTACGGCGAAGGTCATATTTAAAGATGCCTGTGAAGAAGCATTGAAACAAACCGCTGGCAGCACGATGAACGACATTCTGCAAAAGCAGTATTCCCATGTGAAAACTGGACGCGACCGCATTCGCGATTTGAGAGATTTCGACGCGAATCGAAAGTAACAGAATCAATTCAAATCTGCAGTGCTCAACCCGGGATCGCTGACGACTCGCCCTCATCAAAAGTCATCGTATCCTGCTGCCGACCGACTTCCCAAAGCTCCGATTGTCCCGTACCCTGTGACTCGGACATTCAAACGCCTCCCGTGCGAGTATAAGTCATGATGTTACAACCACTGATCCGCATGTGGAGGCCTTTCCGTATGGGGCGTGGTGCGCAATGCAGACTAGTGCTCTTTCAAACCTTAATTTTCGGGTAGACGGACTTGAGTTTGGTCCGGGCGTTCCACGGCCAGGACGACCGCACCGTAACGCGGAGGAACAAAATCATGGATAAGCAAGCTCCTCCCATTCCAGCCACCCTCCTCAAATCCCCCACCGGCATCATCGGCCTTGATGAAATCACCGGCGGCGGGCTGCCCTCCGGCCGGCCCACACTCGTCTGCGGCAGCGCCGGGTGCGGCAAGACGATGCTCGCCATCGAATTCCTCGTGCGCGGCGCGACGCAGTTTGGCGAGCCGGGGGTGTTCATGATGTTCGAGGAAAATGCCCAGGAGCTCACGGACAATGTGCGCTCGCTCGGCTTCGACCTCGACGAGCTTGTGGGACAGAAAAAGATCGTGCTCGATCACGTCCACATTGAGCGAAGCGAGATCGAGGAAACGGGCGAGTATGATCTCGAGGGGCTTTTCATCCGGCTCGGACACGCCATCGATTCCATCGGGGCGAAGCGAGTGGTGCTGGACACGGTGGAGACGCTTTTCGCCGGGCTGCCGAATCACGCCATCCTCCGCGCGGAGCTGCGCCGACTTTTCCGCTGGCTGAAGGACCGCGGCATGACGGCGGTCATCACCGGCGAGAAGGGCGAGGCCTCGATCACGCGCTACGGGCTGGAGGAATACGTGGCCGATTGCGTGATCACGCTCGACCACCGCGTGGCCGAGCAGATCTGCACGCGGCGGCTGCGCGTGGTGAAGTATCGCGGCACCACGCATGGCACCAACGAATACCCGTTCATCATCGGCAAGCGCGGGCTCTCGGTGCTGCCGATCACTTCCATCCAGCTCGATCACAAGGCCTCGTCGGACCGCATCCCCACCGGCATTGCGCGGCTCGATGACATGCTCGGCGGCAAGGGCGTGTATGCCGGCAGCAGCGTGCTCGTTAGTGGGGCACCGGGCACGGGCAAAAGCAGCATCGGCGCGAAGTTTACCGAGACCGCGTGCCGCCGCGGCGAGCGCGCGATCTTTTTCGCCTATGAGGAATCGCCCGAGCAACTGCTGCGCAACATGCGCTCGGTCGGCGTCGACCTCGCGCCGTGGGTGAAAAACGGGTTGCTCCAGATTCACAGCTCGCGCCCGACGATGCACGGGCTGGAGCAGCATCTGGTGATGATGCACGACACGGTGCTGGCCTTCCAGCCGAGCGTCGTCGTCGTCGATCCGATCAGCAATCTCACGCTGGACGACACCGAGGCGGAGGTGAAGCCGACGCTCATGCGGCTCATTGATTTCCTGAAGAAGCTGCAAATCACTTCGGTCTTCACCATCCTCACCACCGGCGGCAACGCGCCGGAAGACAGCCAGATCGGCGTCTCCTCGCTCATGGATACATGGCTGCTGCTGCGCAATGTGGAATTCAACGGCGAGCGCAACCGCCTGATTTCCGTGCTGAAATCGCGCGGCATGGCGCACTCGAATCAGGTCCGGGAATTCTTGATGAGTGACGCAGGCATCGACCTCCGGGATGTGTATCTTGGCGGGGACCGCGTGCTCACCGGCACTGCGCGGGTGGCGCAGGAGACGCAGGAACGCGCCGCCGCCGAGCTGCGCACGCAGGATCACGACCGCAAGCTGCGCCATCTCGCAGGCAAACGAAAAACGCTCGACGCGCAGATCGCCGCGCTCGAGGCCGAGGGCGAAGCAGAGGAGGCGGAGGTAAATTTCGCCATCGCGCAGGAGACGCTCCAGACGCGCACCACGCAGCAAAACTCCGACGCCATGGCGCACTTGCGCGGCGGCAACACGACCGAAGGCAACAGCCTGACGAAAGGAAAACGATGAACACACAAGCCACTCAAACCGAACAGCTGGAGGCGCCCACCGTGCCCAGCTTCGAACTGCGGCTCTACGTCGCTGGCCAGACCGCGAAATCGCTTGCGGCCTTCGCCAATCTCAAGCGCATCTGCGAGACGCACCTCGCCGGACAGTATCGCATCGAGGTCATCGACCTGACGAAAACCCCCGCGCTCGCCGCCGGCGACCAGATCTTCGCGGTCCCCACGCTCGTGCGCCGCCTGCCCGAGCCGATCAAGAAAATCATCGGCGACCTCTCGAATGAGGAGCGAGTGCTCGTGGGGCTGGATGTGCAGCCGGTGGTGGAGACCGCCTGATGGAAAAGAACCTTCCAACCCCGGACGATTCCGCCGACTTCGAAGCCGCCGCAACTGCGTACGCGAACTCTCGCTACGTCCTGCGGCTCTATGTCACCGGCACCACGCCGCACTCGACGCGGGCGATCATCAACATCCGCAATATTTGCGAGAAGCATCTGCAAGGGCGATACGACCTGGAAGTCATCGACATCGCCCAGAGCTCCACGCTGGCCGAAGGCGAGCAGATTATCGCCGCGCCGACCTTGATCAAAAAACTGCCGCTGCCCCTGCGCCGCTTCATCGGGGACATGTCGAAGACCGAGCGAATCCTGCTAGGGCTGGATCTGCGGCAGAAGAGTGAGAAACAAGATTCCTGAGATTGGAGTGACGATGAGTGCAACAGCCTCCACCAACGAAACGCTTCGCGCCGAGAACGCGGAGCTGCGTGCGCGGCTGAAGGAGGCGGAAGAGATGCTGCGCGCGATCCGCTCCGGCGAGGTCGATGCGATTATTGTGGAAACCGCCGCCGGACCGCAACTCTTCGCCCTCCAGGGCCTCGACGCCCAGCAGAACCGCTTCCGCGGCGAGTTGCTCGCGCAGGTCAGCGATGCCGTCATTGCAACCGACCTCGACCAGCACGTCACCTTCGTCAACGCCGCGGCCGAGCGCCTATTCGGCGTCCGCGCCAGCGACGTGCTGGGGCGAGCTTTCGGCGACATTTACAACCGGCAGTGGCAAAAGCCCAATTTAGCAGCCAGCATACGGACGGCCCTGCAGGAGTGCGGCAAATGGCGTGGCGAACTGATCCTTCACGCGAATGATGGCCGCGAGCTACACGTTGAGACGGTCTTCAGCACGCTGCGCTCCCCCGACGGCGCGCCCGCCGGCCACGTTGCCGCCATCCGCGACATCACGGAACGTAAGCAGGCGGAGGAGGCGCTGCGCGAATCCAACATCCTCCTCGATACGCTGCTCACGCGGGCTCCCATCGGCTTTTGCATGCTGGATCGCGAGCTGCGCTACGTCCGCATCAATGACCAGCTCGCAGGATTCAATGGCATCCACGCTGCGGCGCACGTCGGCCGGACGGTGGCCGAGATCGTGCCGACCATGGAAGCTAGCGTGCGCGCGGTCACGGAGCGAATTCTCCAGACGGGCGAGGCGGTCAGCAATCACGAGATCTGCGGCGAGACGGCTGCCGCGACTGGCTGCGAGCGCTATTGGAACGAGAGCTGGTATCCCGTGTGCGACAAGGAGGGGAATATCATCGGCTTCGGTGCGGTGGTGGAGGAAATCACCGCCCGGAAAAAATCCGCGGAGGCCGTGGCTCGGCTGGCAGCTATCGTCGAATCGTCCCACGACGCGCTCTTTGGCGAGGATCTCGACGGGATCATTACCTGTTGGAATCCGGGAGCGGAAAAAATCTTCGGCTACCTCGCCGAGGAGATCGTGGGCACCTCGATCATGCGGCTGATGCCCGCGGATCGGCAGGCAGCGGAGCGCGAGCTCCAGCGACAAATCGCCGCCGGGGCGTTTGGGGGAACTTTTGAAGCGATACGGCTGACCAAAGAAGGGCGGGAGTTTCCCGCCTCGATCACCATCGCGGCGCTGAAGGATGCGGACGGCAAAGTCATCGGCACATCTAGAGTTCTCCGCGACATCACCGAGCGCATGCGGGTCGAGGAGACGGTGCGGGAAAATGCCTCGCTGTTTTCCACCCTCATCGCTCAGGCGCCGATGGGGACGTACGTGGTGGATGCTCAGTTCCGCATGCGGCAGATAAACGCCGAGGCGATGCCGGCTTTTGGCACCGTGCATCCGCTCATCGGTCGAGATTTCCAGGAAGTGGTCGAAATTCTCTGGGGACCGGAAGTGGGCGGGCAGATCGCAGGCATCTTCCGGCACACGCTGGCGACGGGCGAACGCTACATTTCGCCCACTTTCACCGAGCAGCGACACGACCTCAGCATCGAACAGACCTACGAATGGGAGATACAGCGCGTGACTCTGCCGGACGGCCAGTACGGTCTGGTCTGCTATTTCCATGAAGTGACCGAACGCACGCGGGCCACGGCGGCGCTTCGTGCGAGCCAGGAGCGCATGCGCCTCGCCGCCGAAGCCACCGGCGTCGGCATCTGGGAATGGAACGTCATTACGAACGCGATCCGCTGGGATGCATTGATGTTCCGTATCTACGGCATCGAGCCCACACCGGATGAATTTATACATTATCGCGACTGGAGCGGCGCGGTGCTGCCTGAGGATTTGGCGGAGAATGAGGCAATCCTCCAAGACACCGTCCGCCGCTGCGGGCAAAGTACGCGGGAATTTCGCATCCGTCGGCGCGGTGACGGCGAGTGTCGCTGGATTCAGGCCGTGGAGACGGTGCGTGCGAATCATGAGGGCAATGCCGAATGGGTGCTGGGCACAAATCTTGACATCACCGAACGCCTGATTACCGCGCAAGCTTTACGCGAGGTCGACCGCCGCAAGGACGAGTTCCTGGCGACGCTGGCCCACGAACTCCGCAACCCGCTGGCCCCGATGCGGATGGCCGTCGAACTCCTGCGGATGAAAGGCCCGGACATCCCGGAGTTGCAATTGGCGAGGGATGTCATCGACCGGCAGACGCAGGCGATGGCCCGGCTGATCGAAGACTTGATGGACGTCAGCCGCATCAACCAGGGCAAGGTCACACTCAAGCGGGAGCAGGTCGAATTGGCGAAAATCGTGCAGGGGGCCATCGAGACGAGCCACCCGCTCATCGAGGAAATGGGCCACAAACTGACGGTGACGCTGCCGCCCGGCCCCGTGATCGTGGACGCCGATCTGACTCGGCTGGCGCAGGTGTTCCTGAACCTGCTCAACAACGCCGCCAAGTACACGGAGCGGGGCGGTCGGATCGAACTAGTGGCGAGTGTGGAGCGGCAAGTGGCGAGCGGGAATCTAGAGAACCCTGCTTCACTCGCCACTCGGCACTTGCCACTCGACACTCCGTTTGTGGTGGTGTCGGTGACGGACACGGGCATCGGCATCCCCGCCGACAAGCTGCCGACCCTCTTCGAGATGTTCTCGCAGGTCGAGGGGGCGTTGTCCCGGTCGCAGGGAGGGCTGGGCATCGGCTTGAGTCTGGTGAAGCGGTTGGTCGAGATGCACGGCGGAAGCGTCGAAGCCAGGAGCGGCGGGCCGGGCCAGGGCAGCGAGTTCCTGGTCCGCCTGCCGATTGTCGTGGAGCAGACCTACTCAAGCGAGGCGAACGATGACGGCGACCATGCCACGCCGACCTCCGAACTCCGCATCCTGGTGGTCGACGACAACCGAGACGCCGCCGAGAGCTTGGCGATGCTCCTCACGGCGACGGGCAACAACGTCCAAACGGCCCACGACGGCGAAAAAGCCGTGGCGGCGGCAGGGAAGTTCCGGCCCCATGTTGTGCTGTGCGACATTGGCCTGCCGAAGTTGAACGGCTACGAAGCGTGTCGCCAGATGAAGGCTCAGGCTTGGGACAAGAAAATGGTCCTCATCGCCGTGACAGGCTGGGGACAGGACGACGACCGGCGAAAGTCGGAGGAAGCGGGGTTCGATCACCACATGGTTAAGCCGGTGGACCCGAAATCACTGATGAAGCTGCTGGCCGGGCTGAAGACCGTCTAAAATATCAGGCGAACAATCGGCCCAATACAGCATAAGAAGTTCTTCATTTCAAGCCACCCAACGACCACGACGGCTTGCAGCATTTATGTGATCGTGATCCGCAATTGAACTGTTCTTGACCATCAGGAAAGCCAGTTCCATCCAAATTCAGAAGGTATGCAGAATGTGAACTGCTGTTGGCACGAGTGTTGCTATCCTAAACGACGATGTTGCGGGAATTCCCTTAAAGAATTCTGAAGCGAGTCGAAAACTCCGGATGACGAACTAAAACGCGCGCGGTCAGTGACCAGCCTGCGGGTTAAAGAGTAAGCCGATGTGGTGAAATCCTTCAGTGGATTCCGCCACATCGGTTTTTTTATTAATTTGAGCCAAAAGAGGAGATTGGGGTAAATTACATCAGCTGGTTTGGACTGGGACTTTCGCTTGCCAGTCTATTGAGTCTTGCCGCTTCTGGCCCGGGCTATCGTCTTGGTTTGTGGGAGTACAAGACTGGGATCAGTCTTGTGAAAGCCGCTGGATACACCTGCGCGGCCGCATTGGTCATTTGTCTTGCCGGATTAGTCGTCGGGGCAATCCAATATATTTCCGCAGGAAATAGCTCCTGCAATTGTCGGCCTTATGATCGGATCTGGTGTCCTTGGTTTGACGCTCAAGTGGAAACACAACCTGACGAGCGTGCCGTATAGGCAAGAGCGATGTCGGCACAAATGCTCGACGAATTCATTCCTATTTAACTCAATTGAAGTGAGAATTCTGTGCAAGCGACCGATGTCAAGAAGCATCATTCTGCGACGCCATTTCGTGATGAGCAAAGTCCGCAGGCGAATCCAGCCGCCTGGCACACGTTATCAATCGGTGAGGCCTTTGATCGTTTGCAGTCAGTTGCTGCGAAAGGACTGACTGCAGACGAGGCGTCACGAAGACTCGCGCAGCACGGTCCGAATACGTTGACGCATGCGCAGCAGCGTTCGACTCTGTCGATTTTTATATCGCAGTTTCTGAGCCTCATTATGGCTCTGTTGGTTGCGGCCACGGCTATTGCATTTGCGATGGGGGACCGGATTGAGGCCGTGGCCATTCTCGTTGTCATCGTGATTAACGGCGCGATTGGGTTTCTGACGGAATGGAAAGCCGAACAGGCATTGTCAGCACTTCAGAAGCAATCAGTGCCCATTGCGCATGTGATCCGGGATGGGATCGGGCGTGAGGTTCCAGCGGCCGAACTGGTGCCAGGAGATCTGATTGTGCTCGCGGCGGGGGCTCGGGTGCCGGCTGATGGTCGCGTTGTCGAGTGCATCCGCTTGCAGGTCGAAGAGTCTGCGCTGACTGGCGAGTCAAATGCCGTCACGAAGACATCAGACACGATTGAAGAGAGCGATGCCGCACTTGGTGACCGACTCAATATGGCGTTCCTCGGGACGACAATTACTGATGGCCGCGGTCAGCTTCTGGTCACGGACACTGGCGCGAAGACGGAGGTCGGCAAGATCGGCTCGTTGATCGATGGGGCGACGAACCGAGCGACTCCGCTGGAGAAAAAGCTCGCTCAACTGAGCCGACTACTGATCGTGATCGTCATGGTGCTATGCGTGGTGATTGTTCTGGCGGGCTGGTTTCGCGGCGTGATGGATTTCTGGCACATGCTGGAAATCGGAGTGTCGCTTGCCATCGCCGCGGTTCCCGAAGGTCTTCCCGCCGTAGCCACAATGACGCTGGCTCTCGGAATGCAGCGCATGGCCCGCCAACGCGCGCTTGTTCGGCGACTTCCGGCTGTAGAAACGTTGGGCTCCACCACAGTGATCTGCACCGATAAGACCGGGACGCTGACCAGAAACGAAATGACTGTCAGCGTTTATGTGCTCGATCAACGTCGCGTTGATGTCACCGGCACTGGTTACGCGCCGGTGGGAAAGTTTCAGGAACGCGACAAATCAATCGATCCTGGCACCGACAAACAACTCGCGATGGCCCTGCGCATTGGGATGCTGTGTAACGACGCAAAACTGGAACGCGGCAATGGCCATGACACCGTGCTGGGCGATCCTACGGAAGCAGCGTTGATCGTCGTCGCGGAGAAGGCTGGCCTGAACGTGGCCTCCCAGATGGCGGACTTTCCCCGCATCAGCGAAGTCCCGTTTGATAGCACGACCAAACGGATGGTGACGGTACATCGCCGTACAGATGGGCCAGCGGTCGCGTTCGTCAAAGGGGCTCCTTCAACGATTATTGCGGCGTCGAATTCACAACTGCGAGCTACCGAGACCACGCTGTTCACAGCCGGTGACCGTGAAAACTGGATCGGGACGAACGAGAACCTGGCGAGCTCCGCGCTGCGAGTTCTGGGCCTTGCCTTTCGTGAGCTACCGGAGAACTACACCGACACGGATTTTGATCGCGAGTTAACCTTCGTCGGCCTGGTTGGCATGACGGATCCGCTGCGTGACGAGGCTAAAGCGGCCATTGCAACGTGTCGCGAAGCAGGCATTCGGACGATCATGATCACCGGCGATCAGCAGATTACGGCCGCTGAGATCGCTCGCCAACTCGGGCTGGATCGCGACCTCGACGGCCAAGCACTCAAGACCGTTCACGGTCGCGAACTGTCTGATCTCGATGCCGAGGGCTGGAAACACATCGTCGCCGATGCTGCGGTGTTTGCTCGTGTCTCGCCTGAACACAAACTACGAATCGTTGAAGCACTTCAGGAACTGGGCCACGTGGTCGCGATGACCGGCGATGGAGTCAACGACGCTCCGGCCATGAAGCAGGCCGACATCGGCATTGCGATGGGCATCAACGGAACTGAGGTCGCCAAGGAAAATGCCGACATGGTGATCACCGACGACAATTTTACCAGCATCGTCGGAGCCGTCGAGCAGGGCCGAATCATCTATGCCAACATCCTGCGGTTTTTGCACTATCTGCTCTCCTGCAACCTTTCTGAGATTCTGACCGTCTTTATCGCTCTGATGATCGGCTGGCCTTTGCCGCTGGTCGCGCTGCAAATTCTTTGGCTCAATTTGATCACTGACGTCTTTCCGGCATTCGCACTGGCGCTGGAGCCTTCAGCGCCGGATGTCATGAAACGCCCGCCTCGCGACCCTCAGGAATCTCTGCTCACGTTAAAATTTATCGGCATGATTTTTTGGCAAGGTATCCTGCTGACGAGCGTCACTCTTTTGGCATTTGCCGTTGGAATGCAATGGCACGGCACCACCGGCACGGGCTTGCGCGAAGCCGCGACGATGGCATTTATGACGTTGGCGCTGGCGCAGGTGTTCCATGCCTTCAACGCTCGTTCGCAACGACGGTCGGCGTTTACCGACAGGCTGTTCACGAACGGTTGGCTTTGGGCAGCGGTGGCGATTTGCCTGATCCTCCAGCTCGCTGCGGTTTATCTGCCGCTACTGCAAAAAGTACTCCAAACCGTTCCGCCGACACTGGCCGACTGGGGCGTCATCACAGGCTGCTCTCTCATACCGGTTGCGGTGGTGGAGTGCGTCAAGTTGCTGCAAAGGTTGTCGACTCGCAGGCAACAGAACGATGTGAAGTAACTCCATTTGTCTCGCTGATGCTCGATTTTTCATGAACCAACAGGAATGACCAAAAGTCAGAATCACGCGATACCTTCAGTCGTGTATTTCAGGACGGAAGTGTCGCAGTGTGGGGTTACGCTCCGCCCTGATACAGAAACTTTTGAAAGCCTGCGAACACTCGGCTGATTTCGTCAGGGCGTCCGAGGTCTGCGATCGCATCAGGAATCGAATCGTTGTACCGCAGTCGCAAGAGTGGCGACAGCTTCTTCTGATCCAGCTCCGACACACCCTCGGCGACGTAATGAGCCAGCACGAAGTCGAGGAACGCCTGCTGCTTCTCATTGAACGTCGAATGGATCTGAACGCGTGCCGCTTCGGCCCGGTCCGTTCGTGTCAACGGTGGCGATTCCCAGGCGACATACGCCAGCACGTCGAACAGGTCGCAGTTCTCAGCGTCGATGGCTCGCTGCATTTCCGCCAACTGGGCCGCACCGAATCCCGCGTCGGCCAGACTGTCGAGCAGCTTTGAACGGGTTTCCGGGACGCTCCAGATCGTTCGTAGTTCGTCTTCGTTTTTGAAAAACTCCGGGAGCTTGCCGAACAGCATCTCCATGAACTCGGCCGAGGAAATCGGCGTGCCGTCCGGATGCCAAAAGCTGGTCATCATCATGTGCTGAATGTTGCGGGCCTTCCCGTCAGACAGTTTGATTTTGACCTTTCGCCGCCGAGGGCAGACGCATGGCACCTGGCCGCATTCTTCGCAGGGTTCTTCCGGACATTCGCACGGAGACTGGCCGCATGCCTCGCACGGTACAGGCGGTTCCTTCACGCAGGTGCACGGATACAGGCCGCATGTTGCGCATGGTTCCGGTGCGATCGGTTCGCCGTCCCATTCCGGATCCAGAAAGTTCAGGTACGCCTCAACGAAGTCATAAATCGTGAAATACTCTTTCCCGTCGTACAGGCGAGTTCCGCGGCCGATGATCTGCTTGAATTCGATCATATTCGTGCAGGGACGCATCAGCACAATGTTGCGGACGTTCCGGGCGTCGACACCCGTTGAGAGCTTCTGGGACGTCGTCAGGATCGTGGGAATGGTCTTCTCATTGTCCTGGAAGGCTCGGAGATGCTTTTCCCCTATGGCCCCGTCATCGGCGGTGACTCGCACGCAGTAGTTTGGGTCGGTGCTTGTCTTCATCTGGTTAATCAGATCGCGAACCAGCAGAGCGTGTGGCTGAGTCGCACAGAAGACAATTGCCTTCTCTCGCTGGTCAACCTGATCCATGAACAGCTTCACGCGGTGAGCTTCACGGGCTTTGATCTCAATGATGCGGTTGAAGTCTGCTTCCTCGTAAAGTCGGTCAACTTCAACGTCTCCTTCCTCGACGATATCGTCCGGCGTGAAGACATATTTGTCCATAGTCGTCTGAATTTGCTTCACTCGAAACGGCGTGAGAAAGCCGTCGTTGATGCCTTCCTTCAGAGAATACGTAAACACCGGATCGCCAAAGTAGGCGTATGTGTCGACGTTGTTCTTTCGCTTCGGTGTGGCTGTCAGGCCGAGCTGCACTGCTGGGGAGAAGTATTCCAGAATGGCCCGCCAGGTACTTTCGTCCCGTGCTCCGCCTCGATGGCATTCATCAACGATGATGATGTCGAAGAAGTCCGGTGGATAATCGCCGAAGTACGGGGACGGTTCGCCGTCTTTGACTGGCCCACACATGAACGTCTGGAAGATCGTAAAGAACAGGCTCCCGTTCTTGGGGACTCGGCCCCGCTTCTTGATCTCGTCCGGTTCGATGCGAACGAGCGCATCTTCAGGGAACGCAGAAAATGAGTTGTACGCCTGATCGGCCAGAATGTTGCGATCCGCCAGGAACAGAATGCGAGGTCGTCGCGTCGGCTCGTTGCCGGCTCTCCAGTCCTTTAGGTTCCAGCGACTTTGGAACAACTTCCACGCCAGCTGAAATGCGATAAAAGTCTTGCCGGTGCCGGTCGCCAGTGTCAGCAGAATACGGTCTCTTCCATCGGCGATTGCTGCGAGGGCTCGTTCGATGGCCAGATCCTGATAATAACGTCCCTGAAAGTATCCGCCCCGATCTTCAAAGGGCACGGACGCAAATCTGTCACGCCAGACATTGGCCGTAGCGAATGTGTTGTTCCACAATTCATCGGGCGATGGAAACGAAGATACCTCGCCTTCGTGTCCGGTCTCCATATCAATGCCGTAGATGCCTCGGCCGTTTGTCGCGAATGTGTACCGCAGTTGCAGCTTTGACGCGTAGTCCTTCGCCTGCCCGACACCTTCCGTCAGTTCTTCATTCCATGCCTTGGCTTCCACCGTGGCCATCTTTGTGTTTCGGTACTCCAGAACATAGTCGGCCTTCAGAGCCTTCCCGCGACGTCCTCGGCCTTCGATGCGACCGAGCGTAATCGGGTACTCGCGACGAATGCGGCTACCGTCAACAACGCCCCAGCCTGCTGCGGCTAGTGCGGGGTCGATGTGTTCGGCTCTGGTTTCGGCTTCGTTCATGGGTCAAACCCAGCGACTTGAAATCATTACGCACATCGTCAGTTCTTCTGTAAACTACGTTTGATTACGTCGAGCAATTCCGGATGCCGCAACCGTTGCCGCTCCCATTCGAGATAGTTGTTGATTGCTTCCACCACCTCGGCATTCCAGCCTTCTTCAGGACGCAGAAGGTTGTTTTGCACAAGCCAATAGCTGACCGCACACCAAGCCCAAAGCGGCGCATGATCAGTCAGGTGGCACTCTGGCGGGGGAAATCCACCAGGACCGCGTTTGCCGATCATGTACTGATGCACAAGCTGACGACTACGACCGATTCGCCTTGCAATCTCAGACATTGTCACCAGATTGCATTCGTCCACTCGCCGCACTTCGGCTCCGATACCTGCACTCCGGACTTCGTTAATGGCCGAAATGATGGCTTCTTCAAGTGATTTCGCCGCTCGACTGAACTCAAGGTACAGCAGACCATATTGGATGCTCAGCGTCGCATCATCACACCCAGCATTAAACAATGCATCTTCCACGGTTTGAGTCAATTCACTCACTCCGTCAACAATCAACGCAAAGTCATGTTCAGGTTCGCACGGATTCGTTTTTGATTCATTCATGATTCTGACTCCCTCTCTGAGTCGCAGTCTGAGTCAGGGCAATGCGGACACGAATCCACGTACTTTCGGATATGTCGCGCGTGGCTGTCTGGGTTTCTCGGGGTTGACCAGACGCTGACAATGCAGCCTTCCCGAGAACTGAATGGACAGTACAGCCTTCCCCAAGCATGCCCATTCGAAAGCTCGACGCGCCAACCCTGTTGTTCAGCGTACTGAACCGCCTTTTCGATCGCGGGTTTCGGGTGCCTTGGTCGGGACATCGTCAAATCCTACGCCTACCTGTTGACAAGTGTCAAGCAAATCCATTTTTTCAGTGAATTATCCGAAGAAACCGGTGGAGCAACGAGAACCAGTCCGGATTTCTGGTTTTCGTTGTCCATTATCAATTCTCCCTTGTCAACTGCCCGGTGAAGGCTTAGGCAGCGAGCAAGAAATGATCTCCCCTGAAACGAGTGAATGTGAGATAGTGTGTGATTGGATAGACGAACAATCTCAGGGAAGAGATTCATGCAATCATCAATTTGTCGTGAAACGATAGAGTCGCTGTGTTCAGCGGCGAAGCGATTGACGGGATTTAAGCGGCGG
>CAMTWR010000029.1:0-5779 GCA_947085455.1 uncultured Planctomycetota bacterium | reverse complement strand
CGCAGTGAGAAATGTTGCCTTCCAGCATGCACACGCCTTGGGCAGAATCCAACAGATACAAAATTTCGGAGCTCATGTCGTTCACCGCCGAGAGGCCACTCCCGGTCGATTCACCCTCACTACCTTTCTGTGTACGCTTCAACGTGGCACTTCGAAGACGTCGCCAGCATTACGGCTTCACGTCTCCTTATAGACACGCTGCAACACTCGATACGGAGCCTCTGGCTAAGAGTTACTCCGGCGGGAATCGCGCCCGCTTGTCATCAAACCATTTCCAGTCCGCACGGGCATTTTTAGGTTGGAGTAGCCCATGTGCCCGCGCAAACTGATCCATCAGAACCATCTGTCGGTAGATCTCGAACGCCTTGCCGCCTTTGCCGCTGGCTTCGAGGTAGAGGCGTTTCTTCATGGTGTCGGCGGCATCCAGAGCTTCCGTTTCAAAGGCGTCTTGTTCGCTCGGTAACATGGCTTCCCAGAACGCCATGAACGCCCGCTGTCGGGAATTCTGTTTTCGGAGTGCCAGACGTTCTCGTTTGGTGCGAACGTTGCTCTCTGCCTGTTTTTGGGCTTCTCTGGATTGCTGGCGTTCTTGTCGCTGAAGGGAACTTTCAAATCCGGTTGGCAATGCAATGCCGGCGGGATTCCTGATGGCTTTCACCAGAAATCCGGGCCCCCTTGATTGGCCTCGGTTGTTGTACCAGTCATAGAGTTCCAGCATCTCGCGAATACGGTTCGATGGCTGCAATAGAGACAGTTCTTCGGCGGATGCAGGGCCGATGCCACGTTTGACCAGCTCGCGCTCCAGATTCTGTGGGTTGATGGCGGATTGAACAAACGGCACCGAGGATTCAGCGGTGATCGCTGATGTCACGGAGAGTGCAATCACTGGACGACTGCGTGTGGTTCGGCGTTCGAAGATCACGATCCATTTGCCTTGACCATCTTTTCGAAACCGTTCTTCCGGCAGTCGTGGCTTCACTTCCCAGACATGTTCCAGTTCTTCAATGCCCTTCAATAACGTTCGCTTCATCTGAGCCGTGTTGTAGTTGGCAGTGAGTCGCACTTTTCTGAAGCCCAGTTCCTGCAGATCGATTTCCACGCGGTTGCTGTGGTAGAAGCGTTTGTCGAGAAACCGATAAAGCCGTTTCGCTACGGGACTCGTCAGTCGGCAGTACAGATTCCAATCGAGTTGCTTCAGATATCCCGATTGAAAGCTACGGAAAAGCACTTCGTTCCAGACAAACCGAGAGCAGCCGGGTGCCGCTTTTCCCTGAACCACTTCGCGGCGGTAGATCACCAGATTGTCGAAGACTCCAAAGTCACGATTCACCCAACTCTTCTGTTCGTGATCGTAGAATGCTCGATCGGAAAAGATCGACAATCCCTTCCACCGACGCAGCGATGTGGCGACTCGCTCATAGTTGCGACTTTCATCGGCCCAGCCGAGCAGCCGCAGGATTTCATAACGGCTGAAGGACACTTCCCGTGTCGCGAAATCATTCAGGCGACTGAGCTGGATGCAGGCCAAGAGGACGTCATCGTCTTTGGAAGTGGGCAGGCCGTAGCGGTCGGAGCCGGATAAGGTCAGGCGTCTGGGTAGATATTTGTTTTGTTCTCGATCGAATACCGTGTCTTCCAGCACAACCGTTTTGGTTCCATCAAGGAATCGATCAGAGATGGCTGCCAGTGGAAACTCGGCGAGATTGAGTTCATCTACGGCAGAATCCAGTGGCTGGTTTTGTGGTTTCTGTTGGAGGGTTTCTGATGAGTTTTCTTTCACGCACTTTTCACATTGAACAACAACCTTCGTGTGTTGTTGTTTATTACTTTAAATAACAAATTAGGGGGGTGAAAATCGCCAGTCGTTTCAGGCACTTGCAACCGAAAAAGATGTTTCATTGTCCGGTAACTGAGCCTCAAAAGGTGTTTCATTGTCCGGCAAACCGTGTTTCATTTCACGGCAGTTCGGACAACGAAATGTGTCTCATTGTCCGGTATTCCATGAGTGTCCCACGGACTTGTTTCATCGCCTTCGAACTCAGCAAACGCCTCCCCTATTTCCCAGTGGCCAAACATCGCAGGTTCCATCGTATTGCGCAAGAGAATTCTGCAATCGTGCTGGCCAGCAAGCTGGCTTGTACCGCATTCCCCGGCGAACGGAGGGTGTATGTAAGCCCGCTGGTACACTTTCCTCTCTGAAGACGCCAAATTAGTACCGGCCAGCTGACACTGGCCGCTCGCCGAATAACCAATCGAAAAAAGTGCTTGCCAGCTGACCAGCAATCGTGCTTTATTGCCAGCATGATTATTTCATTGGTCAATTCAAAAGGCGGAGTCGGCAAATCGACACTGGCAGGCAATCTTGCTGGCTGGCTTGCAAGCAATGGTCGATCCGTGATTCTCGCCGACTGTGACACGCAACAGTCTTCCAGCGAATGGATCACGGAGGCGTTGCCCGAACTTCAGGTGGTTCGGCTTGCTGACGCTGATGCTGTATTGGATGAACTCCCGTCGCTGGCTCAGGAGGTTGATTTCGTCATCGCCGATGGCCCCGGCAGCCAGACGGAAACCAGTCGAGCCCTTCTGATGTGGGCGGATCTCGCAATTCTCCCATGCAAAGCCAGCATGTTCGAAGCCCGAGCCCTGAACAAGAACACTTCGTTCGTGCGGCAAGCTCAGGCGATTCGCAAAGGACCACCGGAAGTGATTGCCGTGCTTAATATGGTCGGTCGTGAATATCGACTCACTCGCGACATGCGAGAAGCTGCCGCAGGACTCGGACTAAGAATCGCTGAAACCGCCGTGACACTTCGTCAAGCATACGCGGATGCGCCGGGGCAGGGCACTTTTGTCTGGAACATGGGCTACGCCGCACGCGGAGCCGCCGAAGAAATCGAACAGCTCTTTCAGGAATTGTTTCCTGAGATCGCGAGCGTTAATCAGCAACTACAGGCGCACGCAAATGGAAACCCATAAACAACAAGGAGGCAAGTCAAAGCATATGGCAGAACGAAGATCACTTTCGACAGCAATTCAAACCGTCCCCAACGCCGACCCCGCTGCCGTGCGAGCTTTTGTCACGCAGGAAACCAAACAGGCACCATTATCGACAGAGGGTGCAAAGCCACAAACGGTCTTATCGGCTTCATTTCAACCCGTCGGGCTGATACCCATCACAGTTCGACTCCGCCCAGAAATTGCCGGAGCGTTAAAACGAGCGTCACTGGAACGTCAACTCGCCGCCGCTGAATTCTTCAGCCAGCAGGAAATTGTCGAACGCGCTTTGGCTGCATGGCTGCGTGAAAATGGCGGCTTGAATGCGTAATTCGCCACAATTGAATTCTGTTGTTGGAACGGAAACGAGTGAAATTGAAAACCTCGTAAATGCATTGCATTCGGAGGATTTGATTCCTCGTTTCCGGCCAGACAAGCTTCATCCACGTTCGTTAGATTTCAGTGGGGGAACGGCTCACGCTGTCAGGAATGCCTAAAAGCCCACTATTCCCCGTCGATCGTACGGGCCTTTTCGCCCGAATTGTTTCCAGACAAACAGGCCCGTACGACATGAAACGCGAAATTCTTTTTCCGAATTTAACGTGTAACGAGATAAATGGACAACCTTGAATTTCTCACTCGTCTCCTTCGATGCCGGGAAATGCAGCTTCGAAAAATACGCGGCGACGACGTCTGCTCAAATATTAAAATGAAAAAGATCAGCCCGGCATTTCGGGTTCAATTCGAAAATCATTTCGACGAAGACCGGCATCGGTGATCGGACGATTCGGAATTTCAGTTCGAACTGAATTGATGACTCTATGGAGTTGATATGAAGAGGCAGTCGCAAGGTGTGCTCTTTATTGTCTGTCAGACATTGTCAGAAATCAAAACGGTTTCCTTGGGGAGGTAAATGCATCGAGTGGAGGTCCATTGTCCTTCAGTCGTCGTGACTTTCAGAAACCTGTCAGAGATGTCAGAGATCACGCTTCAAATCTCTGAAAAGCCCAGTAAAATTCTCCACACGTCCTTTCGAGCAGACACTGACTCGCACTGACATAACTCATTAAACTGCAACAGTTTTCGTCGCATCCGGAATCGTTCAATGTCAGACCTTCGGAACCGAAGGTTGGAGGTTCGAGCCCTCCCGGGTGCACTTGATTTTCGCGAAATTCGACACCCCGGTGTACCCAGGTACAACGGGGTGTTTTGTTTGGTCAGGCGTCCTTTGGAGGATTCTCCGGTTTTGGCTTGAGCATACTGTCCAGAACTTCAGCATCCCGCTGGACGTCACCCGGGGCGTAGTGCTTTCGAGTTGTTTCCCAGGACGAATGCCGCATCACGCGGCAAATGATCAGGGGCGGAACGCCAGTTTCCGGCATCTGTTCGCAGCATGACCTTCTGAGATCATGAGCAGAGGCATACTTGACGCGGCGTCCCGACTTCTCAACCGCAGCCTCTACGACGATATTAGCGGCCGTTCCAATCCGGCTGATCACTTTGCTAACCCAGTCCGAGTCCGGACGCTGATGGCGAACTCGGCGTCCGAATTTGGTCTGGAGCGATTTTGGATCAAAAACCCAGCCGGTTCGGTGTTCCGCAGGTGTCTCCAGCAGCAGTGCTGCAAATCCAGGGAGAAGTGGAATCTCATCGTCCGTGTTGTTCTTCTGCATGGCCGCGGGGATCGCGAGAACAGGATGGGTTCCATCCTTCCATCGTGGACGAATTGTTCCCGGCTTGTCCCAGGAGACACTCATCAGTTCATTGATGCGAAGTGCGGACTCCCAGAGACCACGGAGGACGTACTTCCATGATTCGGCGGCATCGTCACCGACGACTTCTTTGGCGGCTTCCGTCATTGCAATGAATTCTTGTTTGTTAATGGGTCGCCCCTTCATTGTTTTGAGTTTGGATGTTTTAATCTTTCGAAGCTTCGGAGGACTTGGCAGCCAATCCTGAAGGTTTGCCCAGTTCAAGGCTCCCAGAATACATCCCATGTACCCCTTCACCGTGTGCGGGGATCGCGGAACTCCTCGCAGACTTTGTTCGCCCGCCAGCAGTCGTGCCTGAAGTTGCTGCAACGACGTCGAGTTCGCGACATCAGCAAGTGTCTTCGGTTTAAGGATCCGTTCGGCGATATCCAGACGACTCTCAGCGTCAGTGGCGGTGCTTTCGCGGACGGTCGCCAAGTGAAGTGTCCGGTATTGTTCCCGAAAGTCTGACCAGTCCATTTCCGGGCCGGTCATTTTCACCTTGCCAGATTTGGTATCGAGACCGAGCAACAACTTTGCTTCCAGTTCACTCTTCAGCCTTTCCGCTTCGTCCTCGTCTCGGCCCCCGGTCGACATGCGAATCTCACAAGAGATCACTCCTCCCGGACTATTCTCCTGAAACTACTTCTTGCTGCCTGCCACAGTTGACGCATTGGCCGGCCCCCCACAACGGAGAGCCAGCCACGTGCGACACGTTCGATGATGGAGCTTTTCCCGACGACCACTGCTGCTGAATTCTTAGGTTACGTTCTAATTCCAATGTGCCCCGACGCTCCGCGGCGGGATTGACGATGCAGAGCATCGTCGCACATTGGAAAACGCAACTCGATTTCCAGCGTCAGCATCTTCAGATACTGCTCCTCAGTCCTTTCGTCTTCACTCCCAGAGGCATCACCCTCTGATCATCGTGAACGGGGCATGACTGCCAGCCACGCCTCGTCGAGATGCTTTCAGCATCCGACGACGTTCGATCCTTCGACCGAACCACCGTCTCGCTCCCGCGAGATTCTACT
>CAMTWR010000028.1:0-91211 GCA_947085455.1 uncultured Planctomycetota bacterium | reverse complement strand
GTCCGTCCACTTATTCATCTGCTGAATGATGTCTACGAATGTGGTGTCAAACTGACAGAAATCGAATTCCGACCGTTCGCCGAACGACTCCTCAGGTCAGAGAAACTCCCCAAGTGGAGCCTCACAATCAAATCTAAAACTAGGTAGAACTTCTCTTACTGCCTGCCTTACTGCCTGCCTAAGGGACATTTTGAAGGCTCTGGAGTGTGCTACCGGCTGTGCTATGAGGACGATCCGTAGCACAAATTCTCATGACGGTTGCACATCCGTAGCACAAACGGTAGCACACTTTACTCTGGCGATTGGCCTGAAAACGCTGCAAAAATGACGTAAGTACCAACGAAAAAAGGACTTGCGATAAATCGCAAGTCCTTTCAAATTTGGAGGCGGGGGGAATTGAACCCCCGTCCTGTAGCCCCACAACCAAAGCCTCTACGTGCGTAGTTCGTTGATTAAGTCGTGATAGAGAGGTTCCCCGAACAAGACCATCTATCACCAGTCCATCACAAATCTCACATCAGCCGTAACGGACGGTTGAACTGATGCCAGCCCAAATTTGCAACTGACGGTCGGCTCCTTAGGCGAAGATCCTTAGGTCAGCGTAGCCTATTTCTAGGCTGCGAGAGAGAACTGCGGTTTTGCAGTTATTGGTGATCGGCTTTTTACGAGGCCAGCTGATCAACCTCGGCACGCCACCCTGATTGACGAAAACCCAGTCGATTCCGATCGCCCCCGATTTTCGCCGGTCAGAACCGGCATTCACGAACAGCCTGCATTCTATCCATGCGGCCGCAGGAATGAAGCGGCAGTCTGCAGATTTTGTGGCTCGATCTGCAGATTAAAGAAAGTCAAATCAAATCTGAAAGCCACATCGAATGCCTTTCCGCCGTCGGTCCGTCTAGTCGCGAGACAGCAGATCATCTTCTGTCGAGTGAGTGCGATAGTTCAATCAGCATATGATGCAATAAATTTCCCAAGTCTCAGCCTAAAGTCGTCCTGCGCTTTCGATCAGAAGGAACGGCGGAAGCGAAGGGCCAGTCATTCCAAAAGCAGCAATCGATAACATGAATCACCGCAGTTCTATCTGCGGAGCTCCATTCCAGGGTTGACCCGAATACCATCATGCATTTCATGGTTGAGAATACCATGACCGACAACTTCGATTTGGCAGAGCTCGGCATCGTCGGTACAGTTCTGCCTGCGACGTTTGTGACTTCTCGGTGTTTGACCACCGAGAGTGGCAAGTGAGGATCAGAAGATGATGGCCGAGCATGTTTTTTTAGGCAATGACAGGTCTGGTTGTAACCTCCGAAGTCTGCGCCGAAGGATTGTCGGCCCAGAGTGTCGTTCTCGGAAAATCGGGACTGCCATTCGAATCGCGGGTGCCATTTTCTTCTGCAGTGTGGCGGGGCTGGCTGATGAGTTGCCGAGTTCTGCGACGTTAGCGACGTTAGCGACGGTTGCCGTCAAAGGCGATGACGGATCGCTGGAAGTTTCCGGCCGAGTCCTCGTGCAGGCTCTGGATGGCGGCGTGCTGCTGGAAGAACGCAATGGTCGCATCCGACAGTTGACGGCTGCAATGATCGAATCGAAGACCGTGTCTGAGGCCCCGTTCGTGTGGATGACGGATGACGAACTGGGAAGCGATTTGCTGTCGCAGGTCCCAGTAGGGTTCGAGATCCATCAGACGGACCACTATGTCGTTTGCTCGAACTCTTCCGAAGAGTATGCCGTGTTTGTCGGGAAGCTGCTGGAAAAAGTCTTCGACCAATATTTCCAGTTTATGAAAGAACAGGAAATTTTGGTCCGCCCGCTAATGGCCAAACTGCCTGTCATCATTCTTCAGTCGGAGGCCGAGTTCAAAGACTTTGCCTCGACCCAGCATCCGGAGACTTCATTCGTCGATACGCCGGGCTATTATTCTATCCGTGAGAACCAGATGCTGCTCATGGATCTGACTCGGGATCGATCCATCCGGTCCGTCAGTGCCATCCGAAAAAGGCTCTCAGAACAGCCTTTGCATGTCGCGACGATCGTCCATGAGGCCGTCCATCAACTGGCTTTCAACTCCGGCCTGCAAGTGCGGATGGCAGACAATCCGGTTTGGCTTTCCGAAGGCCTTGCTCTGCACTTTGAACAGGTCATTCCTCGGTCGACGTCTTTGTGGACTCGGCCGGGACTCGTGAATGCCCGCCATCATCCGGAGTTTATTCGCAGTGTGGAGAATGCGGCGACCAGAATTTCCTTCAATTCTCTCACACAGACGGACAAAAGCTTCACGGATTCAGCCACAGTGGCGACGGCCTATGCGGAAAGCTGGGCGCTGACAACTTATCTTTTTCGACAGCAGAAAAGCGGCATGGGGCGGTTCCTTCAAACGATTTCCCGGCGGATTCCACTGCAGCCCGTTACAGCTGAGCAACGACTTCAGGAATTCACGACAGCATTTGGAAAATCGCCAGACGAATGCGAACAGGAAGTCGTTTCTTTTGTTCGGCGTCTGCGTGTTCCTAAATGAACAGTTGAAAAGGAGCCCAACATGTCGTGGATCACCGAAAATCCCTGGCCACTGATGCTGATTCTCAGCGGAGTGGCCGTCGTGATGCTGATTCTGGGCGACACCAAAGGCCGCAGCATTGCCGTTGTCTTTGCGCTGGTTGCCGCCGCGGTCTACTTTCTGGAATCTGCAATTGTCACTCCGGCCGAACAGATTGAAGGCGGGCTGCACGCGATACTGCAGGGTTTTATTGCGGAAGACCTGAATGCGATCGACGCGAGGATTGCGGACGACGCTCCCGGGCTGAAAAATCAGGCAAGGCAGGGACTGGAACTGGTGAGTCTCGACAAGAGTTTTCACATGCAGGACATTGTTGTGAAAGTGTCGGACGACGGAAAAACGGCCGAAGCGGAATTGCGTGCCAACGGAACACTGATTGTGCGACAGGCCAGCACGCCGTATCACGCGGCCACGCGCTGGCAAACTCAGTGGACACAACATCGTGACGGCTGGAAACTTTCCAAAGTGCAGCGCCTGAATCCCATAACAGGCGAAGAAATCGGAGTGCTGGAGGCACAATAAGGAGCCGTCCGGAAGTTACCTCCGGTTTGAATCAAGTTGTGAGGGGCAATATGGCGCTGTCCAGCTCAGTGAACGTGACCTCGTGTGTGTCCTGACTTCTGGTGTTTCCAGAAACGTCAACATCGCCACGGCTTTGACCGAAAGACGATTCTCAATGTGGGGCTGTGAACTGGACCATCTTGTCGTAACAAGTCCGTCACTGAATGACGGAGTGGCAATTGTTGAGAAGGCTCTTGGGGTTCCGATGAGTGCCGGAGGTCAGCATGTTCGCATGGGAACTCACAATGCGTTAATGAGAATTGGTGAGCGGTGTTACCTTGAGGTGATTGCGATCGATCCGGACGCTGCGCCCATTAATCGCCCGCGATGGTTTGGCCTTGATGGTCTGACCAACTCCAGCGCAACCACGCTGGCGACATGGGTGCTGCGGACCTCAGCGATTCGTGCCACGTCAATTGCGGCCGGCAATGCGTTCGGTGAGATTTGCCCGATGAGTCGCGGGACCTTGAACTGGCTCATCACAATTCCGCCAGACGGGAGATTGCAGGCGAGCGGACTGCTGCCATCGCTGATTCAGTGGGAGGGCGAGACGCATCCGGCCGAGAAGCTGCCGGACCGTGGAATCCGGCTGCAGGTTCTGCGACTCATCCATCCTGAGGCGGCGACTTTACAGGCCGCTCTTCAGACGGGCGGGCTCAGGAACGATTCAAAAGTCATTGAGTTCAAGGCTGGGCCCGAACCAAAGATGATGGCAGAGTTTCAGACCGCATGCGGTACCCATCGAGTCCTCGAAAGCGTTTCCTGCGGCTGACGTTGAATTGATCGGCCGGAGCAAAGGTCATTTGACGCGAACCCGACGAGATTGCCAGAGAGAACTAATGCCATACCCGTCGGGACGGTCCATTTGATGGAGCCAGATCGTTCGACCGTCAGGAGAAATGTCAGCAGTATCTTCTAAGCTTGGTGTGTTGAACATTGGCCCCATATTCAAGGGTTGCGACCATTTTTCCGATGTGTTACTTCGGGTGGCCACCCAGAGATCTCGAGCGCCAAAACCTCCGGGACGATCCGAAAGCAGGACGATCACCTTCTCATCAGGGGAAATCCATACCGGACCTTCATGAGAGGCAGTGTTTGAGGGGGCGGACAGCGGCGAAGGAGTTGACCACGATTCTCCGAATGCTTTCCGTTAAGTGAACCAGAAATCCAACTTGCCCTGCCCACCGGGAGTCGAGGTCCAGAAGTACAGTATCAGGCATCCGGGGAATGGACATATTGACAGAAGATCCGCCCTGACCGCTTTCCAGAGCACGAATCACTTCGGTCATGGACTGATACCGTTCACTTCGTCTTTTGGCGACCATTTTGCGGAAAACGGTTTCGATCCATTCCGGCACTTCATCATTTGCAGACTGCAGTGACGGAATTTCTGCATCACGGTGAGCCAGAAGTTTGGCCATCCACGATTCACCGTCGTACGCGCAGCGACCTGTCAGCGACTTTTCTCTGGGCATGAATCAAACCAAGGCTCACACCGGATTTGCGTCCGATCAACAGATTCCCCGAGTCCGCGTTCACAGTTCGCCTCGACTTATCGCGACTCTGCAAACTCCATGTGGCATCTCATCGTACTGCGATAAACACCATGCCACCGCCGTAAATCAGTAACTCCTGCTCCACGTTTTTTGAGCGGTCACTCCGAATTTACTTCTGCCAGCGTTGCCATTCCAGTCCCGGTCGTTCAACTCGAAATTCCACGATTCGCTGATGATCGACTTCTGTGACATAAACGGTGCGACCGTCGAGTCCTCCGAAACACAGGTTACTGGGTTTGCTTCCGAGAACATCAATCTCGCGAATCAGTTCTCCGGCCGGAGAGACGACAGCAACCGTGCCTTTTCCGTGCCGAGTGATATAAAGATTGCCGTCGACATCGCACCGCATTCCATCGAAGCCGAAATCATCGAACTTCTTCAGCAGGCGTTTATCAGCCAAATCGCCGTTCTCTGCGATCCGAAATGCCCACACATTTTTCTGATTGCTCTCGTTCACATAAAGCGTGCGGCCATCTGGGCTCACTTCAATGCCATTGGCGGTCCCCATACCGGAAGCGAGCAGGTGAGTGGAACCGTCGCTATCAATACGCCACAGCTGCCCCGTACTGTCCTTCCAGTTCGGATCGCTGGCATAGAGCACTCCCGTTGCTGTGATGGCCAAATCGTTGGGCTGATGCATCTTTGGCTGGTGAGCGAACACTGTCACCTTGCGAGTCTTTGGATCGATCTTCAGAACGTTGTGTTCGGTGTAGTCGGCAACATAAAGAAAACCGTCTGCGTCAAAGCGAAGTCCGTTGCCCACACTTTTCCCGGGCAGCGTGACATACACCTCAGCTTTGCCGTCAAGTGTTACCTTTCCGATCGTCTGCTGGCTGCCAAAATTCACGGCGAAAAAGTTGCCGTCGCGATCAACGGCAGGGCCTTCAACGCCTGGAGTAAAGCTGCCTTCGGCGGTAAACGGCTTCGCCACATACAAAGGTTCGTCCGCAGGGGCCGTTGTCGTTGAAACGCCTGAGATCAGCAGACAAGCGAGTATCCTGAAATACAATACGGGCATAAGAATCTCCGGGACAGATCCAGTGAAAAACGAAAGATGCCAAAATCATGAGGGTCGGGACGAAGTGGAAGCTCGCCTAAAACGAAACAGGGCGAGCTGCAGGGAACGCGATTCAGCATATTATTTGGCAGATCGTTGCTGGCGAAACAGCCAGGGCACAAGCCCGTCGTTGTCCTGATAAGCGGGGTTCCATGAGTTGTGTCCAACGCCTGGCATTTCCACATAGATCGGTTGGCCACCCGCATCGCGAAGGGCTTTCACAGCGCTGCGACTGCGTTCAACGGGAACCGTCTGATCTGCGTCTCCATGAACAACCCAAACCGGCAAATCTTTGATAGTTGCAACTTTCGCAGGATCAGCCGCACCGCAGATTGGTGCGACGGCGGCAAACCATTCAGGGTGACGAGTCGCCAGGTCGAATGAGCCAAAACCGCCCATCGATAAGCCAGTCAGATAAACTCGGCTGGGGTCGATTTGATCTTCTTTCAAGGTCTCCTCGATCATCTGCATCACGGCCTGCAGTTCAGCACTCGGTGATTCCGGCATTTGCGGATCAGACTTACTGGACCAGTCCACTTCCATCCATTTCCGTTCTGGATGGCACTGCGGCGCCAGAACATAGCAGGGGAATCGGTCACGCATATGAGGCTGTGCCATCTGAGTCGGGAAGTACAGCAGCTGCAGAGCGTTGTCTGTGCCTCGTTCGCCAGCCCCGTGCAGGAAAATCACCAGCGGATACTTTTCGTCTTTTTCAATCACGGCCGGCTTCATCAGACGGTAATGGATTTCCTGGTCCTTGTAGTCACCGCCCGTGAAGTGAATGGATTTATCTCCATAAACTTCGGTCGCCTCAACTGCCGGAGCCGCTGCCGCGTTTTCGGCGACGGGCGTCTTGCCAACGACGTGGTCTCGCCACAACCAGACGAGCGATTCCGGCAGGATCGCCCCGCCATGTTTGCCACTGTGAGCTCCGGTTCCGCCGACAAATTTATGGTCGTAGCCTTTAAACGTCAGAGACTTCTCCATCTGAAGATTGGCGAGCCACCAGTTACCATGCTCGTTGTCGAGATCATTTTCTCCATCCTGCAGGAAGACTCGAATCGGCTTCTTTGGCGTCTTGCGAATCATGGCTTCGTACGCCTGACCGCCGCGAATGTTGGTAAAGCTTCCGATATGACTGAGCACTTTGCTAAACCATTCCGGATGTTCCCACGCTGCCGTAAATGCGCAAATCCCACCGCTCGACATTCCGCAGATGGCTCGATCATCCGTATCGTCAGAGATATTCAACTTCTGCTCGGCGACCACGTGCGGCAAAAGTTCCTGAGCGACGAATTTTGAATACTGATCACTCAAGGTGTCATATTCGAAGCTGCGGTTGCTGGCCTGCCAGCGACTATCCGGAATTGTTTCTCCCAGATGTCCTGGATTGATGAAAAGTGCGATCATTACTGGCACTTCACCTTGATGAATCAGGTTATCCAGTACCACGGGGACTCGCATCTGTCCATTTTCGTCAACGTAGGCATGCCCGTCCTGAAAGACCATCAAACAGGCGGGCTGAGTTCCATCGTATTGTTTCGGCACATACACGTAGTACTCGCGTTTGGTGCCATCAAAAATTGTGCTGGTCCATTCATGCTTTGTTACGGTCCCCTGAGGTACTCCGTCCTGTCGCTGTGAATCCGGACCGAGTTGATACGCATCATCAGGGTTGGTTTGTTGTGCGGACGAAGTCTGAACGGTTGAAGCAATGGCAAGCATCATAAGCAAAGACATGCGACAGTGGAGGTGCGAAGAGAACATGAAGGGCGTTCCTGAGTGGCGGCAAAATCCAAAACAAGGCGAGTAAATTTTTCTACCTGTTTCCATGCACTGGAGACTCTGTCCTGCACGACCGCAAGTGTCAAGCCGCAGGAACGCGTTCTGTATTTTCCCAAATCGCTTCCCGCGATGAATGACACAGCTACCATGCACACTCCCACCGGTTCAAAACATTTCCAGATGACACCGCCGCCTTAAACGCGATCGGCGGCGAAACAGCCTGCGTACCGCGATGCAGAAGCGGTCAATGCAAGGTCGCTCGCTTTCGCTGCTCGTGCATCACATCACCTCAGAACCCAGAGATCGTTTATGAAGATCAACCGGATTGAAGCTATTCCCGTCTGTGTTCCCTTAAAGAAGGGAATGACCACGAAGACCGCTCACGGAGAACACATCACTTCGCCATACGTCATCGTGCGAGTCTATACAGACGATGGTCTTGTGGGGTTGGGTGAAGCCACGGTTTCGCAGCTATGGTCGGGCGAGAATCAATCAACAGCGATGGCCGTCCTGAAAGAGATTCTGATTCCCGCATTGATTGGACGTGATCCACGGGACATCACCAGCATCCGCCGCGCGATGGATATGGTCATTAAGCTGAATCCGTTCACTCGCGCAGCTTTGGAAATGGCGATGTGGGATATCGCCGGAAAGGCCGTCGGGCTTCCCGTCTATCAGCTGCTCGGTGGGAAAGTTCGGGATAAGGTACGAATCAAGCTGGTGGTCTGGGCTCGCGATGTGGCCGGCTCCCGCGCTATGGCCGAACAGCACCTGGCTCTCGGAGTCACCTGCGTCAAAGTGAAGACGGGGCTGGATCCTGCAGGCGACATTGCTCGCGTGCGTGCCGTGCGTGAAGTCTGCGGTCCGAACATTCCAATCACGATTGATTCCAACTGCGGATGGACCCTGCAACAGGCAAAGTACTGCCTGCAGGAATTGGCAGATGTCAATCTGCTGCTGGCTGAGCAACCGATTGGCCCTGGCGATCATACGGCAATGGCCGAGCTTCGACGCGACACCAGAACGCCGATCATGGCGGACGAAAGCATCTTCACACTTCAGGATGCCTGGCTGCTGTCGACTCATCGCGCCGTCGATATCTTCAGTATCTATCCAGGAAAACATGGTGGAATTGCCGCCACATCCGACATCGTGGCGATCGCCCGCGCCGCCGGACTTCGCTGCACGATCGGCAGCAATCTGGAACTGGGAATCGGTACCGCTGCAATGCTGCACGTGGCGGCTGCGTTTCCGGAAGTCGATACAGACTCGTTTCCGGCCGACACGATTGGCCCGTTCTATCATGAGGCCGACCTTCTCGCAGAACCGCTCAACCTCGGCCCGCCTGCTGCCATTGTTCCGACCGGCCCGGGGCTGGGTGTGGAACTGGATGAAGTACAGTTGAAAAAATGGCGAGTCGACTGAAACAATGGTTCTTCAAGACCAGTCTAATCCCGGGAAATATCGGCCGGTGGTGAGTGACAGCCTCATCTGTTATCCTTCGGGATTAACCATCAACGCCGCTTTCCAAAATTCGCGGCAGGACCTTTTGAGCATACTCAATTCGCTATGGCTGGACGATCTGAAGCACGCCGCTTTGTGCTGCAAATGCTGTATCTGGTGGACCAGAATCCTGACGCAGATAAAGACCGAATTCAAATTGATATGCGGAAGGAATTCGTCGAAACCCCTGTCCGCGACTTCGCATGGATGCTGTTTCAGGGAGTTCTCGTCAACCGCGATGATCTTGACGAGTTGATACGAAAAACTGCTGTGAACTGGCGAGTGGATCGAATGCCGCCGACAGATCGCAACGTCATTCGAATGGGTCTTTATGAGATGACAAAAATGGGAACACCCCCAGCTGTTGTCATGGACGAAGCAATAGAAATGGCTCGCGAGTTTGGCACAGAAAACTCAAGCGCATTCGTCAACGGAATACTCGACAAGCTGGCGCCGAAGGGCACCACCGGGAAAGCCGACGCAGCGCCAAAAAATGGCTGAGCCGAAACAGTTCTTCGCGGCAGAGCGTTCAGACCGCGTCGGGTCTCAGATCCCAAAAATCCTGCGGCGGATCAGTTCTGAACTGCATCCATTCACGCAGAATGGGATGAAAAAAACCGAGCGACGCGGCATGCAATGCGTGCCGCTCCTCCGTGGGCTCATCGCCATCAAATCTTGGCGACTGACGAATCGTACCAAACGCCGCATAGTACTCGTCGCCCACGATTGGATAACCAACATGGGACAGATGCACGCGAATCTGGTGATTGCGGCCCGTGAACAGAACGCATTCCACCAGGGCATACTTTTCAAATCGCTGCACCACCGTCACGCGAGTCTTTGCGGGACGCGCATTTTTTGCATCCGGTCGAGCCGACATCAGCACGCTGTTTCCACCGGGCCGCTGACCAATAGAATACTCCAGCAGCCGTGTTTCAAAATCCGGCGAACCTTCCACCAGGGCGACGTAAGACTTGGACAGCTTTCCATGTTGAAAGTCGATGGACAGCAGTCGATGGGCAAGATGGTCCTTTGCCGTGACGATTAAACCGCTGGTCATACGATCCAGACGATGAACTACTCCTGGACGCAGCAGACCACGCAACACGGTCTGCTGATCGAGATGCGATTGCAGCACGTTGGAGAGAGTTCCATCCTGAAAGTCTCCGACAGGGTGAGCGACCAGTCCGGCTGGTTTATCAACAACAATAACCCACGGGTCTTCATAAACAATTTTAACCGTGATGGCTTCTGGATCGAGCAGCTTGTCGGGCGGCTCAACAAGACGCAGCGAAACACGTTGCCCCGTGAAGACTCGCGTTGAACCCACTGTCGGCTGATCGTCGACACGAGCCAGCCCAGCACTCACCATCCGATGCAGACGCCAGGAGGTGTAATTGCGCAAGTGTTTTGCCAGGAAGGAGTCGATTCGAACTCCTGACAGGTACGACTCAACGATGCATTCCACTGTCAACGGATACATGCTCACTGCGGGTCCGTTAAGGAATTCGCTATTCGTCAACAACCTTCACAGATTCAGGCGGCCACCAATCTTCTACCTGCAGAAGCCCGAGCATCTGGGTTCGCAATGTTTGCATCAGCGGATCGGGGCCGCGAGGTTTTCGGCCAGGGTCGACTTCTATCGCCTCTCCGATCGAAAATTCACATTGCCAGCAGGGATGCGACGTCACGTGGTCCGTCATATCTTCTTCCAACCGATGCACCGTCTCAGCAAGTCGTTCGGGTGTCACTGTTCCTCGCAGATCATCGTCAAGATAGTCTACGGGATACATCGAAAGGGTCTGAGCATAGTAACAATCTGTCAGCTGTCTCCAGCGATGACTCTTTTCATCTTCAGAAAGATTGCCCTTCAAAAGCTCGGGCACAATGGCGCTGCGAATATCCTTGACTCGCGAAATCACATCGCCAACTCTCGCCTTGCCAAGCCATTTGCGCTCGGCAGGCTGAAGAACTGCGTTGATCAGATTGGTCAGTCGCGGACGGAATGCACCGACCTGACTTTCACCAAGGATCTCGATTTCACGTGCCGCCAGGAGTGCACTGGCCAGTTGCCGAATCCGTTGTTTGACGGGAAGATGTTCATGACTTTTCCAGAACGTTCGCTGTTCAAGCCGCTTCAACGTGGGGCCGACGCATTCCATGAAGTCACCGACCAGACGGTATCGCAGCGACACCGGATGGATAACGACTTTCTTCCCCGGTGCCAGCTCGGCTCTTTTCTTGGCTGCAACACGAGCGATGAATGCAACTCCATCCATCAGCGAATTGAGTCTGTCGTTTGACCGGGAAATCACACCTTCCGGAAAGATAACCAGCGGCCGCTCTGCGTGTGACACAATTTGCACAGCTGTGTCGAGCGACTGACGGTCGAGCCCTTCGCGGTAAATGCTGAATCCACCCAGACGTTGAACGACGAAGGCCTCAAGCTTTGACTGTTTGAAGATATGCCAACTGGCCATCGAATAGACATGGCTGGGAATTTTCCGACACAGCATCCCGATCGCCATGGGATCGGAATCGCGACAATGGTTGGGACACAGCAAAATCCCATGCCCAAGTTTTAGACTCTCGCGAACATGATCCAGCCCCTGATATGTGCATCGCACAACGCCGTATGATCGTCGCAGATACGGGCGCAACCAAAGCCGAAACATCCACGAGAGCCAGCGGCCACGGAAGGGCGGCACAAATTCGTAGGGCTCATCAACTACAACGCGGTGCATCGTTCAGAGCCGAAAGTAGGAGCGTTTCCGAAAGAACGTTCACGTCTAAATAAAAAGGCGAGCCAACTGGGGCTCGCCCTTTAAATTCAAGCTTCATCACGTGTTCAAGTGCGCTGCAGGCAGCCAGCGTACTTTACGATGCTTCCAGTTCGGAAGGCTGATTAGCACGGCGTGCTCGCATCTCTGCGCGGCGACGATCTCGGCGACGAATGTCACTCGGCTTTTCGTAGAATTCACGTTTGCGCATTTCTTTCTTCACGCCGGCATGCTCGACCAACTTGCGGAACCGACGAACTGCTTCATTCACACTTTCATTATCACGCAAACGCAACTTAACCACAAAAACCCTCCTCTGGGATACATGAACACTTAAACAGGTGAAAACCGAATATTGATCTGAATGTACCAAACAAGATCCGAAATGCAAATTGCTGACTTCGAGCATTTGCGATCACAGGAGAAAGATGTCAGTCTCGACACTTCACAGGTCCACTAAACTGAACGCCTCGGAAAAGGCAGTTCAGATGCGGTTTCAGGCATCTTTGCGTATTTCTCGGTGGTTTTCCCAGTGATCTGGCTCACACCGATTGCAGATTCCATGCATCGAAACCACATGTGGCTCCGCAAGATTACAGGTTCAGAGGCGAATCCGCCTACTGAACTTTTCTCCCAGAACACGAAGTTATCGGCAAAATTCCCTCATGAGCCGCGACTGCATCTACATCATCGACACATTTTCTTTGATGTTTCAGGTCTTCCATGCTATCCCTCCGATGACCGGGACTCAGGGACAGCCGACAAACGCCGTTTTTGGGTTTACCCGCGACATTTTTGCCATTCGAGACCGCAAGCCAGCGTTTCTTGTCTGTGCATTCGATTCGCCAGGTCCCGGGAAGCGTGATGAAATCTACGACAAGTACAAGGCCAATCGCGCGGAGATGCCCGAAGACCTGCGGCCACAGATTTCGTTTATCAAACAGTTGTTGCAGGGCTTTCGAATCCCAATTCTCGAAATGGATGGCTGGGAAGCGGACGATATCATCGCCACAGTTACCACACAGTCCGTGGCGCACGGCCTGGATGTTGTGATTGTTTCATCAGATAAAGACGCTCGCCAACTGTTGAGTCCTCATGTTCGCATGCTTAACTGCCGGAAGAATACCTTTCTGGATGAAGCCGGACTGATGGAAGACTGGGGCGTGCGGCCCGATCAGGTCGTCGATTTCCAGTCGCTTGTCGGCGATTCCGTGGACAACGTTCCGGGCGTACCGAAGGTCGGACCCAAAACGGCGAAGACCTTAATTCAACAATTCGGGACGCTCGATAACGTCCTCGCCAATGCCGACAAAGCACCCGGCAAGAAGCTGGCAGAGAACCTTGTGACATTTGCTGATCAGGCTCGAATGAGTCGTGAGCTCGTTCGACTGCGAACTGAACTTCCGATATCGGTCGACTTCGAAGCGGCGCGCGTCGATGATCCGGATTTCAAGACGCTCTTCGATCTCTTCACTCTGCTCGGATTCCGGCGTTACGCTTCCGACATGCGCGAGCAGCTTGCATCCATGCCAGATGCTGCCAGTCTGTTTCCAACGAGCGATTCGAATTCCCCACAAGCTGCGGCACCAACCGAAGGGGCGTCCGCGAACACATCACAGACATTGACACCTGCCATCACAGTGCATGACGCGGCCGCCTTGCAAACGGAATTGGCCGCGATGAATCTTACCCCCGAACTGTTTGTGGAGTTGGTGTCGGCGGGGCAGGGGGTGCGACAGAAACAGGTAACCGCCGCTGCAGTCTCCGACGGACACAAATCCGTACTGATCGATTTGCTGTCGCCATCTTCCGAAAACATGCGTCACGTTTTCCTGGAGTGGCTTTCGGCCTTTCCAGGCCGCGTAATTACATCAAGCGCGAAACCTGTGTGTCACATTTTGTTGTCGGCTGGTCGACCGCTTCCGACGAATCTCTTCGACGCATCCATCGCCGACTACCTTCTGGACGCCGGCGCTCGGGCACACGATCTATTGGAAATCGCGGACCGCCATGCGACAGAAGCGGTGAAGGTTGCCGCCATCACGGATTCTCGAAAAGGCCGCCAAAAGACCATGTTTGACGACGAAGAGCAGTCGTCGGACAAACAGGTCAGTGACACAGGCAGCCGCTGTGAAAAGCAGTTACGGCTGCTTACGGCCGTCGCAAAGAACTTGCAGACGGGACTCGCTGACGACAACCTGACCAGCCTCTATGAAGACCTGGAATCACCGCTGATTCGTGTGCTTGCGAAAATGGAATTCGCTGGCATCAGTGTGGATGTGGAGGAACTGAAGCGGCAGAGCCTGGTGGCCGGTGAAGTCATTGATCGACTGACGGCAGAGATCCATGCGATGGCCGGTCGCTCCTTTAATATCGATTCGCCCAAACAGCTGGGCACCATCCTGTTCACGGACCTTCAGCTTCCGGTGATACGAAAGACACAAACGGGAGCAAGTACCGATCAGGAAGTTCTCGAAGAGTTGGCTGTGCTGCATCCCTTGCCCGCGAAAATTATTGAACGTCGGCACTTGATCAAGTTACGAGGAACCTATCTGGATGCATTACCAGCGATGGTGACTCCCCAGACTGGCCGTATTCATGCGACGTTTCATCAGACCGTGGCAGCCACAGGGCGGCTCAGCTCCAGCGATCCCAACCTGCAGAATATTCCTATCCGAACTCCGGAAGGGAAACAGGTGCGTCGAGCATTCCGCGCGGGGCATGCGGACTGGATACTGGTATGTGCGGACTACTCGCAGATTGAGCTTCGCGTTCTTGCGCACTTCAGCGGCGACGAAGCAATGACAGAAGCGTTCCGTCAGGGAATCGATATTCATACGGCTGTGGCTTCGGAAGTGTTCAACGTACCCGTCAATGAAGTGTCGTCTGATCTTCGGCGTATCGCCAAAGCCGTGAATTTTGGTGTGATCTATGGCCAGACTCCGTGGGGACTCGCCGCCGCACTGGGAATCGACAAGAACGCAGCGGCTGCGTTTATCGACAACTATTTTCGAAAGTACGCGGGCGTCGCAAAGTTCTGCGAACAGGTCCTGACGGAAACGGCTCGCTCAGGTTTTGCGCGCACGATTCTCAATCGCCGCAGGGCAATTTCCGGAATTCGTCGTACCACAGGTATCAATCGCAATATGCCCGAACGGACAGCAATCAACACCGTGATTCAGGGGTCAGCCGCCGATCTGATTAAAAAAGCGATGCTGGAAGCAGATGCAGCACTCGCCATCAGCGGTTTGCGAGCCACGCTGCTGCTTCAGATTCATGACGAACTGGTGTTTGAATGTCACCAGGACGACGCTCACGCTTTGATTAACCTGATTCGAGACAAAATGCAAAATGCGATGACTCTTGCGGTGCCGCTGGAGGTCGACGTCACCACAGGCCCGAACTGGCTGGATCAGACAGATGTGCACTCCTGAGCCGGTTGATTCGAAAAACATCGCCCCGCGACTATAATCCCTCGGCCAAAGCGAACTTTTCCAGCGAGTCGGTCGACATCGCGTCCAATCTGCATCAGTTCCAAAACATTCAGGCAGCATGCGTCCTCCTGGCAATTCGTTGGCTTAAAATTTCCAATCATTAAATTTCACACAAAAAAAGGGTTTTAAAAAATGTCCGAACTGGAACAACGAGCAACCATCATTCAGGAACTCGCGGTCGCGTACTGGATGGAAATGGAAACTGTGATGAACTTCATTTCCAACTCCATCAATTTGGACGGCGTTCGAGCCGAAGAGATCAAAGCCTCATTGCTTGCAGACGTTCAGGCCGAACTGACTCACGCACAACTGCTGGCCAAACGCATCAAGACTCTGGGCGGAACCGTTCCTGGCAGCATGGCATTTTCAGCAAAGCAGCAGAGCCTTCAGCCACCTAAAAAGAATACCGACGTGGTCAGCGTGATCAAGGGTGTGATTCAGGCGGAAGATTGCGCGATCGCGCAGTACAACAAACTGATCAAATTGTGCGATGGACTGGATTATGTGACTCAGGATCTTTGCATTACCGCTCTGGGAGACGAAGAAGAACATCGTCGTGAGTTCATGGGGTTCCTCGCTGAATACGAAGGCTGATCCTCAAGGCCCAAAGGAACTGGTGAACGCCCGCAGCGGCATCGCTTCACGTTCACCAGCCTGACGTTTTACATCAGGTCGATGTCTTATGCAGAATCAGATTGTTCCACCGTCGTTCCTGTTTCAGTTTTCCATGGCAGCGCCGCAGGTCAATTCCATTCCTCGCAAGAAGGGTGGACTGTTGCAACTGGATGATGCGTGTCGAATATTTGTTCCCGGAAGGCTCAATGATTCCAAAGCTTCGTTCGATCTGAAGGTTGCATGGAATCCCGAAGGCCTGGGAATTGAGTTTGATGTGCGAGGCAAAAAGCTTTCGGCAGCGGGCCGTCGCAGCAGCCTGAAAACGTCCGACTATATCAGCATCTTCATTGATACTCGCCATACGGCCAATGTTCATCGCGCGACAGAATACTGCGCGTCGCTGAATGTCTTCCCGGTGGATGAAGACTTCGATGAAAAACCGGCCGTCGTCTTCGCGGAGATTGCTCAGCAGAGGGCCACAAAAAAAGATCAGGACGGGCGGAAATGTGGTCTGCAATGCCATACACATCCGAATGGTTACACGCTGGAATTGTGGATTCCGCAAACTCAGATGTTTGGTTTCGATGAAGCCCCATCGATCGGCCGAATCGGTTTTTACTGTGTCGTGCATGATACGGAACTGGGAGAGATTCCCTTGAGTATCGCTGATGATTTCCCGATCGCTTTCGATCCATCAACGTGGCTTCAACTGGAACTGAAGGCCTGATTATGCCACGTTTCAAAACGATGCGCAGCCGTGCGAACGTGCGTGCATTCCTGCTGATAGCCATTGTTTTGACCGGTTGTCTCACGACGGTCGCTTCTGCTTTCGATGACGCTCCTGTCGGAGTTGTGTTTATGGACCAGGCAATCATGCAGCCGATTGTAATTGGACATCGTGGGGCTTCGGGTTACTTACCAGAGCATACGACGGAATCGGCCGCAATGGCGCATGCTCTGGACTGCGATTACATCGAACAGGACTGCGTGCTGAGCCGTGATGGCGTTCCGATTGTGATGCACGATATTACTCTGGATGACCTCACCAATGTTGCGACAGTTTTTCCTGACCGGAAGCGGTCGGACGGACATTGGTATGTGTTTGATTTTACGCTGGCCGAACTGCGTCTGCTGCGCATTACCGAACGCCGTTCACCGGGACGCGCCTGGAAGAACAAAGGCCAGCGGTTTCCACTCGAGCAAGGCCACTTTAAGATTTCCACCCTGGCCGAGCATTTGGAACTGATTCAGGGACTGAACCTGTCACGAGGCCGCACGGCCGGTGTTTATGTGGAAGTAAAGGAACCGCAAAAACATCGTGAAGAAGGTCTCGACGCGTCCGTCGAAATTCTGAAAGTGCTGCAGCAGTATGAATATACGACGGCCGACGATCCGATCTTTTTGCAGTGCTTTGACGAAGCCGAGTGTCGCCGCATTCGGCACGAATTGAAATGCCGACTTCCGTTGATCTATCTGATGGGCAAAGCTCCTTCAAAGGAGCAAATTGCAGAAGCGTCCACGTTCTGCGACGGACTCGGTGTCATGCTGACTCTTGTTGTTGCCGACGCCGCTGACCAGCAGCCCGTGATTACAGAACTCGTCAGACAGGCACATTCCAGTGGTCTTCAAGTCCATGTGTGGACTTTTCGAACAGACGCACTTCCGGAATTTGCCGCCTCCGGCGAACAACTTCTGGAATGGCTGGCCGTCGACGCGGGAGTTGACGGGATTTTTGCCGATCAGCCGGATGTGGTGGTCAGCTGGAGGGCTCAGCGAGCCGTCCAGGGGAAACCGGGCAACCCGTTTCGCCTGCTCAATGACACGCCATCGGCTACGCCTGCAGAATCGGCAACGGCTCCGAAGAGCCGTCCTGTGTCGAATCCATAGATGCGAGGCACGAAGATGCAGCAGCGTCTTACGACGTCACTTCTTCTTACCGACCGTATCGAATGCGATCGTCAACTCCGGCTTCGCGAAATCCTCGTAGTCGAAGCTGACACGAGTCGCATTCGCCGCACGAGGATCCGTCAGGCAGAGGATCGTAGCAGCTGTGAGTCAGTCCGTAGTCAACATTCAGCGCCAGGCCCTTGCGAATGATGTCTGCTTTGGACAGCAGAATCAGCGGAGTATGAACGGTCAGACGATGACCTTCCACACCGACCTTGGTCGCAAGATTGGCCATTGCTTCAAACGCACGAATGAATTCCGGCCGACAGTCCGGATATCCGCTGTAGTCGACAGCGTTCACGCCAATAAACAGATCATTAGCCCCGACTGATTCCGCAAGACCCAGTCCAACCGACAGGAAGATCGTGTTACGCGCCGGTACATAAGTCACCGGGATGCCCTCTGACATCTGCGATTCATCACGATTGTGCGGGACCGGAATATCGTTGGTGAGTGCCGATCCTCGAAAAATGCTGGTATCAACCTTGAATACCACCAGCTCTTCCACGCCCTGGGAATCACAAACACGGCGTGCAGCATCCAGTTCAAATCGATGACGCTGACCATAATCGAATGTGATGGCGTATATGTCGAATCCCTGGCTTTTGGCGACTGCCAGGACGGTGGCCGAATCCAAACCACCACTGACGAGAACCACTGCCTTCTTGCGTACGGACATGAACCTGACCTGCTTTCTTGAGAGTTCGCTTTCGCGAAGCATGCCAGAAGCTGCCCGTTCCCTCAAACAGCCGAATCCATTTTCCCGCCAGAAAGGTTTAAACAGGCAGCGATCAAGCGGCTTTTGTGCTCAATCAGCTGCACTGCCGCCCATAAAATGGCTCGGACGGATTCGCAGTTTGTTTCACGTCAGGCGACGACATGATTCTCAAGGAAGCTTGTGTAGACTTCCAGCAGCATGTCAGAGGCGGTCACAAAGTTCTTGCGGTAGGCGGTGCCGATGACTTTCAAAATATCGATATTCAGCGGTTCATCTTCAGCGAGGTTGAAGATATCGAGATGCCAATGCTCAAATCCTCGTTTCTGAATGGGCTCATTAAAAAGGAACTGCATATTTCGGTGCCGGCGATCATGCGAAATTCGCGCAATCAAGCTGCGCACATCTTTCGCTTCACCTTCAATGAATTCCATGAATCGACCATGATGGTAGAAGATCACACCGGTGAGATTTCGATTCTCATTGTTACGTTTCGCAGATTTCACGATGCACGCCAAATCGGTCGCGATGGTTTCGCTGTTTCCGGTGTATTCACTCGTGAAGACTACCAAACGGATCTTCGACACTGGATTTACCATGAAGTGCTGCCATGAGCCCTGCGGCTCGCTTAGTTGGGGTGGAGTGACGTGATCAATCGAAGCAATACAGGCAGCCCTGTTTTCGGCCTTTTGCATATCGACTTGCCGGCATTCATCGGTTCACACTGGTAACACCCCCAAACTGGAGATCCCCTGAACACGCAGGCAAATACTCCTGGGCCAGATTACCCATGCCTGCCACACGCAGAAGCCGCACGATTGCTCGACGGACAAAACATGGAGAGCGCTGTCAGTCCAGAAGACTCTCCAAAGGTGCTGGCCGACTAAACGCATAGCCCTGGTAGAGTTCGAAGCCGATCTGTTCACACGTGGCAATGGAGGACGCAGTTTCAAGTCCTTCTGCCAGTGTTCGAATCCCGAGTGACACAGCACTGTCGTGCAAACTCTTCACCAGATTCACATGGCTGGCTTCGGGCGATCCCAGATCCTTCACCAGCGATCGATCAAACTTTAAAAAATCGGGTTTAATGCGAGCCAGTTCCAGAAGACGTGACTGGCCAGCTCCAAAATCGTCAAAGGCAAGCAGCACATCCAGGTCTCGTAACGCCGATGCAAACCGGCCAAACGACTTCGCGTCAGGCACCGCTTCCTCATGAACTTCCAGCACCAGCTGCCTGTCCCCGGAACGATCACGCAACTCCTCAAGAGAATTCAGCTATCCTTCGTCCAGCGGCTCGTGTGGATCGGGATTCAAAAATACTTTTCGTTCCGAACCATCGGACATCGCGATCGGCACCCACCACGATCTGCCGACAGTCTCTTTCTGACCGCGTCGGACATCCGTAGAGTTGCGACCGGCAGCTAAACCGACACAATGCACGATAATGATGGGAGTCACCTGACGTTTTCAATGGCTCACGATCGCTAAGTCTAAATGCGAATGTGATGGATCAAGCGGACGACATGACGCTGATGGCTTGAGAGGGAAGAAACCTGATGGACGTTTTTGCTGCCCTGAACCGACGTTCTTTGCTTCAGCGTTCCGCATTTGGACTCGGATCCATCGCCCTCAGTCAACTACTGGCGCAGGAGGAGGCCGCTCAATCAGGTACTGCGTCGCCGTTGATTTCCACAACACCGCTGCCGAATGGGACGCACTTTCCACCGCGAGCCCGCAATGTCATTTTCATCTTCATGTCAGGTGGGCCCAGCCATCTCGACCTGTTTGATCCCAAACCCCAGTTGACTCGATTTCACGGCCAGCCGGTCCCCGATTCGTTTCTGCAGTCGCTCGCGGATCCCGTGATTAAAGGTGACGCGCGGTGCTTTGCGAGTCCCCGAACATTTTTGCAATATGGGCAGTCCGGCATGCAGTTTTCGGACTACCTGCCGAACCTCGGTCGCTGTGCCGACGATCTTTGCATGATCAGATCCATGTATACCACCAGCAGCAATCACGATCCCGGCCAACTGTTAATGCAGTGCGGCACTGTTCTGTTTGGTCAGCCTTGTATGGGTTCGTGGGTGACGTATGGACTGGGCAGTGAATCTCAAAATTTGCCAGGTTTTGTGGTTCTTTTATCCAACTCCGGCGAAGGAGTGGACGGAGGAACGGCGCTGTGGAGCAATGGATTTTTGCCGTCGAATTACCGCGGGGTCACATTTCGCAGCGAAGGCGATCCGATCCTTCATCTGTCCAGTCCTCAAGGAGTGACCGAGGCAATGCAGCGACACCGAATTGATACTGTTCGACAAATGAACGCGGCTCATTTTGAACGCACAGGTGATCCGGAGATTAATGCCAGGATCAAAGCCTACGAACTGGCCTGGCGGATGCAGTCCGCCGCGCCGGAACTGGTCGACCTCGCTCAGGAAACGCAGGCAACGAAAAACATGTATGGCCTGAACGATGAGGCAACTCGCCCGTTCGGTTCTAACTGTCTGCTGGCACGTCGCATGGTGGAACGCGGAGTGCGATTTGTGCAGCTTTATCATTCAACATGGGATGATCACAGCGATCTGAACAATCACCTGAAGAAGAACACCGCCATGACCGATCTTCCGGCTGCCGGGCTGATCCAGGATCTGAAGCAGCGAGGCATGCTGGATGACACTCTTGTCATTTGGGCAGGAGAATTCGGACGAACTCCAATGCACGAAATTCGACGAGGAACGACGCCGGGAAAAGAAGGTCGCGACCATCATCCGTTTGGTTTTACGGTTCTGCTGGCCGGCGGCGGGATTAAGCCCGGCATGGTCCATGGGAAAACCGATGAACTGGGCTACCACGCTGTTGAAGACCGAATGCATGTCCACGATCTGCAGGCCACGATTCTACATTGTCTGGGGCTCGACCATACACGACTGACTTATCGGCACCACGGACGCGATTTTCGGCTCACGGATGTGGCAGGCACGGTCGAAGAAAAGCTGCTGGCGTAACTATTTGGAATGGAGAGACGGGGTTTTTGTTCGAACCGGTTGCCATTTGGGCTGAAAGCCCGTTCAATATCCCCGGCAATGGCTCAAATAGACCTTTCAGGGCATTCATTCCGGGCATGTTCATGTCCCGCTGAATTCCGTTCTTGATCGTTCGATCATGGAAAAATCTTTTCTTTTTGTTGACGTCACCAATCCGACATGGCTGGCCTATGTCGCGTTTTTGGTGATTGCAGTTTTCTTTCGGTTCGGACGAATCCTGACGATTCGAAATCTGGACCTGACGCTGCTGCTTCTGCTCTCGACGGCAATTGTCGTCGCTGGAGTTTATCGTAATGCGCCTTTCGAAAGGCCGCAGGATCCTCCCGGCAGCTCTGAAAAAGTCCTGGCGACCCCATTGCCTGACGAAACGCTGTCGGCGCCTACACCTGACGTGGTTAACGTCGCCGTTGCTGACGCCAGCAGTGCTGACGACGTTAAACGCGATGACGCCACCGAGTCCGTAGCAACTGCCGCCGCCGTGCCGGAGAGAGTATCGCATCCGGTTTATCAGTGGGCAACATTCACGCTGATGGGACTGACACTGTTGTTGCTGTTACGGCTGGGCTTTGACGAAAGCTTCACTCGACGGCCAAGGCTGGATCAGAACCTGAATCAGGCCGGCATTACATTCTTGTGCATCCCGGCTTTTGCCATTCTGATGATCAGCGTGTTGACAAAGAGCCCTGAAGGCAGCACGTTCAAAGCGGTGGAACACGGTCGTGCTTTGCTTGAGAGACGGGACGTCCAGGTCGACCCTCAGACGGAAAATAGCGAACATCCCGCCCCGACAGAAACGCTGATCGCCGCGGGAGGAGCCGCGATGGCGCAGCTGTCTGGCAATCTGCCGAAGTCTCAGGCTGATAATGCGGAATCTGAACTCAATGTGACCGCCTGGCTGGCTCGCATTTTTGTCGTAGTGGCTCATACGCTTGTGGTCCTGGGCCTGCTGTCGATTGCAAAGCAGCACTTTGCCAGTCTTCAGATTGGCATTTCAATGAGCTGCCTGTATCTGCTGCTGCCTTGCACGGCGGTGAATGTTCATGAGCTGAATCATGTGCTGCCGGCCGCCTGTTTGATCTGGGCGATTGCCAGTTATCGCAACCCGGTGGTTTCCGGAATTCTGCTGGGGCTCGCCAGCGGCACGTTATTTTTTGCGGCATTCCTGCTGCCACTGTGGGCCGTCTTCTACGGACGCAACGGCGGAGTGCGTTTTGTTGTTTCCGTGCTGGGAATTACAGCGGTTTTGATCACGTCGTTGTTGATGATTTCCGGCGACGCCAGCTCCTTTACCAACAAGCTGGTTTCCACAGCCAACTGGACGGTTTATCGCCTGCTGGATGATTCAGCTACGACCACCGATGCGTCACTAAGCCAGCTGTTTATCCGAATCCCCATGGCGGCGGTGTTCTTTGTGATGCTGACCGCAATGACTGTCCTTCCGCGTCCTCGAAACCTTGAAAACCTTCTGGCCAACTCGACCTGTTTAGTGGTTGCCGCACAGATGTGGTACCCGGACGACATCGGCACCTATGTGCTTTGGTATCTCCCGCTCTTTTTGATTGTCATCTTCCGACCTCGACTCGATCGATTTACTCCACCGGAATCAGCCGAACGAGAATCCTCGATCACTGCGCCGCCGGTCTCGAATCCGCTGATCCCCACAGTCACCGTGTCAGAAATGAGCCTCTTCCGCAGTCAAAGCCCTGCGAGCTAAACAACCCGGGAACTCATTCCGGCAGCACGCGCGACATTCTGCAGACTTCACGAGTCAATCGACGCAGCACCACTCAGCGGCTAAGCCTGTATACGTCTCGGCAGAGGAGCACGGGGGATGTTTTTCCACGTGCCTCGAACGCCGCGATGAATCTTCTATGATCTGCAATTCGCAGCCTGCTTTCGCGGCTCAACCTTTGTTCATGGGAGACAGCAGATGAACCGACTTGCACTTTGTCTTGCAGTTTTGTGTCCGTCGATTGCTTGTTCGCAGACGCTGCCATTCAAGGTCGAAACAACCGTGATTCATCAGGAGCTCAGTCCGGACTTCTGCTGGTTTCATCCACGAATGGCATCGATCCCGATGCCAGGTCTGGCCGACCCTGTTCTGATCTGCACTCTGCAAAAGCATCTCGGAGTTTCGGACCACTATTCCGGGCTGTATTTTATGCGGTCTGACGACGGCGGCGCGTCGTGGACCAAACCCGTTCTGCCAAAGGAACTCGACTGGAAGACCGTCAATGGAGAAAACATCGCAGTGTGCGATGTGACGCCGGGCTGGCATCGAAACTCCGAACGCCTGATCGCCATTGGAGTAAAACTTCGATACAGCGCCGCGGGCGAACATCTGCTGGATCAGCCTCGTTCTCATCAATGCGCCTACGCTACCTACGATCCGAGCACCGGTAAGTGGGCCGAATGGAAAATGCTGGCGCTGCCTGATGAAGAGACTCGCCACTATCTGGCAGCACCCGGCTGCGTGCAGTGGTTGATTCGCCCTGACGGAACACTCCTCATTCCGATGTACTTTCGCGAAAAGACGGGCGAGCGATATCAGTCCACGGTGTTGCATTGCCGCTTCGATGGGTCCGCCATGGAACTGATCAGCAAGGGCGATGATCTGGGACTCGAAGACGGTCGCGGACTTTATGAACCATCGCTCGCCTTGTTTCAGGGGACATATTACCTGACCCTGCGTAACGACTCGCGAGCCTACGTCACGACCAGTACGGATGGTCTGCACTTTGAACCTGTGCAGCCATGGACATTCGACGATGGATCAGAACTGGGCAGCTACAACACTCAACAACACTGGCTGGTTCATGACCAGGCATTGTTTCTCTGCTACACTCGGCGAGGAGCGAACAACGACCATATTCCGCGTAACCGAGCTCCCATTTTTATGGCACAGGTAGATCCGAGCAAAAAGCAAGTACTTCGCGAGACCGAGCAGGTGCTGATCCCGGATCGCGGCGTGATGCTTGGCAATTTTGGGGCGGCAGCCATCACTCCGATGGAATCGTGGGTGACGGATGCGGAATATTACATGGGCAGTCAGCCGCACGCGAAAGGTGCCGATGGCAGCGTGTATGCGGCGAAGATTCAATGGGACCGACCGAATCAGCTGGCCACCGTCGCCGCTCGCTCTCGCGTTGTCGTTCTCGGCGACTCCATCACGAAAGGCGTTCGCTCGGGCGTCACGGCGGATCAAACCTTCGGCGCACTTCTGGAAACGGCGTTGCTGGAAAAAGGTCACTCCGCAGATGTCATCAATCTCGGCATCGGCGGAGAGCGTACCGATCAGGCGCTGGCTCGGCTGAGCCGTGAAATCCTTTCGCTGGAACCAACGCTTGTGACCATTATGTATGGCACGAACGACAGTTACGTCGACAAGGATCAAACGCAGAGCCGACTGTCACAGGATCAGTATGCCGCAAACCTGAAAGCGATTGTGGAACACCTGCAACGACTGGGGATTAATACCGTACTGATGACGGAACCTCGCTGGGGTAAAAAGGCAGCGAACGGCCTGGGAGAAAATCCCAACGTGCGACTGGAGCCGTTTATGGAAAGTTGCCGTCAGATCGCTAAGGAAACTCATTCGGAATTGGTCGATCACTTTCGGCATTGGTCGGATTCCGAAGCGGGTGGAACGAATATCAGCGAATGGACGACTGACGAATGTCATCCCAATCCGGCCGGGCATAAAGTTCTCGCTGACACGATGCTGCCAGTGGTGCTGAAGGCCCTGCAGGCAACGCACTGAAGTAGTCGTTCCTCGGAGAAGCAGTCTGCGTTTCTTAGCCAAACTGTGCCTTCCTCGCCGAAGTCGTGAGACTTCGGACACGGTTGCGCGCGAATGCCCGAATTCTTACGACTCCGGCTACAAAAATACGTTACAGCGTTGACCTGCAGGACTGACATCCGCGGGGATTCCATCAGCAGAAAAAACATCGGAATCCCGGATCCTCAGGAGATTCCCGTGATCCTGCTGTGAAATGTGTGCGTTCCCGGGCATTGTCGCATCTGCGAACCCTGGCAAGTCAGTCTTCCGGGGATTACAGTCCGTGCGGCATTCCTCTTTCCCGTTGACTGCCAAACACCAGTCACATTCAGCACAGAATTTGAGGCCCGGTTTCCATGAGCCAAGACAGCACATCCAGTATTCCTCCCGTCGCTCCGTCTGGAACCTCACCTGTTCAGGATCTGCCGGATCATGTTTATCTTGTCTCCTACCCAAAGATTGTGTTTCTCTATCCCACGGTACTGACATCACTGTTCTGTGCGATTGTGATGTGGGCAAAGGGCGATATCCCGGCCAATGAAGCCGCCGCATGGCAGGCAAAGCAGTCACCAATCGTCATGAAGGCTGCCGTATCTCCGCAGGAGCCTCAGGTTCCTGCCGCTGATAGTTCTTCGCCGGTAGCCGCCGCCCCGACCGCAGCCGACGAAACGGCTGCCGCACCGGTCATTCAGATCCACTCCTACCACAACATTTGTGCGAGGATTTTTCTGATCGTGTTTGCCCTGAACATGGTCGTGATCTCTTTCGACTTTCCTCGCACGACATCACTGACATGGTTTTTTGCGATTGCCAGTCTCGTGATTGGTATCTGGTTTTTGCTTTCGCAGAATCCAACACTGGCCCCAAAGATCGTGCACGGATTGCTCAGCATCAAGCCTTGGGCGAACGCCTCCTTTTACATGATCTATACGCTGATCATGTTGTTTCTTTATGTCTGGGTCATGATCAGTCGCCGGTTTGATTACTGGGAAGTGAAGGGCAACGAACTGCTGCACCATCACGGATTTCTAAGTAATCTGGAACGTTTCTCGGCCCCGAACCTCCGCATTGATAAAGAGATCAATGACCTGTTTGAATACATGCTGCTGCGTTCCGGACGTCTGATTATTCACGCCAGCAATGAGCGTCGCGCGATTGTGCTCGAAAATATTCTGCTCATTAATTCCAAGGAAGATCGTATCACTCGTATGCTGGGTGCTCTGCAAGTGCGAGTGCGAACGGACAAGGAATAGTGCGGAACAGGACGGGTCAGGGCATGGCGGGCGCATCAGATCTTCCAGTCTATCTGGACAATAACGCCACAACGGCAATCGACCCGAGAGTGCTCGAACGGATGCAGGAATGCTGGAAGTCGGGATTTGCAAACCCCGGCAGCCAGCATGCCTTTGGTCGCGCGGCTCGTACGATTCTGGAAGACAGCCGGGAAAGCATCGCCGGAATTTTAAATGCCGATGCATCGGAGGTCATCTTTACCAGCGGCGGTACGGAAGCCATCAACGCCTCTGTTTATGGATTCACCTTTGGCCGACGCGGCACATTGGCAGCCACCGCCGGCGAACATCCTGCCGCATCCGAAGCCTGTCAGATCGCCATCAACAGCGGCTGGAAACAGGTCACGCTCACGGTGGATTCGAACAGTCGACTGGAAGACGAACTTCTTGATCAATTGCCATGGACGGATCTCAAACTCGTCTGCGTGATTCTCGCGCACAATGAGACCGGCGTGATTCAGGACGTCCAGCGTCTCAGCAGGCTGTGCCTTCAGCATGGCGTGCCATTATTATTGGATGCGGTTCAGGCCGTTGGAAAAATCCCGGTCGACTTCCAGGCACTGGGTGCTACTGCGGTAGCGTTTGGGGCTCACAAGTTTCATGGACCACGCGGTGTGGGAGGATTGCTGCTGCGGCGAGGAGTCAAACTGCCTCCGTTTCTTGTCGGAGGGTACCAGGAAAGTGGCCGCAGAGCAGGAACGGAAGCGGTACCGTTGATCGCCGGCATGGCGAAGGCGCTCGAGGTCTGGCATTTGGAACATGCTGACAGAGATGTCATCGTAAGATCACTTCGTGATCGACTTCAAAGTGGCCTGATGCTGAAATGTCCGTCGGCGATAGTGCATGGATTGCACGCCAACCGTCTGGCAAACACACTTAGCATCGCCTTTCCTGGCGTTGCTGGCGAAGCGTTGCTGGTGAATCTGCATCTGGCCGGAATTGCATGCTCACTCGGCAGTACTTGCGCCAGCGGTTCCGTCGAACCCGCAAAATCGCTGCTTGCGATGGGTGTGGCCCCGGATATTTGCAAATCGTCCGTGCGGTTTTCACTGAGCTATCAAAATACAGTTTCGGAAATAGACTGGTCCATCAACAAGATCGCCACGCTGGTGAGCCGTCTGCAGACAGAGAGTGTAAGCTGAAATGCCTCACGAAGCTCAACGCAACGTACAGGAATCCACAACCGGACTCCGCCGACACCTCCGGAACGCTGCCTTGAGAATCAGCTTGTCGCTGGCACTTCGAATTCTTCTTGCCGGCGCGTGCGTGTCGTCGCTGGCAACTACCGTCGCGGCTCAGGACGCCGGTGACGAACTGGCTCGCAATGATGTGCAGCTGCGAATTTCCGTGAAGAGAAGCCTGGAACGAGGAAGCGATTTTCTTCGAACTCAACAGCAGGGCGACGGATCCTGGGAAGCCAGTGGTGCCTTTTCACAATTCAAGATTGGCACAACAGCCCTCGCGGTGATGGCTCTCATCAACTGCGACGTTCCGGTCGATTCACCGGAAGTTCAACGAGGCCTCAATTTTCTCCGCAATCTTCCGCCCAGTGGTGTTAACGGCAAAGGTGGCATCTATGAAACGTCACTGACGGTGATGGCCCTGTGTGCGGCCGAAGAATACGATCGCGATTTGCCGCGCATTCAGTTGTACGCAAGACTTCTGGAAGAGAGTCAGGAACTTGCCGGGGACGGTGCCGGCTATTGGGATTATGAAATCCGCAAAGGCGGATCTCACCGCGGAGATGCAAGTAACGGGCAGTACGCCGTGCTGGCATTGCGAGATGCGGTTTATGCTGGCGCACAGGTTTCTCGAGAGAGCTGGGAGAGAACTCATCAGCGATGGCTCGCCGATCAGCAGGCTAGTGGGGGCTGGGGATACGCAGCCGGCGACTTTAGTCCACGAGGCAGTATGACAGTCGCGGGATTGTCCACGATCTCCATCACTTCAAGAATGTTACAGGACGACAGTGATGTAGATTTTCAGGGGAAGCCAAATTGTTGCGACACGAGACCCATCGATCCGGTGATGGAAAACGGTCGTCGCTGGATGTCGGAAAATTTCAGCCTCGTGTCCAACCCCGGCCATGGCAACTACCACTTCTACTACCTGTACGGTCTGGAGCGAGCTGGACGAATGAGCGGCGTGCGATTCTTTGGCGGCCACGACTGGTATCGCGAAGGCGCAGAAATGCTCGTGGGCCTTCAACTGGCTGCTGGCAATTGGCTGGCACCAGGCACCGAGCAGGAACCCATTCTCAACACGTCGATGGCACTGATGTTTTTGTCGAAAGGTCTGTCTCGAGTTGTCGTAAACAAGCTGGACTACAATTCCCCGCGCGGCGACTCACGAGACCAGGGCGAATGGAATCGGCACAACTTCGATGTGGTCAACCTTGTCGACCTGATTGACGGACTTCCTCAGTGGCCCCCACGTCTCACAAGTCAAGTCGTTACGCTCAGCCGGCTCAAGCCGGAAACAGCCGTGCTGGAACTGAATCAGTCGCCAGTGCTTTACATCTCCGGCCGCGATGCGCCTCAGTTTGATGAAGAACAAATCCGGTGGCTGCGGAGTTATGTGGATGCCGGCGGGTTCATTTTTGCAGTCGCCAACTGCGACGGACAGGGGTTTGATCCTGGCTTTCGCGAAGTGGTCAAACGCATGTTTCCGCAGGAAGACGCGTCATTGCAGCGGCTGACGGGCGACCATCCGGTGTATCGCAGCGAGTATCCGTTGAATTCTGACGGGGTTGAACTTTGGGGTGTCAACTTCGGATGTCGAACGTCAATCATTTACTCACCGACAGATCTGGGATGCCTCTGGCAGAAATGGATGAAACACGAGCCGCAGAATCGCAATACAAATCTCAGTCAGCAGGTGAGTCGTGCGATGAAAGTCGGAGTGAATGTGATCGCGTATGCGACAGGGCGAGAACCTCCGGAGAAACTGAGTGACACCGGAGCACGCCGTAAAGAGGCAGCCGATAATGTAGAACGTGGTCTGCTCCAGATTGGAAAACTGCGACACAATGGAGGTTGGGACACCGCTCCGAAAGCTCTGAAAAATCTGCTGATGGCGTTGAATGACACCGTGGGACTGGCGGCATCTACGCAGACCGAGGCTATTCCTCCGACGCTGGATGAGATGAGTCGTTTTCCGCTGATCTACATGCACGGCCGATATCGCTTCCAGATCGATGCTCAACAGCAGCAGGCCATCCGTGATTATCTGAGTCGTGGTGGAGTCCTGTTTGCCGACGCGTGTTGCGGGGCATCCAACTTTGACCGTAGTTTCCGGGATCTGATGCGGCAACTTTATCCCGAACAGGAACTGAAGCAGATTCCTGTCACACATGAAATCTTCACCGAAGCCACATGGCACAATATCACTAAAGCCACGATTCGCAGGCTTGTTCCCAGCGAAGAGAACGCAGCCCTGACGATGAGAACTGTCGAAGGACAGCCATTTCTGGAAGGCATCGAAATCGATGGCCGTTACGCTGTGATTTACAGTAAGTACGATATCAGCTGTGCGTTGCAGCATCAGGCATCTTTGTCGTGCGACGGATACATCGAAGCCGATGCGGCAAAGATCGCAGTGAACGTCGTGTTGTATTCAATGCAGCAAAGCATTCACTGGTCTGAAGACACGGCTCCGGCAAATCGAAAATAAAACGGACAGAGGCTTGAGTATGAAAACACTCTTCGAAACTCCAGATCCCAAAGCCGCCTGGGTGTCCGCTCAGTGGCAACATGACCGGCCATTGATTTCCTGCCGATTTGAACCGACCGGTGAGTATGTCTTTTGCGGCTCCGAAGACGCCGTCGCGGAAAGGTTTCGTTTATCAGATGGCGTGAAGACAGTCTTTTCCGGCGGACACACCACATGGATTGCAGCGTTTGCGTTTTCCAGCGACGGCGCCACTGTTGTGACGGGTGGCTGTGATGGAAAATTGACATGGTGGCCAGCCGCGGCTGAAACGCCACAGCCCATTCGCTCAATTGCTGCCCATGGAACCCAGTGGATTCGATCACTCGCCACAAGCCCCGACGGGACAATCCTGGCCAGCGCCGGCAACGATCATAAAGTTCGACTCTGGAACATGGCCGATGGCACCTTGCTGAAAGAATTGTCGGGGCACGAGAAGCATGTCTATACAGTTGCGTTTCACCCGAACGGACAGTCTTTATTTTCGGGCGATCTCGGCGGAGCTATTCGGCAGTGGGATGTGGCTGCAGGAACGGAACTGAAGAAGTTCGATGCCGCTGCACTGTATTCCTACAACGGAGGGCAGGGCGTTGACTTCGGTGGCGTGCGGGCCCTGACGATCAGTTCGGACGGAAAATTTCTCGCGGCCGGAGGCTTGCACAAGGCTTCGAATCCACTGGGTGCCGTTCATGAGCCGCTGATCCTTCTGTATAATCTGGAAACCGGTGCTCTGGAGCGTCAGATGATCGCCGAAGGAATCACTCAGGGTGTCATCTGGAGTCTGAAATGGCTGAGCGATGGATCGCTGATGGGAGTTACGGGCGGAGGCAGTGGTGGATGGCTGCTGTTCTGGAAAACCGACGCTGAAAAGGATTTCCATCGCTTTCAGCTGCCGAATCTTGCCCGTGACATGGATCTGCACAGCGACGGCATTCGCGTGGCGACGGCCCATCATGATCGGCATGTCCGAATCACGACACTCGCTCCCAAACCCGCATAGACCGCATTCGGTTCCGCCATAGCGCCTCGAACCGCAGCTGCAACGTGGCCTCTAATCAGCGTAGAGGCGGCCGTCTTTGCGCTCGGTATCAGTTTCCCTCCAGTTCCCGAACGCTTCTTCTCCAGGCATTGCTGTACCACGCTGGGCCTCTTATCAATTTGCTGACGACGAAAGGTCGACACTGGGTCGGCCTTCTTCCCATCAGGTTCCAAACGGTGGTCCTGATGAACTCTGCCCCGGCACTGCAGCCCCCTGCTTTTTCTCATCCCAGGATACCTGAGCTCCAGCGGTTTGAAAACGATCTGTGGAATCCTACGATACAGAAGGAAGCGTTTTTGGGAGTGCGTCTCGCATTAAGCGAGACCACGCCCTTCATTTTTTGGGTTCGACATTGAAGAGGATCTGCAGTGGTATCTCTTGAACAGAAGTTTCAGCAGCAGAAAGAACTGCTCGACCAGCATACTCGAGAAATGGTGCAGTGGCATTTCGGTGACGACACCGGGTGCGAGTTTTGGCTGGAGAAGAAAAAGACTTTTGATTTTGATCCACTAAAGGACGTCAACTGCTTTGATGACCTGCAAAAGTTTCCACTCTTCGAAGACGAATGGCTGCGCGGTGGCCCGATGCGCCGCTGGGTTCCGAAGCCTTTGCAGGATAAACCAATTTACGTATTCGAAACCGGTGGCACTACTGGAATCCCCAAATCACGTGTGGTCGTAGAAGACCACTGGATCGACTACGAACTTTTCAGTGAGACGCTGCCGGACGAATCATTTCCGAAGGGCGCGAACTGGCTGATGCTGGGCCCTTCCGGTCCTCGCCGTCTGCGACTGGCGATCGAACATCTGGCTCAGTTCCGCGGTGGCATCTGTTTCTGCGTGGACCTGGACCCTCGCTGGGTCGTGAAGTTGTTGAAAAAAGGGAAAGTCGAAGATGCCAAAGAATACAGTGCACACTGTATTGATCAGGCGATCACGGTTCTCACCGCGAACAACGACATTGAATGCATGTTCACAACTCCAAAGTTGCTGGAAGCTCTGGCTCTCCGGCTGATGGATCAGGGAAGCAGCATCGAAGAAGCTGGCATCAAGGGGATCTTCTGCGGGGGAACGGAGTTCACTCAGCAGTGGTATCGGTTTGCTCGCGAAGAGCTGTTAGGACCAAATGTCTACATCACGCCGACATACGGAAACACGTTGATGGGTCTGGCCTGCGGCAAGCCTCATGATCCAGCCGACAACTACAAGATCACCTACTTCGCACCTCAGCCACGAGCCGTGATTGAAGTTGTGGATTTCGATGATCACACCAAACTCGTTGACTACGACCAGACCGGTCGCGTGAAGCTCTACACGATGACGAAAGAGTTGTTCGTGCCGGGCTTCCTGGAACGCGACGAAGGCGAACGTGAACGTCCTTGCGACAAATACACATGGGACGGCGTAAGCAGTGTGCGCCCCTATCATGTGTTCGCCAAGACAACCACCGTCGGCGTTTATTAGGCCGTGATCTTCGGTTGATTGGCCTGCAATTTCACCCAACGTCGGATTCCTGCGGATCCGACGTTTTTTTCTCAAAATTCCGCTGCTAAACATGCGGCCTCCAGGTCATAGCTCCTGGCAGTGAACAAACTCCTCGTGGCCACCGCGATCCTGGACGAGGGAAGTTTGACCTCTACAATGTCGAACGGCACTCGTTGCGTTCTTACTCTCTTCTAAATCTCTGCTGATTGATCCCGCCATGCTTGAAATACCTGTAATCCGATGGGGAAAGCCTTATGAGTCGCTTGAGAAGGCTGACGTTGTTCATTTCGAAACGGGCGAAGTGATGGCCAAAATGCATCAGGCCAACGCCGGTCTGGTGCAGATGGATTCACGGAAATCCGCTAAGGCTCGTGAGATCCTGAAGCAGTTTTCCGTTGCCGATCTGATCAAGAAATGTGAACACGCTGCGGATCTTTATCTGACGGCCACTCTGCCGTTGGGCAACGGCACTCAAACGCCAGCGCAATTCTGCTCGATTCAGTCCGCCACGACCGGTCTGCCACTGAACATGTGCCGGGCCAATATGAACAAGAACGCCTTCGTGCTGAAGCACATGGGCGACATGCTCAACGCACTGACTCGAGGATTGCCACTGGATATCCTGAGTCGTGGCTACGGGATGGAATCCCGAAACGTGATGGTCAGCTATCAAGCGACGACCTCGACACTGGGACTGGTACTGCCGTCCAATTCGCCAGGCGTACACACGCTCTGGCTTCCCGCAATCCCGCTGCAGATTGGCCTGGTGCTGAAGCCAGGATCTTCAGAACCCTGGACTCCGTATCGTATGTACGAAGCTTTCGCCGCGGCTGGTGTGCCTCGCGAAGCCTTCTGCCTGTACCCAGGTCCTCACGATGTCGGCAACAAGGTTTTGGAGACCTGCAACCGCGCCATGATTTTCGGTGGACAGACCACTGTCGACAAGTACCACGGCAATCCGCGAGTCCAGGCACACGGGCCGGGATTCAGCAAGATTCTGATTGGCGACGACTGCGTTGATCGCTGGGAAGACTATCTGGACATCATGGTGAAAAGTGTCGCCATGAACGGCGGACGTGGATGCATCAACTGCTCTGGAATCTGGGCCTCGCGGCACACCGAAGCGATCGCTGACGCTATCGCGAAGAAACTGGGCCCGATCGTTCCACTGCCAACCACGGATCCTAATGCGGCCATCGCCGCGTTTACGACAGCTGGCGTGGCGGAAGCCACCAACAAGCAGATTGAAGACGGCATCAAGGGACCAGTCACAGAAGTCACCGCCAGGTATCGCGGTGGAGATCGTCTGGTCCAGCATGAACGCTGTGACTATCTTCGCCCTACGGTCCTGCACGTCAGCGACTGCGACAACTCGATGGCGAACACGGAATACATGTTTCCATTCGTCTCCGTCGTGCAATGTCCACAGGACAAGATACTGAGCAAGATCGGCTCGACGCTGGTCGGCACGGCAATCACCAATGACGAAAAGTGGATCAGTGAACTTGTGGACGCACGCAACATCGACCGACTGAATGTTGGGCCCGTCCCGACGTGCGCTCTAAACTGGTTGCAGCCGCACGAAGGAAACATCATCGACTTCCTGTTTCGAAATCGAGCCTTCCAGAACAGCCTTCCGCCGGCTCATTGATTGTCGGCCTGGACGTTTTTCTGAACATCGCAGAGGTGCGATGAAGTAATCATTTTTGAACTCGTCTAAGCTTTGCATCCTGTTCGGATGCAAAGCTTTTTTTTGCTCGCAATTGGATAATTATGGTGTCCAAAGAATCGAAGTCCGCTGAGAAGAATCCTCTTCGCAAACTTGCCCAGGGCCAAATCGTTTCCCGTGTAGCCGTCTACGCGATTCTGGTCAGCATGTATGCCGCGATTCCCGCCTTTTATGAAGCACAGAACAAGCTGTATCTGTTGGCCGATGTTCCGGCCGACATTCATGCGGCATTGACGCTGGTACTGGGCTGGCTGCTGGTCTTCAGAACGAACACGTCGTATTCACGCTGGTGGGAAGCCCGAACATTGTGGGGCGGACTGGTCAACACGATGAGAAATCTTTCGCTGAAGCTGGTCGAACTGATCGAAGCCCCGCCGAAAGATCTCAAAGTGATTCATCGGATACTCAAGGCATTCGCGTGGACGCTGAAAGACCATTTGCGGGACGGAGCGTCACTGGAAGATTCGGAATTGTTCGAAGATATCAACAAGCCACCTCAGCATGTCCCCACATTTCTTGTCGCAAAGGTCTACGAAAAGCTGCAGCTTTGGAAGAAGAGCGGCTGCATTGATGGGTCTGAGCTGATCGTTCTTGATGAAGACCTTCGTAAGCTGCTGGAGATCGTGGGAGGCTGCGAACGCATCCGCAATACACGCCTTGCCCAATCGTACCGGACGTTCGTAAGACAATGTGTGTTCATCTATCTGATCTCGCTTCCCTGGGGGATTGTCCATGACTTTTCCTGGTGGACTGTTCCTCTCACAGGCATGATCAGCTACTTCATGCTGGGGATGGAGATTGCCGCCGAGCACACTGAAGAGCCATTCGGCTACGATGAAGACGACCTCGATTTAGAAGCCCTGTGCCGCGTCATCGATTCATCGATCGATGAAATATTTGCTCGCGGTACCGCACGATAGATGCTGATCGTGCCCGCTTGTACCATGCGGCATGGCATGTTTTTTTGTGATTACTGTGAATCCGAAAGACGACGTGATCTCCCGAATGGCAAAGGCGGCATCATAAAAGCGGTGGACGTGCAAAGAGTCAGCCTCTGCGGGCTCGCCGATCTTGTGGCCATCATTGTTGACGATGCGCAGCAGATCCCGGATTAATGACTCCTGGCGAAGGCTGGAAAAACAAAGAAGCAGATTTTGCTGATCGCCTATTCTGTTAAACGTGGGTTTAAAGGAACTGGCCACGCTTCGCTTTGCGTTTTATCCCCGAGGCAAAGATGCAGGCAGAAGGCTATGGGAAATATCTGGATGCCGCAGGAAAATAACAAACTTATGCAGCGAACGCGTTCTTCGCGTCACGGTTATTGCGGCAACCATTCCCTCATTGACTTGCGTTATCGTCATTCGGCGCTGCGGTAGGGGATGGTTAAGCCATCACCGTTTAAAATCTCCTTCCGCTGGTCGTTTTGAGTTTCCTGAATCAGCACGCGGAAAGGGTCTCCGCTGAAACAGACTTCACCGAAAAACGTGAAGACTCGGGAGTTGGTTGTGACAAACATCGGAGCGAGACTGCCTGCGGTCGTGGTGTAGCTGAAGTTTCCGAGAATCTCGCTTGATCCTGAGTTCAAAGTCTCAAGCAAAGTCCCTCCACGCTCTGTTTTGTAACCCAGTACCCAAAGTTTGCCACCTTCGTTTCTCAGGTGCGTGCCTTCGTTCTCAATGTTCAACTGACGAGCCCATACGTTCTGCCTCTTGATGTGAAGATCGTGAGTCACAAAGTCTTCAAAAAAGAGATCTCCACCGGCACAACGGTCCGTGAATTTCAGGTCGCAGTCAGACACGCTCTTCAAGACGATCGAGCGGTTTGTATTGATCTCCATACCACCGTTGATGCTGGCGAATTGCTCAATCACGACGGGCGAATCGCCGTCTTCGATTCGCAGGTCAGGACTGGTTTCGCTATTGTAATCCAGCCATCCGCCAAGTCCGATGATCCTGCGAACGGCTCCACGAACAATCACTGTCTGCGTCAGACGATAGCTGCCAGGCAGGAAGATCGTCTTCGCTCCTGAATCGATCGCTTGCTGTATGGCCGATGCAGAATCCATTGATCCTGTGGGATCAGCCCCGAAGCTATCCACGTTTGCCCATTCGGCAACCGGCTGTTGCGGAATCATTGGTGGTTCCTGGATTTCGAGCCGCAGAGAACCCGCCGTTCCTTCGAACGGAGCTGTTGCCGGATGAGAGCAGTATTCCTTGATCACAGGTCCGGCAAGTCCTGGCTTCTCATTCACCGATTGCCGCACAGCCGCAAAAAAATCGGGCGACTCCACATCGCCGATGGCTTTGCTGTATCCGGATGTTTCAATATCGCGAAGAAAGATTCGACCACTGTTGTAGTTGATTACGGCAGGGACATTCTCCGCCCCGGATAAACCCGTAAGTTTTGAATCGAGCAGGCAGACGGAACCATACGTTCGAATGGCAATCACCGAGTTTTCGCTTTTGAGGTGCCGAATGCTGAGCGACTGGCCGGCATTATCCAGTCCCACTTCACGCTGGCCTCTCAGAGTGATTTTTTCAAACGTTTGACTGTTCACAGCTCCAGCTGCCGTGATGCCTTTTTGAAAACCAACGACTTCGATGTTCTGTACCAGAAGCGGTCCGTTCATATCACGACTCAAGTCCAATCCTACATAGCCGCTGCCTTCACCTGCGATAAACCGACAGTCTCGTACGGCACCAGAATTGTTGGAATAGAACTGCAGAGCCGTCGCTCCTGGGTTATCCTGGCCGACGTCGAATGTCATATTCTCGACGTAGTTATGGAACCAGTCAGCAGACCCGAATCCTCCGCAGGACATCATCGAATGCGGTTGAGTTGCATCAGTGAAGGTAGCGTTCTTGAGCCGAAGAATGGTCTCGGACTGATGTTCCCCGCAAATCGTTGTGAAGCCCCAGTTCTCCCGTTCGCCAACTCGCTTCTTCCACTCCAGCGATCGACTGATCAAATACGTCCCCTTCGGCAGGAAGACAACCATTCTTCGGCCAGTGCAGTCGTCTATCGCGTGCTGCAGTACATCCGTAACGTCGGTGACCCCGTCCCCTTTGGCAAAGTAGGGCGACTTAGTAACATCGACAACAAACGGTGTCAGCGGGTAAACGCGAGTTGTGTTGTGATCATGTTCAACCAGTCCCGCGAGAGCGCCGGAGGTGAGGCCAATGCACGAAGCGAGAATCAGCAGCGTCTTTGTGAGCATTCACGGTCCAATGAAATATGGCTGAAAGTGATCAGTCATTTAATCGACACATGATGATATTCATCACGCTGACATCCACGCCAAAGAAGACCAAATCATCAGGTCGACGATGCTTCAAAAGCCGTCTGTTCGTTGCGGCGATGTGAGCCAGAGGATCATGATCTCCACAAACCGCCAACGTAGCTGATAAGGATTGCACGAAATCAAAATAACCGAAGCGTCGTCTCAGAGCAACAGAACGCAATACAATGAATTAACGCCGCGAAAGTAGATGGTATCGTTCGCTAACGGCTGGCAATAACCGGCATTACTTTGCCCATGAGCTCAGAAACAACGTCTTGCCAACATTCCCCATCGACTTTACGTCGGTGGTTAAACGGCTTTTGCAATACGCTGCATGAGCGGCAAGCGAATGAAGCTGTAGTGCAGAAGCCGAATTCCACCGGGGTAAACCTGGGTGGGGGGAAAATCACGGCGGTTTTGAAACGCGATCTGCTGGCTGCAGTGATCCATGTGAAACGCTCACGGAAAACACTTTCCAAACTTCACCAGTAGCCGAGGATCACCGCGAAGTCGGACGCGAAGGGTGAGAAGAAGCCAGACGATGCTGATTTCTTTTCGCAGAAAGCGCACCCAGCTGCGCGAGTCTGCGGTGACTCGAAGATCACATGTGCCCACGAGTCCCTGACGAACTTCGATCGTCTGGTCTCGAATAGTCACGGTGCATTCGGCCGACTCATTTCCGGTAAAGCGGAAGTGGTATGTCGCACTCAGATTCCTGGACTGTCCAGGCTGAAAGACAATGTGAATGCCTTTCAGAAAGCCATCGATCGATGTGGGCCGCAAGGTGTCACCCACGCGTTTGATCTGCTTATGAGGGAACCAGCGGGCGACGTACTCTTCTGCGTCCGTATTTGGCTGAACGTAAATCGTTTCCACTTTCTGTTGCAGTGGCCTCAACATGGAGGCCACGAATTCGCTGCGGTGCGTGAGAAACGGAGCAATCACGTCCTCGCCCGCTGGGCACACACTTAAACAATAGGCAGCCTTGTAGTTGGGGCCAAAGGCGAGTGACTGCCACATCGACGCGGATTCACCGTCACTGACTTCACGCCGGTAGTCTTTAGCAGAGTTGCTGTCTGCAACGGTCTCCACCCAATCGGTGAAGCCTCCCATAAACTCACGATAGTTGTGAGTGTAGCACGACAGGAAATTGAATCCGCCCTCGTTGGAAATCGCGCCGACCGGGCACGCCGCAACACACAGACGACATTCCAGACAGGGATTATAATCGATTGGAAAGGTTTGTTCGGTCACGTCCGTATCCACCAGCACCGTGCCGAGCAAAATGAAATTTCCAAACTTCGGGTGAATGACATTTCGGTGAATGCCCATTCGGCCAAGACCGGCTGCGACAGCCACAGGCTTATGCGACACGACCCAGATCTTGCCTGGGAAAGAAGTCATTTCCATTGGAAACCCGGCGGATGGATTGATAGCCCGCAACCCGCGACGCTCAAGTTCTGTGACAATTCGGCGAGAGACCTCGTTAACGTGATCCGTGGTGGAATGGAATTCCAGGTTCGCCGCGCTGCGATTGACATTACGCACAGGCTCGCGATTCATCCGACACACAATGCTGATCAGCGTCTTCGTCGCACGAAAGAACTTCAGAATATCGTCTCGTTGATCATCCAGTTCGGCGCGGCCAATATCCACAAAACCAACATCGTCTGCGCCGGCGTCCAGGCAGAACTGACGCAACTCCTGTGCGAAAAGGGAACCTGGCCTTGTCGGAGCCAGTGATGTGGCTTCCAGGGAACGAAAGTGCACGACTGTCGGATGGTTCTCAAGTTTTGCCATAGGAGTGTCATCGCTCAAAACGAGGAAGCGCAAAAGTCACCACGCGCAGAAGTTTGTGCGTGAAATCGAACTACTTGCATTTTGCAAGTAGTCTTCCACTTGCACTTTGCAAGTGCAAGAGCAAAAATACATCCGGTGTTAAAATTCCAGCCGATTGAGTCCTGCCATCAGAGTCGGATCAGCCATGACCACGACGAAACGATCACCTTGCCCTGTGGCCTGTACCCTGGACATTATTGGTGACAAGTGGACACTGCTCCTTATTCGCGATATGCATTTCGGCCGTTCGCACTTCAAGGAGTTTATGGAATCTCCGGAAGGTATCGCGACGAACATTCTTTCAGACCGGCTCGCCAAACTTATTCAGTGGGGTCTTGCCGAGAAATATCCGTCCGAAGAATCGCCTGGCCGTGACGCCTATCGCCTGACCGCAAAAGGCTCATCGCTCGGCCCAGTCCTGAAAGCCATTGCAGACTGGGGCATTGCCGAAATCAAAGGCACGGCAAAGCTGTTGAAGCCAAAGACGAAATAGCCCGTTCCCGCAGATTCGAATTTGCAGCGTTGGCGAATCTGAAGCAGTGCCGACGCGTTTTGGGTGGCATGTGGTAACATGTGCCCGTGCGTTGTGGTCGCCCCTTGATTGCGCAGGGATACGTTCGAATGCCGCGAAAACTTCTGCTGGTTCTCTGTTTCCTTCAGACCATCGGCCTTTTACCGGCCGATGAACCGCAGGCTGTGCGGCCACTGATTGGGTATACGGAGTTGCAAACCAATCTGCCAGGTGGGCGGCATGACAACGTGCGGACGATGCGTGCGACAGTCGTCCGCGCAGATGGTTCGGAACGTGCAAGAATTGCAGAAGAACTTGCTGACGAGCCAGATGCTTGGACTCAGTTTGCGGGCTGGTCGCCCGATGGCATGCGGGCGATTGTGTCGCGAGGATGGCAAGATCCGGAGAACGCGAAGTGGGAAGACGAACATAAAACATTTCGAATGGAACCTGGTAAGTGGTCGCTCGATTCCGGCCTCGTCGACATCGCAACCAGCAAGGTTTCTAATCTCACGTCTGTTGAACGCGTGAGCCATTACAACGGTGGACTGTTCTTTTATCCGGACGGAAAGAGCCTTGGGTTTACGCCCCTGATCAATGGGATTTCGAAACCGTTTGTGATGGATCTCGACGGACGCAACAAGCGAGATTTATCAGCCAGCGATGCGGGTTTCTCTTACGGCTACAGCGCATCGCCAGACGGCAAACACATCAGCTATCATGAGAACTATCAGATCTACATTGCTAACGCCGACGGCTCGGAAAAGCGGCATATCAACACCGGGCATCCCTTTGATTTTGCTCCGCGGTGGTCGCCCGATGGACAGTGGCTGCTGTTCGTGAGTGGCGAACATTACAACTGCCATCCGCACATCGTTCGGAGTGATGGAACCGGCTTGAAGAAGCTGGCTGACCGAGCCGGTTACCGGGGTGTGACCGAGTTCCTTGATGTCTTTGATTTTCACGGAGGCAGCAGTGATGTGCCTGTCTGGTCGATGGATGGCCAAACAATTTTTTATACGGCTCAAGTCGCCAACAATGGGGATACCGCCAGCCGTGTCGAATTGTTTCAAATCACACTGGGCGGCGAAATTACTCAACTGACCAATACTTCACCGGGCACCACGCATTATCATCCGACGCCCTCGCCGGACGGACAACAGTTTCTTTACGGATCCAAACGCGACGGAATCCGGCAGTTGTTTGTGATGAAGCTCGCCGATCGCAGCGAGACCCAAATCACGAGTCTTAAGCCTGGTTTCGGAGCCATGTGGCCGCACTGGCAACTGGTGTCGCAGGTTGAGGCTGTGACAGACAATAAATTGGAAACGCAAAAGCGAAGACGCGTGCTCTATAACTTCGACGGCGATTCGTGTCTCTCAACGAAGGCCAACAGCAAAGGTCCGGTCGCAGTCAGCGTTGATGACGTTAAGAAGCTGATCGAAGAGGTCGCTTATGTCGACAGCCGAGTTGATACCGTGCTGGTCTGCATCAACGCCCAGGTCATGTACTACCCGACAGAAGTGGGCACAATGCGCGGCACGTTGTCGACGCCGGAAGAGCGGGCGAATTGGCCAGCGTCCGAGAAGCAGAGGTTTGAGAATCTCAAGGCGTTCTTCGACAGCGGCGTTGATCCGTATGCCGTCATGTTGTCCGAGGCCCGACGAAAAGGCCTGGAAGCGTTGCTGACTTTTCGCATGAACGATGACCACGGAAATGATTTCCTGCGGACACAGTTTAAAGTGGATCACTCCGACTGGCGGCTTGGGACCGTAGAGTATCAGGGCCGAGATGCAATGGACTTCGGCCGCGATGAGGTGCGGGACTACACTTTCCGACTGATTGAAGAAGCCATACGTCGGTACGATTGCGATGGAATCGAACTCGACTTCAATCGCTTCCCGAACTTCTTCAAAGACGGCACAACCGACGAACGAGTCGCAAAGATGAACTCCCTGGTGGAACGCGTGCGGAAGATGCTTGACGAAGTGGGGCAGGAACGTGGCCGGAAATTGTTGCTCTCCGTGCGACCACCGTCGAATTACGGACGCACTCCGCCCACACCCGAGACTTCCCGGCACCTTGGCTGCGATGTGCCTGCCTGGGCAAAGAACGGCTGGATAGATTTCGTCGCAGTCTCCGAATTTCTGTTTGAACGTGGCGACCTTCCGATCGAAGCATGGAAGAAAGTGGTCACCACAATCCCGGTGTACGGTGGCATCGAATGCACTCGTGGCGGTGGAAACAAAAATCTTACCACGGAAGAATATCGAGCCGCGGCAGAGAACCTGATAAGATCAAATGCCGACGGGGTCTATCTCTTCAACTTCTTCACGTCGCGCGAGGGCGGAGCCGACGCGTACGAACCGCCATTTGAAGTACTGAAAGATCTGGGGCGATGATCCGATGCAAATCGACGGCATTTCCAGAAGAATTCATTGCAGTGGTTCGAGCGGTCGCCTGATCTTAAATAAATTTGTTGATAGTCGCCTTTTGCTCCGCAAAAGTAGCGTCTACGTTCGCTTCTTTCGCGGAGCGAAAGGCGACATTTGGCGAGTGGAGAGATTGAATGCAGCGTGTCACAAGCTTGATAGCAGCCTTCCTTTCACTGTCCTTCGGCTTTCAGTCGTGGGCCGAGGATCATGTTGCGCGGTTCGTCGATGAAGTCCAGCCACTGCTGAATGGGAAGTGCGTGTCGTGCCACGGGCCGGAGAAACAGGAAGGAAACCTGAGGCTCGATTCGCTGGCCGCCGCTATGGCCGGTGGCGATCAGGGACCGGCTCTTGTACCTGGCGATACTGCGAAGAGCTTGCTGGTGAAGGCGATCTCCTTTGAAGATCCTGATCTTCAGATGCCGCCGAAGCTGAAACTGTCCGACAAAGAAATTGCCACGCTGACTGAATGGGTCAGCGCAGGAGCGACATGGCCGGAGCCCACTGCGGTCTTGTTTGACGATGAGCCCCAATTTCTGCAGGCACTGACCAGCGGCAACGGCAAAGGACGAATCGTCACGGAAGAGACATTCCGAGGAACCTCGGCGCTGGGCATCAGGCCGTTACAACGTGACGCCGTGAAGATTCCAAACTGGAATTTTGCCATTCGCGAACAACCTCAGCCAGGGGAATACCGCTACCTGCAGGTCGCATGGAAAAAGCGAGGCGGCGGGAGCGTGATGATCGAACTGGCAAGAGACGGAAACTGGCCCGATGCTGCGGATGCCAAAGGCCGATATGTCGCCGGTCCGAACACAACGGGCTGGGCTGCGGCTGCGGTGAGTGACACGGCCCCCCAGGACTGGACCGTGGCGACGTTTGATCTCTGGCAGGACATCGGCGACTTCACGTTGACAGGCATCGCCCCGACATGCGATGGCGGAGAAGACGCGTTCTTTGATTCGATCATTTTGGGACCAACCAAGGAATCACTCGATGCGTATCGTCCGGGTTCCGGGCAGTTGGCTTCCGAAGACGCGGGCCACTCCATCGGTGACGCCTTCACCGATAAACGGAATCCCATCCGCAGAATCTTTGGCGGTGAGCGGCTGGATTTGTGGTCGCTTCAGAAACCAGTGCGCCCCGCTGTTCCCTCTGGGCCCAAACATCCGATCGATGCGTTCATTCAATCGAAACTTGCAGAGCAGAGACTGACACCTGCTTCGGAGGCTGATCGCCGCACGCTGATTCGCCGACTGACTTTCGACCTGACGGGGCTGCCTCCCGAAGTTGACGATGTTGCCGAATTCGTCGCAGATGATTTTCCGGATGCTTATGAAAATCTCGTGAGCAGGTTGCTTGATTCGCCGGGTTACGGCGAGCGGCAGGCGCGGCTTTGGCTGGACGTCGTGCGGTACGCTGACACCAATGGGTATGAACGCGACGAGTTCCGACCGTTGGCCTGGCAGTTCCGCGACTATGTCATTCGTGCGTTCAATCAGGACAAGCCGTTCGATCAATTCATCCGCGAGCAGATTGCCGGTGATGAACTGGTCGATGGTCAGCCGAAAACTACGGCCGAAGCGGACTCACTGATCGCCACGGGTTATCTGCGGCTTGGTCAGTGGGACAGCACGGCTTCAATCTTTCAGGAAGAACCTCGGCTGCGGGCCGAGATGATGGCTGACCTGACGAATACAACGGCGTCGGCGTTTCTCGGACTGACGATGTCGTGCTGCCAATGTCATGACCATAAGTACGACCCGCTTTCGCAAGCTGACCATTTTCGGCTGCGGGCCTTCTTCGCGGGAGTGACATCGCGTGATGACCTGCCGATTTCGCTCGCCCATGAGCAGGCAGAAATTGACATGCACAATTCGGGGATCGACGATCAGGTGCAGTCGCTGAAGACTGAACAAGCCAAGATCGATCCTGCGAGCAGTGTCGAACAAAAGTCGAGACACGAAGAACTTGAGAAACAGATCGGCGAGCTGGAGTCCGGTAAACAGCCGCCGCGTCGTGCGATGGCCGCGACGGATTCCGGTGCATCGGCTCCTGCGACGTTTGTCTTCTATCAGGGCGACTTCTCGTCACCGCGCGAGGAAGTTGCACCGGGCTTTGTGTCAGTGTTCTCACCAGAAGCGGCCGAGATTCACGCTCCCCGTGACAGTACTACCGGACGACGACTGACGCTGGCCAACTGGATCACGTCTTCCGAAAATCCCTGGACGGCGCGGGTGATCGTCAATCGAATCTGGCAACAGCACTTTGGCACGGGGCTTGTGGCGACACCCAATGACCTTGGTTACACCGGCGCTCGGCCTTCGCATCCGGAGTTGCTTGATTGGCTCGCCATCGAGTTTATGGAACGCGGCTGGTCAATCAAGGAATTGCATCGCTTGATCGTGACATCGCACACGTATCGCCAGACGTCGCGTCATTCTGACAGCGGGACTGCGGCGGCGATGATTGATCCGGACAATGCGTTGTTGTCGCGGCAAAACGTTCGACGACTGGACGCGGAGACCCTCCGTGACGGCCTGCTGGCCGTTGCGGGGCTATTGCAGGCGAACGACGGTGGTAAGCCGCTCTGGCCGGAGGTGCCCGAAGAACTCCTGCATGCCCAGCCGGCGATTCTGGAAGCGACCGAAGGAAAAGATGACGGCCGCATGCAGGGCTGGTACACCGATCCGGTTGAACAGACAGACGTGCGCAGCGTCTTTCTTGTTCGCAAACGCTGCCTGCCGATCCCAATGTTGCAGGCGTTCGACCTGCCAGACACGACGACGTCTTGTGCTCGTCGAGACACAACGGTCGTGGCTCCACAGGCCTTGATGTTGCTCAATAGTCCGGAAGGAGTCCGTTACGCGAAAGCACTGAGCGATCTTGTCGTGTCGCACCAGGATTCGATAGACCTGCACGATGCGCAGTTGACCGAGAAGTTGATCGATGCGATCTTTCAAAGAGCGCTGAGTCGAAATGCCACGCAGGAAGAAATAACGCTTGCCGTCGAATTCCTTCAGCGACATCGTGAACTGCACGCCGCAAAGTCGTCTGACGATCAGGCGGTCAAGCTTTCTGTGGCTGACCTGTGCCGGGCCGTTCTGAATCTTAACGAATTCATCTACATCGATTGATGAACAATCGCTCATGGGAGTGTCGATCATGTTTCAGCAATCTCGTCGCCAGTTTCTCAATCACAGTGGTGCTGGTTTCGCGAGCGTTGCGTTTAGCGCACTGCTGGCAGACGAGCTACCGGCGGCGACACTCAAGCGGCCGGTGATTGATCCGCTGCAGCCGCTGGCCGAACGACTTCCGCATTTCGCTCCTCAAGCCAAACAGGTCATCTTCCTTTTTCAGTATGGAGGACCATCGACCTTTGATCTGCTGGATTACAAGCCCGAGCTGATCAGGCTGCATGGTCGGCCGGTTCCCGAATCGTTCAAAAAGAATCCAGACAAGGTCGGCGGCGTATTCAATCACTGCAAGGACGAGCTGATGGCCGGGCCCTGGAAGTGGGCTCAGCATGGGCAATCGGGGCAGTGGGTTTCGGAACTGCTGCCACACACTGCCGGGCACATCGACGAGCTGTGTCAGGTGCGTTCGATGTACAGCGAAAGTTCGAATCACGCGCCTGCGACCTACCTCATGAATACCGGAGCGATCCTTGGCGGCAAGCCGAGCCTGGGATCGTGGGTTACCTATGGGCTAGGCTCGGTCAATCAAAATCTGCCGGGCTACGTGTTGCTTTACAAGGTCGGTGGCCTGGGCGGGTCGCAGAACTGGAGCAATGCATTTCTGCCAGCCGCATTTCAGGGAACGCAGTTTCGGCATGAAGGCTCGCCGGTGCTCAATCTGCAGCCTCCGAGCGAACTGGCGGACGTGCAACGTTCCACACTGGACTTCGCTCAGGTGCTGAATCGCAGGCACGCCGCCGAGCGACCTGGCATGCTTGATCTCGATGGCCGCATCGCCTCGTATGAGCTGGCCTATCGGATGCAGTCGGAAGCTCTGGACATCGGTGAACTGTCCCTGGAGACGAAAGAGACTCAGGACGCCTACGGTCTGCATGATACCAACGGTTCAAAAGTGATGTATGGTCGCATGTGTTTGCTGTCACGGCGACTGATCGAAAAAGGTGTTCGCTTTGTGCAGCTTTATAATGCGGTCGATAAGCTGGGCTGGGACGGACATGACAGCAACGACGACTACAACAGACGCAATGCCGAACAAACTGACCAGCCCGTTGCAGCGCTGCTGAGCGATCTGAAGCAGCGAGGATTGCTTGATACGACGCTCGTGATTTGGGCCGGGGAATTCGGCCGCACGCCAATGATGCAGGGCAACGGCGGTCGCAACCACAACCCGTATGGCTTCACCATCTGGATGGCTGGTGGAGGCGTAAAGGCGGGCACCGTGATCGGTTCCACCGATGACATTGGGCTCCGCGCTGCCGATCAACCACAGCCCGTGAAAAATCTGCACGCAACAATCCTGACGGCCCTGGGACTCAATCCTGATGACCTCTTTTTCGAACACGCCGGCCGCCAGGAACGCCTCACCGGCGTCGCACAAAGCTGGAAGAAAATCCCTGGAGTGCTTGGATAGCGAGGATGACTCCTTAGCGGCGGCCTGATTCTGCCATCACAAACGTGAGAACTCCAATGGGTTTTCCGGACACAATCAACGGTACACAGATATACGACTTCAGTTCACGCTTGTGACGGATTTCCAGCGGCTGCACATCTGCGGCAGTCTGAGCCAGCAGCTCATCGGTGATCTCGGAAACGATCTCAGGAACGCCGGTACGCATCACGGAATGGACACCGACTGCTGAACCTCCTTCCCAGGGCCACTCGCGGAGGATCTCCCATCATTTCCATGTTTTGGGCGTGCTGGTGAGCGACCGCCAATCGACGCAGACTGCCATCTTCATCAGTTACATCCACTGACGACCAGTCGGCAAAATAGGGGACCGAAAGGTTAGCGACCTTTTGCAACGTACTTTCGTAGTCGACGACCCCGGCTAAAACACCGCTCACCTTGGCGAGGTAGCGAGAGGTTTCCTCCGAATGCTTCTGCTCATTGATATCAGCACTGGTTCCAAACCAGTAGAGAACCCGACCATCCTTGCCGCGCAACGGATTCACCTGAGTTAGAAACTCCAGTTCTGATGTCGTAATTTCGCAGAACTAAAGTCGGTGTCGTGTCCCTGCGAATCGCGGGTTTACCAGTTGTCGCGATGCACGCGAAAGCTCGATTCTCAACGGAGCGCAATAAGGCGCTCGGAGAAACGACGCATTACGGTTCGGGGCCGGCAGGGCCGAAACAATTCTACTGAGGTCAAAAGCCAGTCACAGGATTTCCGAAATCGGTTCGCCGTCACAAATCTTGAACGGCCGACCCTGTAGGTCGTGAATTTCGCGGGAGGGGTCAAGTCCACAAGCCTCGCAAATTGTGGCCAGATAATCACCGGGAGTCACCGGGTTCTCTTTGACGTAGGCCGCCTGCTTGTCGCTGGAGCCATAGACCGCGCCACCCTGAACACCTCCGCCGGCCAGCACGCCTGAATAACAGAACGGCCAATGGTCTCGACCATTCGCCGCGTTGATCTTTGGCGTCCGTCCAAATTCCCCAACGCAGGACACAAGGGTTTCGTCGAGAAGTCCACGATCGTGAAGATCTTCCAGCAGGGCAGAATAAGCCTGATCAAACGCCGGCAAACAATAGCGGGCTTTCAGCATTCCGTAGCCCGTCTCACCGTGCTCCAGATCATTCAGTCCGCCGTGAGTGTCCCACACGTTATAGACCTTGGCACGTGGCGTAATAAACATCCAGTTCACAGTCACCAGACGAATTCCGGCTTCGACAAGACGTCGGGCCGTAAGAAAACTCTCTCCGTACTCATTGCGACCGTAGCGGTCACGCACGGCGCGCGATTCAAGATCGAGATTCAGAGCGTCCTTCACGGTCGTAGCATGAATCAGCCGGTAAGCCGATTCGTAAACACTGTCAAACGAGGCGGACCCGGCATGTCTTTGAACTCGTCGATCTTCCGTTTCCAGCAGGTTGAGTAATCCGCGACGCGCCTGAAGTCGAGCCATCGACACGTCGTTGGGAAGTGCGAGAGGAATTGCCGAATTGGGATCGTCGACTCGTGGTCCCGTCTGAACGTGGTTGAAAACTTCGCCCAGTTCGACCGGATCATGTGCTGATCCGAGAAAGCCCGAATGCGTACCGGCATAAAACAAACCGTCATGGGCCACGGCGCGTGGAATCGAAAAGCTGGACGGCAGCGCTGTACGTTCGCCGAGATAAGAAAACATCGAACCGACCGAGGGAAAGTCGCTGCGGTTGCGACCGTTGGACGGAAATGTTCTAGGCGGACTCATCGCTCGCCCGGTCATCGTGTGATAAACCGACACGCCGTGATCCGTTGCGGAATGCGTCAACGAGCGAATGATGGCCAGCTTATCCGCATGTTGAGCCGTCTGAGGCATCTGGTCGCTCAGCGAAATGCCTGGCACCGCTGTGGCAATGGGAGAAAACGGACTGCGAATCCCTTCCGGAGCATCCGGCTTCATATCCCACATGTCCTGCTGCGGTTGTCCGCCCCACATGAACAGAAAGATGCACGATTTGGCCTTCGACTTCACAGGATCTATGGCACCTTGTTCCATCGCCATCAGCTGTGGCAGCGTCAATGCACCGCAGCCCACGGATCCAAGACGAAGCATGGCATCACGACGATGAAGCATCATTCTTTCCTCAGCATACGAGGACCTCAGTCTGTCGACAGGTTCATTCTTTGCTTCTTGTACCACAGTTTTCGGCTTTTCCCAAACCTCCTCTCGATAGTTTGAGCCGACGCAGCTGGAAACCTGCACCTGCGCACAGTGCTTCTGGCTGAATGCGGACGATTCCCGGACAGCTACGCACACGTGGTGTACACGCTGTAAGTGCACTGCCGGTCGTACGCTTCATCACAATTCGGTGCCCCGAGCCGCGGCGGGGCATGGGCGACCTCAAGCAGAGCAATTTTGATTGTTCTTGTTCAGTGAAACTCGCAGCCCTCTACTTTTCAGGCGTCTCTCCGGACGTGCTTTCAGTGGTCGGAACAGCAGAGTCCGTGGCAGTATTCACGGCCGGTTTTTTGTCGAGTGAAACAAAAATCGGATTCAGTTCGGGTTCTTTGGCTTCGATGTCGGCGTAGAGTTTCAGCACTTGCTCGGCACGCTGGAGCCTGATCTTTCCGGAAGCGACAGCGGACACAGAAGCCTGAACTTCGTCGTGAGTGGCAACTTCTTTTTCGGCAAGTTGCTGCAGGCGATCCTTGTTCGCGGTCAGCGAGTTCAGTTCATTCGTGGCTTCTTCCACATCCAGCCGAAGAAGCTGCAGTTGCGTCTGATACGCGGACCAGGCATAGTCCCAGTCTCGCTGCTTTTCTCTGATCAACTTATTGATCTGGTCCAGCTGTTCCTGTGCGGCGATCAGATTGCTTTCGCGCTTCTCGTCGGCACTTCCTTGCTCCAGATGCCCGCCAGCGATGAGCTTGTCGAGTGATTGAGACCACATTGCGACATTTTCCTTAAAGGTCTCACTCTGACGATGATAACTCGTCATCCTTTTTCTAAGGCTTCTCAGTTCCTTCACTACTTCTGTGGGCTTAGACGATTGGATGCGTGCGTCTGAACCGGGATTCGGCTGCGACGAGGAACTGAACTCTGGTGTTGGTGTCGGTCGTGCTCTGGCTTCTCGTTGTTCATTCAGAGCACGTCTCAGCTCCCACTCACTGGTGTTGCCTACAAATCGGCGGACTTCTTTACCGTCAACAACCAGCACACTTGTGGGAACTCTCATGACATTGTATTCAATGGCGAGCTTCCGCTCCTTGGCAATTTCGACTGCTTCAACAGGCAAACCGGATCGTTCGAGATTTTCCCAAATCGCCTTCATTTCGATTCCATGAGCCCATGGCGAGTGAAACGCCAGCAATCGAATACCATCGAAGCCCGGCAATTTCTCTGAAGATTCTGCCGAAGCCAGCGTCGTAAAAAGTTCTCCAAGCCGACGATCGACAATGGCATCACGCGATTTTGCTCGAACAACCAGATTGTTTTCAACCTGTTGCAGCTTCACCTTCAGTCGTTGAGCTTCCAGTCCCTGCAACTGCTGACGCAGGTCAAACGATTGCTCGACGAGTTTCCTGAGTTCGTAACGCTGACCGGCTTTAGAATTGAAACTTGATGGACTTTGCGAAGAACTCCGGACTTTCTGCTCAAGAGCACTCAGTTCAGCCTGAAGATCTTCGATGCGATGTTCAAGTACTTTTGCATTGGGGGCATCCGGATTGACGCCTGAGATCGAGCTATCGCTCTCGGCCATATCAACCACATTGAACAATTCTCGAACCTTGGCCTCCAATTCGGTCATCCAGCTCAAACGAGATGCGGAAAGCGTTGCCGTTCCGGTGCCCGCTCCCGACGTGACGCTCAACAGAATCCCTCGTCGTTTATAGGCGGGCAGTGAATCACGCCATTTCTCAAATTTCTTCATCCTGTTGTTGACGTCAACGAACACCGTTGGACTAGACGTTCGTGGGTACCGAACCTCCAGCGTCCGATTCTGTTCCTGCAGCTCGGGGTCTGTCGGCGAAGTCCAGCGCCCGGTAGGAGCGGAGAACGTATCGAGATGCCCGTTGTCTTCAATGACCACGAGAGATGGATGACATGCTGGAAATGACTTCGATTCCGTCGAAAGTTCAATCACATCCCACCCGCCTTTTTCACCGCTGAAGGCCGCGATAGAATCATCAAATCGAACAGCCGCCACATTGCTTGCGGCGACTGGATCAATCTTCACTTGCGGAGCAATTTTGAGGATCTCCCAGTCTCCGATTTTGGTACTGAAGCCCCGAAGCTCATCATTCTTCTCAGGCCATGTGATCACTACTTCCTGCGATTGAACCTGTCGTCCACTGTTGGGTGTGAGTTCGAACCCGCCGGCCAACTGGGCAGGCAGAGAGCCTGTTACAAATTGCAGGCAGACGACGACCATCATTTTCAGTCTGATCATTTGGGCATTCATGTTCGTCCTCATTTATGAAAGGTTGGTTTCAATCGTCATCCCGGCGAGCGGTTGGGCATCAGCCCTCCGTGTCACCTGCCGCTGGGTACAGCGATCAAGTCTTCACCACTGAGGTCACAGAGAGCACGGAGGGTACACAGCGAGTTAAACCTGTTCCTGTCCTACTCTCTGCGATTCGCCTCTGTGCTCTCCGTGATCTCTGTGGGAAATCAAACGCCCAAAACAAAACACGGAGGGCTGACGCCCAGCCGCTCGCCGGGGTTATTGGGTCGTTTGTTCAAGCAGTGATTCGAGGTCCCCGTCGAGTTGCTTCAGGTCCTCGTCCAAACCGTCATTCCACGGAGCGGGGGGGGTGGCCGGAATGGGGGCAGGTTCTGAGTCAGGAAGTTTCACAACGCCATCCGAACGCATGTTGTGGATCAATACAACCGCAAGATCACTGATTGAAATGAATGCCACGACAGCACCAGCAAGAAGCAGAAGCTTCTTCCAGGGCCGAATCTTCACGGCTGGTGATAGTTCACGCACGGCGAGAGGCAGCGGGCAGACTGTGGGTTGTTGCAGATGACCAAGACACTCTTCAAAGATCCCCGCAACTTGTTCGGCCGACTCAAACCGTTCGGCGGCGGACTTTGTCAACAACTTCATCACGATCGCGTCGGACCAGACCGGCACTTCCGGATTCAGCTCTCGCATCGGCCGAGCGGTTTCGTCGGTGACGCGGCGAAGAATGCCATAAGTTGTTTCCGCGCGAAACGGTGGTCGCCCGGTGCTCATGGCGTAAAGCACGCTGCCGAGCGAAAACAGGTCACTGCGAGCATCCACGCCGTCCCCACGAGCCTGTTCCGGAGACATGTAATGCGGAGTTCCCGCAATCAGGCCACTGCGAGTCAATGTCGCGTCATCGACAGCTCGCGCCAAACCGAAGTCCGTCAGCATGACTCGTTCGACACCTCGTTCCAGCAGAATATTCGCCGGCTTCACATCGCGATGAACCAGTCCCTGAGCGTGAGCTGCCGCGAGTCCTCGCGCGACCTGCAGACTGATTCGAAGCACGTCCAGAATCGGCAATGAGCCTTCTCGATCGAGCCGATCCTGCAGCGATTCGCAATCGACATATGGCATGACAAGAAACGGCAACTGGCCGCTGGAATCGACATGCAAAACCGGCATAACGTTGGGATGAACGATCGCCGCGGTGGCTCGAGCTTCTCGAGCGAATCGCTTGCGAGCCGCCACAACTGACGCCAGATGCGGTGCCATGACCTTCACCGCGAGAAGTCGATTCAGCTCCTCCTGAAAGCCCTTCAGAACAATCCCATGAGCCCCCTGTCCGATGAACTCTCGAATCTCGATGTTGCCCAGTCGGCCGAGCGATTGTTGAAGAAGGTTGAGGTTGCAGTGAGTCGTGGGCATGGGAAGGAGCGATTTTGGATTTTCGATTTGTGATTTTGGATTTCGTAGGCCGGACCGAGTGGAGCGAGTTCCGGCAACCCTCGTTCCGGGGCTCCAGCCCTGGAACGCACTGCCCGGAGGCTCCAGCCTCCTCGTTCATGCGTTCAACACACTCGCGAGGCAGGAGCCTCGCTGGCAGTGCGTTCCGGGGCTCCAGCCTCGGAACAAGATGAGATTATGAATCATTCACATCCGCGATCCTTGCCTTGATCTTCGCCATGATGCGGCTGCGAGACATATAAATGCTGCCGGGCGACACCCGGAGTTCACGAGCAACGGCTTCGACAGGCTGGCCGTCGATCACCGTCAGCCAGAATGCCCGCCAACTGGTCTCCAGAAACTCGTGCCGAACCTGTTCGGCCGCCCATACGATCAGTTCATGCTCATACTGACGAGTGCTGTTTTCATCAAGAGCCGCTTCGACAGTCTGAAGCACCGCAATCAGATCACTCCCGCCCACACCGCCGGCCTGTTTCCGCTCTCGCGACATAAAGCGAATTACGACATTACGAGAAACTGCTGAGAGCCACCGCCGAAACGACGCTGCGTTACCATCGTCTTTCCATCCATCAACTGACTTTGCGATCACCAGCAAAATCTGCTGAGTCACATCCGGAACATGTCGTTCGGGAACACCCTGACGCTGAACCAGTCGCTGTAAAAAACCTTCATACGTACAAACGAAATCCCGCCACGCGGAATCATTCTGCTCGTTCTTCAGCCTGACAATCAGGCTCTTGCGAGTTTCCAAAGGCAACATAGTGTGAGTCCTCTGACAACTGAGTACCCAAGGACAGGGACTTCTCACGCGTCGAACTAAAAGAATATCAGAATTGTTCAGACGAATACCCTGTCGCCCGCCTCTCGCCCGGGAATTGGGCAGCGACCAATCACTCCATCGATAAACCGCCGTGTCTGTGCGGCAGGTTGTGAACATGCGGCCAATTTGGGCGATGTGTCGGAGCAGACACGACTGAAGACGGCGGAACTGACAACACAGGACAGGTAGGCTTCATCCTTGCAAAATGAGGCCATTCGGGATTTAGACCGCATCGGCTGTTGAACTCAGGAAACGGAACCACCATAAAGCACTTCTCGATGGCCGGCAGCATCAATGCTTCTGATCCTGCCGACAGAATGCTGCAGAACCACACCAGGAGAACTGACGTTGACCAACGATTGGAAATCGCGAGAAGTTATCACCGTGCAGGGCCTTATCCGTCCCGAAGACATGGGGATCACTTATCCGCATGAGCATTTGTTTCTCGACGCGATGGACCATTACAGCAGCTATGGCTATCAACTGGTCATTGATGACGAAGACATGATGGCTCAGGAAATTCTTGAGTTTACATCGCGCGGTGGGCGCACGATCTGTGATGTGACGCTGGACGAAATCGGACGCGATCCGGAACGGTTACTTCGCTTTTCCAAACGGACCGGCATTAACGTCATCATGGGCTGCAGTTGGTATCGAGACTTCGGCTATCCGCCTGTCGTCGCGGAGAAGACAAGCCGCGAACTTGCAGAGATTTTGGTGAAAGAAATTGAAGTTGGTGTGGGCAACACAGGAATTCGCGCAGGCTTCATCGGCGAAATTGGAACCGGTCGACACTCCATCAAGCCGGCGGAAGAACGTGTCTTTCGAGCCTCCGCGATGGCACAGGCCCGGACCGGTGTCGTGATCTCCACTCATACGACTCGGTGGGGAACTTTGGCGATGGAGCAAATCGCTCTCCTGGAAGAGTGCGGTGCCGATCTTTCGCGCGTCATCATCGGTCACCTGGGCGATCGCATCGGTGTGAAGAACCTGCTGCCGATTGCGGCCAAAGGTGTTTACATGGAAGTCGATAACATCGGCTATCTCGACTACCAGCCGGAGTATGTGCGAGCCGACAACGTGGCGGCGCTCGTACAGGAAGGCTATGCCGATCGCGTGTTGCTGTCCGAAGACATCTGCATGCTGAATCACCTGAAATATACGGGCGGCAAAGGCTACGGATATCTGCTGGAAGTGTTTGTGCCGATGTTGAAAGAACGTGGCATCACGGAGGAGCAGATTCATCAGATGATGGTCATCAATCCAGCGAATGCGTTTTCGAGGAAACGCCCGAATGTTGCCTGAATCAGAACAGAGGACGTTATTCGAACAGCTGCAACTGCGGCCGATCATTAACGGCGTGGGGTATGCCACACGTGTCAGTGGCAGCTGCCCGCATCCGGATGTGGTGGCGGCGATGAGTGCTGCCAGTTCACAGTATTTCGAAATCGATGATCTGCTCAGCGCGGCCAGTCAACAGATTCAGGAATCCACCGGGGCTGAAGCCGGTATCGTCACCTGCGGCGCCGGGGCCGCATTGACGCTGGCCGCAGCCGCGTGCCTTGCTGGTAATAATCCTGACTTCATGGATCAGCTGCCCGATATCTCCGGGCTGACTCGCTCGGAGATTATCTATCCGATTCCGGGGCCGTACGATTACGACCACGCAATCCGTTTATCGGGCGCCAGATTGGTTCTGATTGACTATCACGCCCCGGACGCGCTGGATCAGATCGAACGTTCGATTACCGACAGGACCGCCGCAATCGGGTTTGTCTGGCTGCGTGTTGACGAGCGTCCAGATCTGGAAAAGCTGACTGAACTGGCTCATCGACATCATTTGCCCCTGATTGTGGATGCTGCCTGTGCTCTGCCGCCGAAAGAGAATCTGACGGCCTTTATTCGCGGCGGAGCGGACCTCGTCGCGTACAGCGGAGGCAAGCATCTCGGCGGGCCGCAGGCTTCTGGAATTCTCTGCGGCCGTTCTGACCTGATCCGCAGCGCCTGGGTTCAAATGGTCGACATGGATGTTCGTGCGGGTACGTGGTCACTGCAGCACTGGATTCAGCAGGGCTGGTTGTCACGTCCTCCTCGACACGGCATCGGTCGATCGATGAAAGTCAGCAAAGAATCAATCATTGGAGTGATGAGCGCGCTGCGTCGTTATCCGATTCGCGACCCGGAAACAGAGTATGCTGCGTGGGACACGACCATTCGTTGCATTTATGACGCGATCAGTGATCTGACCGAGCTCAAAATTACGCGTCTGGCCACTGGCATGAATGGCCAGCGCTATCCGAATTTGCGGATCGAATCGGGTGAGGGGCCGCAGGGGATGAGTGTCGGAGATCTCATCTTCGCGCTGCGTCAACGAACATGTCTGACAGAATCGACAACAACGACAACGTCAGCTCCGGCAATGACGCTGGCTGCTGTTCCTGCTCGCAAAGTGATTCTGGCGGAAGACGAGCAAACTCCGGATCGAGCGTTTCTTTTTCCGTCTTGCTTGCAACCTGGTGACGCTGACGAAATCATCCTGGCCATCAGACAGGCCGCAGAATCTTACCGCAGTCGGATCGTACGATGAATGCCACCGAGTTTCTTATTCGGAACGGGGATGTTTTTGACGGCTCCGGCAGCCCGGCGCAGCGAGTCGACCTGCGGCTGTCTAATGGACTGATTTCAGAGATTGGCACCAATCTGAAATCGCAGGGCGAGCAAATCATCGAAGCGGATGGTTTGATCGTAGCACCCGGTTTGATCGACCTGCACGTGCATGTCTTCAGCGGAATTGGACTGTATTCGATTGATCCTGCGGAAGCCGGCCTGCGAACAGGTGTGACAACGATGCTGGATACCGGCACGGCCGGCGCTCTGACGTATGCGAATATGGCACGCTTTATCATGCCGGCGGCGCAGGAGGACGTCTACGCGATGCTGAATATTTCCATGATCGGCGCGATTCAGGGACATCCCGATTTTCCGCCGTTTATGGGTGATTTGAATGATGGACGACATGCTCACGTCCCGTCGGCTGTGGCGTGTGTGAATCGTTTTCCTGACCGATTGATTGGCGTCAAAGTTCGACTCACATCAGGTCTCGCGAACTACGACGAGAAAAATGAGTGGGCCGGCTTTCATGGTGTGTTTGAAGCGGCCGAGCAGACAAGCCGCCCGTGCATGATTCACCATGCTGCGTCTCGCATACCGAACACTTCAGTACTGCAGGCTCTGCGTCCGGGAGATGTCTACACGCACCTGTATCATCCGCATCCGGATCACGTCTTCGACGAACATGGAGCACCACTGGATGCATTGTGGGAAGCTCGTTCACGCGGCGTGCTTTTCGACGTAGGTCACGGGGTAGGGGCCTTTGCCTGGCGAACTGCTGAACCCGCATGTCAAACGTTTGGCTTCTGGCCGGATACTATCAGTACGGACATTCATCATTTCAATCTGCACGGGCCTGTCGTGGACCTTCCGACGACCATGAGCAAGTTTTTATATCTTGGCATGACGTTACCCGATGTCATTCGAGCAACAACTTCTGCGCCGGCGAAAGCGATGGGGCTTCAGAATCGACTGGGTCTTCTGAAGGCCGGGCATCAGGCGGATGTGGTCCTGTTGAAACGCGAATTCGGCAGCTTTCCGCTGACCGATGCGGAGCAACAGGTTCGATTAGCTCCAGAAAGACTGGTTCCGGTTTCTGTTTGCAAACGAGGCCATTGGTCTCCCTGTGGTGGAAACGTTTAATGCAACGCACTTCAGTTCGAATTTTGGTCGCTGGTCTGCTGACCCTCATGGCCTGCCTGTTGTATCTCGATCGATACGCGGTGGGGATCGCGTCCAAATCGATGAAGGTCGACCTCAACATGACAGAAACCCAGATGAGCTGGTTTCTGAGTGCATTCTTCTGGTCGTATGCTCTGTGCCAGGTACCTGCTGGATGGTTAAGCGATCGCTTTGGACCGCGAATCATGCTGACGGTCTACATTCTTGCGTGGTCACTGTTTACAGGGCTGCTGGGCGTTACGACTCAGGTGAGCATGGTCCTGTTGCTGCGATTTCTGTGTGGCGCGGCTCAGGCCGGCGCTTATCCGGTGTGTTCCGGAATGGTTCGCAGATGGTTTCCACTATCTCAACGTGGATCTGCCAGTTCCGTGGTGGCCATGGGTGGAAGATCGGGCGCAGTGCTGGCTCCCATTTTGACGGCCGCTTTGATTACGGCCTTCGCAGTACCGTCGGCATCAGGTGCACTGGTTGGTGGCTGGCAACAGGCATTGATTGTCTATGGTTTTGCCGGAATCATCGTAGCGTTTGTCTTTGCCTGGATCTGCCGCGATTCGCCAGTTTTGCATCCGTGGTGCAACGAGGCGGAACAAAACTTCATTACAAGCAGCACTGCAGCGTCACTCACTCCAACAATTGAGTCTGCTGCAGTTCCCGCCGAGTCCGTTCAATCGACGGTTGCAGAGAACGATCGATTTCCCCTGGTTGCGGTGGTTACAAGTCTCAGCCTGTGGGGAAATTCTTTAACTCAGTTCTTGACGAATATCGGATGGCTGTTTGTCGTCACATGGCTGCCTCGGTATCTCGACGACGTGCATTCGGTTCCGTTGAATGAACAGGCCGTTATGACAGCTGTCCCAACCCTTGCGGGCATCATCGGTATGCTGTCCGGTGGCTGGTGGACGGACTTCGCGGCGCATCGATTCGGACTGAAGTGGGGACGACGTCTGCCCATGATGGCCACTCGATTCACCGCTGCTGCTGGTTATGGAATCTGCCTGTTCCTGGGGATGACTTACATGCCCGATGCAGAGTCGCGATGGTTGCCGTGGATGATGATTGGCGGGTTGAGCGTCGCAACGTTCAGCTGCGATCTGGGAGTTCCGGCGATGTGGGCCTATTCCAATGACGTCGGTGGCAAATACACGGCTTCGGTTATGGGATGGGCTAACATGCACGGAAACTTCGGGGCCGCGGTGGCTCCTCCGCTGTACAATGCGATCCTCGGAGAAACGCCCACACTTTCGCAGTGGAATTCCCTGTTCGCGTTCTGCATGTGCGTCTTCGCTCTGGCGGGTGTGGCAGCATCTGTGATTGACGCCACAAAGCCGATCGGGACAAGCGAAAAAAAACTCAGCATCGCCTGATCACTTAAGGCAGCACGAATCACTCGTCGGCTTAAGAACAAAGCGAAGTAACGTCCGCGGCGATGGCATCGGGGCACGATCAGCGATCGAATTATTTTCGCGATCGCCCGGGAGGAATCGTCAGCAATCGGGGCTCCGTCGAATCCTCGGGAACGGGCTCACTGATAAACGTGTCACCCACTCTGGCTGCCCAATCACAGTTTAAAGGCAAATCGAATCCTGGGTTCTGTTCCTTCACCTGACACGAACAGGGTCCCACGATAAACGATGAGGCTTTCTGAATAGTCTCCGGTGAGATTCCCGCCCCGACGAGCGCATAGAGCACTCTTCCACGACCGAAGACTGGAAATGCAATCGGCTCCTGAAACTCCCTCAGATCCGATTCGCTGTTTAACAAACAATCCACAAGCACTTTTTCTGCGGGATCATTCACACGGACGGTGATCACGGAAAAATGAATCAACAGCCTGATCTTCGCCTTCGCCAGCCTCTCGGGTTCGATTTCCAGTTCCTCGGGCGATGGAAGCTTCAGCCGCTCCGCCTGGATCACCAGTTGTTCCTCAAGCGTTTTTAGTGCCTTGCTGTCCTTTTCCGGTTCACCACATTGCAGCAGAATCCAAACGGCAGAATCCCCCTGAGACAATCGTTCGACAATTTCCCGACGCGCAGGTGAGTTGCCGAATTGTTTGACACTTTCGCCCGTCAGAAGAGACAACGAAGCGATTGGTCCATTCGAAAGTTCATTCTGCTGCGGGTAAAGCGCCGCTACAAGAGGCTGCTTCTGAGCACCATGCCTGGCCCAGATCTCCTTTACCATTCGATCGGTTGACTCGGACACATTCTGCACGCCGACAGCTGTTCCGCTGAATCGAATCACATCTTCATTCAACTGCTTGACCAGATCTTCCTGCTGAGCGGTCAGTTGCTGATCGCTGATTACCAAAATCCGGTAGTCGTCCGGGCTCCAGCGTTCGAGAGCATAACGAAACACGGGCACCTGACATGCCATCGCTCCGCCAGCGAAAGCCAGCAGAGCGACAGCTGCAAGAAAGCGATGCCTTTTCAATCGAATGGCTGAACATCTCATGAGAGTTTCCCCAACGAATCACAGAACAAATGATTGTGTACACTGACCTCTGCAATCGCAACAACGCAGCACCGCTGAACAATGCGGCCACGTGATGCACAATCGCAAACGTGCGTTCGACAGGCCTCAATTGTTGACCGGGAGCACAACGCAAACCAGCTTGCCGTCGGCATTGCGTCCGTAGACGCGTCCATTGGCCAGGACCGGAACTGTCCAGCATCGTCCGTCAAGGAACGGGCTGCGGCTCAGTTCCGTGAACTTACCGGAATCCGCTGAAGCCATGATCAGATCCCCGCGTTCTGCCAGTACGATCAACTTGTTTTCAACGATCAGCAAGGAACCACAACCGGCTCCGCGCTGCCTCCAGGCCTGCTTGCCCGTCGCAAGTTCTACACAGTTCAGTGTCGCATTTCGACCATTGTGAGAGTTGCCATCAAATCCATACAAGTACCCGTTCGCCAACACAGAATTATTGAAGTGATTGCACATCTCCGTGTTTGCATAGACTGAAATCAGCTTGTCGCCTTTCAGCTGAAACAACCCGCAGCCGATGTTGTAGCCGGTGGATACGAAAATCTGATCACCGACAATGATTGGAGTGGTCGCGTTAGTCTGGTACGGGGATTTCCAATCGGCAAAAGCGATCTGAGTTCCATCTGCAGAATCGACGACCCGCAGGCCGATACAATCGAGGCAAGCCAGCAGTGTCTTCCCCTGATAATCGAAGGCGGCTGCTGATCCATATCCTGCTTCATGAATCTCAGTCTGCCATAATTTTTCACCGGTTTGCTTGTCGAATGAAACAAGTCGACCGCCTTCCAGAATCATCTGATTCCCCAGAATGAACGGTGAACTGCTAAAGCCCCATTCCGGCAGTTTGACGCCAAGTTCCGTCTGCAATTCTTTCTGCCAGACGACCTTTCCATCGGTGACGTTCAGACAGAACAACTGTCCTTCCTTGCCGACCGTATAGACTCGTTCGCCGTCGAAGGTCGGGGTAGCGCAGGGGCCTCCTTCATGGAGATTCGGAATCAGTTCACTCGGATACGTATGCGTCCACAGGACTTCGCCGGTGCGGCTGTCGAGACACCAGACTGTTTCAATGCCGTCCTTGTGGCCCATGGACAGCAGCCGGTTCCCAACGACGGATATCGAACTGAAGCCGACTCCAAGTTCATGAGTCCACTCGATCGCCAGTCCTGCTTTCGGCCACACATCGGCGAATCCGCTTTCCAGTGACTTCCCATCGTGGTGCGGACCTCCCCAGTTCGGCCAATCATCCGCTCGGCCGGCGACAGCGACTGTAAGCCCAGGCATGAGCAACAGAAGTGCCTGCTGAACAAGTCGACCGCGTCCTGATAAAAACATCTGCCTGCTCCGCTGGCTCTGAAAATGTTAGCGAATATCCCATGCACACATTAGACAGTATTACAAAATCCGTCGTAACAATCTTTTGCCGCTGTTTCCTGCCAGCATCGTCTCAGAGATGCGGAAAATTCTACGTTCCTCGTGATCGCTCATTTCGCACCGGCCGCAATTTTGGCTCCGGCCAATTCCCTTGGATGAGGCTCCACAGCGCGGCCAGGCAATGAAGTCAGGACCACACAGATTGTCTCAGTACTTCTGTCGGCCCACGCGAGCGTCCCTGTCGATCCGGTGTGACCAAAAGTGTCTTCTGAGCAGCCCTGACTGCCTGAGCCTTTACCGATGTTAAATCCCAAACCTCGAGGCACCAAACCGGATGTGTTCTGATTGCTCGTCATGAACTTCGCTGTTTCGGATCGCACAACCTGACCGCGTTCTTCGAGGAACTCTGCAAAGAATTGTGCAAGGTCTGAAGCGGACGTGTGAGTCCCGCCCCATGGAGCTCCCAGACGCCGCCAATAGTCACTGTTCCAATCCCAGTCCTTTGCGTCAGGATCTCCTGCACCAGCCTCGGGAGCCGCAAACTCGGTCTGACACGGTATCATTTCCGCTAAACGAAAGTGTGCCAACCCCTGGGCCGAGTTCTTCATGCCGAGTGATTCGAAGACCGTCTGGTCGACGAGTTGACGAATGTCCTTCTTCGTAATGACCTCTGCCACATGTGTCGCAAGCAGAATCGCCATGCTCGAATATCCGTACTGCGAGCCAGGTGCGAATAGAAGTGGTGTCTTCACGGCATGTTCCACAAACTCCGGAAGATCAGCGTGCGATTTTCTTAACGCGTTGTTCTGGCTTAGCTGATCAGGCAGACCAGACACGTGCGTCAACAGCTGCCGGATGGTCACTCGTTCGCGACTCTCCCCGATAAACGCAGGCAGAAATTTGCTGACGCGGTCGTCCAGCTGAAATTCGCCCCGATCATGCAGCGTCATCAGGGCGGTCACGCAGATGGGCTTTGAAATAGAACCCAGCAGGAACATTGATGTTTCAGAGACACCTTTGCCAAACGCCCAAGCCGTCGATTCGCCTCGTCGAGTTACGTGCAAAGCAGCGGATGTCACTTGTCCTCCATCCACAGCTTTTGCCAAAATCTCGACCGCTTCATCAAAACGCCGTGAAGACACTGCGGCCCACAGTGGAGCGGCCACGGCCGCAGCGAATCCAGCGGAGAGGAAATGGCGTCTGTTCATGGCGATTTTCCCATTTACTTCTGGCGCGCACAAAGCATTGTCTGTGATTCATTCACGCCGGCTGACGGAAAAGTACTGATAGCTTCGTGAACCAACGATCTCCCGTTGTGGCTGCGGCCTATTGTCGCACCACAGAGTGCATTTCAGAACGCATAACAATCCAAATTTCACAGGACACAAAAAGGAACACAATGCAGACTTCACGTTTGAAACAAACCATCGGCTGGGTACTGAGCTGCCTGTTGAGTCTGTTTCTGGCCGGGCCAAGTGCCATAGGAAAATTTGTCGACTGGGAAGGCAAACAGCAGATGTTTGATCATCTGGGCTACACAACCGAGTTGATTGCAAAGATCGGCGTCGTGGAAGTTGTGATTGCCATTCTGTTTCTGATTCCTCGAACAGCTTTCATCGCCGCGATTTTAATCAGCGCATATCTTGGAGGTGCCATAGCCACTCATGTTCGCGTGGGAGATCCATTTATCATGCCCATCATGATTGGTGTGATGCTCTGGATCAGTTTGGGACTACGTCGTCCGGAGGTTTTCTCACTGGCTTTCGGTCGAAAAAATTCATCAACCAAATCTTCTTCTTTGTGATGCACGGATCAGGCCGTCCGCCAATAAAAAAAGGATGCTCAGTACCGAAGTACCGAGCACCCTTTTTATTTTGACAGCTAATTCCTGAATCAGGAACGAAGACTGTTGTTCAAGCCCAAAGATTGGGTCTAGTAACGATCGCGACCGCCGCCGCCACCACCGCCGCTTCGGCCACCGCCGCCGCCGCCGCCACCACCACCGTAGCCACCACCGCCGCCGCCGCTTCGACCGCCGCCGCCGCCACCACCGTAGCCGCCACGACTGCCGCCGCCGCCGCCACCACCACCGCTGCCGCCTTCGCGAGGACGAGCCTCGTTCACGACAATCTGACGGCCGTCAAGGTCTGACCCATTCAGAGCACGGATAGCTTCATCGCCACCGCTTTCCATTTCAACGAAGCCGAATCCCTTGGATCGGCCAGTTTCACGGTCACTAACAACCTTGGCTGAAGTCACAACGCCGTACTGCGCGAAAGCCCGCTCGAGGCCTTCAGACGTAGTGCCCCATGCGAGGCTACCCACAAAAATGTTCTTACTCATCACAATAACCCTTGAGCTTTACAGCTTCCAAAACACCTGATCGCTGCCACAACGGCAGCCGTTAGAACACACATTTAACAAAGCCAAATACGACTTTGTGCACGGAAGGTGCTGCAGAAGAACTCAAGGGCGGACGGAACTTTTAATTAGCAACGACTGTCTTCGAGAACACAAATGCTCACACCATCCAGATTCGGCGGACGCTAAATAGGTCTCAGCCAAAAATCCGGAAGCGTGACATTACCCTTCGTCACACAGAATAGCAACACCGATTCGCCCCACATTTTCTCTCGATTTCTGGTTTCGTTTCCCCACGCATGTCTTGCGGCCGAATCTGCCACTACTGGATATGACGGCAGTCGACCCGTCATTCTGCTTCCTGGGTCGCAGTCTCAGCACGTTTTTTCAATCTTGTTCAGTGCCCTATGGAGCGGACTTCACCATGTCGATCTGTCGCGTGATCCAGTCATTCCCGAAACGCCAGAGGTAACTTCCCAGCGAACTCTCATGCAGTCCTAACGCGGCGGTCCCTCGCTCACCTCCTCGAAACTCTTCAGCTCTGTCTTCCGGAAGTTGTACGATGGCCGTGAACCGGTGCTCCGTGAGTCGCAATCGATCTCCGCCCGCGCTTTCCTTCTCATCGGGTTCAGCAACCGCCAATGGTCCGCCGTTCACAGCGGCCATCGCGGGATGAGGAATGATTCGACTGGCTCCCGGGTTGACTCGCAGAAGTCTGCCTGAAACCACCGAGTGCGTTCCTATGCGAACCTTCAGGGGTTTGCCAACGAGAGATGTGGAAACAGAAAGCTCTCGCTGCCCGATAGACAGCCGCAATTCTTTTTCCTGTTCACGGCCGATCGTCATCACTTCCGTACCAGCCTTTGTGAACGTACCGACTAATGACGGAAGATCACGAGCGATCACTTTACCAGCTCGCGCCGATCGAATCTGTAACCCATCCAATCGCTTTTTGCATTCCTCGAGCTGACGGGACAAGGACACAAGATTCCCCTGGGCGACATTCAATGCACCGGAGTTGTGCTCCCCGGCCGCCGTCTGCAGGCGCAGTTCTTCCTGCGCCAGTTGTTGTTCAAGATCATGGAACTGATTGGTCACGTCGTCATTCTGAAGTGAAATCAGAAGTTGCCCCGCGACGACATCCTGTCCGTTTTTCACGTGCACTGTTTCAACAAAGCCGGATGTGTTTGGGCGGACAACTTCCCCATCGGAAAATTCGACGACTCCCGGAGCGGTTGTCATCACCGGTGCCGAGAGGTTACGAAGAGCCGTTATTGCCAGCATTCCCATCACTCCTGTGATGAAACCGGCTCGAAACAATCGTTCCGGGTACTCTCGCCAAAGTCGCGCAAGAGACTGAATGAATTTCCAGATTGGCTTGCAGAACCACAGCAGAACACCGCACGCGGCTAAAACAAGCCCGGCCCCATGAAACAGCACGGAGGCTGTCATCAGCAGCGACAGACTTACCAACAGACGCCAGACACATGCGGCCGTGCCATACATAGCGAGGATGAAACGATTACGCCCGAGGATCGTTGGCTGGCCGGTGGTCGCTCCGTAAAAGAACTTCTGCACCAGACTCATGAGCACACTGTTGGCCTGACTGGTAAGATTCGGCACCTGCAGCAAATCCGACATTACATAATAGCCGTCAAACTTCATGAGCGGATTTAGATTGAACACGATGGTCGAAAAGCTTGCCATCACAACAATGTTCTGAAGAAGATGACGCACCAGAGCAGAATCGCAGTTGGTCCATGCAATGACTGCAATGGAGGCGAGAATCAATTCGATGTAGACACCGGCGAGTGCTGTGTGGATACGATGCCAACGCGATCGAAACGACCAACTGGCGGATGCGTCGACGTAGGCCAGCGGTGCCAGGAACGCAAATATGATTCCGGCTTCTCGAATGCTGCCGCCGTAGCGCAGACAGACAAGCCCATGAGCCAACTCATGAAAGACCTTCAGTCCTACCCAGACGAGCAACAGCCAAAGCCAGTTGTCACGGGAAATCACGTTTCCGGATGTCGCGGTGAAGAGCGACCATTGAGACGACAGCTTCATCCCGGCAAAGCAGATCAGTAGGATGGCCATGACCGTGGCTGGACCCGAAAACAGCCAGCCGACAAATGGCTTTAGAAAGCGCAGCAACAATTCCGGACGCCCCAGGGGAATCTTCATCCACAAGGGATTAAAGCGTCTCCAGAATTGCCCCTTCTCGGCCGATTCTCGAACGCCGGATGTTGCCCCTGAGGACGAAGCATCTGAGTCTGCGAAGGCGGCAAGGCCGTTGTCCAGCAGCCACGAATAAATCGCCATCGCCTGCGACTGTGTAAGCGCTTTCTCCTTCAGTTGCTGTGACGCGACCGCCAGAGCTTCTGCAAAACTCGTGCGACCATCCAGCAGCGACACAAAAACGTACTCGGCATATCCGACCCGGTAGTACTCCGCTGAGGTTCGCACTTCAAGATGATAAAATGTTTCACCGCCGTAGATCTGAGGAACGAACATCAGATCGTCACGCAGTTTCAGTCGAGTTCGACTCAGATCGACGGTGGATATGTCGGGCAGTCCTCGCATCTTACCACCCCAGCCAGCCCAGCAGCCAGGCTGCCGGTTTGTGGAACAGATTCCAGCCTAAAGCGTGTCGTTGAGTTTGCACCTGAGCCTGGCCGCGCATCCCGGGACGCAGCAGTCCGATCGGGTTCGGTATGTCGGCTTCAGCAACAAACACATTTTTCGCGTCGCGCAGTTCCGCTCGAGGATGAATCGAACGAATGGTTGCTTCGACTCGATCTTCCGGAATTGCTTCCAGCTGGATCTCCACTTTCATGCCGACCGTGACATGTCGAATGTCTTCTTCCGGAATGCAGATTTCTACCACCATGCCGCTGAGTGGTGCGATTTCGAAAAGAGTCTTTCCCATTTCCAGAGGAACACCTTCCGCCTCGCGATGATCTCCACTGACGACGACGCCGTCGGCCGGACTTCGAATTTCCAGTGACTCATTTCTATGCGAAAGCAGAGCGGCTCTCTGCTCGAGTCTCTGCATTTCATGACCAGAGATTGCTGCGTCGCCAAAATCCTTTTTGCTAAGTTGCGTGTTGCGTTCTTTGGTGGCTTTGTTCAGATTCGCCTGAACCTCTGCAAGTTCCCAACGAATTTCCCTGCCATCCATTTGCGCCAGCAGCTGATTTTTTACAACAATGTCGCCGGGTTCCACGAGGCATTTTTCCAGCGTGCCTTCGAACGGAGCGGCGACATAATTTCTCTGCACCGGCTGAAGCTCCACCGCACAGGATATGCAATAGATGACCGGGGCCATTAACCCCAAAGAAACCGCTGCAAGAATCCATGCCGCCAGCTGCAGTCGAGAAGCCGTGAAGGCTGTTCGCACATTCTGAATGACCTGCAGCACACGGCTGTCTGCCAACTTTTGCAGCAGAGACAAACATCCTGCAAATGCGCCTGCTCCAGCTCGCAGAAAACGCTCAATCTCCCGAACATGCGTGTGCCTGTCGGATTCCGATGCATCGCTGCGAAGTACGACGAGCAGACTTCCGGCCGCGTCGCCCGTTTCTGTCTGAAGCGGAACGCTGATCACAGTTTCGCCCACCCCCGAGTCAACTAACTGCTGATGTGATAAAAGTGCGTGGCGATTTTCTGCATCAATGACCGGCCAGACACCGCACGCCGAGCGAATCAGAGATTCCTGCAGCGCACATTCGAGCAGCCGAGTTTCGGACGCGAACGGGTCGACAATTTCACCGCCGGAAATCGCCGAGACCCGAACCTCGGACGAACCGCGTCGGCAAAGTCCGACGATGACTCGCTCCGCTTTCAGATAGCTTTGCAGTGAATCCACGAGTCGCTGGCAGGCGGAGGTTGCATCCTCGGCCGACTGCACATGCGCAACCAGTTCAATTAATGCGGCAACCGTACTTGCGTTTTCTGCATTACGAAGACTGGCCTTTTGAGTCGCCCATTCGCCGATAAAAGTTGACAGCAGTAACAATGATTTCATCACGCCACGGCAACCGCCTTCGGCGTCCGGCGCTGATTCTGCCACCAGCAGAAGACTGTGGCCAGCATAGGCTCGCACTGGCATCGCAAATAATCGGAGTGTGCGAGAGATCCCAAAGTCACAGATCTCTTTGCGGCGTGTGCATTCCACAGCGGCCGTACGAAATTGGTCTCGAAGTAAGGGCGAGAAGCCCTCCGCGGGGCAGAGCAGTCCATCGATTCGTTCAGGTTGACCGATCTGATGCCCGGCCGGCGAGTACCAGGCAAGCATCGCAGTTTCGCAACTGTGCCGCAGATACTGAGTGACGGCCTGCTGGATCGCCGGAAGTCCGTCGGCATCCAGAATAGCATGATGAACAGTCTGCAAACCTGTTTGCCACTGCGCAGATTCATGATCCTCTGCACCACGGTTCTGCGCTGGTGGCTCATTTCCAGGGGACAGCAGGGACGGACGCGGCAATGAATCCATTTCCGTCGATGTCGTTGTTCGTTCGTTGACCAGCAGCGGTTTCATGGTTCGCGTCGTGCTAATGGTGAAGATTCTGGCTGTTCATCGGGCGATACTTGTTCAGCGGGAGACGTCACCAACACCGCCCGCTCACCACTTTGAAAATGACCTTCGGAATTTGGAATGCGAACTTTGACGCGAACAGAAGAGTTCGATGGATCCGAAGTTGGTGACACGTATTCAACAACACCTTCCTGAACGCGTTCGTCTTCCCCGATCTTCAAAGTGACTCGCTGATCTTTCATCACTTCTTTTCTCTGACCAAGCGGCAGAGAAAAAACCACCAGCAGCGGGTCCAGTTGCACAATGCGTGCAATTGTAGGATCCGATGGAGAAACGAATTCGCCTTTTTCACGGAACAACTCCGAGATGATTCCGTCAATCGACGCGAGTATTTTTTTCTGGGCCACTTGAGCTTCAATACGATCAAATTCCAGCCGCTTCACTGCCAGGTCTTCCTGCACGGACAACAGTCTCGCTTCGGCGACCAGCAGTTCAGTTTCAATTCTAGACAGTTCCTGCTGACTGGCGTGGTTTCGCTCACGAAGCTGTGTCAGCTTTTCAAGCTCGACCTTTTTCATATTCAGATCTGCCTGAGCAGACTTCAGCATTCCTTCAGCAGACATGGTACGACGAGCGACCGCCAGCGAAGCCTGGAGAACGTCATCATCCATCACGGCCAGCAGATCACCCTGCTTCACAATATCGCCTTCGCTGACCTTGAGTTCCGCGAGTGTTCCCATTTCAGGTGCGGCAACAGCAATATCGCGGTACGGCTCAGTAAAAGCTTCAATTGAAGGAGTCGATTTTGATTTCGATTTCTCAGCACGCGGATTGACTGAAACTGTCATCGCCTGATGCGAGTCTTCAGGCACCTGAGCCACAGGCTCGGCGGCGACCGCAGCAGGGCCAGCAGACGGCGGGCTGGCAGCACTGGCCTTAACTGAGTCCGCAGAATCAGTCAGCGCCGTCACTGCGAAGACGCAGGCCGGTACAAGAAGAGCTATTGCGGTAAAGGCCGTGTTCCGATTGACCATGACTCACCGAGTTGCCTTGAATTTGACACTTTTATCTGTCCGAATTGTCTCAGGCTCGAGCCATCCATTCGCCGTCGGCAGAATCAATGACCTGTGCTTAAGAACGGACACGTCGCCCAAAATCAACGTGTGCGCGTAAACCCTAGTTCACAAATTCAAACAAAGTCGACAGAACGAAACATTACGGGAAGTCTCCCGGGCGTATTGAACGTTCTGGGCACACCCTGACGGTTCTACGGAAGATGACGATCAGTTTCAGCGCAGCGTCCTAACGCAGCTGACTCGACCGGGTAGTTTCCATATTGTCCGTACAACTTTAGGCGGTCGTGCGACTCTGCGATGCTGCCTGATGGCCCCGATGACGACCACGCAAGATCTGCACAAATTGCTGACCGCAATCCGAGTTACGGTTGCGGCGGGATTCTGAACCCATGGCATTGCGACAAACGTTTCGTTTCCCGACGCGACCGAAGTTACCGCGACGCGCCAACAGCCCGCACAGGTATTCTGCGAAAATATGCGGTCGATCGTTTTGAAAGGTCCATGCTGCGGACGTCGCTGAATTCACTGAACCGTCCAGGATCTTTGCCGCCGTGAATCGAGCTGATGTATTCTGCCAGTAACCCACGAGCCTCGGCCGATTCGCTCATAAGAAAATACACGGCAGCCCAGCTGTCGCGATAGTCGCCATCATTCATTGCTTCTGCAGCGGGAAGGGATTCGAGGCTCTTGAAATTCACTCTCCAGCCCAGTCTGGCTTTCCATCGAGTCGCCGCTGCGCGGGACGAAGAGACTCGCGAAGATGATTTCTCTTCCAGCATTTCTGCAAGTCCCTCATCCAGCCACAGGGGCAGGAACGCCAGATGCTGATGCAGAATCGCATGAGTGAATTCGTGCCTTAGGTCGGTGCTCAATGTTCGACTCTGATAAGCGCAGATGACGCTGACTTCTCCCTTGCGTGCGAAGATCGCTTTCCGGTGACGGCACTGCGGAAATTCCTCGTTTAATTGTTCGACGTAGCTTTGCTGGTCAACAAAAAGCAGTACGCGAATTGGTTGTCCGGTCCCTTTCACCTGCAGTGTTTCCTGAAGTTCTGTGGCGACGGAATCCAGCTCCGCCCAGATGACTTCCGGTTTTACAGGAAAAGCCGAATGCAATTCGCGTCCTTCAGCTTGATGAGAGACGATCCATTCTGCACTCTCCAAATGGGAATGAGTCCACAGAAAGACAGTGATCCAAAACGTCATCAATCGACAAGATTTCATTTGATCTGAGCTGGCTGTGGATCTTTGTGGCAAGTAACTGGCCATTCCGCATGGTGACTGGTTGCATCGTCGGGGTCAACACGACTCAAGACGGCTAAACTTTGGCCACTGCCCGTGGAATCTGAACGTTGCGTTCGATTCGCACAGGACTGATGCGTTCGGGAAAAATGTGTTTCGAAATGTCTCACAAGTGTGATTGATTTTTCTCATCCACAGGACTTTCATGGTATCGCATGGCGAGTTTGCCCGCATTTTGGAAAGAACAAGAGTTCAACGCGTTGCCGATAGGGAAAAGCATCATATATATACCATGTGAGAGTGTGAACACCATGTCGTCCTTCTTGATGATATGCCCTCAGTGGTTCTCCTCCCGAAAGCGAGGCCCGGCTTTTCTCATTACAGGAAACGTTCGGGTGAAAGAGCCTCTTTCGGAAATCGCGGTCAACGTTCCGTCCTTGGTTCGTTGCCCGAATGCGATTTTAAGGTTATTTTGAGGTCTCCCGGAAGGACCCGCCTTACAACTCTTCAAGGATGACTTCTCGAAAAGGATAGTTTGATGCAGCGCAAACGCAGAACCGGAAGGCGGACGGAGAAAAAAGCTCCGCCCCTCACAGAGTTTGAACAGCCAAAAAAGCGACAGCCGTTTACGGTTTTCCTGGTGGAAGACGATCAGGCGGTTCGCGCCTCTTTGGTAGAAGCTATTGGAGAGCACAAAATCGCGATACGTGATTACATGACCGCGATGGAGTTCTACCGTGACTATCGCGAGCCTGTCCCAGGCGTGCTGATTCTTGATCTTCGTCTGCCCGGAATGTCCGGCACGGAACTTCAGGAAAAGCTGACTGAAGATGGTTTCGAACTGCCCATCATCATGATTTCGGGACATGCAGATGTCCCTATGGCTGTGCGAGCCATGAAGAACGGCGCCTTTGACTTCCTTTGCAAGCCAGTAAAAGTTGAAGACTTGCTGGCAGCCGCTGCTCGAGCTTACGCATATTTCTACGACGTTGATCCGGAAGTTCTGGAAGAAGAACTCGAAGACACCGAAGACAGCATCAACCGCCTGACCGGTCGTGAACGACAGGTTCTGGATCATGTTGTTGATGGATTGTCCAGCCGAGAAATCGCTCAGGAACTTGGCGTCAGCACAAAGACTGTAGAAGCCCATCGAGCCCGCATTAACGACAAGATGCGAGCGGATAATGTTTCACATTTGATCCGCATGTGCTTTGCTTACAGAGAAGACAACGAAGCGACCTGATCTGATCTGACCGCTTAGTTTCATTTAAAAAACGCCGTGTTGTTCAATCAACTCGGCGTTTTTTTATTGATGATGAACGATAAATCGACTTCGCGGACCAATTGCAGACTGCAGGCCTGCCGGTCAGAATCTTTGCAGATTTGCCGCGAACTCGTAGAACTTAGGATTGCCAGCCAATGTCGCTCGCCCGAACCTTTGTGTTGTTCATACTGGCCCTTACGTTTCTCCATCAGTGTAAAGCTGCATGGGCTCAGCAAACGCAGCCTAATATCCTGATGATTTTCTGCGACGATCTTACGTGTCAGGCCATCAGTGCCTACGGAGAGAGCCGACATCTGCTGGAGACCCCAAACATCGACCGTCTTGCCGCTCAGGGCATGCGATTCGATCGTTGTCTCGTCACGAACTCGATCTGCGGGCCAAGCCGCGCCTCAATCCTGACCGGCAAATATTCGCACCGAAACGGGTTCTATAACAACAGCAACTGTTCTTTTGATGCGAGCCAGCAGACGTTTCCCAAACTGCTCAAGAAAGCCGGCTACGCGACCGCCATTATTGGAAAATGGCATTTGGTCTCTGACCCCACGGGCTTCGATCACTGGGATATTCTGCCGGGACAAGGGCTTTACTATAACCCTCCGATGATCCGGAACGGTGAGAAACTGAAGCGCGCGGGTTACACCACGGACATCATTACCGACCTCTCCATTGACTGGCTGAAGAATCAAGACCAGTCAAAGCCATTTCTGCTAATGAGTCAGCATAAGGCACCTCACCGCGAGTGGTCGCCGGCACTCAGGCATCTGGGGTGGGACAATGATCGTGTCTATCCGGAGCCCGCAACACTTTTTGATGACTACGAGGGACGCAGCAAGGCCGTCAGCGACCACGACATGGGACTCGACAGAACGTTTACCGATCTGGATGCGAAGTTCAAACCGGCGCCCAATCTTTCTCCTGAACAACTGGCAGAATGGAACGCCTACTATGGTCCGAGAAATGAAGCGTTCCACGCAGCAAATCTGTCGGGAAAAGAACTCGTTCGCTGGCGCTACAATCGCTACATGCACGACTATCTCGGTTGTGTAAAAGCGATCGACGAAAGCGTCGGGAGAATGATGACGTGTCTTGAAGACGAAGGCCTTTCCGAAAACACCATCGTGGTATTCTCATCCGATCAGGGCTTCTTTCTTGGCGAACACGGCTGGTTCGATAAACGCTGGATCTTTGAAGAGTCTCTCCGAACGCCTCTGACTGTGCGATGGCCGGGTGTTACAAAGGCGGGCGGATCAAACGGCAACATTGTCTCTCTGATCGACTTTGCACAGACATTTTTGGACGCTGCCGGTGTCGCACAGCCGTCCGACATGCAGGGGCGCAGTCTGCTTCCTTTGTGTCGTGGGGAAGTGCCGGCCGACTGGAGAAAAAGTCTCTACTATCACTACTATGAATTCCCGCTGCCGCATCACGTGCGTCCGCACGCCGGAGTTATCACGGACCGCTATAAACTGATCCATTATTACAAGCCGGATGTCGACGACTGGGAACTTCTCGACCGAGAAAAAGACCCTCAGGAACTGAAGAATTTCTATCAGGATCCGACCTACGCGTCTGTCGTTAAGGAACTGCACGTAGAGCTCGACCGGCTGAAAGCGGAGGTCGGCGACAACGAAGAAACGCCTCGTTCGGCCTATGGCAATGCGCCATTTGACGGCGAGCCACCTTCAGAGCAGAACAAACTTCCAGGGAAGAACAAAGCACCCGGAAAGTCTCGTCCCGGGCAGTAGACACACATGTCCCGAATGGGATTTGATGGTGTACTTACGAACGCGACAGCGAACTCAGCGTTAAGATTCGGCTTTGACGCAGACCTGCTCTTTTGAACTGAATTTTGGGGTTCGCGATGGAAAGAAAAGAAACTCCGAAAATCCGCGACACGATTTCAGCCATGCGGTGTTCGAAGACACACGGACTCCCCGAGACGGCTTACGCGTTCGATGTGGGAAACGTCCAGAGGGTACTGGAGAATACCGTAGAGGTGCGATAGGGAAGGGGCTGGCTGTTTCGATGCTGCCGTGTTTGCAGGCTTCGGTTGCAAAGTACAGTCAGCCCCGTCCCTTTCGCACATCTCTGGATTTCTCCTTAGGCTTGAGGGCCTTCATTCTTGGCGATTTGCAAACGTAACGCAAACATTGAGCGAAACAGAACCGAGCAGCCCACGTCAGCCGTCAGGCCAATTGCGATGGCGGTCGACAGCAACAGTTTCCTCCGATACTCAAATTTGCTGACGTAATTTCCGGCAATGTCACGTCAGCCGCCACTCACAAACGAGTGCCCTTCATTAAGCCGCACACGGTGCTGCGATGACATTCTCCTGGTATCAGGTCGTCCCTGCGCGTCGAGACTTACTCGCCGAAAGCGTCGCTGACTGCTAACCTTAATCAGTCAACAGCTTACAGCTGATCGCTCGATATCTGCGATGCATCTACACGCGACAGGAACAGACGATGCTTTTTCCCCAGCCTCATACTTTCAGATTTCTGACTTCGGTTCGCAGTCTTTTCTTAATGCTCGTTTCGGGATGTCTGCTGCTTCCGATCCCGAATCAAACCGCTGCGGCGGATGAAATCGCAAAGCCGGTGATTCTGCTGACCGGTTTCGAACCGTTTGGACCTCAGCGACCTCCTAATCCGTCGTGGGAAGGGATTCGAGACCTCGACCAGACCGATTGGAATGGCTTTCGACTGATTGCCCATCAGATGCCCGTTGTCTGGGGCGAACCGCTAACGCAGCTTCAGCAGCAGATTGAAATGTATTCGCCAGAGGCCGTCTTCTCATTTGGACAGGGGCGATCAGGCAGCTTTGCAATCGAATCGCTCGCTCGCAACAGTCGAGGAGCAATCCCGGACAACCTCGGTCGAATGCCCGACACGTCGTGGATCAGCCCGAACGGCCCGAAGTCGTTTCAGTCTTCGTTTCCATGCAATCAGATTCGGGACCTTCTGGAGAAGAAAGATTTTCCGGTGCAGGTTTCTCGCGATGCAGGACAGTACCTGTGTGAAGAAACTTTGTACTCTTTAGAAACTCTCCGTGAATCTCATAAAGAGATGACAGTGGCGTTTTTCCACGTACCCCCGCTCGGATCAACCGTCGGCGATCAGATTGTGGATGGTCCTTATGTGCGACAATTCGTAGTGGAAGTTCTTGCCTCCTGGAAATCTCACACGGACCTGCTGAAGGCACAGGGAGCCAAAGTCACTCCCACCGTAATGACTCAGAAGGCAGACAATGCCGAAGAAAACCCTGAGCTGCCGGCAATCAAAATCCTGATCGAAGGCTACTTCAAGTCTTGGTCAGAACAACGCATGAAAGACTACGCTGCGTGTTTTGCCGAGGGTGCTGTTATCCAGGAAGTGACGCAGAGCGGGCAACTTTACACTCAATCAAAAACTCCATTTGTGGTATCGCAATCGTCTTACCATAAATCGGCAGTTCACAAAGCAATTGAGGTTCCTGTAAAAACTGACATTACGTTTGAAGCAGATCTCTCAAGAGCGGTTGTGTACTGGAAACTGACAGCGGGGCCTCGCACTCAATTCGGATACGACCATTTCACGCTGATCAAGCAGGGCGGTGAATGGAAAATCGCCAATCTGGTTTTCTACGGAACCAAAGAACGCGAGTAACGACCGATGATGCCATTATCACGCATATTTTTTTGCATCAGTGGCACGTTGCCGGCAACTCAACGCTCGAACAAGGAGTCCTTCATGAGACCGTTACTCTCACGCGTCTTACAGAATCTGGTCGGTGGACTTCTGTCGTGTGCACTTTTCTGCGGATGCTCCGGAACTGATCAGCCAAATTCTGCACCGGCAAAGTCGCTTCCGACGACCGATCAGATTGGTGAGTTTGATTCCAATGCGGGGCTGCAGGTTGTCACTCCTGACGCGCAGGTGACAGACCCGATCACCGGCCCTCTGGAAATTCTTAAGAAAGTGCGAATCCAGTTACCGACGCTGCAGATTGAGCATGCATTGAATCTCTACAACGCAGCTGAAGGGAACTATCCGAAATCGCATGAAGAATTCATGACAAACATTATTCAGGCCAACCGCCTCGTTTTGCCCCAGCTTCCTGCAGACCTTCAGTATCAGTACGACGTTGCAAACCACAAACTGGTGATTGTGCGTGTTGCGGACGGGAAAATCGTCGAATAACTTGCAGTGACATTGAGAATTCCCCGGCAAAGCAAACTTTCGATTGTCGCTCGCTGCCCGCAGGGTACGATTCAGAACAGCGGGTTTCCGCAGGATCAAATCTGTTGAACCTCGCTGCGGGATCCTGGGTACGATGAACGCAGGAACCGAGATTCCTGAATCCCACCTCCCTCTTCCCACCTCCCTCTTCCTGCCTTTGAATTCCGACGTCCTCTTCCGACTCGGGTTAAATTTATGATCTGCCTCTTTTCCTGTATCAAAATCCAAGTGCGTTACGCCCACATGCTGGCAGCGATTCTGTGTGTGTCCACAGGATTACTAACGGCGGACCGAGGACTCGGCGACGACCGTGCGGACTTTTTTGAATCGAACATTCGCCCGCTCCTCTTGGACAAGTGCATCGAATGCCATGGGCCGTCCAAGCAGGAAAATGGCGTGCGACTTGATAGACGCGCGGATGTGCTAAATGGCAAAGCCGGCGACGCACCGCTGGTCACACCGGGAAAACCGGAAGAGAGTCGACTGCTCGCCGTCCTTGCGCATTCTCAGGAAGACATCGCGATGCCTCCGGCCGGCAAACTGGATGATGCCGTTCGTCTTGCCGTGGTGCAGTGGATTTCCGATGGAGCGATCTGGCCGGAGACCTCGAGTCTTGAAGCGGAAGCCATGCGTCGCTCGGAGCGATGGCGCGAGCATTGGGCGTTTCAGCCGGTCGTAAGTCCCAATCTTTCTGCTGTCCCCGCCGCGACAAAGCCGGTCGACTGGATGATTGATCAGAAGCTGGCGGCCGCGGGATTGGTTCGATCACAGCCGGCCTCTCCTCGCACACTTGTCCGACGTCTGTCGTTTGCATTGAATGGTCTGCCTCCCGATCAGACTGACCTTGATGCTGCAGACTTTGCATCCAACAACAAGACGTTTGAACAATGGAAGGCCGATTACATCAATCGCCTTCTCGCAGCGCCTCAGTTTGGAGAACGATGGGGACGATATTGGTTGGATATTTCCCGCTACTCTGACACCAAGGGTTATGTGTTTCAGGAAGATCGAGAATACCCGGACGCGTGGCGATATCGTGAATGGATCATCCAGTCGATCAATCAGGATATGCCCTATGACGAATTTCTTAAGCGACAACTGGCTGCTGATCGTATGCCGGGTTCTGACGATCCGGCTCAACTGGCAGCGATGGGCTATCTGACTCTTGGCAGACGCTTCCTCAATAACACGCCTGACATTATTGACGATCGCATCGATGTGGTCAGTCGCGGGATGCTGGGACTAACCGCCGCCTGTTCACGCTGTCACGACCACAAATTCGATCCGATTCCAACAGCGGACTACTATTCGCTGTATGGAATTTTTGCATCCTCCGACGAACCAAAGAATGAGCCCTCAACGTTGCGTCTGGTCGATCGACCACAGCCGGTGGAGCCCGTCATTTTCCTGCGCGGCAGTCCTCACAATCCTGGCGACAAAGTGCCCCGCCGTTTCTTCACGGCACTTTCCAAAGCCGATGCACAACCTTTTACGGATGGAAGTGGTCGACTGGAACTGGCCAACGCGATTGCTGACCGAAGCAATCCGCTGACGGGGCGAGTGGCCGTGAATCGCATTTGGATGCACCTGTTTGGCCAGGGGCTCGTCGAATCACCCAGCGACTTTGGCGTGAGAACAGCACCGCCCACCCATCCAGAACTGCTGGACTATTTGACAGCGTCATTTATGGAGCACAACTGGTCTCTGAAATCATTAGTCCGAGAGCTTGTGTCTTCAGAAACATGGCAGCAAAGTTCTGATCGCCGCTATGATTCAGAAAAGGCAGATCCCGAAAATCGTCTGCTGTCACAAATGCCCCGCACGCGTCTGGATTTTGAAGCCCATCGCGATTCTGTGCTGGCGGTGTCCGGCCGTTTGGATCGTACGGTTGGCGGCAAGTCGGCAGACATCGCTGCGGATCCCAACATCCTGCGCCGAACCATTTATGCTCGCATCGATCGCCAGAACCTGCCGGGACTGTTTCGCACGTTTGATCTGCCCAACCCGGATGCTCACGCTGCTCGTCGCTTCGAAACATCAGTGCCGCAGCAGGCACTGTATCAGCTGAACAATCCATTCATGATGAATCGCGCGGTCGACCTCGCCGAACAGACAAAGAGCACTTCGTCGGACGCCGATCCGACTGCGCGCATGCGACAGTTGTTTACTCTGATTTTGCGAAGGGCTCCAGACGATCAGGAACTGCGAAACATGACCGAGTTCCTGAAAAACATTCAGTCAGAACAGCTTAGCGCCGCGGGCCCTTCCGGCTGGAGCTACGGCTACGGAACGCTCGATGAGACCAAAGCCGTTCTGTCGACATTCACGATCTTTCCTTTTGGCGGCGAAGGGAAATGGCAAGGCGGTCAGACGTTGCCCGACCCGACTCTGGGCTGGACATCATTGACGCAGGCTGGCGGACATACCGGTGGAGATTTGAGCCGGTGCGCTGTTCGGCGCTGGACGGCCGACTTGGATTGCCGAGTTGCGGTGAATGCGGTTGTGCGTCATGCGAACGAGCAGGGTGATGGCATAAGATTCCGCATCATCAAACCTGACGGAGGATTTGTGGCTGACGTTGTGGCTCATAATTCGACAATCCCGCTGGCCGTGGAAGCTGTGGAATTGCGGGCCGGACAGTCACTCGATTTCGTCGCTGATTGTCGAACCAATGAAAGTCACGACTCCTTTAATTCACGGATTCTGATTACTCAGATGGTGAAAAGCAAAATCCTGCGAACATGGAATTCTGAAGATGACTTCCGCGACCAGCCGGGTTCCTCGCGTCTGAACGAGTGGGCTCAATTGGCCCAGACTCTAATGCTGACAAACGAATTCGTTTTTGTGGATTGAGGTTCCTATGAATCACGCTGCTCTCGCTGACAACAACTCCCCCATCGCTGTCGGTCGCCGCGGAATGCTTTCGCGATGTGGTCTTGGCTTTGGTGCTCTTGCCATGACCGGCTTTCTCAGTGACGCTGCCACGCCTGCCGCATTTGCAGACAGCTCGCTGAATCCAATGTCTCCTAAGCCCGCGCAGTTTCCGTCGCGCATCAAACATGTGATTCATCTGTTCATGAACGGTGGGCCGTCGCATGTCGATACGTTCGACCCCAAGCCCGAGCTTCAACGACGCGGCGGAGAGACGATTACCAGCGGCAACCTGAAAACAGAACGCCCAACCGGCGCACTTTTTCCATCCCCGTTTCGGTTTCGAAAGTATGGACAAAGCGGCATCGAAGTCAGTGAGCTCTTCCATCACACGGCTCAACATGTGGACGACATGGCCATCATTCGTTCGATGCATGCGGATGTGCCCAATCATGAGCCTTCACTGTTGTTGATGAACTGCGGCGAAGCGAGACTGGTTCGTCCCAGCATGGGATCGTGGCTGACATATGGCCTCGGAACCGAAAACCAAAACCTGCCAGCATTTGTCGCGATGTGCCCAGGCGGGTATCCGATTCAGGAATCACAAAACTGGCAGAGTGGTTTTCTGCCAGGCGTTTACCAGGGTACGTACATTGATACAAAACATACCGAACTTGAAAAGCTGATTGAGAATATTCGCAACGACCGCGTGACTCGTTCGGAACAGTCGGGACAGCTGAACTTGCTTCGCAGCCTGAACAAGAAGCATCTCGAAGAACGGCCCGGTGATGCTCAACTGGAAGCTCGTATTCAGTCGTTCGAACTCGCCTTCCGGATGCAGACAGAAGCCGCAGAAGCGTTTGATGTCAGTCGCGAGCCAAAGCATATCCGAGAAATGTATGGTGACGGCGTACAGGCCCGACAGATTTTAATCGCCCGCCGACTGATCGAACGCGGAGTCCGTTTTGTTCAGGTGTGGCATGGCGAAGGGCAACCGTGGGACAATCATGATGACATTGAAGTCAATCATCGGCGTCTGGCTAAGCAATGCGATCAGGCGATCGGGGCTTTGCTGACAGATCTGAAGCAGCGCGGGATGCTGGAAGAGACGCTCATTATCTGGGGCGGAGAATTTGGACGGACACCGGTGGTAGAGCTGCCTCAAAAGGGAGCCAACGCCGGAAAGATTAACGGCCGCGACCACAATCACTGGGGCTTCACCATGTGGATGGCTGGCGGTGGCGTCAAGGGCGGCTATGTGCATGGAGCCACTGATGAATTTGGCTTCAAGGCCGTAGAGAAGAATGTCCATATCCACGACCTGCACGCGACAATTCTAAAGTTGATCGGATTCGATCACGAGAAGTTCACTTACCGTTACGCAGGTCGCGACTTCCGGCTGACAGACGTCCACGGCAGCGTTGTGGACGAGTTGATCGCTTGAACCGGCATAAGCCCACTTGTCGTGTTCAGACCGGAGAACACATGAGCACTGCACCAAAATGGGCTGGGGCTTTTCGAAGCTGATGCGTTCGGACATGTGAGCGTTGTCGTCAGGGGTTTTACACCCTGACTCAGTGGTTCTACACCCTGACTCAGTGGTTTTACACCCTGACTCAGTGGTTTTACACCCTGACTCAGTGGTTCTACACCCTGACTCAGTGGTTCTACACCCTGACTCAGTGGTTCTACACCCTGACTCAGTGGTTCTACAGCCTGACTCCGAAGTGCCTGACTCAACGGGCGGCAATTGCTGCTTGCCGCTGTGCGGAAATCTCGGTAACCTGACGGTCCCACCTACCTCACTCTCCGCCGCCGATCCTTCTTTCGGAGGACGCCCATGTCTGGGAACTCATATCCTCAGCATGTCTGTGTTCAAACTCAGCACGCCGGGCATTCTTTCGGAAACTTCTTTGGACGAACCAGAGAAGGTTTATTTGTTGACACCCGTCGGTCCATGCTCAAAGCCGGTATGGCGGGCATAGGCGGATTATCCTTGCCTGGACTTCTTCAGGCTCAGGCAGAGGCTCGTGAAGCCGGCCATTCTTTGCCAAGCGGCAAGAGTGTCATTCTCTTGTGGATGGCCGGTGGTCCCAGCCACATTGATACATGGGACAGTAAGCCTGAACGCCCGTGGGTGAATCGTGGTCCATTTGGAGTGACCCAGACCAAACTGCCTGGCGTTGTTATCTGCGAACACCTGCCGCGTCAGGCCGCGATGCTGGATAAGTTTACCATCATTCGCTCCGTGGATGCTCGACACAGCAATCATGAGCCAAACATGGTTTTTCAAACCGCAAACCTCGCCGCCGAACCTCGCGTGAATCCGGAAGCGGTGAAATATCCTTCGCTTGCTTCTGTCATCGCAAAGAGTCACGGAGCCAATCATCCGGGCATGCCGCCTTACGCCGCATTTATGAAATCACGATCGCATTTGGCCTTTGCCGGATATCTCGGCAAGCAGTACGACCCGTTTATCTGCGACAAGGCGGCCACACTTCCCGTCTACACGGATGTCGGCGTTGACACGGGCCGAAAAACGGGCGGGGATTTGTTCCAGATGCCAGTGGGTCTGACGTCCTCCAGAATGCATGAACGAGTCAGTCTGTTGCAACAGTTTGATCAAATGAAGGCAGGACTCGATCAGGATGGGTCAATGGAAGCCCTGAACTCCTATCAGCAGCAGGCCGTCGATCTTCTCCTTGGCGAACGGGCTCGTAGCGCATTCGACCTGTCGCAGGAAGACGCAGAGACTCGCGATAAATACGGCAAGCATCTGTGGTGTCAGCAGGCGCTGATCGCTCGTCGCCTCGTCGAAGCCGGGACAACTTTTGTAACACTTGACCTGAGTTACCATGGGGCGTCCGGAACATGGGACACGCACGGCGATAACATTCCTCCGTATGGCGGAATCAGCAAAGGACTCGGCCCGCTTCTGCCGCTGTTTGATCATCTCATCACGACACTGGTCAGCGACCTCGAAAGTCGCAATCTTCTCGACAAAGTGCTGATCATCGCCATGGGCGAGTTTGGCCGAACGCCCATCATGGGAACACAGGACAGCACCGACGGACGCAACCACTGGCCAGAAATCATGTCCATGTGCCTCGCCGGTGGCGGACTGCGACATGGTCAGGTGATCGGAGCATCGGAGGCCGACGGTGGGACAATTAAAGAACGACCGGTGACACCAGCCGACCTTGCGGCCACACTGTTTCGGTACTTCGGAATCCCACAGGATGTTCAATACGTGGATCATCAGGGCCGACCGCGATTTGTCGTCGACGGCGGAACTCCGGTGCACGAACTATTTTGATGCGGTCGATTTCATCTAAGCAGGATTCCTCAGAAGGCTTAAATTAACGTCGCGGCAGCAGACAAATTGTGCCACGCCGTTCTGGCAAATCAAAACTCTCTCGGTTTGCGTTCAGAATCAGGGAATGCAAGAATGGCGGGTGAATACACGTGAGAGCGGGGCGTTCCGGCATTGCTGAACCCGGTGAAGCCAGTTCATCTGTTGAGCCATCGATCCGCCGTTGTCCAGTGGCCCTACGTTTCACCAACATCCACAACCTTGTCAACGGTGATACCATACTGTCTGCACTTGGTGCGCAATGTGGCTCTGGAAACGCCGAGCAACTTGGCCGCCTGCAATTGATTTCCGTTGACGTGTTGCAGAACAAGTGGAATCACATGACGATCCATAAGCTGTTGTGCGTCGTCATAGATCGATTCAGAACCTGCAAGGAGGCGATCCTCGATAAACTGCGACCATTGAGTAGTCGCATGAGAACTCTCGGCAGAATGGCCAGGGGCAGGCGGATTTCCTGGCCGCATTGGCGTTGATTCTGGATGATCGTAATCTACGTCATGTGACTCCAGCCTTCGTTTCGATCCTCGAACCGATTCGGGCAGGAATGCGGGAACAAGCACAGGACCAGTCGATTCCAGCAATGCATGTTTAATTACACTTTGAAGTTCTCTCACGTTCCCCGGCCAGCGATAGGCTTTGAGCCTGTCGATCGTCTCGGGAGCAATGCCTGTGATCTCTTTGCCGAGTTCCTGAGCAAATAGTTTGCAGAAGTGTTCGGCAAGTAGTTCGATGTCATCTCCACGATCGCGCAATGGCGGAAGAGTGATCGTATAGACATTCACGCGATAGAACAGATCCCCTCGAAAATCCCCCTTCTCGATCATCGCTTCAAGATTTCGATTGGTTGCAGCGATCAATCGTACATCTGTTCGAATCGTCTCCGTACCTCCAACACGCTCAAACTGTTGATCCTGCAGAACCCGCAGCACTTTGGTCTGAGTCAACGGCGTCATGTCGCCAATCTCGTCCATGAACAACGTTCCTCCGGAACACTGCTCAAATCTTCCGATTCGTTTGCGATCAGCGCCGCTGAAGGATCCTTTTTCATGACCGAAGAGTTCGCTCTCCAGGAGGTTCTCGGGAATAGCGGCGCAGTTGATCGCGAGAAATATCTTTTCTGCACGCTGGCTGTAATTGTAGATTGCCCGGGCGATTACTTCCTTGCCGGTACCGCTTTCGCCCAGAATCAGCACGGTAACATGCTGCGACGCGACGCGCCCGATGGCTCGATAAACTTCCTGCATCGCCGTGCATTGTCCGATTAACAGGTCGCTTCCTGCATCCCGCCCGTTGTCGACCGGCAGTCTCGCAGGTGTCCGCATGAGGCGGCTTGTCTCGGCGGCAGACTCCACAAGAGGAATCAGAGTCTCGGGGCCAAACGGCTTCAGAATGTACTCGAAAGCTCCTGCCTGCATGGCCTGAATCGCCGTTCCTGCGGTTCCCTGCCCCGTCATCAGGATGATCGGTATCCGCGCATCGACTTTGTGGAATTGCTGAAACAATTCAAGGCCCGACAAACCAGGCAAACGTATATCTGAAAGAACAACGTCGGGTGATTTGGAACGGAACAGTGCCAGACCGTCGGCAGCATTTGTCGCCGTCATCAGTTCGTACTGAGGACGCGGAAAGGCGTATCGAAAACACTCCAGAATCAACTGTTCGTCATCAACTACAAGAAGTTTGATCATCGGTAAGCTTTGCTTCAATCAATTTAATCACTGCGCCCTGAGCGTTCTCTGAAGCGTCTTCAGAAGTTGTTCGTCACTGTACGGTTTGGAAAGGAACGCTACGGCGGAATTGGCTCCAGTTCCAAATTCGGGCTTCCTCAGTCCGCTGCTGGCGATAATGGGGACGTCAGGCCGAATCGATTTCAGCGCTTGGATGGTCTCACTGCCATCCATTTCCGGCATCATCATATCCACGATGATGGCGCTGATGTCGGCAGAGGTTTGAACAAACAGTTTGATACCCGCAGCGCCGCCAAGTGCGGTATGCACAATGTAGCCGTGAAGTTCAAGGGTTGCCTTCGCGACTAACAGGATGGACGACTCATCATCAATCAGCAGAATTTCCTGAAGGTTGCCTGACGGAAGGTCAGCCTCGGTTGAGGCCACTGACTGGCCGATGCCGCCATTCTGGGCAGGCAAATAGAACGTGAACTTTGTGCCGTTTCCAGGTTCGCTGTACACCGCAAACCCACCATCGTGACTCTTGACGATTCCCATGCAGGTCGCCAAACCAAGTCCAGTTCCTTTCCCTTGATCTTTTGTGGTAAAAAAGGGATCGAAGATCCGTTCCATGACGTCGTGATTCATTCCCATTCCAGTATCGATCACGGAAATACTGACATAGCGACCACGAGGCAGGCTGACCTGAACAGCGTTTTCCCTCAGTGTGGTGTTCTCCGCCTCAAACGTCAGCTGTCCGCCATTTGGCATCGCATCCCGAGCATTGATCGCGAGATTCATCAAGACCTGCGAGAGTTCAGTGGCGTCCCCCATTACCGACCAAAGAGATGGGTCCACCTTACTCTGAATCGAGATTGTCTGGGTTAGTGTGTGCTGAAGGATGCCATAGGTTTCTTCGATGAGATCCTTCATTTGGACAAGTTTTCGGGGTCCGGAAGCGCCTCCGGCAAAGGAAAGTAACTGACGAATCAATCCGGTGCCTCGATCCGCGCTGGATACGATTGTGTCAATCAGCCCGGAAACCTTTGGGTCGCTGTAATGATTGCGAAGTAACCTCGCTCCCATCGTAATGGGCGTCAGAATATTGTTGAGATCGTGAGCGATTCCGCTCGTCAGTGTCCCAATACTCTCCAGTCGCTGCGAACGGCGTTCAACTCGTTCACGACGTTTTTCGTCGGTGATGTCGATATCAATGACCAGTTGTGACTTTGTAGCACTGGCTCCATCAACGATGAGTGAACGGCGGGATTCAATTGTACGAACTTGCCCGTCTTTTGTAGTGACGTCACGTTCGCCATTCCATGTGCCGTTCGCCAGCAAGTCTTTTCGAATATCCTCTTCGTCCTGTGACGAGTAGCCTGGCAATAGTGTATTGGCAATGATTCCGGTCGCTTCAGCCGCCGTCCAGCCAAAAAGGTGCTGAGCCCCTTCGTTCCAGGTTAGAATTCTGTCGTTCATGTCGCGGATGTGAATGGAATCTCGAATTCTCGACAGGATCGCCGTCTGTTCCCGCAAACGGAGCCGCCCGGTTTCGCGTTCGGAGACATCTCGTAACATCACAGTGAAGAGCAGATGGCCATCGATCTCAGAACGAGAAACCACGGCCTCAGCAGGAAACAGGGATCCGTCAGATTTCAATCCGTGGACGATCTGCCCATTGTCAACATTGCTGCGAACTGGTGTGTTTGTGGCTTGCGGGTTCAGAAGAACTTTAAAAAATGAGCGATCCTGTTCCGATATGTAGTTTTCAAACGGCTGGCCGGCGTTGTCACGCTCTCGAAGCTGAAACAGAACTTCTGCCATCGGATTCAGCATGACGACGCCACCGGTGTGATCAACCGCAACAACAGCATCCATGGATGCGTCAATGACGGCAATGTGACGTGCACGTTCGGTACGAAGCTTCGTGACAGCGCGGTTGCGTTCAGACGTTTCACGACGAGTTACCAGAGCTGCTGCCAGAAATGTTCCAAGCGTCAGAACCAGACCGATGGCGAGTGTTGCGACATTCTGAGCAGCCAGCCAATTGGCCAGGTGCTCGCGCCGTCGCAGTTCTACATCCTGCGATGCGAGAATCTCACTGGTCAGAGCTTCAATCTGTTCCATCAGCCGCTTGCTTGCACCGGTCTTCACAACGTCGCGAGCTTTATTGAATGCCTCTTCATCGGTTCCTTCCCGTCGTGCGTCAATTGCTTCCTGAAGCTTGACTCGCTTTTCTTCGACACCCTGTTGCAGCCGGTCAATTTGCTCCGGCATCAAATGCCCCGTCAGACTGTCGTTGTGAAGTGACGCGAGGTGCTCGGTTGCTCGCCCGAGACCGACATGAAATAGAGCAAGATAGGATTCATCTCCAGTGATCAGAAAACCACGCTGACCTGTTTCAGCGTCTTTCATTCCGGCCAGCACGCTTCGTGCGTTTTGCTGTACCTGCGAATTCCGCACGATTTCTTCACTGTTGTGTGCGGCGTCCCAGTTCGTGTAGCCACCGATAATGCAGAGAACAATCACTCCCACCGCCGCCGCAGCCAGAAGAGTATTGACCCATGTGGAGTTGTTTGACAACGTCGGCATTAGGGCAATTCGATCACGACAAGAACCAACCGCACATCCACCCGGCCAAAGACATTGGCAAATCACCGACCAACTCTAATTCTCCGGGTTCCACCGTCAATTGCCAGCAGACAGGCATGACAAATGCGGAAACAGCCCTGAGTCACGTGTCATTTGCTCAAAGCAGTTCCCGGTTATTGCCTTCAAACATAATCTTGCCTGATATGCTCACCCAACCCGTTATCGCTGCATTCGAAGCAGCCCAAAACAGGTGGATCACTTGCGATTGGTCGACCGAGTTCGGCGAAATGCGATTGAATGTCCAGGGTTTGCGATCGTCTCAGCTTCTGCGGCTGGCAGATGCCACCAGCGGCGAAGAAACACGAGAATGGCGAAAGGCCGCTGATTGGGTACGGCGAATTGAGGACGATGCGACCACAGCCCAACATCTTGCTCATCGGGCATTGGAAGCATTTCAGAACCAGGAACATTCCCAGGCGATTTCCCTGGCAGAGCGAGCTGTCCAACTGGAGTCGACGTGGCACGAGACGCAGGTTTGGCGAAGCCTGCTGGACGCAGTTCTCGCTGCATGTGGTGGCGTAGGTCAGCGGTCGGTGGAAAACTTCCGCTCAGGTTGATCTGAAACGTGCCAGTCTCCATCGAGTGATCACCAGCAAAAAACCTGCACAACACTCAGAGTCAGTGTTTGAAGACCGCCGGTACCGTTTTACGTCTCACGGGAAGCGTATCGGCGGATTCTGCCGATTGTGGCATGAACCCTGCTTTAAAGCGATCTGCCCTGCACCCCCAAACCTAAACTCGGAGTTCTGAAATGCTGGTTCTCTCACGCAAGCCAAATGAGGCGATCCTGATTGGTGGCGACATTGAAATCGTCATTTTGGAAACACAGGGAAACACTGTTCGTCTGGGCATCCAAGCTCCGCGTGAGATTCCCGTGGTGCGAGCCGAATTGGCTCAAAAAAATTTAGCTGAGGGACGTCAACGGATGCGGCAGGATTCTGAGAGTCCTGCAAATCGAGGCGCGGAAATTCACGCAGTCAACACGGGGCATGCACAACTGCTTCATGATTTCTGCGAACGTCGCCGCAATTGGAGGACATCCGGAATTGCTGAAGTTCTCGGACTGATTAACACTCCGTCAGAACCAGAGCCTATCAGCGTAGTTGGCCTTGGTTAACGCAAGTGGATCGCAGGTCGCGCTTCGTACCAATGTTCTGGAGCCACTTCATCTCGTGATTGACGCCGGTGCGGAACCTCTTTCCTCGCCTTTACAGATTAGGGGTTTGTCGACTTTTCAGTCTCGATCTGCTTCTCGACATCGTCCAGTTGTTCTTTCGTGACCTTATCCTCGGGATCCAGACGCAGTGCCTGCGAGAGCGAAGTCCGAGCTTCGCCCAAGCGTCCGAGTTCTCGATAGAGCAACCCAAGATTGTAAGGAGCTGTAATATTCCCCGGTTCAAGCCGGATCGCAGTAAGGTATGAGGTGATGGCCGCGTCCTTTTGACCTGCCTGATCATTCACATTTCCCATACTGACATGCAATAGAGCGTTGTTTGGCTCCAGTGAAATGGCCTCCTTGAGTGCGACCGCGGCTTCAGTAGTTTTCCCAGACCCAGCGAGGAATGACCCATAGCTGTGCAATGTCAGAACACGTTCGTGAAACTGGCTTTTTCCAGTCTGCATATGCAGCAGCATCTGAAAGTCGACGTCTTCAAGTTCTTCCGGCGGTGCCGTTGCCCATTCCGTCATCATGCTCATGCGTCTCACCCGCGCGCTGAGTCGCTTCATTTCGATATCGACTCGCGACTGAAGTGACAGCTCGAACGCCTTCTCGTAGGCTTTTTCTGCGATGTCAAAGCGTTCTTCAGAGACACAATCATCACCAAGCGATATGTATTGCTCGATAATCTGACGAGAATGAAATCGATCCCACTGGTCCTGGATCGATGGAATCAGAAACGCCAACAGAGTCACGGCGGCACTGGTGATCGCCGCAACGTAAGCCCAAAAACGTTCGATCACCGGAGACGCAGCGTCCGCCGTGTCAATTGAATCAGACGCAGTGGCCCGGTTGGTGGCGATGCCGAGTGAAGCAGCGTTAATCGCTTTCCGTCTCATCGGCGTCAACAGCTTCTTCCTCGAGCCCGCCTTCGGCTGCAACTTCTTCTTCGGCCGCATCTTCATCCTCTTCCACGACATTGGCAAACGCAGCAAACCAGCCACCAGCTTCTCTTAGTGCCTCAGGAGTCCCATTCTCAATGACCTGACCATCGCTGAGGACATAAACCTGATCGGCGTCAACCACCATGCTGTAACGATGTGCGATTATGATGATCGTGCATTCGCCGCGAAGTGACTGAATCGCACGCTTGACCTCAGCTTCCGTGTTGTAGTCCAGATTCGCAGTTGCTTCGTCCAGAACGAGGATCTTTGGTCGACTTAGGAGCACTCGGGCAATCTGCACTCGCTGACGTTCGCCAACGCTCAATCCCATTCCATTTTCGCCAACTGGCGTATTCAGTCCTTCCGGCAGCCGCGCAAGGAGGTTTTTCAGTCCAGCCTGTGCAACAACAGCCAAAACCTCATTATCCGTTGCATCGGGCTTCTTGTATCGCAGATTGCTCGCCAGAGTCCCGCGAAAGATGGCTCCGTCGGCAGCCACCATTCCAATACTGGCACGAATACTGGATGCATCCAGATCGGCCAATGATTGGCCATCGATCCGAATCTCCCCCTGCTGTGGCTCATAAAGCTTGAGCAGCAAGTCCACGGCCGTGGTCTTTCCCGCACCGCTGCCACCGACAAGAGCCGTGATCTGGCCAGGCTTGAACATCATCGAGATCGACTTCAACACTTGGCGCTGTTCGTTGTATGAAAAGCACACGTCTTTGAACTCAACTTGGCCGTCCAGAACATGCAGTGGCTGTCCGACGTGTTCAACCGTTTGATTCTCAAGGAGCCTAAAGGCACGTGCCACAGATGCGATGTATTGCTGCGTATTCACCCACAGGCTGCACAATTCGTCGATGGGTGAATACAGTCGATCAAGATACGCAACAAACATGATGACATCACCTGGCGTCAACTTGTTAACCAGTGCCATATAGCCGCCGCAAGTCAAAACCATCGCCGTTGCAAGATGACTGATGATGCCTTCCCAGAATGCAAACTTGTTGGCAAGGATCGTTCGATCGACATAATTCTGGTAGGCTGGTCGAGAGACCTGAGCATAGCTTTCCACTTCGCGCTCTTCCGCACCGCTGAGCTTTACCGTCTTGATGCCTTCAATCGCCGTAGGAATGCGGCCGCCGACATCTTCCCATATCTCATAGAACTCATTCAGGCCTGTTTCCAGTTTTTGTGATGACCGCCACGCAACGAAAAGATAAATCGGAATCAGCGACACCGAAATCACCGCAAGCATTGCGTTTTGCCAAAACATGATGGCGATAATGCCAACCAGACTCATGGTTTCCGGCAGGATACTTTGAGAGAATGCACCGATAATGGCGCTGACAGCTTCACTCTGGTCGATCTGTTTTGCGATGGCCGCCGGGGCTCGCTTCCCAAAGAATGACAGTGGCAATCGCAGGACATGTGAAAATGCGCCCTGAACGAATTCCTGCTCGATGTCGCAGTCCAGTTGTGCCTTCTTGTTTTCCGCATAGAGCCACAGAATATAGCTCAGCACGTTTACACCCAGCATCAAAAGCACCGCGATCAGCAGCGTGTGAACGGCTTCACCCGGGGTGCGTTCTGCTACATGGGAAGTGCTGTGTGGCTGCATCTCATGTGTTTTCTTTGCGGGAACGGGAGGTGCGAGCTTTGTTTCATGTGCTCGGTGAATCTGCCGATGCAGGAAATCTTCTAATGGCCCCGGGCCGGTTTCCAGTTCTTTACCGCTAGCCACTTTCGCTTTATCATTGGCCTGCTTGACGAACAATCCCGCGATGTCATTAATAGCTTCGCGGTAGATCAGTGGTTCCACCAGACTCGCGCCCGTGCTCAGCAGCGTGACAAAGACCACCACGAGGAATCGACCGCGATGTGGTTTCACCAACGAAAATAATTGTTTGAGAACATCACGCTTGATCATGGTCGGGGCTCGTTGTCCGCTGCGGGATTCTGAAATCAGGGCGATTGCGCCACACTGGGCAATCTGCGATACTTTGCTAAGCAGTCTGCGAGCTTAGATTTGAAGTTATCAAATCAGCACGTGGACGCGGCTGATGGAGACAGCAGATGATCGCAACTGGAGGCCCGGCGGATGTGC
>CAMTWR010000027.1:0-70902 GCA_947085455.1 uncultured Planctomycetota bacterium | reverse complement strand
TGATTTTGTGTCGCCCCGCTGGGGCTCAAACCCCATCGACATCCCGATTTCCATGGGCTCACGCCCATGGCTACACCCTGTCGCCACTTCGTGGCTGAATCGCAATCGTGTGGCCAGTCCGAGGTTGAATAGCAATCACCCACCATAGCCCAATCCCTTCAGGTTTGCTTTGATGGCCTGCTCCAGCTTTGCGGACTCGGCGAACTGGACTTGCAGTTCGCCAACGAGACGCGGCATCTTTTCCTCGAATGGTTCGCCATCGTCTTCGACTTCCTCGGCACCAACGTAGCGACCAGGAGTCAGCACGTGGCCGTGTCCAGCGATCTCGGCGGTTGTGGCGGATTTGCAGAAGCCCGCGATGTCCTCGTATTTACTTGCGCCTTTTTCTCCTCGCCACGCATGGTAAGTGGTAACGATCTTCTGAATGTCAGTGTCCGTCAACTCGCGATGGACACGGTCGATCAGCGTTCCCTGCTTTCGGGCATCGATAAACAGCGTCTCGCCCTTGCGTTTGCGGCGTTTGGCTTCTGCTTTGTTCTTCGTCAGAAACCACAGACAGACCGGAATCTGAGTGCTGTAGAACAATTGGCCGGGCATGGCGACCATGCAGTCGACAAGGTCAGCTTCAATCAAGGCTTTACGAATTTCGCCTTCGCCGGATTGATTCGATGACATACTGCCGTTGGCCAAAACGAATCCCGCCATACCGGTCGGGGCAAGGTGATGGATGAAATGCTGCACCCAGGCAAAGTTGGCGTTGCCTTTCGGTGGCACTCCATATTGCCAGCGAACATCATCATCCTTGCGGAACCAGTCCGAATCATTGAACGGCGGATTCGCAAGGACATAGTCAGCTCGAAGATCCGGATGCAGATCACGTCGAAACGTATCTGCATGCTCTGGGCCAAAGTCCGCTTCGATACCTCGCAGAGCAAGGTTCATGACCGCCAGTCGACGTGTGGTCGGATTGCTTTCCTGTCCGTAGATGCTGATGTCGCCGAGCTTGCCACCGTGGGATTCAACGAACTTCTCCGACTGCACAAACATCCCGCCGGAACCACAGGCCGGGTCATAGATGCGACCTTTATACGGAGCCAGCATTTCCACGAGCACTCGGACAACGCACGATGGCGTGTAGAATTGGCCGCCGTTCTTGCCTTCCGCACTCGCGAACTGAGTCAGGAAGTATTCGAAAACTCGACCCAGCAAATCAAACGAACGGTGCGATTCACCCCTTACCCCGGCCCTCTCCCCTGGAAGGGGCGAGGGAGCAGATGAGGCCAGTTGAATCGAGCCGATCAGGTCGATGAGTTCTCCCAGCCGGTGCTTGTCCAGATCGGCTCGACCGTAGTTCTTGTTCAAAGCCCCCTTGAGCCGCGGATTATCGCGTTCCAGAGCGACCATGGCATCGTCAACGTCCTTGCCAATGCTCGGCTGCTTCGCCTGAGCCTGCAGATGAGCCCAGCGAGCTTCTTTCGGAACCCAGAACACATTGGCCGCGAGATACTCGTCTTTGTCTTCCGGATTCGCTCCCGCCAGATCACCTTCGCCGGCCACCAGTTTCGCATGATGTTCGTCAAACGTGTCCGAGATGTACTTCAGGAAGATCAGCCCGAGCACCACATGCTTGTACTCGGCCGCATCCATGTTGTTCCGCAGCTTGTCAGCGGCGAGCCACAACTTGGCTTCAAACCCCAGATTGGCGGTGGATGCATCGGTCTTCGTTGCTTTTTTGGCCATGCGATTGTGAGGTCAGGAATTCGAGGTCAGGGTTGAGTTAACCGGGGATGTGTGGTTCTGCCCCGCAGGTTGGCCATGTACTGTTGACTGAGACCGAGGCGTGGAACTGTCCGACTTCAGCAATCTGACAGATCCAGATCCGGCGCAATTGCGCCCCCGGCCACGGCCAGTCTTCCCCAGCGGGTGGAAACTGTAACGAGAAAATCGCTGGAAGCTAAGCAATGAGGACAAACCACGTGAAACGGCAGGAATCGGCTCGACAGAATCGCTTCAAATCGCCCGATCGGGCGCGGGAAGACCGTGCATTTCTGAACGCGTGAGCCAGACAGTGGTCCAGGATTCCCGTCACCGCAACCGAATCGGCAGCGCTGCCGATTTATGAAAACCACGAGCCAGACAAACTGCTTCGGATCCTGATCGCCTCAGGTCTGTGATGAGTCCTGTGATGGCGGTGTCGACTTCGGCGCTCTCAATCCTGCATGTTGTCCACCGGTTCCCATTTTTGCGTGCCCTCACACTTATCGTGGTTGTGTATCGGCTGGTACTTGGCTACAGCGAACTGAGACAGTTTCGGCAAGCGACCGAGTTTCTTGAAAAGGCTGTAGAGTAGGCTCCAGAGAACGTTCCTGCTCTGGTCGGACGTGGTGTGGCTGAGATCGTGGCCGGGAATCTGCTAATTGCGGAGCAAGCCTGAGGAAGGTGATGCAGCTTCAACCCGGTAATCGATGGGCGGTGGCGAATGCGCGGATTATTCTGAAAGCAAACCACGGAAACGTTTTTTCCTCCTACCGATACTTCGAAAGCCGTATGTGAATCAGCTCAGGCTCTCCGCGATGCCGATCCGACTGCAGAGGAATTGTGCGGGTGAAAAATCCAACGGAGTAATCAAATGCGAAAATTGCTGGGGCTTAGCATTCGATCGCTGCTCATTATTGGCAGCGTGTGTCACGGCCAGGCTGAGGCGATTGAGATCGCCGAGGTGTTTCGAGACGGCGAATGCACCCCGTACGTGCAGGCGAACTTTGTTGGTTCGGCTGCGAACCTTGACAGTAGTGGATACAACACCGCGGGATTGTTTTCAAATTCCGGTGATGACACCGATTCCAACGTCGGATTTGGGGGCGCGATCGGATTAAAAAAAGAGTATGACTCGTTCCGTGTAAGGCCAGAGTTTGAAGTAATGTGGCGACAGGATTCTGAGCACGTTACAAACAGTTTCCCCGGGCCACCCGGGCCGATCACATTCTTTTACGACGCGAAGTCTTCAGACAACTGGTCGACTCTGGCTAACCTGTGGCTGGACGTTCCCGTGAGCGAAAAGCTCTGGCTTTATGGAGGCGGTGGTCTTGGGGCCGCTGGCACCCATCTGACGGTCGATGACACCGTTGTGTCCGGCGAGAAGACAGCGTCAAACTTTGCCTGGCAGGCTGGCGGCGGATTTATTCTCCCGGTCGGGGACCGCTGTGAGCTTGACCTTGGCTACAGATTCCTCGATATGGGCTCAACCTCTGTGCCTTTGGACGGTGGAACTAACGGCAGCTACGTGGCAGACATGGCGTCTCACAATCTGATGTTCGCAGTGCGCCTGTACGTTCCATAATGCCTATCACATCCTGACTTCGTTTGATGACCATGAACGCATTTGGCCATGCGATCAACTCCGGATGGAGATTCCAGGCCGCAGGATTAAAATGCCTGCCCCTGAGTTCATTCGGGATTCCCTGTTTGCTGCTGAACCATGGCTACGATCATTTGCATTGTCTCAGCACTTAGCATCGGCCAAGCCGCAATGATCGTTTGTAGATCGGAGTCTGTGCCCAACTGGCCACCTGGATGGCCACCATTTTCAAAATGTGCGTTGTTTCCCTGCTCAAACTCGGTTTGTGTTACCCCCGCCTACGGTACTTGAGACAAGCGCGAGCTTGGTAAGACTAATGCACGACCCCGAAAAACATTGAGTTTTCCGGGGTCTTACTTTTTTACGGTTTGCCTATTCGCATCATTCTGCAACTGTTCGACCCACGACGCGTAGTCGATTGCCTGGGCGACGATTTCGCGTGGCGTCTTGTTGCGTTTCAGCTCGATCAGAACAAGAGAGCCATCGGGAGCGATCGCCAGCAAATCGATGCGTCCGCCAAACCCCGTCGATTCCCGACGCCCGATCAGCATCCATTCGCTGGAAAGAATCTCCGGAGCGGCAACGATCATTTCTTTAAGTTGCTGTTCGCTCAACAGTGTTGATGTCGGCAGAGGAGCCGGTTTGGCTCCGATCTTCCAAATGGCGTGTTTACCCAGTCAAGCGTGACGATTGATCACACGGGAATTCAGCAGGGATCGCCGCTGAGAATTGTGCTGCAAGCCACTTCGAATCTTCCTTCCGGAAAGTATGACGCGCAGATTGAGGTTGTTGCCTCGACAGGCATAATTTCTCTAACTCAGACGTTGACTCAAAGCGTGCTTGTCGAAAATCGCGAAAGCAGTCCATTTGGGCGAGGTTGGACAGTTACGGGACTCGAGCAATTGGTTCCTCAGGCAGAGGGCACTGTGTTTATTAGCGGAGCTGGGTACAAAGATTGGTATGGCTCTTCGGGGATGGCAATGCCCGGCATGATGGCAAATTCGCCACTCATGCAGCAGGCTGATCAAACTTGGCGATTGAATTTGCCCGACGGAGGGCACCACACGTTCGACGTCTCGGGGCGGCTCACCAGCAAAGTAGACGGGCTGGGGAACACAGTCACATATGGATGGGATTCAATTTCGGGCTTGCTCACCAGCGTCAGCGACGTCTTCGGACGAATCACAAACCTGAATTATCTGAATGGCAAACTCAGCAACGTTGTGGATTTCGCGGGGCGATTTGTCAATCTCACGCACGATACGAATGGACAATTGCAAACCATTACCAGCCACTCAGCCGCCGCGATGGGGCCGTGGGCACCGCCGGTGATGACGTATTCGTATAACGCAGAAGGCTTATTGGCGTCGTCGGTCGATCAGGCCCAGCGAACAACATCGTTGACGTATAGCTTCGCCGGAAGATTGGCTTCTGCAGTCCTTCCGAATGGCGGAACATGGTCGTTTGCTCCAGTGGCGTTGGTGGGACTGGCAAATACGGCATCCGGCGTTGGCACAACCACGAGTCCAGCCGCTCGAACTCTGCCGGCGAACGCCTTGGCCACATGGACCAATCCACTCGGCGGAATTCAACAATTGGGCGTCGATTCACTCGGTAACGTTATTCGGAGCATTGATCCGCTCGGCGCGGAAACGGTGATGACTCGTGACGCCAAGGGACGAGTGCTTACCGTGACGCAGCCCGATCCCGATGGGAGCGGACCATTGCCTGCGCCTGTCACGACTTCAGTCTATGACACCAGCGGCAATCAAACTCAATTGACACTGCCAACTGGTGCAGTTCGCACCTGGACGTATAACGCTCAAAATCTTTCATTGAACGCGGTGGATGAGCTTGGCCGAACCACGACGTATGCGTGGAATTCGAACAGAACTTTGGCGTCAATCACGTCTCCAGCAGGTGTGACGACTACGCTTACGTACAACATCCGGGGCCAGCAAACATCCGTCACGATTCCAGATCCTGACGGAACAGGCCCATTGACGGCAGCGACGGTCACTTCGGTCTACGACACACTCGGACGCAAGACTTCACAGACAAATCCCGACGGCTCCAGCAAGTCCTGGACCTACAATGCACTTGATCAGGTGGAATCAGTTACCGATGAACTGGGCCGGACGACCTCGTATCAGTATTCCTGGATGGGACGTGTTGCGGCCATCATCCTCCCCGATCCAGACGGCAGCGGACCTCTGCCGCAACCGACGGTGGCTTACAACTTTGATGGCCTTGGACGCGTTGATGGAGAGTTTCAAAACAATGTGTTGCTGAAGACGTACACCTACGACGTCGATAACCAGATATCGAGCACCACATTGACCGATCCCGATGGAACCGGCCCGTTGACCAATGCGACGTCGACGATCACTTACGATTTGCTGGGACGAGCAGTCTCGCAGACGAATTGGGCCGGAGCGACGTCGACCGTTACTTATGATGCGGCCGGACGAGTGCTCACATCGACAGGTTCTGATCCCGACGGCAGCGGGCCATTGTCGGCAGCGGTGACAACGTATTCGTATGATGCGCTCGGTCGGACAATGTCGGTAACGGATGCATTGGGTGGAATCACCACGTTGGGCTACAACGCCGCTGGATTTCAGACGAGCGTGACCAATGCGTTGGGGTATTCCTCGAGCTCGACATACAACGTCGCAGGACAAGTGTTGACCAGCACAAATGCATTGGGAGAAACAACGTCATTTGCCTACAACGCATATGGAAACACGACCAGCGTTACGTTGCCGGATCCTGATGGGAGCGGAGGCTTGCCGGCTCCTGTTATGACATCGACGTATGACGTTCTTGGCCGCATGATCTCGTCGACCGCTCCTGACGGAGGAGTTTCGACGGTGCAATACGACATCAACGGCCGCACGATCAAGCAGACAGCCGCTGACGGTTCGTTTGTCACGATCGTCTACGATTTGGCTGGACAAGTGACGTCGCAAACCGTCACCGGTTCCGGAGCCAATCCATTATCACTGTCATCGACGATCACGTATGACGGAATTGGGCGAGCAGTCTCGGCGACCGATCCGGCGGGCACGGTATCGTCCGTCTACGATGCCAACGGCAATCTGGTGTCCGTCACCGATGCGACTGGCCAAACTTCTACCTTTGAGTACGACAAATGGGGCCGCAAGATCAAGTCCACCGATGCGCTGGGGCATTCGACGACCGTGATCTTTAATGCGGCGGGCCTGACGCAGTCGGTTGTGGATGGTCTGAACAACGCGACGACTTATGTGTACGACAACGCCGGCCGATTAACGTCGTCGACGGATGCCAACGGTGGAGTCACCAGCTACGAATACGATGTGCTGAGTCGATCGACGCGTTTGATTGATCCGGTCGGCAATGCGACGTCGTGGACGTACGATGCCGTGGGGCAGATGCTGACAGATACGCAAAGTGCCCCGACGGTCCCCGGCGGGACTTTTGCGTCGGCCGCAACTCGCACGTATGTGTATGACGCTGCGGGCCAGGTGACGTCTCGCACGGATCGAAACGGTCGCACGATCACTTTTGGCTATGATCATCTGGGCCGACAGATTCAGCAGAACTGGCTGACTGCTGGAATCGGCAGTGCGGCCGTCAACAAGATCTCGACGACTTACAACGCGGCCATGCGAGTGACCTCAATTGCTGATAACGACGCGGTGAACTCATTCACGTGGGACATCATGGGGCGACTGCTGACATCCAGCAACGCGGGCACTATCAACGCAACACCGGTGACACTGACGAATTCGTATGATTCGCTCGGTCGCAGATCAGGCTTATCGGCGAACATGAATTCGGTCGCGGACTTCGTCAACGCTTACAGCTATGACACCGCCGGTCGCATGACGCAGGTGACACAAACGGATGGGAACTCATCCGCTGGTGACTCTATTCAGGACAAGCGTGTGGACATGGTTTACGACGCGGCCGGACGCTTCACTTCGCTCGCTCGTTATGAATCGCTCACCACCGCAAATCCGATCGCGAGCACCAACTTTTCGTACGACACCGCCGGCCGTTTGACGAGTCTTCAACATGCGGGCTTCACGGGCGGGGCGGCTCAGTCTTCTTCGATCGCCGGTTACACGTACACATGGGACGCTGCCGATCGATTGACGTCGATGAATTCTGTGCGGGATGGATTGTCGACGTATGCGTATGACGCGACAAGCCAGCTCACCGGTGCCGATCACACTGGCCAGTCCGACGAATCATTCTCGTACGACGCGAACGGAAATCGCATTTCTTCGTCAACCACCGTCGCTTCGCACAACCGAATCCTCAACGACGGCACGTCAGTTTACGAATACGACGCCGAAGGCAATCGCACCAGCAAAACCGACATCGCCACCGGCCACAAGGTGGAGTATTCGTGGAACCACGCCAACCAATTGATCTCGGTTGTCTATAAAACCTACAACAACACCGTGACAAAATCGGTGGAGTACCAGTACGATGCACTGGGACGTCGCATTGGGAAGTCCGTCGACGACAACGGAGACGCAATCATGGATCGTCGAGAAACCTTCGTCTATGACGGAGCCGGGTTACTGGCCGATGCCGCCGGTTCGATCCACATCGGTGGCCCGAATGGAGCTCTCAACCAGGCCGGATGGACCGACCAACTCCTTTTCCAATTCACCGACGCCGACGCGGATGGGATTAGCTCCTCTCCGGTCGCTACTCGCTTCTTCACCGGCCCTGCCGTCGACCAAATTTTCGCTGTCGAATCTGCTTCTGGTGATCCGCTCTGGGCTCTTACCGACCATCAGGGTACACCGCGAGATTGGGTGCGGCAGACTATTGTAAACGGCAATTCATCAACTACCATCGCTCAACACATCCGGTTCACCGCCTTCGGAGCCATCTCCTCTGTCGTTGACTCGGCAGGTGCCTTACTCGACGCTCGCCTCTCGCCACTCGTTTCTTACACCGGCCAACTCTACGACGCCGACGCCGACCTCATGTATTACCGCGCCCGCTGGTATGACCCGGTACTTGGAAAGTTCCTCAACGACGACCCGATGGGATTTGCTGCGGGTGATGCGAACGTGAGTCGGTACGTTGGGAATCAATCTGCAAGTAAACATGACCCAACTGGATTAGATGAATTCGATGAGTGGCCCGGCTACTCAACACCAGCGCCTCCAGTGCTGCGGCCCGCCAATCCAGATGGAGAAGTCTGCAATAGTCCTTGGTGGGAGAATCGCGCGAATAACGCGCCACTGACGCCAGAAGATCCGCCGCCGCCACCACCGACTACCGTGTTAGACCCAGATCACTTTAAAACCAGATTCTCAGATACTCCGCTTTATCGACGGGAAGTTTGGACATGGATGGGGCACGGTTATATTCTCGTCGAACTACCAACTAGGATTCCAGAGAAGACCACCATGGTGTATTTGCACCTTGGGCCCGGGTGGCTCGGCGACAAGAAGGGATATCGTATTGAGACATCGCCGATTCCCTATAGCGTTCAATTAACCGTTGGCTTGAGCACGGAGGCCGCAAATCGGGAATTGATAGAAATCTGGAGGATGGAAGAAACTCTACGGCGCAATGGCGGGCAAAATTGGAACGTCGCAAACAATTGCTGGTTACCGGTTTTTGCGCACTACTACCATGGCGGTGTCTATGTTTGTCCTGAACCTCAAGAATCCGGTGTTGATCCGGGTGGGCCATAAGCACATGAATACGAAAAGGGAGAGTACAGCAGTCGGCATTAACGTATGCAGTATTTGCGCCTCATTGGCGGCGGTCGTGCTATCAAACACGAATTCTTTTCAAATTGGGCTGTCAGCAGTTATGTTGGCCTTTGTCGGATTCCTTACCGCTGTTCGAGGTTGGCACACTTCCGCACGATTTCTCGCCATCGTCAGCATTGGACTTGCAATCGTTAATCTACTGCAGCTGGCGACTATTCTGCTATTCATTTTGTGATGGCGAATTCGCCAAGAGAAAAAAGGTGAAGAGCAAAAAGGTGTCAGGAACGAATGGCACTGTGGCGGAATTTATCATGAAGGAGGGGAACAAAGGGGTCAGGCCCAATAGTGTTCGGCACTCCGATTGCGGTTAAGTTTGAACGTGTGGAAGTATGTCGAAAACGGACGTTCTTGGCGAGTGACTGAGCAGATTCAGCGGCAACAGCAAGCAGCGGTTTTTGAAAAGGCAAAAGGGGACGCAGCTCATCGTTTCGCTTTACACGGTGATTTTGCATTGTTACGCTGGGGAGATGCCCCGACGTCCTCGAAAATGCCCGGCTGGAATGTGCTTCCATGTGCTCAACCGAGCTGTGGCGCGATTGACACTGTTTGAAAAGCCGGACGACTACGAAGCATTCGATCGAGTGCTTGCCGAAGCCGTCGCTCGAATTCCACTGCCGATTTTTTCCTATTGTCTGATGCCCAATCACTGGCACTTTGTGGTTCAACCAAGGACGGACCAACAACTGTCTGAATTCTTTCGATGGCTGACACACACGCATGCCATGCGTTGGCACGCCCACTATCACACGGAAGGCTCAGGGCATTTGTATCAGGGGAGATTCAAGACTTTTCCGATCGAAAGTGACAAGCACCTGCTTACCGTGCTGCGTTACGTTGAACGAAATCCACTGCGAGCGTCATTGTGCGAACAAGCTGAAGACTGGAAGTACGGCAGTGCGTGGCGAATGGCAAATGGAGGCGCAGAGTCCCGCTTGATTCTCAGTGAGTGGCCCGTACCTCGGCCACGTCAGTGGAGATCCCATTTGAATAAACCGCAAACGGAAGCAGAGCTGGAGGCGATTCGTCGCAGTGTTAAACGCGGCACGCCTTACGGTAGTGCAACATGGTTAACGCAGTCCGCAGCCCGCCTGCAACTCAAACATACCCTGCGATCAAGGAACACCGTAAAGGTGGCAGGAACCGAATTGACAGAAACGTTCGCTGGTACCTTCTATGCTTTCGCAGTGCAGCAATCTGAACGATGAGGCTTGCTACGAGGCTTATTTTTCGATCAGAGTCCAATGCGATTGTCGCAGCACGGCATGTGGCCCGGCGATCAGCCCCTGATACGAACCTCCTTCATACCAGACCGACAAAAGCGAATCGTCTGCAAGTTGCACGGTGGACGGGTAGCCAAGGTCTCCGCCAACACCGTCATCAGAAATGGTCAACGCTTTCGACCAGGTGCGGCCTTGATCGTTACTCACCCGCGTCTGATTGCCAAAGGGCGTTCGACGATAACCATAGGACATCAGCAAACGGCCATCCCTGAGTCGCAGCAGGTGCGAAGGCAAACCCCAGACGCCGATCGTATGCGGCAATGTCCACGACTTGCCGCCGTCGGACGATTCGGTCTGCAGAGTCTCGTAGAAATTGTTCGCGTTATGGTTTCGAATATGCGCCACCAGCCGGCCTTCAACGGCTTCGACCACGTGCAATTCGTGATATTCAATCTGGGAGTTATCGCCGGGGCGCTGGGGAATCTCGGCCAGCCACTGCCATGTCTGACCGTCGTCCGTCGATTCGCAAACGCCCGTTCGTCCCGTCCCTACGACTTCTTTGCCGGCGTGAAGCAGTCGTCCGTCAGCCAGCTGAATCGGACCATGCGGACTGCTTACCGGAGATTTGTCTGGTTTCGACCAGGTCTGGCCGCCATCAGTGGACCGGATCATCCACATGCCAGGATCGGCCTGTTGTGGATCTTCTGTCAACTGGTCGCGCGCGGCTTGCCAACGTCTCAGGCGTTCGGGAGCCCAGGCGGCCGGAGTCCCCGGAGCGATCTGCTCAGCTTCCGCCAGCAGACCCAAGAAATCCACCGACGTGAAGGTGTTCGCAATGAGCGTCCCCCTGGCGGTTTCCATGAGGCCCGATTCGCGGTCGTCGATCTTGGTCTCAAACACTACGGTGGGCGGGCTCCAGGTTTTTCCATCGTCGCAGGACCGCATCAGTTCCAAACGACCAAAGGGGCAGACGTGATCCTCGCGACCGCCGGAATACAGCAGAATCAACTCGCCGTTACTGCGTCGAACCACCGTCGGCCAGCCATGATTGTGCTGCGCGTCCTGGCTGATGGTTTTGGTTTCGTGAACCACGGCCGTGAGCTCAGCGGCGTTTGCCCTTTGCCCTGATCCGCAGATGGCCCAACCGGCTGCGGTAACGATACCCGTCATCGCCTGACGACGGCTAACATTACGAGTCATAGAAATCCCTTGCCGTGTTGTATCGGGTTCAACCTGGCGTGGGTATTACGAGTAGCCGGCATAGGCCAGGGTCGAGATGTATTCATCAGGATGACTTTTGGCCAGTTCGCGGTCCACTTTATTCACGAACCCGAGCCAATAATCACTGGCGCTTCCATTGCTGTCGAAGCTGTTTTCAGAGAGACGTTGCTGATCAATTTGTGATTGGCATTCAGGGCATTTGCACCAGTGCCCGCGGCCTCCCCTGTCCATCGGAACCATGGCAAAAAATTTGCCCGCCGCTTCGGCCCCGTTCGCGGCTCCTTCCCCGTCAAAATACCTCCGAGCGTCATTGACCACCTGATCCACCAGCCCTGGATTGGAATAGCACAACTGAGGAGGCTGACCGCCGTACGCTTCCAGATCGGTGGCCGAATAGCCCTGCGCAAACCAGTCGGGATGTGCGGTCACAAAGACTTCAGGATGCTGTGGGTTCTGCGTCCAGAAGCGATCATAGTAGCCTTCCAGCGAATGGTTGCATGCATACGCCTCTCCGCCCGCGCGAAGTCGCCGCCAAAACAGGGCTAAGTCTTCATCGCTCGGCTGGCCGTATAATTCGCGTGCCATCGTGAACTGCGTCCACGGAAACATCGTACGCCATGCGAAGGCTGGACGACGACGGACCTCTCGCGGTTCGACGATGAGAGTGTCTGTTTCCGGGTAGACCATCTGCGAATCGCCTGGCCCGTACCAACGGACATCGCAAAACCTTTCCAGAAAATCATGGACGGCATATTCGGTTGCCTGTTCCTTGCCCATGAGGATGAGGTCCCTGTCGAGGAAGCGAATCAGATATTCCTGATCCTCAAACTCGTTCTCCTGCAGCCCCAGCAGGGAAGTCGCAGCGCTCGGTCCCACGAGTATCCTTGCGCCTGAAATCTGCTCGGTGTCATTCGCAATCGGCAGTGTCACTCCCGTGATCTTTTGCACATGCAGCTGCAATTCATCAGCACCGAACGCAGCGGCAGGTGTCGGTGCAGCCGCGATGACAATTGTCACGACAGGCTTTCCATCGCGTGTCAGCGCGAATTCGGCAGATGCGGTCTCTCTGGGCTGGCATCCGATTACCATCGCGAAAGCGATGAGGACGGGTGCAATAAAACGGCCACATAAAATGCTATGGGTTACCAACGAGAAATATCCATTGTGAAGACCGGGGGGGGGGGGCATGCTGAGCGTTTAACAAAGGCTCTCGCCCAAGAGGCAGTGTAACGCGACATCCTGCGAGACGCGCTGCCTTGCGCAGGATGACAAAAATGGCACAAGCTACTCGCGTTCAGTGTAACGCAGGCTGACGGTCGTAACGCAGTCTGACGGTCTCCCGGTGACGGCGTTTGAAAAGCCATCCGGTGCAAAACAAAGTTGCGGCACCCGCTGGTGGTGTTAAGTCAAACATGCGAACAGTTCGGCCAAGCCGCCTTCCTTCCTTCCTTCCTTCCTCGCGAACGCTCCTATGGAGCAGTCTGGTCATTGATCGTCTGGGAATCCCCTCGGCGGGCGAACCTCCGCGCGAAGGCTAGCGGTGCAAGAAAGAAGAGCAATTCCAGGCCAATCGTGGGGCAACATTGCTGGAACACGGGCATCCATTGTGCGAGGATTGATTTGGCACACAAGATGCTCAGTGGGACTCTTCACATCAGAGAGAAGGCCATTCAACCGTCCGGAGAAACCGAACGTGGACCAAGTTAATCAGATCTGTTCGGATCGCGGAGAGCCCTCATGACTTTCTGCGTGGGGATCAAAGTGAATGATGGAATTGTCGCACTTGCAGACACCCGCATTGTTCGCGACAGCGAACAAGTGAATAAGCAGAAGTTGGCCGAGTTTCAGCATGCGGGACAATCACTATTTACGATGACGAGCGGATTGCGATCTGTTCGCGATAAGACGCTGACTTACGTCGATGAGAAACTTCGAACGGATGCGATCACCTGCGAACGAATGTACCAGTTCGTCAATCTGGTTGGAGAGCAGCTGCGTCGCGTCAAATTCGAGGATGGACCGTCTCTGGCGGCAACAAATCATAGCTTCAATCTGCACGCGATCGTTGGAGGCAGACTTAGCGGGGACCAAACTCCTCAGCTGTATTATATGTATCCTGAGGGAAATTGGATCGAAGCTGCGATAGACTCCCCCTACTTCATCATTGGTCGAACTCATTATGGAAAGCCAATTCTGGACCGACTATTAAATTACAATACGTCGCTTCCTTCCGCCGTGACACTGGCGTTGCTTGCATTTGACGCAACACGCACCAGCGTGACCGATGTGGACTACCCGATCGATGTGGCAGTCCTCGGACGTGATGATTTAACTCCAAGATTCAGTCGGTTTACGCAAGCCGACCTTGCGGCGACGACAGCTCAGTGGACCAGCGATCTGGCTCAATCCGTAAAAACTCTGCCGATGCAATGGGCATCATCACTTTTCAATCGATAGTTTTCCGGAGACTACGAAACATGACTCAAATCGACATAGGATGCTCACTCGTCTATGACATTAAGCGGCCAACCGTGCTGCTTCTGAAGATTGCGGCCAGCTGGACTCAGCATCAGTTTGTGAACAACGAGAACCTGACTGCCAATCCCGGTTTGAACATCGAATCCTGTCAGATCGGACCGGACGGAAACCGGCTGCACCGGGTCGTCGTGGACCCCTGTCGGCTGACGCTTAAGTACGATGCTTCCGTAGAAGTGACGCCTGTTATTGAACGCAGCGGTGACATTCGCGAGTCGCTTCCTGCGGAGATGCCTCCGGACGTATTGACGTATCTTAACCCCAGCCGCTATTGCGAAAGTGATTTACTGGGACGCTTTGCATTTGAGGAATTTGGTCAACTGAGCCACGGGTATGCTCGTGTTCAAATGATTTGCGACTGGGTTCATGACCACCTCGAATATACACCGGGAAGTACGAACGGCACGACGACGGCTTCGGATGTGCTGCTTCAGCGGACGGGAGTGTGTCGTGACTATTCTCACGTTGCGATCTCTTTGTGTCGTGGTGTCGGAATTCCCGCGCGATATATTTCCGGATACGCCGTAGATCTTGAACCGCCGGATTACCATGGTGTTATGGAAGCCTGGCTGGACGGTCAGTGGTATCTGTTCGATCCAACTCGAATCGCGTCTCCCCTTGGACTGGTTCGTATTGGAATGGGACGCGATGCCGCTGATGTCGCGTTTGCAACGATCACAGGCACGGCCTCGCTTCTGGAAAAGAAAGTGTGGGCGTACGCACCAAATGCGGACCTTTCAAAAACCAACAATTCGCCCGTATCAACCGCTTAGTTCGCAACCTCTGCGTGCACAATGCGGCTTCGCAGCATTTTGACGAGGACCGAGGACGTGCGGGAGGCTGCCACCTCCTCCATTTCTGCGCCACCGTGCGCAGGAAATTCTGCGATGGATCGTTCTATCACGGGTGGTGCGACCAGCGGCGTCCACCGGCTAATGTCTGAAATAGTTAAGGAACATAAACGATATGAAAACAGTGTGGCTGAGCTTATTGGTGCTTTGTGTTATGGCAAACATCAGCGTCGCAGACGAGCCCATGACGTATGAGCTTTGGCCTGACGGACCACCAACTGCGATGGTGCCGAAGTCCGAGGCGACAATTAAACTTATTCAGTCGTATGGTGGATCTCAACCGAACCGAATCACGGATGTTACCAACCCGACCGTCACTGTTTTTCGGCCCGACAAGCCGAACGGCACCGCCGTGATTGTGGCCCCTGGCGGCGGTTTTATGTTTCTGTCGTACGCTCATGAAGGGACTGAAGTCTGCGAATGGCTCAACTCGTTGGGAGTCACCGCGGTGCTGTTGAAGTATCGTACGCCGACAAGGGACGACAAAGAAATGTTTGAACTTCCCGTGCAGGATGCTCAGCGAGCTCTTGGTTTCGTACGGAAGCACGCGGCCGAATGGAAGCTCGATCCGCAGCGAGTCGGCCTGCTTGGCTTTTCGGCGGGAGCGAACCTGGCCGGGCACGCCGCATGGGATCGCGGTGCTCGGACCTATCCACAAAACCCGGATCTGGACGATCCTCGCGGACCAGACTTTCTGGTATTCCTCTACGGCGGAGGATTCCTGGACAAAGACGACCCGTCGAAGTTTCGACCGGGCTTCAGCATTCCGGCCGACGCACCGCCCGCCTTTTTTATGGTGGCTCACGATGACAGTACAAACCCAATCGAAACCGCCATGCTGTATCTGGAATACAAGAAGCTTGACCGATCCGCCGAGCTGCAGATTTTCGCTAAGGGCGGACACGGATTTGGAATGCGTAAAGACGGAAAGCCGATCAATGAATGGCCGCAACGCTGCGCAGAATGGATGCAGAGTCTCGGCTTCCTCAGCCAGCGCTAATTGGTCACGCACATGAGTTTGAATCGGCGCCCAATCCACGATTCGCAGGCCAGTTCCAAAAAGAATCTGCCGTCTAAAAATCACGAGCGTCGGATGAAAACCTGCGCAGGGTTGATTGCCTGGTATTTGGATTTGTTGGCCGTGATTTCGAAAGCCTGTGCAACGGATTCCAGTCCTTCGAGCTGATGCGTGATCGTTTCCTTCAGGCGAACGCGTCCGGAAGCCGCCAGATGCACCGTGTGCTGAAGATGGGCCTGAGTGCTGATATCGGGAAACAGGTATCGCAAACTTCGCTCACGCAGCAGATCGATGTCCACCTCAAACGGCTGACCGAACCACGAAACACCGATGATTTTTCCTCCAGATCGTACGGAATCGATTGCCTGTCGGACGGTTGCGACGCCGGCCATTCCTTGTTTTGGACTACCGCCCGCGCATTCAAATACGACATCGACTCCGACACCATCCGTCAGGTCTTTGATCGCTTCAACAACATCGCATTCTTTCGCATTGAGCGCGTGATCTGCTCCGAGCTGGCGAGAGATATCGCAGGATTCTTTTCGGACATCGACGGTAATGATCTGGCCCGCGCCGCTGATTCGAGCGATCTGCAGACACTCAAGGCCCATGCTTCCCTGTCCGAAGATTACAACTGAATCTCCTATCTGAATCTGCGCAGTCTCAACGGCCGCGACGCTGTCGCTTAAAGACTGCAAACAGGCCGCTTCACTGTCGGAGATTCTGTCATCCACTTTCACGAGGGAAATTTCCGGCAGGATGGCAACTTCGCTGAAGCAGCCGGGCAGATCAAATCCAATGACTGGACCTCGTCGACAGAGCGTACTTCGACCAGACAGACACAGAGTGCAATTTTCACAGGGAAGTTTCGCACGGGCTGCCACTCGGTCACCGACGTGAAACCGATCGACTCCTTCGCCGACTTCGATGATTCTGGCACAGAACTCGTGCCCGAAAAGCTGCAGCGGTGCGGATTCGGCGAGTCGCTTGCCGACGCGATCATAAGCCAGAGTCCGGATCCCGAATGCCAGCTGGGCTTCGGTGACACTTGGCTGAACACACAACGGCTCGACAAGCACATGCCGTGGTTTGATTTGCGGTGGTTCAATATCGTCCAGACGCATGTCACCGAAGCCGTAAAATCTCAAAGCTCGCATGGTCGCGGCCTTTCATAAATGTTGTAGAAGTGTCACTTTTCGATTCGCGAAAGTAACGATTCGCGGCGGTCTTTTCACGGAGCAAAAGGCGGCTATCAGCATCTCTCAAACTTTTGCAGCGTATGACAATCGGAAGAAACGTGTCCGCGATTCGCTCCAGCGGACCATATAACCTCCGCAACGTAGACATCACCATGGGAATTGAGGGCAATGTCGTGAGGAGCGAAGAAATCACCCGGAGCCGTCGGGTTCGCTCCACCGCCCCAGCGATTGATCCGAGCGCCGTGTCGATTGAAGACGCTGATCCGGCCACCAGTGGCATCGGGAGAAGGACGCTCAACGCCGGACCACATTCCCGATCGATATCCCAGCTCGGCAACGTAGAGGTTGTCATCACGATCAAAAGCGAGCTGACAGGGACGAGCGATCTCCGTCATCTGGTCGATGAATTGACCGTCCGGCGTGAAGCGTTGCAGGCGGCTGTTCTCACGATCAGCGACCCAGACAATTCCCTGCGAATCAACAGCAATCCCATGCGGAACATGAAACTGCCCCGGACCGCTTCCCGGTTCTCCCCATGAAGAAATCAGCGTGCCATCGGGCGCGAACTTGTGGACGCACGCATTCCCGTAGCCATCCGCAACATACAGTTCACCGCTGAGTGACAAAGCGGTATTTGTTGGAAAGTGAAAGGGCGGACCCGCGCGAAGAATGCTTCGATAATCCACGCTGGTGGCCCCGGTGTCTGATGGCTTTCCGCTTGTGCCCAGCGTCGAAAGGAGACTGCCGTCCGGAGTGAATCGACGGACGGTATGGTCGAGATCATCGGTGCAGTAAACGGTATCGTCAGGTCCAATCATAATCCCATGTGGTCTTGCGAAAACGCCTTCTCCCCAGGACGCGACAAATGTCCCATCACGATCGAAGATCATCACTGGATGTTCGCTGCGGCTGAAGACAAACAGGCGATCGTTTGAATCGACCGCAATCGCCGACACTTCGGTCCACTTCCAGCCGTGCGGCGGTACAGCGAAATCCGGAACAGCTCGATAACCGGTGAGCGGGTAAGTCTGTGGTACCATTTTATGAGATTGCTTTCGTTGCTTTCGAGTTATTCACACGATGAGTTATTTCAATGACGGAGCCGTCGATTTCAATTCGATAGACGGCTTCATTCCAAAATTCCTTGAACCACATTTGCCTTTTCCACACCGGTCAGTTTCTCGCGCAGCCCGCTTTCCATGACAAATAGACGCTCATGATCGATGCCCAACAAATGCAGAATCGTAGCGTGCCAATCGTGCACACTCACTCGGTCTTCCGTTGCAGCAAAACCAAGTTCGTCGGTCGCCCCATGGACGGTACCGGCTTTGATACCGGCTCCGGCGAAGAGGCATGTGAACGCATTCTTGTTGTGATCGCGTCCTGCGTGACGTTCGTCTTTGTCGGCTGGCAATTGAGCAATCGGCAGACGGCCGAATTCGCCGCCCCAGACGACGAGCGTACTTTCGAAAAGTCCGGTCCGTTTCAGATCCTGCAGCAGTGCGGCGAATGGTTGGTCAGTCCGATCGCAGCAGTTCTTTAGACCACTTGCAAGTTCTGTATGATTGTCCCAGATGTGCTGATTGATATAGAGCTGCACGAAGCGGACGCCACGTTCCACCATCCGCCGAGCGATCAGGCAGCGTCGACCGTATGAGTCTGTCGGCTCTTTGCCAATGCCGTACAGCTCCTGTGTGTCTTTCGTCTCCTTCGAAATGTCGGTTGCATCGCTGGCTGCCAGTTGCATGCGTGCCGCGAGTTCATAGCTGGCCGTCCGGGCGGCCAGAATCGGCTGGTTCGAGTGTTTCTGCAGGTGGGCTCGGTCAAGTTTCGCAATGAGTTCGCGTTGAAGTTCTGGAATCCTCGGTGGACGGTCGAAATCAGCCTGCAGATTCAACACCGGAGCACCAGTTGATCGCAATCTCGTGCCTTGAAACATCGGTGACAGAAATCCGGATTGCCAGTTTTCCGTACCATTCACTGGCAGTCCCAGCGGATCATCCAGAACCACATAGGCGGGCAAATTTTGAGATTCGCTTCCAAGTCCATACACGACCCATGAGCCGAGCGCAGGACGTCCCGGACCAGTCTTGCCGGATTGAACAAAGTACACAGCGGGTTCATGTGTCAGATTCGTCGTGTACATTGACCGGATCATGGCAATGCTGTCAGCCTGTTTCGCAAGATGTGGCATAACGTCCGAGATCCACATCCCGGAGTTCCCGCGCTTTGCGAATCGAAACGGACTTCGCATCAGCGCACCAGCAGATTGAGGGTTCTCAACTTCGCCGGCAATCTTTCCGAAATACGCTTCTCCGTGATGTTTCTCGAGCATCGGCTTTGGGTCGAACAAGTCCATCTGGCTTGGACCACCATTCATGAAAAGCTGAATGACGCACTTTGCCTTAGGCTGAAAATGCGATGCCCGAGCCTGAAGGTCTGCAAACGAAGCTATCTCGTTTTCGTTCCCCAGTGCGCGCGACTGCGCTGCATTGGAATCGCACAACGCCAACAACGCAGCCCCGCCGAGCCCCGTGCCGAAGCTGTTGAAAAACGATCGTCGATTGTAATTTTGCTCAAACATAATGTGTCTTCGTTGTTTTATTGCCATAGACGCCCCATCGTCGCCTTTCGCTCCGCGAAAGTAGCGCAAGCACTGCCGCTCCAGGAAGCGACTCGCTACTTTCGCGGAGCGAAAGGCGACTATCCAACATACTCCCGATAAAAATACTGACCTTCCGTCAGTCCGGCTTTTACGCCGTTGTTGCGAATATATTTTCGCAGATACGTTTCTTGTTCTGGACTGCGAACCAAATGATCAAACGGCTCCTGCTGCCAAAACTTTCCTTTTCTTCCCATTGCAAGGTTGATCTTTCGTGCGGTGTAATGCATCCACGAATCGCATTGAGCAACCAGGACATCTTCAGATGCAAATGCGGCGAGCAGATGCACGTGATTTGGCATCACGATGAAATCCCCCATCCGATACCGTTCGCCATCGAAGTGCAGCAATGTTTCAGCCACGATGCTGGCAATCTCTGGCTTTCTAAGGATGCATTCCCCATGGCAGGTATCCAGAAAGTCTTCGCGACAACGGTTAAATTCCTTTTTGAATTGGTCTCGCAACTTAGGCTCAAGCGTAGGCAGAACCTCTGACCAGTGTCGGTCCATTGAACAATCATGGCGTCGCATCCAGTCTTGCTTTTCACGTTCCCATCGATCAAGGACTTCCCGTGGAATCGAATCGGCCGTTCGAAATGTGATAAAGACAACCGCACCTGCCTGCGACCAATGCGGTCGAAAATGTTCGCTGATCAGCAATTCCGCCTTCGGATCAAACAGCTCTCCAAGTCGGTTAGGTTCGGGCATGTTGTTATCCATGTTGGTTTTCGTTTAATAGTCGCCTTTCGCTCCGCGAAAGTAGCGCAAGCACTGCCGCTTCAGGAAGCGACTCGCTACTTTCGCGGAGCGAAAGGCGACTGTGGCTAATCCACAAATAAGAACGCGGCAGAGTTGAAAACTGCATGACAGTATTCGGTCAGTGCTTTGAGTTTCACAGTTGCGATATCCGATGAGCCTGTTTTCAATTCCGTAACAAACGCCTGCATCGCATCCAGGCTGACATTTTTTTCGCCAGAAGCGAGTGGTCGACCAATGGCGTAAAGACTTACAAGGTCAACTTGCCTTTCGCAGTCATCTCCGGCTTCTTTCATAACGCGAGTGGCAAACGACTCGGCGAGTTGTCGCACCATTCCGTTGTTCAACAAATGCAGAGCCTGGGGAGCGACCAGGGAATCGCGACGATCGAGACAGTTGGGATTCATCTGAGGAAAATCGAAATTCTCTCGATGAGTCACAATGTTCTTGCGTTGCTGGCTCACGTAGATCAACCGACGCCAGCCATTGGACGAGCGCCGAGGCGTTACCAGGCCGTCCGCTCGGACGTCGATTTCATCGGATGGTCCGAATGGAGTGGAATCGAGTTGTCCGGAAGCGCTGAGCATTGCGTCGTAGATCGATTCCGCATCCAGTCGTATCATCGGCGTTCGCGAATACAATTGGTTGTCGGGATCGAGTTTCAGTTGCTCGGGCGTCGCGATGGATTGTTGTCGGTATGTGGCACTCATCACCATCAGCTGGTGCATCGCCTTCATGCTCCAGCCCTGTTTGGTAAATTCCACGGCCAGCCAGTCGAGCAGTTCCGGATGGGTTGGTCGTTCACCTGCATGACCAAAGTTACCGAGCGACGCAACGATGCCTTTGCCAAAGTGTTGCTTCCAAATGCGATTAATAGCGACTCTTGCAGTCAGTGGATGACCGGGCTGGATCAACCACTTCGCAAATGCAAGTCGTCGACCGGTGGATTTCGCATCCGGCCATGGTGGTTTTATTTCGAAATCGCCCGTCTGGCCTTTCAGAAAAGCTGGGACATCCGCATGAACAAGCGGCCCGGAATTCATCGGATCGCCTCGCCGGTAAAGATACGTCGGCGACGGCTGGCCGCGATCCCACAACGCATGAATCATCGGTGGCGGATTGCGTTCTGCAGCGAGCGTTTGACGCATCTGTGCGGCCGATGCGGAATCCTGATCAGCGGGAATAGCCTTGATGGCTTCCGAAATTCTCGCGTCGTTTTTTTCCCAGGCGCTTTGTTCCGAAGTCGTCACGAATCGCAATAACCGGGGAGGCACTGAGTCCGAACTGACCGGGCCGATTCCAGGTTTAATGTCCGGCTTCAGCCAATCATGCTCATCCATCGCGCCTTTGAAAATATCGACGATTTGATAATAGTCACGCTGTGAGATGGGATCGAACTTGTGACTGTGGCAGCGAGCACACTTGAAGGTGAGTCCCATCACTCCCGATCCAAAAATATCCATCTCGTCAGCCATCACGTCAATGCGATCGTTGAGGTAGCTGGTGATGTTGGCCCATGTTGGGTCCGGAGCCATTCGCAGAAAACCGGTGGCGACCAGGTTGTCATAGATTTCGTCCGTGATGACACTGGCATGTTCGTAATCTGCGAGCTCATCGCCGGCAATTTGCTCAAGCAAAAAGCGATCATACGGCTTGTCGGCATTCATCGACTGAATCACATAATCACGGTACCGCCACGCATGTGGCCGCGGCAGATCCTGTTCGCGCTTACCTTCAGAATCTGCGTAGCCAGCCAGATCCAGCCAGCTGCGGGCCATGCGTTCGCCATAATGCGGTGACTGAAGCAGTCGATCGACAACTGTTGCATAGGATTGCGGAGACTCGTCAGCGATAAACGCTTTGATCTCATCCGGCGTGGGCGGCAGACCGGTGAGATCAAATGTGACTCGACGCAGCAGAGTCTCCTTGTCGGCTTCCGGTGCGAAAGAAAGTTGCTGTTCCTCAAGCTTCTGAAGCACGAATGCATCGATCGGATTGCGCACTCGTTCCTTGTTGCGAACGTTCGGCATGTCAACCTGCTGTGGCGATTTAAATGACCAGAAATCACTACGTTCGTCGATGGCGGGTTCGTCGGTGGATTTGTCGGAAACAGCGGGGTCAGTTCCGTGGACCGTATCGTCGCTCGCATCCTCGCTCGCATCTGCCTCTGGCGCACCGGCGGAAATCCAGCGTGTGAGCGTATTCAATTCGGACGGATCAACTGGTTTAACGCTGGCTTCGACAAGCCTGTCCGGAGGCGGCATCTCACCCGCTTGAATCCGTTGCAGCAAACGGCTGTGGTCAGGGTCGTTCAGCACGAGAGCCGGTCCGGATTTGCCGCCAAGAAGGATCGTTTCGCGGGTCCGCAGATCCAGCCCACCTTCCTGACGATGCGATCCATGACAGACGATGCATCTGCGAAGAAAAATCGGAATAACATCGTGCTGAGTGACTGCGTCGTCCGAGTTCGATGGATCGCCCGAGTCGTCAGCGGATTTCGCACCCGAGTCAATCCACTGTCGGACCAGTTCAATCTGCTCGGCCGTTAATGCTTCAGATTTATCCGGAGGCATTTCACCGGAAGTCAGCTTTTCAAACAAACTACTTTCTTTAGCGCTGCCCGGCTTGATGACACTTCCGGATTCACCACCACGCCGCAGTCCTGAGATCGAAGCCAGATCCAGTTCGCCTTTCGAATTCGTCGCGCCGTGGCACTTCACACACTTTGCCTGAAACAACGGTAGCACGCTCGCTTCAAAGTCTGAAGGTTTCTTTTCATCGGCAGCGAATATCGTGACCGGGATAAAGAACACCCAAGCCACGACAGCGGAAGCCATCGTTGCTGAATTTACGGTACACAACCACCGCCGTATTGCTGCAGTTCGACAGGTCATCAGGTGCTGATACTTGAACATACACGTTCCATCGCCGCCGTGGTCAATTGATTCGAGTGACCAACAGGTTACGTACACTCGATCTTTATCACCAGTGACTTGCTTGTTTGTGGCCATCGTAGTTTCCCATACCAGGCGATTCCGCAGGCGGAATCACGACGACCACGTTTCTGCAGAAAAAAGCGAAACGCCAGGCGAGTTCCGCTAAGAATTCTGGATTTTGCCCCGTCTTGATGATCGTTCTCGCAGTTCTCGTTATGTCGATGGGGACTGATGATCTTTCCGGTAGGCTGAGGGTGTCGTGCCCATGACCAGGCGAAAGCTTCGGGTAAAATGCGCGTGGTCATGAAAGCCGTATTCGTAGGCAATGTGAGAGACTGTTTCATTGGTCTGAGCCAGCCTGCGGCAGGCCGCTTCGATGCGAACTCGCAGCAGATACTGTCGCGGGGAAACTCCGAGAGCTCTTTGGAAGATCCGGTCAAACTGACTGACGGACAGGCCGACGCGTGACGCCAGATCACGGCTGCTGATTTGTTCTTCCGGATGCCGATGCATCTGCCCAATGACCTGACTGAGCCGATCTGTACTGGCAGACATTTCCTGAAGCTGATCAGTCTGCCGTGAAAAGCCGGCCAGACCAACTACGTTACCGTCCGAATCTTTCAGAGGAATCTTGGACGTGATCACAAGACGCGGAGAACCTTCTGCTTCCGGCGCACTTTCAATTCGATTGACGATCGATTCGCCACTGTCCATCACGGCCTGATCGTCGCGACGGTACTCGTCCGCTCGACGACGAGGAAAGAAGTCGTGATCCGTCTTTCCCCATGCATCCCGTTCCGAATTGACGCCACAGTACTCGCAGCCTCGCCGGTTCAACGCGACAAACTGCCCGTCGCGATCTTTCAGAAAGAATGAGACGTCAGGCAGCAGATCGAACAGCCGCAACAACTGAGTCCCAGCGATGGTGCGAACAAACGCTTGTTGTTTTCTTGCATTCATGATGCGCGAATTTTACAAGCATGTGCAACGATCGTTCAAGACGCAAACAGCGAACTCGCCTACACTTTGCAGGATACTGCGTGTCCGGATTACGATACGCAGCGTTCCGTGCGGTCCGCCTGACGAACGATGGCGCCTTCAGCCTGAGATCAAGACTATGAAATCTACCGTTCCCGTTTTGCTGTCAGCCGTTGCCCTGCTGACTCATTTTGCAGACATCGTGTCGGCCGATGAGCATGTTCGCTTCGGTCGCGATGTTTTGCCGATTCTTTCCAGCAATTGCTTTGCCTGCCACGGGCCCGATGAGTCAGAACGTAAAGCCGGATTGCGTCTGGATCTGGAGACAGAAGCGAAAGCCAAACATGAAGGCGGGTTCGTGATCGTTCCCGGCCAACCGGCGGAAAGCGGCCTCATTCAGCGCATCACCAGCACAGATCCTGAAATGGTAATGCCGCCGTTGGATTCTCATAAGGAACTCAAGCCCGAACAAATTGCGGTTCTGCAACGGTGGATTTCCGAAGGAGCCGAATGGGGTCGCCACTGGTCACTGGAACCGGTGACGCGCCCGACTGTCGATGTCAAATCTGATGAAACATCAGTGGATGCATTGGTCAGCAAGACGCTGGCTCAGAAGGGACTCAGTCTGCGTCCAGCGGCGGACGCCCATCTTCTCGTGCGTCGCGTTTATCTTGATCTGATTGGCGTTCCGCCAACTCCCGAGGCGGCCGATCAGTTTGCTGCCGATCCCAGTGATGCGGCTTATGAAAAACTGATCGATGACCTCCTTGCCAATCCAAAATTTGGAGAACACTGGGCTCGCGTCTGGATGGATCTGGCAAGATATGCGGACACCAAAGGCTATGAAAAGGATCTGGGGCGGACTATGTGGCCGTACCGTGACTGGTTGATTCGAGCCATCAACAGCGACATGCGGCTGAATCAGATGACTGTGGAACAACTGGCAGGTGACTTGCTGCCCAATCCAACAACCGACCAACTGATTGCAACCGCATTTCATCGTAATACCATGAGCAATGACGAAGGTGGCACGGACGATGAAGAGTTCCGCACCATCGCCGTGAAGGATCGAGTCGACACGACGATGCAGGTTTGGATGGGATTGACGGCCGGTTGCGCGAAGTGTCATTCTCACAAGTACGATCCTATTTCGCAGCATGAATATTATGGGCTGTACGCGATCTTCAATCAGACTCAGGATGCCGACCGATACGATGATTTCCCGACGTACGAAATCTCAAATGATTTGATCGTGGAGAAGAAAACTCAGCTCGGTAAGAAAATCGCCGATGTGAAAAAGCGGCTGGCCGAAGCGGATCAGCGAGCTTCTGTTTCCGAAGACAGTCGCTGGAGTTTTGGGAGAATCACCCAGACCGTTTCTGAACGCGGAGCGGCGCTGAAAGTGCGCGAGGATTCGTCAGTGTTCGTCGATGGCGATTCACCCGCCGAGGATGTTTACGTCATCGATATTACGCTGGCCGCGGGAAGGCATACGGTGCTGCGTATCGAGGCTCTGACAGAAAAGTTCGCGGATGGTCAGGTGGGGGTCGGGCGAAATCCGAGAGATCCAAATTTTGTTCTGTCGGAACTGGAAGTGGAACGCGTAGCGGACGGTGAAACTGAGAAGTTAGTGCTCGTCAGTCCTCGTACAGATTACGCTCAGGAAGGTTGGCCGGTCGCCGCCGCTTTAGACGGAGATCTCAAAACAGGCTGGGCCATCAGTCCTCGTCAGCGAGAACGTCACGTGGCAATGTTCGCTTTTTCAGAGCCGCTGGAGCTTCAGGCCGAAACGCCAGTTCGGATCACTCTGCGACAGCATTATGGCGATTCGCTGACCATGCGTCGTTTTCGAATTGGAACGATCGGCGAACCGGCTGAAAAGGTAGAACTTCCTCAGCCATCTGCCGAACAGCGTCAACTGACCGATGAACTGGCAGCAGCAAATAAAGAGCTTCAGGATTTCAACGGCAGTGTTCCCAAAATTCCAGTGCTTAAGGCTGTTGAGACTGCAAATCACAGACTGACAAAAGTGCACCGACGTGGCAATTTCCTGGATCCCGGTGACGAAGTGTCGGCTCATTTTCCTGCCACACTGCACGCGCCGCCCGAAGGTGCCTCGCTCGATCGTCTTGCCCTCGCAAATTGGCTGATGAGCCCTGAGAACACGCTCACTTCGCGTGTTTGGGCTAACCGGATCTGGGCGAGGATCTTTGGGGCCGGTATTGTGGAAACCGAAGAAGACTTTGGTGCTTTGGGAGCGGTGCCCACGCATCCCGAGCTGCTGGACTGGCTGGCAGCAGAATATCGCGACAATGGATGGTCACTGAAGAAGTTCATGAAGACTATTCTCCTGAGTCGCACTTATCGACAGGCATCCGAACTGACGCCGGAATTACGTGAAACCGATCCTCGCAATCAAATGTTTTCGCGGGGCGCACGCTTCCGATTGTCTGCCGAAGTTGTGCGAGATGAATCGCTTGCGGCTGCTGGGTTACTATCCGATAAGATGGGTGGCCCCCCAGTAATGCCACCACAGCCCGATGGTCTTTGGCGTTCCACTTACAATGGTCAGAAGTGGGTCAATGCGGAAGGCGAAGATCGCTTTCGACGAGCTCTTTATACCTATCTCAAACGAACAACTCCGTACCCCTCAATGACGACATTTGACGGTGGCAGTGGCGAGGTTTGTCAGATTCGTCGCATTCGCACAAACACGCCATTGCAGGCTTTAGTCACGCTGAATGATCCCGTCTTTCTGGAGGCGGCCGGAGCCCTGGCGGTTCGCATGGTCAACGACGGAACGGACGCGGGTGAACGTGCTCTTCGCGGCCTACGGCTGGCATTGATTCGACCGGCTCGGAATGGAGAAATTGACCCGCTGCTGACACTTCAGGCAGATGCTGCTCGATCCTTTGAGACCACTCCTGAGAATGCGGTTGCGTTGATCCAGTCGACCAGAGCCAGGAAGCCGGCCGATGTCAGCGATGCGGAATTTGCAGCGTGGATCGTTGTCGCCAACACGCTGCTGAATCTGGACGAATTCCTCACACGAAATTAGCCGGTTTGATAATTTTCGGCACCGGTAATGTGATTCACACGACATTCCTGAGTTCATTCAATCGTCCGACGTTTCGAAGTACTCGGACAAGCCACTTGCTGCTTACCGTGGAATAAACTTATGACTCCTGACATTCAGTATCTCGCCTCTCAGACGCGACGTCATCTTCTGCAAACCGCCGGCGTGGGCATCGGTTCGATGGCGTTTCAAGCATTGCTCGCCAAAGATGGAGTTGCCGATAACAGCGGGCCGTCCGATGCTCCGCTGCAGCCAAAATCTCCCATGCTGGCTCCTCGAGCGAAGCGTGTGATTTATCTGCATATGGCGGGTTCACCGTCTCAGCTGGAGTTGTTTGAGCACAAGCCCGATCTGCAGAAACTGCACATGCAGGACTGCCCGGCTTCGTTTCTGGAAGGCAAACGGTTTGCGTTCATCAAAGGAACGCCAAAAATTCTGGCCGGCCAGTTTGAGTTCGCTCAGTATGGAGAAAGCGGGCAGTGGATCAGTGAATTGCTGCCTCATTTTGCGTCCGTGGTGGACAAGGCCTGCGTGATTCGAACGGTGCAGACCGAGCAGTTCAATCATGCGCCGTCTCAGTTGTTTATTCATACCGGCACGCCTCGCCTGGGCAATCCATCACTGGGTTCGTGGATCAATTACGGCCTGGGCAGTCTTAACGAGAATCTTCCGGGTTTTGTGGTTCTGCTGTCGGGAGGCAAAACGCCGGATGCTGGAAAGTCGCTGTGGGGATCGGGATTTTTGCCGTCGGTTTATCAGGGAGTTCAATGCCGCACGGCCGGTGATCCTGTCCTGTATCTGACCGACCCAAATGGAATGAACCGTGGCCTGCGTCGTCGCATGCTGGATACTCTTGCAGAAATGAATGCGGCAGAGTTTGAACGTTCGGGAGACCCGGAAACACAGACGCGTATTTCACAATATGAGCTCGCATACCGCATGCAGACGTCTGTGCCGGAAGTGATGGATATTTCTCATGAACCAAAGCACATTCTGGAAATGTACGGTGCTCAACCCGGCTTTGTTTCTCCCGCGGAAACAGCCGATGATCCTCGCGTTCTTTACAAAGGCGATGACCCGACCTTTGCCAATAACTGTCTTCTCGCCCGACGTCTGGTCGAGGCCGGTGTGCGATTTGTTCAGCTCTATGACTGGGGCTGGGATCACCACGGTTCGTCGCTTGGTGAAAGTCTTGATGAAACACTTCCGATCAAATGTCAGCAGTCTGATCGTGCGATCGCGGCGCTGATTAAAGATCTGGATCAGCGAGGGCTGCTGGAAGAAACGCTGATTGTGTGGGGCGGCGAGTTTGGCCGGACTCCAATGATGCAGAACAATGTGAACACGGAATTGAAAAAGGGCTACATCGGACGCGACCATCATCCGTATGCGTTCACGATGTGGATGGCCGGCGGCGGCATCAAGGGCGGGCTGGCGTACGGCAAGACTGACGAATTTGGCTATTACCCGGTCGAATCGCCTGTCACCATTCGCGACATTCAGTCCACAATCCTGAACGTGATGGGACTGGATCCTTATCGTTTCAGCTACCTGTATCAGGGTCTGAATAACCGGCTGATTGGACCAGCGAACGAAGGCAAAGTGCTGAGCGAGATACTTTTCTGACAGTCCCGGTACCCCATGTCGAATGATTTCAAGAACGCGATTGCCGCAGGGAACTTTTGCATGACCAGGAATAAGTCTCTTTCTCCGGCTTCTCGTGCATCCAGCTTTGTTCATGCAGGGCGTGGACTGCAGGCTATGATTCAGTCCGAACCCAATGCGAAGATCCATGTGGTGGCTGCTGTCGCAGTGGGAGTGCTTGCATGGACCTTCAAAGTGTCCGCTGCAGAATGGTGTTTCTTAATCCTTGGCATGATGGCCGTGGGAATTACCGAGGCTCTTAATACCGCCATTGAATGCCTGACTGATCTTGTATCACCCGAGTTTCACCCGCAGGCTGGCAAAGTGAAAGACATCTCTGCGGGAGCTGTGCTGATCGCTGCCATAGGCGCCGCAGTGGTCGGGGCGGTGATATTTGTTCCAAAGGTGATCTGAAACTGCGTGTCTGCCGCTCTGGATTCCTGATGGTCGTATGGCGATTGTTGTCACGCATGCTGCCAGGCACAGTAACGGATTCGTGCACAGATGACCGACCTCGCAAAACATGCAGCGGGACCTGACCGTAAACTTTGGCAAGGTTCCGCTGCTGTTGTGTCACAAGCGTGACTTGTTACAGCCCGTAGGCTACTCAATCATCAGGCTGTTAAAGTCCATCTCATCAAAGTCGGCGTCCGGCGCAGGCTGGTCGGCCGATATGCCAGGATTCCGTGCTTCGGCGGAGTTCTTTGGTTCCGGAGGCGCGTCCAGCAGTCGCCGTGGACTGCTGGTGCGATTCGACATCTTCATCGCCATCGCAGACATCTTAGCGCGGGCAGCCGGTTGAGCCGCAGGAGTCGAAGGCACGGCCGGTGCTGAACCAACCGACGGGCTCTGGGCCACTGGCGTTGGAGGCACTGCCGCGGCGGGAGATGCGGATGCCGCCGGCGTCTTGGCTAGAGGAGCTGCAGGCTTAGCCGGAACTGGAGGCTTAGCCGGAGTTGAGGCTGACGCGGCAGACCGAGACGATCCGTTGCTCGCGGCTGGTTTCACCTGCGAGACCTCAGCCGAGGCAGCTTTTTCCGCTGGCTGCGAAGGGGCTGACGGTTTTGCAGGCGTTGACTTGGCAGCCGGTGTTTTTCCCGTCGACGATTTCGGCGAAGTTTCTTTCGCAACCGGAGACGCAGAAGGCTTGACGACTTGCGGCTGATCCGGCGACTTTCGAGCGGTGACCGGTTTCACGGTTTCAGCAGCCAAAGCCGGAGCTTCTGAAACAGGCTCGGGCGTTGTTGGGCGCGACGGTTTTGACGGCGACCCTTCAAGTTCAAAATCGGCCAGATCATCTGCAACTTCGACAGCCTTTGCTGATGCATCAACAGGCGGTGCCAATAAAGTTGGGGCAGCGTCCAGTGGCTGCGGTTCATCAGTGTACATCACCGCCGCGACATCCGGAGCCAGGTCGAAACCAGGTTCGTCATCAATTACAGCTTCTGCTGCAACTTCTGCAATGTGCGCTTCTACAACTTCTGCAACCGGAGCGGCTGCAGGTGCACTGCTGAGATCAACCGGAGGAAGCACATCGGCCGGTCGGTCTGCCAGTTCAGGCAGCTCGGGCACAACATCGGCCACAACTTCCTGGAAGGCACCGTTGCCAGCGGGAGCATGGGCGACCGACAATTCTGTCCCCGAAGCCTCTGCGATCGGTGGGAGCACGTCGGGCGTGATTAGAATCGAAGTCTCAGCAAAGGAATCGTCCGCAACTTGTGGAGCTTCCTCTGCTGCGACTTCCACCGGGAGTTCAATCACCGGGAGTTCAACCACGGGCGGTTCCGTAACCACGGCGAGTGTAGCGGCTTCTTCGATCAACAGATCAGCATCGATCGTGCTGGAGACAATCGAATTTTCTAGTGGTTCATCAGCGGCCAGTACGGTAGCCACCGAGAGCACTGTTTCAGCAAAAGAAAACTCAGGAAGCTCCTCTGTTACATTGTCCGCCACAGCCATTGTTCCATCGATCTCATGCGTCGATGGAACTGCGTTCTGCGCTGCAGAAAACGCGACCTCCTCATTTTGAATTGCGGCAGATTCCACAATGGCTTCGTCCGGCAGTACGGGTGTTTCCGTTTCCGGCAACACCATTTCTACCACAGGATCGATCACAAGTTCGGAAGCCGTTTCGATCGTCTCCTTCGTTTTATCATCCTCTGCCAGTGGCATGGCAGGTATGGACCGGAGCCATGCTTCAGTCGGCCAGCTGAAAGGTCGAAAGCGGTCTGCTGATCCCGTCTGATCACGGTAGAGAATAGCGCGACCGGGAGTCAGCGTTGATGCCGCCGGAGTGTCGATGAGGCTGGAAGAATCGGTTTGATTCAGTCGGAAGGCAATTCGAGAATCGAACTCACGCAGCAGAGAATTCGACAGCCACCGCATCGCGTTGCCAAATGTGTCTGCCCAGATCAGGACATGAATGCCAACGAGTGGCCCTTTGCGAATCAAGTCGCCTAACTGTGTCGCCACGGAAACCGTTTTTGGGGCACCAAAGCTGCCCATTCCAAAGTCATCTTCATCGCGACGCAATGTTCGGAACTGGCCAAGGTTTCGAATGGCCAAAACTATCGTCGATGCGTTCTCTTCCGTATTTGCGGATTCACGACGAGTCATCAAAGTCCACAAATCGGCGATCACAGAATCGGCTTCGGCTGCATCACGCAGCGAAAATCGAGGCGTAGCTTCGGGTGTGAATGCCTGTCGAAATCGCGTCAGGGAAGCCGGATCACGACCGTCATGCAGAAGAATCATGCGAGAGGACGCAGCCTGACGATCAGAGTCTCCGCCGGCACAAAGGCTCAGAATGGTCGATGCGAACACTGCATCTGCCTGATCGCCTTCTTGACCAACGATCAACACATTCTGACCACCTGATCGCAGAAACTGCAGATGAACCGGCTGCGCGATGGCGACAGGATCTCCGATCCATGCCATGGGTTCGCTCGCGACCTGCTCACTGCGGCCAAAGACCGTGGCGACAAGTGGTTCACATTCTTCAAGAATCGGAGAAACATTGCCCTCAAAGACAATCATGCGGCCAGTGGAGTAATCTTTAAAATCAGGCCGATCAGTCAGCTTATGAATCAGTTGTTCGCGTTCTTCTTCATCCAGCCACGCGATCTGGAACGGATGATTACCTTCCACAGTTCCGTTGGAATCATTGTAGATCGCTTCGCCCGGTCGAGTGAGCAGTCGAGCGGCGGAGTTCTCTTCGCTCAGGATCAGATGTGCGTCGCTTTCACTGCACTGCAGAGCAATACGAACGGCCACCTGTCCCAGCGTGCTGCGAGCCAGCGAGTAGGCTCCACCGAGCGTCTGCGAGCCCAGCAGCACATGGATCCCGAAGGCACGACCCTGTCGCACAAGGCGGTCCATGACCAGCGCAGCTTTTGAGGAAACACGGTCCTCAGATGTAAAGAATTCCTGAAACTCGTCGATCAACAACAACAGTCGCGGCATGGCCTCGTCAGGGAACTGTCGACGAAACGAAGGGACGTCCTGCACACCACGTACTCGAAACAGTTCGCCGCGTTCCTGGAGAATTTCATCAAGCCGTTCAAGAACACTCAATCCGAACTCGCGATCGCTTTCAATAGCGACGACACGAGCGTGAGGAAGTTTGTTTGCCGCGTAAGTACGAAACTCCACGCCCTTCTTAAAGTCGATCAGATAGAACTGAACTTCATCCGGGCTGTAGTACAGCGCCAGGTTTGTAATCAAAATATGCAGCAGCGTGGATTTGCCGGATCCTGTTTTTCCTGCCACAAGCACGTGCTGGCTTGTGCCGCGACCAAGCTTCATAAACTGCAGACGGGCTGCGCCTGCCCGGCCGATTGGAAAATCAATTCCGTCGGCAGAACTGAGACTCCAGACGGCATCCGCTTTCGGCGCAATGCGGCCAAACGACACTTCCACTCGGCGAGCATTTTTGGACTGTTCCCCAACCGCTCGCACAAGGCTGACATAATCAGCCGACTCCGGCGGCGCGAGTGCAGTGAATTCGACGCTGGACGCATGCCCGGCGACAGTCGCCGCAGAAGATTTTGGATTAAGGAAATCCTCGTCGCTAATGGAAGCCTGCTCTGCCGATCGGAGCGAAACGGCAACTCCCGGCTGAACCTTTCCTTTGGCGACATGAAACTGAGTGCAGCAGTTGCGCAGATTGCTGACGTCAAACGATCGAGGAACCGGCTGATCGGGAGACCACGTCACAATTGCATGCACGCCGCAGCGAGGTCCGTTTGTCAGAATGCTTGTTAAAGCCCTTGCCGCTTCTTCGGTGAAGTTGTTGGGAAATCCTGCGACGACCACGAAGTGATACGGTTCTGCCACTTCACCCGCAGCAGCGTTGTAATCTTCAATCGTTTCAAATTCGCTGCGAAGGTAGGTCTGAAACACACTTTCCATGTGCTCCGTCACTTTTTGCAGACGATCACGGATCTGTGTAGCATCCGTCCAAATGCGGTTGCTGATCAGCAATTCATCGAAGTCCGCCAGATGCATCAGCGCAGAAAAGCTCTGGCCCAGGCCTACGGGATCGATCAGAGTAAACTGGACTCGACCGGGTGTGATATTCGTCAGCAGACGCAGCAAAATCGCACGCACGAAATCGAGAGCGGTGTCGCGGCCTGTCGAGTCATGTTCGACCAGGATCGAAGTGTCGCGAGGAAAATTCAGCAGACCCGGCATTGCAAGTTTATGTTCGGCGTCCACGTTCGACACACCGGCTTCCGGCGCAACGGGAAACGTTACGGAAATGTCACCGACAGGGAATGCCGACGGAAGCGACGCGGGAGCCGTCCAGCCATTCGTCTTCAGTGCAGACCAGCCTGGAAAATCCTCGGAGCGCTCATTGCTGATACGTGCCAGCTCTGACGCGATCATCACATTGGATCGCCATCGAGACAGAGCGGTTGTCTCTTCCGCAAGCAGCTGCTGGCGTTTGCTTTCAGTCTCCTGAAGAAAATGGCTGCAGGCTTCTTCAAGCTGAGTTTGATAGTAGGCGTCGATGCGAACCAGTTGCTGCGAACGCCAGTTTGCCAATGCCGTTTGATTCAGGGAAGACGCTGATTCACCGGCCATAATTTGGTCATCGAACAGCCGTGACTGGCGAGCCACCTGTTCGGTATAGGTTTGAATCAGACGGTTGACGCTTTCGTCAGTTGAAGCCTGCAGTTTGCCCGCATGCTGTTCGCGACGACGCAGCATGTCGGTCTTCCACTTGTCGGCAGTCTCTGCCAATCGCTTCAATTCCTGACGACTTTTTTGCTTCCAATAGTCCGACGCGGATTGAGCATTGGACGTCGCCTGCAGGACTTCTTCAAACGCACCTCGAAGACGCGACTGGCTCATCAGCAACAGCAGAACGTTGACTAACACTGCTGCGCCCAAACCGATCAGGCAGGACACGCCCAGCCATTCCCAGTCGGGTTTGGAAAACTCCGGATTCAAAAACTTGCTGAGATCTGCCTTCAGCGCAGTCACGCCGATCGCGACAACCACGAAGACGAGCAGACCAAGACCGTAAAGTCGCCAGCCGTAGATCCATTGCGGCAGACTGAAACCATCCAGCTTTCCGGCAGACACCAGCGCCAGGTCCACCTGTTCAACGGCCACGGTGCGACTGGCTTCTCGGCCCTTGAGCTCAACCGCAGCCGGAGGCAAAACGGAATCCATTCCTGCATGGCAGGAAGCCAAATAACGCCCGCCCGCTGTGACTCGCGCATCAAGGTCCGTCAGTTGCTGTTCGATGAATGTTTGCTGAGTATTAAAAACTTCCTGGGCACGTTCGGCATTGCGAACAGGAGTGTCTTCATTCGATTCGTCACAGACCGACTGCAGCACCCAAAGTTCGTTCTGCAGTTTCTGGCGGCATTCGGCGACATCTTCTTTTAGCTTTGCATGCAGTTCGGACAGCAACCTTTCTCGCGTTTCACTGGCCGACTCACGTTGCCCGGCCACATCAACCTCGGTCTGCTGCAGTCGATCTCGAACTTCAACATCCAGGCTTTCAATCTGCCGTTTCTTTTCAACTTCCTGCTGCGACAGAATGCTGGCGCGAGCGTCTTCGGAATGGCTCTCAAGCTCGGCCAGCTGCGCGCGGATTCCGACTACGTTTTCACGAGATTCCAGACATCGGGTCTGCAGACGTTTAAGTTCCGAAATCTGTGTCTCGAGGATCAGATCTTCCAGATTCATGTGTCAGGCTTTCGCGGAAGTATTTCTTCATCGCTTGAGTTTCCGGCGATCCGCAGGAGCGGTCCATCGATCCGAACGAAAACTTCCAGCAGAAGTTAATGAACTTTCTGCGGGAAAATGTTCTCCGGATTTTGGTCCGCCACTGTGAATTCTCTGCAATTCCTGCAGTATTGGGCAATCTTCTTAAGCTGAAAAACGTATTTCACAAACGAAAATCGTTCCTGATATGGTAACTTTTTGTGAATGTTCAGCCGTCTATGAGAGGCGTACCGGACTGAGTTCTCTGATGAACACGCTTTTGCAGCACAGAATCTTACAACGACGGCAATCGTCAAAACCGGCACAGGGGTGGTTTTCCCATCACTTGCGCCGTATTTCCGACGTGCAGAATGCGGGGAGCCCGCAAAAAATCAGGGGATCTTGCGGACATCTCGAAACGCGGTCTACTGGAGACTTCAAGGGAGCTTTTATTGACGGCTATTCTTCGGCGATGCAGAAGAGATGTTTCTCGCCGCGAATAAACAGTTGATTGTCGACGGGAGCCGGAGTTGCATCGACCGTCTCATCGACGTCGTTGGTTGCGACAATATTCAATTCAGGGGAATCCTGAATCACCACGGTGGTTCCAGATCGGGCTGTCAAATACACATGCCCGCCGGCCGCCACGGGAGACGCGTACATCGTATCGAGCCCCGGGATGCGGCTGGCCATGTAAAATGGCTTGCCGGTCGCCGCATCAACACACGACAACTGGCCAGTTTTGCCTTTGTGGAAATAGATTCGTCCCGACGACAGAACCGGTGACGCAATGTCCGGAGTGTCGCGGTCAATCGTCCATGCAACGTTCTTTGTTCCCTGGACGTTGCCCGTGCCGTCGAGTCGAAATGCTCCCATAAACGAGCCTCGATGGCCGCTTGTAACGTACACAAGATCTTTGTCGGCTACAGGAGATGCACAGGGGCGTTCGGTCTGACCAGCGCAACGCCAAAGCTCCTTACCTGATTCCAGATCGTAACTGCGCGCACATGTCTGGCCATTCATGATGACCTGCTTCTTGTTCCCGTGTGTCACAACCAGCGGAGTGGACCAGCAGGTTGGCTCGTCTCGATCGGTCTTCCAAAGCGTTTTGCCCGTCATTTTGTCGAGCGCAAACAAAGCCGATGGACCTTCATGATCCCATGGGACAAGAATCTTGTTGCCTTCCAGCGTTGGTGAACTGCCTTCACCAAAGCTGTTGCGAGTGTCCATCTTTCCAAGATCGTCGCGTTTCCATTTCAGCTCGCCCTGCATCGTGTAACAGTACAGACCACGTGAACCAAAGTGGGCGTAGACATGCTGCCCGTCCGTGCATGCCGAGGCTGAAGCAAAACCATTCGTAGAATGCGTTTCCTGATGAGGCCGAGCGACTACGGCCGCTTGGCTCCACTGCACTTTGCCGGTGGTCCGATCCAGTGAGAGTAGCTGAAACTCAAGTGTTGGCAGTCCGTCTGAATTCTGGGCTTTAACCGGGACCGCAGTTGTTACGAAAACCTGATTTTCCCAGATCACAGGTGAAGACGAACCTCGCCCGGGAATTTCGACTTTCCATTTCATGTTCTTCGTGCTGCTCCATTCGGTCGGTGGGTGAGCAGTGTCCGAAGAGCCGTTTCCCGCAGGTCCTCGCCAATGAGCCCAGTTGTCTGCACGCAGATTCGCAGAAATTAAGCATGCGACGGACGCGAGAATAACGGAAGACAGTCGCATAGAGGCCTCAAATGGAGAGTTGGCAGGAAGCATGAAGGCGGAATTCAGAGAACGTGTTTTATGACAGGCGGCATACGGATCGTAAAGCGTTCACTGTCGCCGGAAACACCCAGAGCGTTGGGAAAGTTGCCATGATAGGGCTGCCGGGGCCGCATTCCAATGCGTTACTGCTGAAACGTGATCCGCTTCCAGCAGCGACGGGCGAGATTGCGAAGCATCGTGCGCAGCGGAAAGAGCCGGCTGCCGGTAATGAATGGGTTGACATACCATTCCGCTGGCTCATAGCCGTACGCACGCATTCCATACTGCAGAAGTGACTCGATCGCTCGCAGCTGTAGCGTGGTAAGTTCGCCGCGGTAGCGTCCAATGCTGCTGGCATTGATCGGCTGTGTCACGTTTTTATGATGCGAGAGAGACGCGACTTTGTTGAACGAAGATTCGCCAGCGGCAGCGGCGTGGGATTCAAGTGCACGATCGGACTCTGCCCTGGTTCTCCCGAGGAATGCGGCGAGTCTTTCAAATGCATGTTGCGGAGAACTGCAGAGATCCTCGTAGCGGCACTCGATCTGCGACGAGGCATCAATATTTCGTGCAGCCATCATCCAGCAGCCGATGGTGCCATGCCACTCCATCGCAGCGGCTTCCAGATCGTCGGCACCGAATCGCATCTTCACGATAGAACAGACTACGTCTCGAGGATCGCGAACCATCTGGATGAAACGTGCGTTCGGAAACAATTCCTGCAGGAACGGAATACTCAGCACATACGACGGAGTATTGTCGCCGATAAACTCCAGCTGATCCCATGGCGTTGCTGATTCCAGCTGCCACACATAATGCACGAAGCCGGCCGCTCCGTGCAGACCGTAGCGTTCACAGAATACGTGATAACCGTCTGCACTGGCTCGTTTGTCCCATTGCTCAGTCACCAGCCAGGAATTTACGATTTCGATCAGTTTATGCAGCGAGCAAGGATCCGCAATCTGGCGCAGCAGAGCGACATTCTGGCCGATGAATCCGGTCTCCCTGGCAATATGCACGCCGCCAAGACGATTCAAAAGTGACGCGGTAATCGTCGTACCGGAACGACCACTGCCAACAATAAAAACGGGCACAGGCTGACGTGTCATTGTGAAACCTCGGACGACATCAGGCGGCTCGCCGCAGGACGTCGAACACTCCTGATTGTTCCACTTTTCGCCATTCACTTTCCCACGTCATTTCCTCACGATTCATCAGGTTCCTGGCATTCTGCGCCATTCGATAATAATCGGCTTCATTTCGAAGCAGCGTTTGCATGGCTTCGACGAGTTCCGCAGGACGCATCTCACCATTCACCAGCAGCCCCACATTGTGCTCGCTGACAAATTGAGGAAACTCGCCAACACGGGTCGCAATGACCGGCATGCCCAGAGCGAGATACTCATAAAGCTTCGTACAATTCGTGCCGACGAGTCGATACCGTGGCGTGTCGGCCAGCAGTGAGAGTCCGCAGCAACGACGGCCTTCCGTGAAACGCCGAAATTCGTCGGGAGTCACGGCATGGTGCACGATCACTCCCGGGGTACGCTGAAGCTTTTCAATCAGATCAGCATCACCGTCGCCAAAAATGTGCAACTCGGCCCGGTGTTGCTCGTCGAGAGTCAACAACTGAAATGCTTCGGCCGCCGCTTCCGGACCTTTCTCACGAAATACGCCACCGATGTAGACAAAACACAGCCTGCTGGTCTGATCGTTCTGGAGACGCGAAGTTCTCCACTGCTGCGTCGGATAATTATGCAGTTCCAGAATCGCGGACTGCCATTTTCCCAAATGTCGTTTCAATGTCGACTCGTTCATGTGAATACAGGTCACCAGCGACACCCACGGCAGACAGAAGCGATGAATGCATCGCACCAGCAGACTGAAGAACGCCTGTCGCACACGGGATCCGTTGCCTTCCAGAGTGTTCAATTCGTAGTGATCGTGTTCGTCGTACAGCACGGGAACTCGCTGCCACCATCCAGTGACCACAGCAAGCGGCAGCAGGCACCAGTGGAAGCACATCACGGCACTCAGTGTCGCAGCTGCGGATGAACCAAGATCCATCGACGTTCGCTGTTCCGAGACTGGCTGCAATGATCGCTCGGATTTATCCAGCCGCCACCGGCCGCGCGGCAGCGAAAAGATTCGCACTGACATCCCACGCGTCAGGACCCCTTCAATGAACAGGATCATACGTTTGTTGATGTTGCGAGATCCCGTAAAGCACAGCACACGATATTGTGATGGTGAGTGGCTCATGAATTCGGCGGAGTAAACGCTTTCTTGATTAGTTCAGGCAGCTTGAGTTTGTCGCACAGGAATTTTCACAGGGATCGATGGAATGTTTCTTGCTTCCGCACTGACGCGGTCGCGTTTGAGCGCCGTGCGTGCCTCGTTTACGCATGCCGCCAGCAGCAGTGTGGCTCCCGGGAATGCGAGTGGTCCGCCAGTCCATGAAAAGCTGACGTAAGCCAGCAATGGCAACGTGTGTACGAAACACGCACGCTGCCGAACGATCGCACTAACAGGCAACCACATGAGCAATAACATCATACTTGCGAAAGCGGCAGCCGCAGGAAGCCCCGCCTCCAGAGCCACCTGCATAAAATTATTGTGTGCGTGGTTAATATCCAGCACCGCAAGGAACTTTTGAGGATTCCCGGGGCCGACTCCAAGCCACGGTTTCTGAGCAACTCGATCCCACGATATTCGCCAGATCAGCGATCGCGGAGCCGCCGCGACAAAGCCGACAAGTCGCATCCTGACGAGCAGCTGGTGGACGATGGGTGAGTTCAGGATGTTGTCAAAAAAGTAGGAGACACTCACGATTCCCGTGAGAAAAAGTGCGGCCAGACGCTTGTGATTGAATAGCACATACAGCGTCAAAATGATGGCAAGCGTTCCAATTCCATTGCGCGACATCACCAGAAAAACAGACAGGCAATTGAGTGGCACAAGGGCTATGTAAAGCGACTTCCGAGGTCCCACCGAATCGCTGACTCGGGACAGCACCAGCGGCAGTGTCATGTTGATCTGAGCGGCCATCAGGTTGCCGGCTCCTGCGGGATTAGAAATCAGCCACGCCTGAAGCGTGCTTAGGTGATACGCCTGATAAAGGATCCAGTATGTCAGCAGCAAATTGGTGCCCAGCATCAGCTGACGACAGAAAGACGACACATCAGACGACGAAAATGCCAGCGCGGCAAGGGCCGCGTAACTGGACAGCACGTGAATAGTGCTGGAGAACTCAGACGTATTCACCTCAGACGAGACAAGTACCAAAACCGAAAGGGCAATCGTCCCGACCAGAAACACCGGATAGACACGTGCATTTCGGCTCAGTACCGTGCAACCCGCCAGCATCAGCGACGCCAGACTTCCGCCGATCAGCGTTGCCGTATGCGACACGGCCGACGTCATGCCGGTCGTGATGAGAGTCGCAATGATGGCTGCTATCGTTGTGGACATGATCTTGGTGCTGATGGCGTTCTTGGAGGGGAGAGATGTGAGATTCTGCAGGAATTCGTCAGTGTGTCAGTGTGTCAGGGAGAATTTTCTGGCGGCGTTTTCCAATCACGCCGCTCGTGCGGACGTGTTGTAGGACACCGAGTTACTCGTGGAAGTGGCCGTGATGGTGACAGCAATTGTGTCCTTCGAAGCAGCCTCCGCTGAGGGCCAAAATGCATTCATCACATTGATGTACGGCAGCATGCACAGACCCTGAATGCGGTAAATGTGAACTGCGATTGCGATGTTCCATAAAACTCGTGCAGTAAGAAAAGCAAATGCAGCGCCTTGAATTCCCGACAGTGTCCCTGCTGCTGCCATCAGGCAAATCTGCACGGGCAAATAACACAGCATGGCCCGAGTGTAAAACGCTTCCAATCCCATCGTCTGCATCACCGGAACGGTCGGGCCCGTTAAACAGTCGACCATAGCTGCCAGCAGTAGCGGAAGTAACAGGCCTGCGACAGCGACGTAGTCCTGACCCAGAATCGTGACGACCACAGGGGTACTCCACCAGATTATCGTGCTGACCATCGTCGCTGCGTAAAATGTCAAAGTCGCCGCACTGCGCACACAATGACCAGCCTGACTCATTTCGTGATTTCGGTAGTGTCGACGTAGCTGAGGAAGCAGACTCAGGTTCATGATTCCCAATGTCAGAGACGGGAGTGCCGCGTAGGGAACAGCCAGCATAAAACAGGCCGTGCCACGAAATCCAACCGTAGCAGCCAGCGTGATCGGAATGCTGGCCTGGCATGCGACCGCTCCGACGGAGATCAGCAGAAATGGAAGTCCTTCAAGCATACGTTGTCGCACAAGTCCACTTCTGATCGCTCGCAGTTGCGTCAACACCGGATTCAACAACGGCCGCATCGCGCGGGCTTGAGTTGTAACTGTCAGCACGATGACCATTGACGCCAGATAAAGGAGGACAGTCAACTTCGCGTTCGGTTTTATCCGCAGCCATGAGCAGCCCAGCAGACTGATGCTGAAGGCCAGCGGAAGCAACGTCTGTTCGGGCATCAGGGCTCGCCGAGTTCCCGCCAGCGGCAGTGCTACCCATTGCCGCACATAAATGAATGACAGCGGCACGAACAATCCACCGGCGAGAAGAAGCACGCGAGTCCATTCGGTGTTCTGATTGAAGAATGAACTAAGCAGCGTGACAGGCAAAATGATCAGCGTTAGTACGCAGGCACCGGCGATCGTGCTGGCCAGCGTCAGTGCGATTTCTCTCCCGGACTCAGCATCGCTTTCGGTCGTGGATAGATTGCGGGCGACAATACGATCCGTGCCGATCGGCGCGATTGTGGCCAGCAGCATGGCCAGTGAAAGAGCCGAACTGAACGTCCCAAATTCGTCTGCGCCCAGCAGGCGAGCCGCGATAGTCGTCGATACAAACATCAGGCCAATCCCAAGCCCTCGCACCAAAAGTGCGCCGATCGCGTCGGTCAGCATGGCAGAAGTCTGGTGCATGAAACGTCTCACGAATGATCTCTGACAGGCATGAAATCAGGCAGCGCGCCGCTGCGTGTTCGGCCGAAACGGAATGGTCTGACGAACGTAATCATGGAGCACGCCATTTTGATCACAGTATGTGCGCAGTTCATCGACAGACATGGCCTTCTCGGGCCCGCTGACAAATGGATCCGTAACACTGGTGCTGACAATGTCAGCATAGTCGTAGCCGATTTCTTCATAGACGCTCCGGAAAGCGGGCAACACGGCAAACATTTCTGTCAACTCTATGGCGCGTCGAGTTTCTTCATCGCTCATCAGTTCTTCATAGAGCTTTTCGCCGGGCTTGGATCCAATTTCCGTAACAGGCATGCGCGCGGGATTGTGACCGTGCTGCGGGGCCAGCTGCTGAATCATGACTCGAGCCAGATCCGCAATTCGAATGATGGGCATCTTCGTGACGAAGACTTCTCCGCCTCGCGCTTTTTCCGCTGCGGACAGAACAAGACGACAGCTTTCCTCAAGTGTCATGATGAATCGTGTCATCCGGCCATCGGTGAGCGTGACGGGACCGCCCGCTTCGATCTGTCGAGCGAAGATCGGAATCACAGAACCTCTGGATCCGAGTACGTTACCAAAACGTGTGGAGCTGAAGATCGTGCGACGACCCATCTTCAGACTGTTGGCCGCAGTAATCAATCGCTCGCCCATCAGCTTTGAGGTGCCCATAACATTCGTTGGATTCACGGCCTTGTCAGAACTCGTGAAGATGACTCGTTCCACGTCATTGGCGAGCGCCGCCTGAATCACGTTCTTCACTCCCATGATGTTTGTCTGCACGGCATCGAATGGGGCTCGCTCGCATAAAATCACGTGCTTCAAAGCGGCCGTATGCAGTACGATATCCACTCCGGAGCACATCATGTTCAGTTTATCAGCATCGCGAATGTCACCGAGCTGACAGAGACTGGAAACCTTGCCTTCCGGATTCTTGCGAGCATGATCCTGCAGTTCCTGCTCCAGAAAGAAGATCTCTGATTCATTCGTATCCACGATCCGCAATTCTCGCGGAGCATGATCCAGCAACTGACGCACGATTTCCCGTCCAACAGTTCCGCAACCGCCGGTCACGAGGATTGTCTTGTTAGTAAAGAAGGACATGAGTGGGGTTTTCAGTGGAAGGGGAGAGTTTTCAGTTTTCAGTGTTCAGTAAAACGCACTGCTGGTCATTGGCACTTAGTTCAGTGGTCATTCCACGCGACGGCATTACGCCGCTCGATTGCGATACAAGGTGGTGTCGATCACCTGCGTCATTACGTCGGTGTTGAGGCTGAAGTTGAGGTGAGAATTGATATGAGAGATTGTCGAATCGGGACGTGACAGCAGTTCGTTGTAACTAACGTTGATTAACTTCAAATGCGGCTGAGTTGGAATCCATGCATAGAATTGGCGCAGTTCTCGTTCAAAGGCCGCTTTGAGCTGATCGTCGGGGATTTCGACCTTGATGCCATTGCGTTCCAGCATCGCTCGTTGCGACGACAGGATTTCCTCTGTATGTCGCCGCATGAAGATCACGCGGTATTCACGGTCTGCGGGCAGATGTTTCAGGAGGCTGTAGACCATCTTGACCGCGTGTCCTGGAGCCCGATCAATCCAGAGGTCATACGCTTGAATACTCTTCACGTCCTGAAATTCATAGTAGCCGTTTGGGTTGTCAGCATCCGGAGTCCTGGCATCATCGCAAAGAGCCGGGATGCCACCCGCATTAAGCATCCGCATCATCAGCGAAGTGCCTGATCGAGGCAGACCGGAGACGATCGTGATCCACTTGTGTTCCGGCCCGGATGGCTCAGCAGAATCCTTGCCGTTCTCCTGAGTCAAATCACACTCACTCTGTAGCGGAACGCGCCAAGCGTTTCGGCTGGCTTCCTTATTGTTTGGAACATCGAAAGCCGCTTCGGCCGCCGCAACACGGGTATCGCTCAAAATCAAATGACTTTGGTCGTCGGCCGGTGCATGGTCGGTTGTCGAAGAAACAGTGTCGCAGTCGCACAGGATTAAGTCCTGTTTCTCCGCTTCAACACTCTCTTCATCCGCGCATTTAAGGCCATCTCCGTCATCGTCTGACTCCATGAGATCGTCTGAAAGGTCATCCGACTCGACGAACTCAGGCATCGCTTCTTCCGCTCTTTGAAGCAGTGCGATCAATTGATTTTCGGTGAGCGCCCCCGTCTTGCGGTCTATGACCTCACCGCCCGCATAGGCGACGAATGTCGGTACACCGCTGATCTTGTAGAGGGATGCGAGCGACGGACTGCGGTCGATGTTGACGGAATAAACATCCGCCCAGTCGCCAACCTTGTCGGCCAGTCTGTCAATCACCGGCTGCATCATCTTGCACGGCGGACACCATGACGCCCAGAAATCCACCAGCACAGGCCGGTCAGACTTCAGGACCATCTCGTTGAATTCAGATTCAGGAAGTTCCATGGGAGAGGAGTTTTCAGTGTTCAGTTTTGAGTGTTCAGAAATCACAGGAATCGCAGGTTGAACCACGGAGTTACTGAGAGCACACAGGTGAATTGCAGAAAGGCTGGACTGTTTTTAACGCAGAGGAAGAAAACAAATCAGATCCATCCCTCTGCGTACACTGCGACCTCTGCGTTTCATTCACTTCGCTCGCTGCTCTGCGAATTCGCTCTGTGCTCTCTGTCTTCACTCTGGTTCAAAACGCATTCCCGCTATTCATTGGTCATTAAGGCTTGGTCATTGTGTCATTGTGTATTTTGGTCATTCCCTAAGCCGCTGGCTTCCATGTCTCGAGAACCGCAAGCTTGCCGTGTTCTCCGGACCATTTGGTTTTGGGAAACAGCGTGTCGTGCATGGCGAGGATACGGTCGCGATTTTCAGGTTGTGTCAGAACTCGGAATAAATGGCGTACTTCATCTGCGAATCCGGACTCTGACTGAAAGCCAAACGTGGCACTCAGTTTTTCGTGGATCACTTCGTAAGGATGCTCTTCCGCTTCGACTCGTGGATTTTCGATTCGCTGCACTTCCACGTCGAGCCCAAACTCGCGGCCGATGGAAGCCACCATCTGGGCGATTTGCAAGACGCTGAAGACATCCGTCACCTGATTCACAACGTCGTATTGGCCCGGTTCAGGAGGTGCCGCAATCAGGCGAGTGATGCACTGCATGGCGTCTCGCAGAGTGATGTAGCCTCGCATTTGATTGCCGCTGCCATAGATCGTCAGCGGCATCCCGATCACAGCCTGAGCGACAAAGCGATTGACAACTGTGCCCCACCATTCGTCGATGTCAAAGCGTGTATTCAGATCCGGATGAGCCAGCAACTCTTCGGAATAGTTTCCGTAGATCACTCCCTGCATCACATCATAGCTTCGCAGCCACCAGTACTTGCAGGCTTCGTAGACACTGTATGTACCCTGCACTTTACTGACGTGATAGAAACTGACGGGATCGCGAGGCGTGAGTTCGCCGCCAAGACTCCATTCCTGCCCCTGATATTGAAGCACGGCATCGCCCGGGAATAGTCCTTCGAACAGAGGCCGCCCGGTTAATGGACTGCCGTATTCTCCCATCGTTCCAAGCTTGATGATAGATGCATCAGGCGCGTGATCGCGGACTCCGAACAGCAGCCCCAGAGTCCCGATGACGTTATTCTGAATCGTGTTCACGGCTTTGTCGACATCCGCCATGCTGTACGGGGCACTCGGGATTTCGGCGAACTGAACAATCGATTCCGGCTGGACTTCCTTGATGTAGGCAAACAGAGCCGGGCGATCCATCAGGTCGATTTCTCGGAAATCAATATCGACCCCAAGATGCTCCTTCGCCGCTTTTACGCGATCTTCCATCGATTGAATCGGCGTCACCGATTGAGCACCTCGTTCGGCCACCAGCGTTCGTCGCAGCATGTTATCGATGCCGTAAACTTTGCAGCCCAGCTTTGCCAGTTTCAGTGCCAGCGGCCAGCCAAGATAGCCATCCATGCCAAGGATGAGGACTCGCATTCCCTCAAGCAGATAGCCACTGTCCGTTTTTTTCCACTCGGTGCAGGATTCAAATGTGATGGACATCGGATCAAAATATCCTATGTCCGGCCGACGTTTGCATTCAACAACCAACTGTCCCTGCGCGGCCTTGCGAAATGCCGTCTGCCCGCACGCGCGAAAGTCCACATGGCCCTTAAACTCCACTGCTGGACAGCTCCAGCAGGTGTGATTGGCGTTATGGCAGGCTTGGTCGGTCATCTTTGGAAATCCATTTCCAGTTCATCTGAATCGCAGTTTTCACCACGGAGGTTACAGCGGGGTGCGTTGGGCCGGTGAAGATATGAAATGAAGTGGAACGCAGAGGTCGCTGAGGACGCAGAGAAAACACAGGCGAATCAATTACAAGTTGTTGACGATTCGGAAGATCCCATCCTTCATGTGTTCGACATTGAAGTTCAGCAGCAGACCAAGTTTCTTCTTTTTCAGCCGCAAATAAGAAAGCACTTGAGCCTTGAAAAGTGGTGGCACTTCAACAACAGACTTTGTTTCGACGATCACTTCATATTCTACAAGCAGGTCCAGTCTGTAGCCCGTCTCGATGTGTACACCATCATAGACGACGGGTACGGGGATCTCGGACTCCGCCGGCAAAACGCGCTTCCTTAGCTCATATTGTAGACACTTCAAGTAGACGGACTCGAGAAGACCAGGGCCAAGGGAAGAATGCACCTTTATTGATGCATCCACAATAGTTCCGCTGATGTGATTCAAGTCCATTGTTAATCCCTCTGCGACCTCTGCGTTTAATCCATTTTACGCCGCTCTTTGCAGCTGTTGCTGCTGAGCCGGCATGATCACATCGAGAACGTTCTCCACTTTCATGTCTGATGGTATCTGGCCGAGGTTTTCGCCGCGGACGAAGAATGTGGATTCTTCGTAAGTGTGTTTTCCATTGATCGCGGTCGGCTCGATCAGCGATGACAGGTTCACTCGACCGGACAATGCGATGTCTTTGCCAGGCATGACAATCAGGTCTGGAGCGCGATGACCGAACGGGCCGCTGTACGCGTCTTTGCCGCGGATGACTTCACTCGCCAGCGGCTGACCGTTGACCGTTGCATCCAAAAAGAAGTGAGTGAGTGTCTGCATCAGACTCTCCGCTTCTTCGCCTGTCACTGTACCGCCCGGGTAGCGTCCCTGGCGATGAAGATAGATGCGACCCGGATCCATGGCGAAAGCCTTTGTCTCGGGCAGCATATCGATGTACGAAGGTCGAGCCGAATTCTTCAGTCGCAAAAAACCAGCTTCCGCCAGCAGGCAGTTCACGTTGACACTCATGCGCTGGCGAGTGAATCCGTGATCGGAGACAGCCGTCAGTGTCGTGCGGTCATTCAGCCGTTCAAGAATGGCACCAATCTGCCGGTCGACTTCGTGGTAATAATCGAGAAACGTCTGATGAAACGGCGACGTTGTGTCTTCAAAATCTTCCCACAGATAGTGGTTCAGGCGATCCGTTCCCGTGAATACGAACATCATGTTCTGCCATGACTCACGGTCCCAATGATGATGCAGCGCCTGGCAGCGAGCCGTCATCACTCGACGCAGTTCGTCGACAAAGACCCGCTTGCCTTTTTCTACCAGCGACATGTCGGCATCCACGGAGTACTGAATGCTTTCCAGCCACGGCAGTTCTTCCGGCGGATGAACTGCTCGCTTTAGATCCAGAGCCACGAAACCGGAGACCAGCATGCCGTTCATCGGCTGAGCCGGATACGTCTGCGGCACGTTCATGATGAGCGATCGCCCGGCGCCTTCTCGAGCCCAGAAAGGCTTTGCCCGGAATGTTCGCGACGAGGTGAAGCCCAGCGTGTAACTGCCGTCCAGCAGATCGGTGAAGCCGAAGACATTGTGCCCGCCCGAGTTTTCTCCGGTCACAATGGAGGCCCATGCGGCCGACGACACTTCCGGCAGAGCAGACTTCATCGGCACCAACGTCCCCGTCTTCAGCAACTTCGCGCTGTGAGGCATCACGCCGGAGTCAGCAAATTGCTGCCACATCCAGCGAGGAAGGCCATCGATGCCGAGGATAAAGTGAAGCATGGGGAAAAGGTTTTCAGTTCTCGGTTTTCAGTTGTCAGCAAACGCGAAGGATGAACCACAGAGGTCACGAAGAGCGAAGAGAAGGCGAAGGACAGATTGGTGAGGCAGGTTTAAATGTGAGATTCATGGGTCATTGAAAATTAGTCATTGGTCATTCCCCCAACCTAAATGTACCCCAATTGCCTGAGTCGCTCGGTAACCGCTTCGGCGTCCTGTTCATCCATAAACGCGTCGCTGTCACAAATATTCAGCAGCGTGCAGTGCAGATGAAGAACGTTTCGAGCGGCCAGTTCTCGAACCACGAAATCGGCATGGCTGCAATTCTCTTCCGACACGATGACCAGTCGAGTCACTCTTCCATTGATCAAACTGGAAAGAGAAAACGCCAGCGAGTAGTTCCAGGCTACGGCCGCAGGCATCGCGACACTTATTAATCGCGCGTCTTGAACGGCAATAAACAGAGTTCCCGGCAGAGTATTCAAAGGCTGCTGAGTCAGGTTGAGCACAGCATCACCGGCCAGCAGGACCTCGGTGATAGAATTGGCAGTGCTGGAACATTCCGTTGTCATGGAAGGTCATCCGAAGATTGGGACCGTGCCGCATCCGTCCGTGGATACGTGCCTCCCCATCTTAACTTTCCTGCGGATTTGCGACAACACGGCTTTTGAACGGCAGAATTTGCCGCAAATCCAGACTTGCCGCTGATTGGTCAGATGCCAGCAGGATGAGAGATTTGGGAGGATTTTCAGCCTAACCGAACCAATCGGTGGCTCCCGCGTCTCGCTTTCTGAAAGGAATCCGCGTTGGCGGCATTCCAGCGTTGCTCGGAGCAACTTTGCTCCGTAAACTGCCAAGCCAAATCGTGAAAAACCGGGCACTTTTGCCCATGAATGCAGTCACTCACTGGCTGTGCGATAACCGCGGCCTGGTGAACAGGGACCTTGATTACTAAATTAACTGCTCAATTGACGAACCAGAACGTACCGTTTTCTGTTTTTGGACAAGACCTTCCGATGAAACATGTTCTCTCTGCACTTGTCATGAATCAGCCGGGTGTCCTGGCTCACATTTCCGGCATGCTGGCATCACGCGCTTACAATATTGAAAGCCTCGCTGTGGGAGCGACTGAGAACCCCGAGCTGTCTCGTATTACGTTTGTCGTCAACGAAGACGAGAAGAAGCTGGACCAGGTCCGCAAGCAGCTGGAAAAGATCGTCACTGTCGTTCGCGTTCAGGACTTCTCCGGTACGGACTTTGTCGAACGGGATCTGATGCTGATCAAGGTCAGCACTGAGAACGGTCGCCGGGGTGAGATTCGTGAGCTTGTGGATATTTTCCGAGGCCGCATTGTCGACGTCGGGGCAACGCATGTCATGATTGAAATTTCCGGCCGCGAAACCAAGATCGACGCATTCATCGATCGCATGCGTGAATTCGGCATCCTGGAAATGGTTCGCACAGGCCGCGTGGCCATGATGCGCGACAAGACGATCACCGAAGAAGTCAACGCAGACTCGATTACCGGCCTGGCGACACCTGTGGTTCAGTAGTCCCGTAAAAGTTCAAGAGTCTTGAATACGGCCCGGCAGTCTTCTGCCCGGGCCGTTTTCGTAGCCGCAATGCGATGCAGAGAGTTTTGCGCGCGATAGCCGCGGCATTGGGTGCAACAGGCAATATCTGCCGAACGACGCGATGCAATGTCGGTTCTGCCGAAGTATGCCAGCGAGGGAATATGCGGAGTTTGAGGAATGCGCCACATTTCCCGGAGATCTGTCGCACGAAGCGACGTGGCACCATCCGATAGAAAAAGCGGAGTCAAGGTTTAACTGCCCAATGCATTCGGGGCTTTGCAATGTCTGTTCGATCCGTGTGTGTCAATTCAGTCGCTGTTCTCATCGCTCTCCTGGCCTGCTACAGCGGCCGGACGCGGGGTGATGACATCGCATGGTCGACCGACATTGAAGCGTCCCTGCAAAGAGCCGCTGCGTCGGGGCAACCCGTGCTGCTCGAATTCACAGCTCCATGGTGCGTGTATTGCAAACGTATGGAGAAAACGACGTTTGTCGATCCGAAAGTCGTCAACTGCATCAACCAACGCTTCGTTGCAGTTCGAGTGGATGCCGACCAAAATAAAGAGCTGGTGGCCGACCTGGCGATCAAAGGCTTGCCCGCGATGCTGGTGGTTTCTCCGGATCTGAAGATCATCGAGCGTATTCCGGGTTTTCAAACCCCGGAGGCACTCTTGGCGAAACTGGACCGTGTTCCTCTCGGAACACCACCGCTTCAGAACCCTTCCGCCGTCGCCTCACCGCCCGCGATGGCTCCGCGTCAGTCACAAGAAGAACTGGCATCTGAACCGGTGGATTTGCCGACTCAAAAGCCAGACTCAAAGATCCGACCAGTGTCTCGACCTGCGATGAAGCCACCCGAGGCAATTCTGCCGGACGAAATGCCTGAAGAATCGATTGCAGACGAAACTGTGACTGCAGACGAAACTGTGACTGCAGACGTGAGTGATAAACCGGTTGATGAAGATTTCTTTGCGAGCATTAACGAAGATTCGTCCCGCAGCGAGCAACGCTCCGCGAATAAATCTGGCGGCCACGCAAAGCTGTCGCACAAGTCAGCGGTTTCTGGAGCTGCGTTCAATGGTACTTGTATTGTGACTGCGATCGAAAATCGGGAGATCGTTGCGGGCTCCGCGGAGCACACGCTGACCTACGAAGGACAGCAACTTCTGTTCAGCAGCGAAGAAAACAAATTGAAATTTGAAGCTCATCCTTCGGCCTACTGGCCGATGCTCGATGGTCTCTGTCCGATCACATTGCTGATCGACGAAAAGGAAGTTCATGGAGATCTGCAGTTCGCCGCCTTCTTTCGCAAACGCCTGTGGGTGTTCACGACAGAACAGAACTTCCGTCAGTTCCTTGATGAACCGGCAGAGATCGCGGACGAAGTTGAAGAACTTATGCAGGACAGAGCCGCGAAGTAGAGGCCGCCAACGCTTCACGGTGGTGACCTGGCGATGCAGCTCTGTCGGCGAGCTGCCGTGGAATAATTCGTCAGAGTTACCAGCGGTTCACTTTGGCGATGTCATTCGAGCTTCCGAAGGCTCGTCGAGATATGTTGCATGACGACCGGGGCCATCCTGTTGAAGTAGTCCCACGAGTGACCTCCGCCAGTTGTCTCAAGGTCTCGCTCGTGCAAGATGCCGGACGAAGACAGTTTCATTCCGAGCCTTGCTGCTCCATCGAACCATTCCACGTCTGCCGGATCGCAGCAAAAGAACTGATACCGCGGCCAAAACAGCGGATTCAGGTTCAGCACAACCGTCGCTTGCCTTGCGGCTTCAGTGTCGGGAAACATCGTGTCCAGCGGGATGCCGGAACCGTGCAGTTGAAAAAAATCCACCGCGGGCGAGATCGCAGCGACGATTGGAAACTTGGTGGCATGCCGAAATGCCAGTTGCAGAACGCCCTGACCGCCCATACTGATGCCCAAGAGAGCAACATGAGGCGAACTGATTCCGAAGCGTTCTTCAATCAACGGGACAACACGTTCCAGCAGCCACTGCTGCGCCGTCATTTCAGGATCAAATTCTTCGCAGACAACGTTCAGCCACCAGGCACGTCCTCCGTCGGGACATACGGCTGCCAGTCGATGCTCCTGCAGAAGTCGAGTAAAAATCTTGTTTTCCTTCAGCAGGATACGACCGTGTCCATGAAGGAACAGCACTGCACCCGCCGGCGCTTGTTCGCTTTCAGGAACAAAGACGTCCACTCGGCGTCCGTCGAGTTCTTCCATCTTCCACCGCGCCAGCAGTCGTTCATCCGATTCTGCGTTCGATCCGTGTTGTTCCGCAGACTCCGCAGTAGCGGGTGTTGAGTCACTGCCAAACAGTCGTTTGAGCTTATCCAACATTGTAACGAGTCCTCAGGCTTCGATTCTGCGTCTGTTCGAAAGAGAACACTGCAAATTTTTGAGGCCGACGAGCGAATCGCTCGAATTGTGCGCCGCATTCGCCAGAATCTGCACTGTGCTATGGTTCTGTTTCGCATCGTATTTCATCAGCTTGCCGGAAGAACACACGCGATGTCCGAACTCAAAAGGGGAATTCCCGCAGATTCTTCAACAACGGACATTGCTGATACGGCTCTGCCAGTCTCAGAACAGATTCTTCGGAGTCTGCTTTACGGCGTGTCGGTGCCGGAACGTCTGGTTCGAAGTGCAGTCGGACTTACCGCCGGAACAGCCAAAGAGATTGCTGAGTTTATCGTGCCACAGGCCTTTCAGGACTCAAAGAGCTATGAAGTTGCAGTACGCAACTCGCTGAATTTCCTGCTCGCGAATGTCGCCAGTGTTCAGGATTCCGAAGCCACCCCTGCATCTGCTTCAGCCAATGATGTTTCCGGTACGATCAATCCTGCAGATGATCCCACCGGAGGCAATCCTGGACGTTTTATCGCTCGCAAAGCCGTGGGCAACTTTATTGACATCACGGGGCTGGCCACCCTTCATATTTCACCGCTCTGGATTCTTGCTGTTGTCAGTGATGCTGCGTACGGCACAAAGACTTACCTTCATGAACTTGCGATGGAACTTCAAAAGCAGGGACTGATTGACGACAGTTCTACCATCCATAAAGTGGACGACCTGTTCGAAGCTGTCAAGAATGCCAGCAGCCGGGCGGCGACAAACTTCGACACGCCACCTCTGTCTATCGACGAACTTCGAATGAGTTTCGATCAGACTCGCAAAGCGCTCAATGCAGTGGACCCGACCCTGCTGATACCGGAGGCAGAGATCCGTCGCATATGGACTGACATGAAGCAGTTAGCGATCGCCGAACACATCAGCCTGCTCGGAGTGTCCGGTGCCGTGGCGATGCAGGCGGCAGAGTCCATAAAAAAAGTGACTCACGGAAGTCTGACGGGACTTTTTGTTGCGGGAAAAATTGTGAACAGAAACATCTTCGGCCACTACGCCAATGCTCTCACGCAGATTCACAAACAGGGAATCTGGGCGTCCGTTATAGATACATACAGCCCGTATGTGGATCTTGCCTGGGGCAACTTCACATCGTCTCGACGCACATGGACAGAGCAGGTGCTGAATCCCAGTCGATTTGCGAGGTTCTGGTCAAAGATTACAAGTGTCTTTCGTCGAAAGCCGCCGGAGAAGAAAGTTGGGTGATGCACTGCATTACTGAGTTCCTGCAGCACGGAATGTTCCGCTACCGACGACTTCGGACATTCGTCTACTTGTTCAACTTCCTGTCGATGATGTACTCCGGGAAGCCGCTGATCTCGGCCGATGGTTCGGAAAAATAGCTGGCGACAAATGTCCTGTCATGGGACATCAGCAGCACCGGGCAGATCGTCTACATAGACGGGCGTTCCATCTATTGTTGCGCGGCCGATGGAACGGTCGCTACGGTGACCGATTCAGAACTGATTGAGAAAATCGTCGTTCTGAGCTGAAAGCATTTCGCCTCATGCTGGACAACAGCCCGTGTCGCCTGACATCCTACCGGGCTCAACACAGCAAACCGAGCCAAACACTGCCGGCGTGCAGACGATGTGCGTGGCTCGTGCCGTAAAAGGAGTTCCCAATGAAATCGTTTCTGTGGTTCGCAGCAGTTTTGTCTGTCTGCATTACGTCGACCGCATTTGCTCAGGATGGAAATCTGGCTCTACTCACTATGACAAAACGACCGTTCTCAGTCGAAGATTTGTTCGCGTTTCAACGAGTTGCCGCGCCGAGCGTCAGCCCTGACGGAGCATGGGCCGTTTTTGCCGCCACAGAAATTACCGATTCGCACACCAACAAATCGGTTTCACGTTTGTGGCTTGTTCCCACAGACGGTTCCGCGCCGGCTCGCCAGCTGACCAATTCCGCCGCGAAAGACAACAATCCGAAGTGGTCTCCGGATGGACGCTGGATTGCGTTCGAATCGACTCGTTCAGGAACCAGTCAGCTCTGGCTCATCAATCCCTGCGGCGGCGAAGCAAAGCAGCTCACGAAGATCAGCACCGATGCTTCAAATGCGATTTGGTCGCCTGATGGTCGACACATCGCCTTCGTGTCAGCGGTTTATCCGGAATTCTCTGAAAATCCATTTGCCGAAAGTGACAAGGCGAACAAGGAAAAATCGGATGCCATCGCCGCGTCACCCGTGAAGGCTCGCGTGTTCAAACGATTGTTCTATCGCCACTGGGATAGCTATGTCGAAGACAAACGTCAGCACCTGTTTGTGATTGATCTGACGGAGGATGTTCCTGGCGTGATCGTGGCCGGCGATCCTCGCGACGTGACTCCTGGGGACCGCGATGGATATCCAACGTCGTCGACATTTTCCTCAACGCAGGATTTTTGTTTCTCACCCGACAGCACACATCTGGTCTTTACCGCGGTTCCGGCGACTGAAGAATCGTGGAGCACGAATTACGATCTTTGCCGAGTCTCCATCGGCGGAGGATCAGTGCAGTGGGAAACGTTGACCGCTTCCAATCCGGCGGCCGATGGGCATCCGATGTTTTCCCCCGACGGAACAAAGCTCGCCTTCCGAGCTCAGCGAAAGCCGGGTTACGAAGCCGACAAATGGGAAATCAATCTTGTCGACTGTAACCTCGACGGATCGTTTGCCGGTGCACCTCGCTCGCTGACACCCGATATTGATCTGTCGTTCGACGAGATCGTCTGGCGCAACAACGATCAGATCATCACCGTAGCAGAATCGAATGGTTCAAAGCCGATCTACGCGATCACCGTCAGTAAGCCGAACGTGGCCGAGCGCGCTCAGTCGGTCGGGACCTCCATGAACCTCAGCATTTCTGCGGACGGAAGCGTTCTGATCTGCAATAACAGCCGCCTGACGCATCCGGCAGAGGTCTTCGCCGTCCAGCTGAATGAGCAGTTTCTAAGGGCCAAAGCACCGGGCCTGAATCTGTCACACATGAATGATCGTCTGCTGGCGGAAATTGAATTCGCGGAACCTTCTTCCGTGACGGTTCCCGGAGCGGACAACGATCCGATGCAGATGTGGATTTTGACTCCGCCTAGCTTTGATAAGGCTCAAAAATGGCCGCTCGCATTTTTGGTGCATGGAGGTCCTCAGGGAGCGTGGGCGGACAACTGGAGCTTCCGCTGGAACCCGCAGATCTGGGCGGCACAGGGTTATGTGGTGGCCGCGCCAAATCCTCGCGGCAGTACCGGCTTTGGGCAGAAATATACGGATCAGATCAGTGGCGACTGGGGTGGTCGCTGTTACGTCGACCTGATGGCCGGCCTGGCTCATATGGAACAGCAGCCGTTCATCGACACCAATCGCATGTTTGCCGCCGGCGCTTCATTCGGCGGTTACATGATGAACTGGTTTGAAGGCAAGACGGACAAATTCAAGACGCTGGTCAATCACTGCGGCGTGTACAACTTCGACAGCATGTACACGACGACCGAAGAATTGTGGTTTGACGAATATGAACATGGCGGCCCGCCGTGGGGACCGAATCGGGAATCGTACGAAAAGCATTCTCCTTATCGGCTGGCGGCAAATTTCAAAACGCCCATGCTGATTATTCACAACGATCTGGACTTTCGAGTCCCCATCAGTGAAGGTCAGCAGGTATTCACGGCTTTGCAGCGTCAGGGAATCCCCAGCAAGTTCATCAACTTTCCGGATGAAGGGCACTGGGTGACAAAGCCGGCCAACAGTCGGTATTGGCACAATGAGATTTTCGCATGGGTGAAGGAATATTGTCCGCCCGGGCCGAACCATTGAAATTGGTGCGGTGACCTGTCACAACTTCGCGGCTGTGAAGTTATGATAGTCGCCTTTCGCTCCGCGAAAGTTGCGAACATAAACGCTGCTTTTGCGGAGCAAAGGCGACAATGTTTGCCACCTCATTCATAGATTCATAACCTCTCCGCGAAATTCGTAGTCTTCTGTCTGCTCGACTTGTCTGAAAAATTGGGTGCCCAGGTTCATGGTTCACATTAACGATAACTATCTCAAACTGAAGGCCGGTTACCTTTTCCCAGAAATTGGTCGCCGCGTCACAGCGTTTTCACAGGCCCATCCCGACGCAAAGATCATTCGTCTGGGGATTGGCGACGTAACGGAGCCCCTGCCTTCTGCCATCACCAAGGCGATGCATGACGCCGTTGACGATATGGCTCGCCGCGAATCCTTCAAAGGCTACGGGCCGGAACAGGGGTATGCGTTTCTGCGCGAGCCGGTGGCGCAGCATGATTTTCAATCTCGCGGTGTGGACATTTCTGCGGATGAGATTTTTATCTCCGACGGATCGAAGTGCGACACGGGAAATATTCTGGACATCCTCGGGGACGGTAACCGCATCGCCATCTCGGATCCTGTTTATCCGGTTTACGTTGACACCAATGTCATGGCCGGTCACACAGGACCAGCGGATGAAAGTGGTCGCTACGGTGGGCTTGTGTACCTGCCGGGAAATGAAGCGAACGACTTTGTTCCCGAGCTGCCATCGGTTCCTGTCGACATCATTTATCTGTGCTACCCGAATAATCCGACCGGCACCGTGGCGACTCGCGAAACATTGAAAAAGTGGGTCGATTACGCCAGGGCGAACAACTCCCTGATTTTGTTTGATGCGGCCTACGAAGCGTTCATTTCTGACCCTTCGATTCCTCACAGCATTTTTGAAATCGAAGGCGCCAAAGACGTCGCGATTGAGTTCCGCAGCTTCAGCAAGAGCATCGGCTTCACGGGCGTGCGATGTGCTCTGACAGTTGTGCCAAAGCAGTTGATGGGAACCACGCCCACCGGCGAACAGGTTTCCATTCATCAGCTGTGGAATCGTCGCCAGTCGACCAAGTTCAACGGCGCATCCTACATCGTTCAAAAAGGGGCGGCGGCCGCTTACACGGACGAAGGCAAAGCCGAAATGCGGGGCCTGATCGATTTCTACATGACCAATGCAAAGCTGTTGCGTGAAGGTCTTGAGAAAGCCGGCATACGAGTCTTCGGTGGCGTGAACGCACCGTATGTCTGGATCAAGACGCCAAACAACCTAGGCAGCTGGGAATTCTTCGACCTGCTGCTGAGCAAGGCTCATGTTGTTGGAACACCGGGCAGTGGCTTCGGCGCTGCTGGCGAAGGCTACTTCCGTCTGAGCGCCTTCAACAGCCGCCAGAATGTGGAAGAAGCCCTCGGCCGTATTCACAAAATCATCGGTTAGTGCGGTGGTGAAGACATTTCAAATTTGAGATCTCACATCGCTGATCCATCAACGCAAAAAGCCCCCGAGACGCAGAACACGTGTCGGAGGCTTTTCAGGCGGGCAGACTTGCCGGAGTTCACGGATCGCGGTGAGCTGATCCGATGGTCCCGGTTTTACACATGCTTATAGACCGATTCGAAATCGATCTCATAGCGTTTCATTTTCTTGTACAACGTAGTGCGGTTAATCCCCAGAGCCTTGGCGGTCTTTTGACGATTCCAGCCGCTGGTTTCCAGTGCCTGAATAATCAGATGGCGTTCCGGTTCCGTCAAAGCGGCTTTCAGCGATGCGTTGCCCAGATGGGCTTCGATGCTGGCGCGGTGCTCGTGGTTCGCGAACAATTTCTCGGGCAGATCGGCTGGAGTAATCTTTGTATCGCGTGACAACACGACGGCTCGTTCAATCACATTCACCAGCTCACGAACGTTGCCCGGCCAGTGATAATGCTGCATGGCCTGCATGGCCATTTCGTCAATCCCGGTCAGTTTGCGTCCGGTCTGCTCGTTGAACATCTGCAGATAATGATCGGACAGCAGAGGGATATCCCCGATGCGATCACGCAATGGCGGCTGAGTCAGCGTAATGACGTTAATGCGGTAATAAAGGTCTTCGCGGAAGGTGCCCTTTTTGACGCACTCTTCCAGATTTTCATTGGTCGCCAGCACAAGTCGCACGTCCACTTTATGAGTGACGTTGCTACCGACCGGTTCGAATTCGCGATCCTGAAGGACTCGCAGCAGTTTCACCTGCAATGCAGGAGAGGCTGTGGCGATTTCGTCCAGAAACAGGGTGCCACCGTCGGCCTGCAGGAACTTGCCGATCTTGTCGTGTGATGCACCGGTAAATGCGCCTGAGACGTGGCCGAACAGTTCACTTTCCAGCAGCGTTTCCGGAAGTGCTCCGCAGGCGACTTCCACAAACGGCTTGTCACGGCGGTTGCTTAGCTGATGAACTGAGCGAGCGGTTATCGTCTTGCCGGTACCACTTTCACCGAGTATCAGCACGGTGGTACGAGTGTCGGCAACGCTTTCGATCAGCTCAAACATCCGCAGCATCTTGTAGTCTTTGCCGACGATGCTGGAGAGACCGTAACGCTGAGTCAGCTGAGCTTTCAGCTTCTTGTTTTCTTCGATGATCGATCGCTGACCGATGGCTCGTTCAATGGAGAACCGGAGTTCTTCATCAATGACCGGCTTGGTCAGATAATCGAAGGCGCCCATGCGAATGGCTTCGACAGCACTTTCGATGGTGCCGAAACCAGTGAGCAGAATGATGGAGGTGTCCGGGGAATTTTCCCGAGCCCACTGCAACAGAGAAAATCCATCCTTGTCGGGCAGATTGACGTCACAGACAACGACTTCGAACGGGAATTCTTCCATGCGTTCAATGGCTTCGCCGCATGTGGAAGCTGTCTCTGTACGATGTCCGAGACTTCGCAGATAGTCGGCCATTGCAGCCTGAATATATCGATCATCATCCACAACCAACAATGAGCCCGAAGTATTACGAGCCATGTACGATCCCCTCACAATGTGTGCGGCAGTCTCCACGATGCGCGTGCATCTGCAGAGCTGAGTAAAAAAATTCGTTGTTCAGTTTGCTGTCGAGTCAGTCAGGATTCAGATGAAGGACATCTGACCTGCGTCACCATTCCGTGGGGACTGACTGTTCGAAGCGAGAGAGGGGATCGCTGAACATTAGGTTGCGTTTTGCCCGCAGGTCGGTGAACGTGCACACAACGATTGTGAATTTGACACAACATGGGGACCACGGACATCTAATCGCAACAATCGCAACAATCGCCATAGTCGTTGTTCGCTCCGCGAACAAAACGGGTGCGACAGCGCAGCTGCCGCCTCGTGACAACATCGATATCGATGCTGTGACAAGAGTGTTTTGCGTTTCTGCGATTGTTGGCTTGGCCGAGAGGTAATCCCATCAGCCGTTTTGTTCGCGGAGCGAACCATAGTCGTCTTTCGCTCCGCGAAAGAGACGGATGAAAGAGTGCACGGTTCCAATGGTCACGTACTTGCTCCAAAAAGGCGCTTACGCGACCACGCGCCACCCAAAAGCCAAGTCAATTCCATCATCCGTTTTGTTCGCGGAGCGAACAACGACTATCGTTCGCGGAGCGAACGAAACGGGTTTCTAAGACAGCACCTGTCGCACGACTTCGCCATGTACGTCGGTGAGTCGGAAATCACGGCCGGCGTGATGGAATGTCAGTTGTTCGTGGTTGAGCCCCAGACAGTGCAGAACTGTCGCCTGCAGGTCATAGATGTGAACCGGGTTCTCAGTAACATGAAAGCCGAAGTCGTCCGTAGCCCCGAGCGTAATCCCGGGACGAACGCCGCCGCCAGCCATCCAGACGGTGAAGGCCTGAGGATGGTGATCACGTCCCTGAGCTCGTCCCAACGCTGCGTTCGATTCGACCATCGGTGTACGCCCGAATTCGCCGCCCCACAGGACGAGCGTTTCATCCAGCATGCTCCGCTGTTTGAGGTCTCGCACAAGTGCTGCACTGGCCTTGTCTGTGGTTTTGCAGTTGCCGGCCACGTTGCCTTTGACGTTGCTGTGAGCATCCCAGCCGCTGTGAAAAATACTGACGTACCGCACGCCGCGTTCGACCATTCGTCGAGCGAGCAGACATGCGCGAGCAAACGATGGCTGCTGCGGGTCGCAGCCGTACATGTCCAGAGTCTGCGCTGTTTCGCTCGTTAAATCCATGAGTGCCGGAGCCGACGTCTGCAGTCGCGCGGCCATTTCAAACGATGCAATACGAGTCGCGATTTCCGGATCTTTTAAGGTATCCAGTCTGTGTTTGTTGAGGCGATTGACAAGCGAAAAAGTCTCCGCCTGAAGACTATCACTGATTCCTGCAGGCGTATCGACGTTCAGAATTGGTGCACCCTGGCTGCGAAACTGGACTCCCGTATAAACGGTCGGCAAAAATCCACTGGACCACAGAGCTGTGCCGCCGCTGATCCCATCACCGGTGCTCATCACGACAAACGATGGCAGTTCCTGCGTCTCCGAACCCAGTCCGTATAGCAGCCAGGACCCCAGACTTGGTCGTCCTGGTTGTGAAAAGCCGGTATTCATCAGAATCTGCGCCGGCGCATGATTGAACTGATCCGTATGCATCGACTTAATCAGACACACGTCGTCGGCAATCGACGCCAGATGCGGCAAAGCCGAAGACAGCTCGGCACCTGATTGGCCATGTTTTGCAAAATCAAACTGCGGTCCCAGCACCGCAGCATCTGGTTGAATAAACGCATACCGCTGTCCGCCAATCACCGAAGGCGGCAGCGGCTTGCCCGACAATTCCGTGAGCATCGGCTTATTATCGAATAACTCAAGCTGACTGGGTGCTCCGGCCATAAACAGATGGATGACGGCTTTTGCTTTGCCTTCAAAGTGCGGTGGCTGCAACGCCAGTGGATCGGTCGTGCGATCGCTGGCTCGGACTGGCGAGGACATGAGTCCGCCAAGCGCCATTGCACCCAAACCGGAAGCCATGTCGTTCAGAAAATAACGTCGTGCGAATGGAGAGAAGACGCTCATTGATCAATCTCACTGAAGACTTCTGATTTTGAACCAACAATGGACGTGGCCGACGGAGCAGAAAACTTACGGCCGCATCACGACTTCATCGAGCGCAAACATGGCCCGTGAAACCGCAGCCCAGACAGCTTGTTCCATGTCCGCCGCAGACTTCGTCAAAGCGGCTGAATCTGTGGCCTGCTGAGGGGCTGGCCCTTCCTGCAGTTCTCGCCGTTGCGTTGAAATGAACTCCGCAATCGAGGCCAGTTCGACTTCATCAGGCTGACGACTCAGCAGACTTTCAAACAGCACGCGAATACGCTCCTGATCACTGCTGACTTTCCATTGTGCCAGACGACGGCCGGAGACCTGAGCCAGATCCATGAACATTGGATCGTTCAAAAGTGTAAGTGCCTGCAGCGGCGTGTTCGATCGATTACGACGAGCGATACAGGCGTCGCCGCTGGGTCCGTCGAACGTCGTCACCATCGCAAACGGAGCGGTTCGCTTTATGAATGTGTAAATACTGCGTCGATAGCGGTCTGCACCTTCGCTCACGGCCCAGCCGGGACTTCCAAAGGCAACTTCCGTGATTCCTGGCGGTTGTAACGGTCTCACGGGAGGACCACCTATCTGTTTAGAAAGGACCCCGGCGGCCTGGACGATTGAGTCTCGCAAAATTTCCGCATCCAGTCGGAAGCGAGGAGCAAACGACAGGAGTTCGTTTCCCGGATCGATCGCAGGAGACTTATCCGAACGTACGGATGACTGACGATATGTTTCACTGAGCACCATGCGGCGATGCAGGGCCTTCATGGACCAGTGATCGACATCCATCCATGTCACAGCCAGCCAGTCCAGAAGTTCCGGATGACTGGGCGACGATCCCTGAATCCCGAAATCATCAACCGTGGCCACAATGCCGCGACCAAAGAACGCCGCCCACTGCCGATTCACCAGTACTCGCGCGGTCAGCGGATTGTCGCGATGCACAATCCACCTCGCGAAGTTCAGACGATTGCGAGACCACTCTTCCGGCCACGGATGCAAAGCCTCCGGAGTCACGGCCGTCACTTCTTCACGGGGCTGCAGATATTCACCACGATGATGGCGGTGCGTGACGCGCGGATTTTCGGGCGGTCGCTCACGCATCACGAGCGTTGTCGAAGCCGAAGGAGCCCGCAGAAGCTGACGAATCTGATCGGCTGCCGCAGATAACTCCGCAGCCTGCAACAAGAATGCATGGAACAGCTGCCTGCGTTCGTCGGCAGTGAGTTGAGGCTCAGGCGTCAGCAGCAGCGTCTCTTCAGATTCTGACAGTCTGCGTGCTACAGGAATGACATGGGAGTCAGCTGCAGAAAAGCGAAAGCGACCAAGAGAACTTGCGAAGTGGCGACCAAACGTCATTTGAATTTTGAGCTCTGTGTGTGGCGGAACTGGTTTGGCCAGAACATACACCGCGGTGTGTCTCTGTCCTTCTCCACCGAACACAGACCAACCGGTTTGAACATCTCCGTCCAGAGTCAATGCGGCTGATGTTGGCGAGCTGCCAAATTGGTTGCGTGTGTAACTTTCCGTAGCCGGATTGACCGCGATGCGTTCTTCACCTGCGTAGACAGCCAGCTCGTTCAGGTAGAAGTCGCCCGATGAACCTTCGTAATATGTTGTCCCCGGTCCGTTTCCCGGCAGACGTTCATCCGGCAGTGCTTCCAGGCGAATCGCGGTAATGGAATCATCACCGGACGCCAGTCGAATTTCATAATGATCCTGCTTTGTCGTATCACCCGTTGCCAGAATCGAGTGGTCATCCAGAATTGTCAAATGCGGCATATTCGATGTCGCGGAACTCGGTCGCATCGCTTTCCATGCCACTGCCGACTGCTGCTGCTCCGTCAGCCACCGCAGGAATGCCTGTTGAACGAGTTCAGTGCGTTGGTTCCTGGCATCTTCCCGAGAAACATTCAGCCCTGGTGAAACTCGGAAGGCCCCGATAACATGCGATGCTCCATGATTCTGAATCAGCCGAATCCGCAACCTGGCCTCTGCAATCTCCGAACCTGCCTGCTTCCAAAGTTCCGAAAGTTTTTGCTGATCAAATCGAAACGTCGCAGTTGCCGCAGGCGGTATTCCACTACCACCGTCGATCGCCCATCCGGTGTCTGGTTTCCCGTCAACGCATTCCTGCACCGAGTAATTCTTTTGCTCGACGGAAGCTGTTACGGAACTAACGGGCAGCGAAACTTCAGACTCCGTGGCAGAACCATCGGATGCGATGTCCGTGGTGACGAGGCTGAACTGAATCTCGCTAAGCACAAAATTTCCATTCGCGGCCCGGCCCGGTCCGTTCTGGCCTTCAGCACGGAACGTTTCCAGATTCACCAGATCAAACAGCCGATTTTCGCCCATCGCCAGTTCAACCGTGTAAGTCGACGACTGCGGCAACGTGCCTGTGATCGTAACGGTGTTCGGCGGTGTCACGACCACGTCTTCACCTGCATCGCCAGCGGCATGCGTGATGTTCACGGCCAGCGGTTGTGAGGACGGAACCGGCCACTTCGTCGCAAGCTCATCCAGGAGCAGTGCGGCCTCCGCCTTCTGCCGTTCGATCGCTGCGTTTTCATCGGGGTTCGGCAGCGCCAGCGTTGGCTCATCCGCGTTATTCAGGAACGCCATGAATGAATAGTACTCAGTGTGTGTAATTGGATCATACTTATGCGTATGGCACTGTGCGCATCCGGTGGTCAGGCCCAGCCACGTGGTGCCCGTAACGGCAACTCGATCTGTCATGGCATGAAATCGAAACTCCAGCGGATCAATTCCGCCTTCTTCGTTAAGCATCGAATTTCGATGAAAGCCACTGGCAACTTTTTGCGAGACGGTCGCATCGGGAAGCATATCGCCCGCCAATTGTTCGACCGTAAACTGATCGAAGGGCATGTCCTGATTGAGCGCATTGACAACCCAGTCTCGATAGGGCCAAATGGATCTGGGTCGGTCTTTTTCATAACCGTTGGTGTCGGCATATCGCGCCAGATCCAACCACACTCGAGCCCAGCGTTCTCCATATTCAGGACGTCCCAGAAGATGGTCGGTCAATTCCTGCCAGACGGCATCGCCTGTAAGATCAGTATCGGCCAACTTCAGTCGCGTTACCCACTGCTGAGCTTCCTCCATTGTTGGCGGCAGACCGATCAAATCCAGAAACACGCGTCGCACCAGAATTTCCGGTTCGGCACGCGGTGAATGACTCAGTCCGGAGGCCAGTTGCTTCTGCAAAATGAAGCGATCGATCTCACGCTTGTTCCAGGGAGAATCTGCATCGACAGTGGTATTGGGCTCTGGAACAGTCGGCAGGACAGGCGCGACAAATGCCCAATGTTCGGCCCAGGGTGCTCCCGACTGAATCCACTTTGAGAGCGTTTCCTGTTGAGCGTCCGTCAGGGATCGACCAGAATCGAGCGGAGGCATTTGGTCATCGGGATTCGATGATAAAATTCGCTTCATCAGCTCGCTGTGCTCAACGTCACCGGCTTTAACAATGACGTGTCCATCTTGCGATTTGAAGAGACCACTCGGCAGGTCAAGACGCAGGTCGGCTTCTCGCGTTTCTTCATCCGGCCCGTGACAGTGAAAGCAGGCCTTTGCAAGGATCGGACGGACTTCCCGATAAAAGTCAGGGCCCTCCGCTTCCGCATTCACAGGCGGAAAAACCGTGGCAAGTATCGTCGCCAGAATCGTGGCGGTCAGATGCGAAATTCGAAAGTACGGTGTCATGTGAGAAACTCGTGTGGGGAGTTCGATCATGTCGGCCTGTGATTGTGGAATTGCAGTTGTTGCACAGTGGAATGTGTTCGAGGCGGCCTGCGCATTTTCCACTGGAAGTATATCAGATTCCGCCGAAAGATCGACGAACTCTCACGCACAGCAATCCCATGGCGATCGCGGCCACTACGCTGATGAGACGGCCTGCCTGAAACGATCGCGGGCGATAAGTCCATCGCACGGTGTGCAGACCCGCATCGACTTTCACCAGTCGACCGAATCCCGAATCCGTTTCCGAAACGGCTTCTTGGGAGTCCACGGTGACACTCCATCCGGGAAACATGAGTTCGGTGAGTTCCACAACTGCTGCCGAGTTCAGGTCGACCTGAAACTCGACTTCGGAAGGATCTCGTTTCACAATGTTCACCGTGTTCAATGCGGTTGCCGGTGATGTGGTAATGCGGCGTTTTGGATTCTTCAAGCGGTACAGAAAGCAGTCGGCGTTTCCGCGAGCCCAGACGCGGTTCAGAAAACTGTCTGGTCCCGATCCGACCAGTTCGCATTCATCGGACATCAATGTGTTCGATTCCGTGACCAGAATGTGAGTCACCGCCAGAGCCTTCAGGCGAGGCAATTGTTCGTCGGATGGAAAGCGAATCTCCGGGGAAGCCGGCTGCGTCTGTAGCGCTGCGTCGTCAGAAAAATATTCCGCCGGACCCAGCCCAAGATATTGAGGAACGCTGCTGACGCCGAACAGGTTTCCAATATTTGGTCCACCTGTAAGCAAGCGTACGGGAGATTCTCCATCTTCGGCCTGCAGCGTTTCCGCCAGCCAGCTGTCCTTCAAACCCGCGAGCGGTGGCGTTGCCACGACCTGTGCATCGCAGACCGGGTACTGCGATGATGCCAGCACATCGCACAATGTGATGGCCGCAAAAGTCATCACGATCAACGATCGCATCAAACCTTTTCGGCGACGCAACAGAACATCCAGTGCAAGACCGGCTACGATGGCCAGGCCCATCGCAGATATCATCGTGTATCGACCAGGACCCATAAAGAATCCGAAACCGGGCAGATGTCGAAACACGGGCACGAGCCATCCGAATGCATAGATGATGCCTGCGACAGAAAGCACGACCCAGGTCTTCCATGCGGAATTCTTCAGCAGTCGTCTCACGTTCGCGCTGGCCAGACTTATCAGCAGAAGAAGTGGGATCAGACCCAGATAAAGATGTGCCTCGACGGGATTGGTTTCAGCCGGGCTTTGAAGAAACGGATACTTCAGCATTTCTCGCGACATCGCCATTTCTGGCGTATGCCAATACCACCACGATGCCACCAGCTGCGTCAGATAAACAGGTGGCATGTGCCCATACGCCGGATTGAAAACAGTATGAACGCCATCTCGCTGGCTTAGCTGTCGAAGCTCCAGAGTTGGTACTAACTGAACTGCGGCCAGCAACACGGCAGCGACAATCGCGCCGATGACCAGGGCAGACGCTTTCCAGCGGTTCAGCCAACGACTTGAACCTAATCCCGTCGGAGATAAGGAAAGATCGGTCAGGACTGCAGAGGAGGGGCTGGTGAGAAACGCGAAGGCAAGGCATGTCAACTGAGTGATAAAGGCCAGCGAAAAATGGCCGGCCAGAAGATGAACGCCAAGCGACATCGCCAGCAGGGTCCATCGCCACGGAGACGGCTTTTCCAGAAGTCGCTCGACCATCCACAAGCACAACGGAAACCAAACGCCCCCGATAATGCTCCACTCCAGCGAAACGCGAACGGGAAACCATCCATACACAAAAATGATCGCTGCGAAGAATGCGGACAAATTGCTGAGTGACTGGCTGCGGCCGAATCGCCATGTCATCAGGAACGCCGCGGCGTAATGCAGCAGTACACTGAAGCTGTACGCCGTATTGATTTCGACCAGCCGATAGAGAAGCTGGTTCGACGGATAGAAGATGCCGGCCTGACTTTCCGCATGCAGCGGATAACCCAGCGACGTGCGATCGTGCCAAAGTGGAATTTCGCCGCGCGTCAGTGAGTCGGCCAGCAGTTGCTTCTGAGGAAAAAAGTAAGGATACGTGTCGCCGCCAACTAAGCCGCCGCCGAACAACAATCCCTTCCAGACAAAAGCGGAAAGGCAGCCGCTCAGTACTACGGCGATCAGCCATTCCGTCCATGATGGAATTCGCAAATCGTGCGTTGCTGAAGGACTCATGAACGACTTTCGAATTGCTTAGCCGCAGAGACGCACACTCACTCGGACGCGCACGGCCCCGTTTTGTTACAGGCTCTAAGTCACATCTGCATCGAACACGCGAACCTTCGCCCAGCTCTCTTTATGGTCTGCGATAAACTTCAAATGGTCAGGCGCAGTTTGATAAATGTCATGAGACGCGCGAGAATCGAAAACAACATTCAGGCAGACGTGAAAGTCGTGATCGTTTACCGGGCGAGCGTACTCTTTGGCCAGCGTTCCGGCTCCAAAAAAGACGACACCCGGATGATTTTTCAGATACTTCTGACACGCGTCCAGAAGTGTCTGGATGGCAGCTGGTGACGAATCTTTCAGAGAAAAGAATACAAGGTGGGACAATTTCTTTTCGGACATGAGCCGTCTTTTCAGTGAAATCGTAAGCTAGTGGGAAGACTGTCGCGTTGCCGGCGACAGTCGCAGGCGCATAGCCCGGGAGACCGGATTTTAGGGGCTGCGTTTTAAAGCGGAAGCGGGGACGATCAAGTAGTTTGCAAGTCCCCAGGTTCCATGCCTCTTTCCTGCTGATGTGCGGGAGCTGGCTGGTAGTTCACGGCGACTTTTCCCGACGCGAATTGAAACACAAAATTCCAGTGCAGTCCGAGCCCGGCGAGAACCGTGAAATGCCACAGCTCGTGAGGACCAATGACGCCCTGGACGAGCGTGGGCGAGTGGAAAAACAGCATCAATGCGCCGCTCGTGTAGGCCATACCGGACAGGAACGCAGGCTTCACAAACTGCCAGCCAAAGCGCCGCCACAGCATGCTGAACGTAATCGCGCCGCCCCAGCCAAACACAAGAAACAGCATGACACCTGTGCGGCCATCCAGAGACTCGTGAAAGATCATTCGAACCACGATCCCAAGAGCGGCCAGTGCCCAGATGATTGTCAGTGCCAGCCAGCGTGATTTTCCGCGAAACAGAATGGCATGCACCGGAGTCATGCTGCCAGCAATCACCAAAAACACCGCCGACACATCGGCTCGCAACATGAATTCTCGCAAGGCCCCTGGAAAGGCGACGTGATAAGCACTGCTCAGAAGCAGCAATACCACCGAACAGATTGTCATGATCGCCAGACTTAGCGTTCTCGCGCGATCGCCTCGTCCACGCCGGACTAATTCTGTGCCCAGCCAGGCGAAGTAAAACGCCCCCAGCAAATGGCTTAATGAACTGACCGGTTCCTGGCATCCGCCAAAAGGTATCGCTTGAATCGCATCCATGTTGATTCAGAATTATTCCAAAAGTCAGAAGCCTTCCAGCTCTGCAGAAGGCAAAAACATAGTTCCTCTCAAGGAGGCTGAAAGATTCCCGCAGAGTGTACCGTTCCAGCGAATTGCGTGCGAGCCTTGTTCTGGTGGCCACGAGGCCGCTGGCAGGCTCAGTTTGCTCGATTCAGGGTGTCGTGACGGGAATTGGATTCAATCAGTAGCCGAACTTCGCAGCATTCAATATGGTTCAGCCTTGATTTGGCCCTGAATCAGACGTTCTGGCCGCTCATTTTCCTTCCTGAAATTTTCCCACCATTGACCCTGCGGAGGTTCCATTTATGGTTCCTGTCGTTGTATTTCCGTACAGCCCTGCGGCGTTTTCAGTCCGAAACGCTCTGTGGTTTCGAGCCTGCGTGATTCTGGCCACCTGCTTCGCTCTGCTGGAGAACCCGGTCGCGGCTCGTGCACAGGATACGCCTGCGTTGCAGTGGTTCCGCACGGAAACTGCGGAAGGCGGCGCCAGTGGATGGTTTCGCTGGGTTGTCGATCCGAGCGTGGCTGATTCCGAATTCGCCCACCTTTCCATCGTCAGTGATGATCACTTGTCGCTGTATGTGAATGGGCAGCGAGTGATAAAAAACGTTCTTCTGACGAAGGCCGGTGACTCTGTACAGTCAGCCGGGTACAACGTGAAGTCTTTGCTGCGTCAGGGCCGGAACACGATCGCGGTCGAAGGGAATTCAGAAGACAAATCACTGGTTTTTGGAATTTCACTTGTCGCCGGCAATGCGGCTGGCAATCGTTCAATCGGTGGTTCGTGGAAGCTGGCTCCTGCGCGGCCGCCAGTCGGCTGGCAGCAGACCGATTTTAATGATCGCGACTGGCCTGAAGCGAAGACCGTCGCCGATGAACCTGGCCAGCGGTACTTGGTGAAACTCGCGGCTGAATTTGCCCCCCCGGTCGCTCTTGCAAAAGTACGAACCGCTCCTTTTCAGTTTGAAGACGGGGATCGAATTGTCTTCGTCGGGGCTACATTTTTCGAGCGAGCTCAATTGTCGGAGCATCTCGAAACAGCGTTGACGGGAACTCTCGGCGACAAGCATGTGACCTTTCGAAATCTGGGATGGAGTGCCGACACCGCCTACGCGGATTCGCGAGGCATCTTCGATCGTCCTGAAGTCGGTTACCTGCGCATGGTCGAACACATTCGCGCGGAGGAGCCGACCGTCGCGTTTATCTGTTACGGACAGAATGAAGCGCTGACTGCCGGCATCACGCCCGAGATGTATTCCGAGCAACTCGGTCGACTGCTTGACGAATTGACGGCATCGGGAATTGCCTGTGTGCTTGTATCACCGCACGAACTGCTGCCCACAGCGTCCCCCATTCCTTCGCCGTCACGATTCAATTCGAAGATCAAAGTCTACGCCGATGCAACCGCGAGCCTGGCTCAGGCAAAAAGCCTGCTTTATGTGGATCTGTTTACCGATTTCACGAAGCGTTTGCTGGAAATCGACAGTCAGCTTGCCGGAGGAAGCCAGCGAGCATCACAGGAAGCAGTCTTCGCCGCATTGTCGGACAATGGAGTCCATTTGACCGATCATGGTTACCAATGTGCGTCGTTGATTCTTCGCGAACGGCTTTTAAATGTGCCAGCAGAAGCAACCGGGACGGACAGTGTTCAGTATGAAAACATGCGAAGCCTGATCGTGAAAAAGAACGAACTCTATTTCCATCGCTGGCGTCCTCAAAACATCACCTACCTGTTCGGCTTCCGCAAACACGAACAAGGCAACAACGCCGCCGACATCGCAAAGTTTGACCCGTTCATCCAGGACCTGGAAAAACAGATCCACGAACTGCAGTAGGTCACAACTCTTACAAGTCGCCGGATTCGTAAGACTTCGGGTTGAAATGGAAGAATCTGACGCCGCTGGCAGGAAAAGCTCGGCCGGGATATCCCACGAAACAATGCTTCCATCATCTCGACCTGCAAACAGTCGCTGCCGATATTCGCAGACAGCCAAAGACATGAACGCCTTTCCCGGATGAAGTAGTCGTACGACGCGCTGATATCTCTGTGCAACACTCCCTGGTCGTGAGCATGCTGAACAGCGTCGGCCAGTTGCAGCAGAATCTTCGCCGCTGTCTTTGCTGGCAATCCATTTTGGTGCTGTTTCAAATACTCACTTAGCTGGACAGCGCCAGGTTGGGCGGGTTATTGAGTGTTTATTGGTGGGACGGATTTGATTTTTTCGGGATCGACGCCGAGCTCAGCCAGTCGCTTACGTCTGGTTTTCCGGTGGGACTTGCTGGCCTGGGCGTTGCGGTGAGCGTGGTAGTTTTGGCGTTCGGATTCTGCCCGGTAGAGTTGTTTGCGAGTGCGTGGCGGAAGATTGAGTGACTGCACCACGACGTTCGCAGCGCGGCGGACCTGCTCGGTCGTCAGCAGTTCGCCGCTGACAACATCTTCACTCGGCGAAAGCTGCTGCCGAACTCGGGCACAAAACAACTGGCTCAGAATTGTCACGAAGAGATGGCGATGGATGCATCGCCAGCCACGA
>CAMTWR010000026.1:0-56441 GCA_947085455.1 uncultured Planctomycetota bacterium | reverse complement strand
TTTGAAGGTGTGAATTAGTCGCTTCTTCTGGCGAGTAGTTTTGCTGTGGCGACGTGTTGTCCGTTGCCGGAAGGCTTGCGTTTGGGTTGCGGTCGCTTGAGGCCGCGTTTGCTCTTCTGGAATTTCTCCAGCGACACTTTCGCCGCCAGTTGCTTTAACACGGACGCCATCTTTGCGACCGTCAGATTCTGAAAGATCGACCACTCGTCAGCCGGGATTGCAATCATCATCCCGTTATAAACCTGAGCGATCTCCAGCGATCCATAGAAGTTCGACAATTTCTCGTCCACGGTCGCTTCTCCGTGCACATTTCGAAGCGCCGCATGAATGGCGGAAAGCCCGTTCCATGCCATTAGAGCAAGGCAGAACGCAAATACCGCAGCACATGAATAGCCCAGCGTTCGAATCTCACACGTCAGGTTTTCCGTCATCTCCTGAAACAGCGTTTCCACACTCCAGCGTTTCCGGTACAGATTGGATACTTTCACCGCGTCGGCCGCAGTCTTCGAAAGGTTCGTGAGCATCCGAAGTTCCTTGTCACCATCTCGCGTCGCCATCTTCAGGAGGTGTTCGGCGACAATTAGAGGTGCGACCGTGATACAGCGAATTGTCAGCCACTGACCGAATTCTGGATGCGCGATGACCGCACTCTGTTCGTACACCTGCCCCGTGTCCGATTTACGCAGATTGTAGCCCGGCAGTAACGGTGTTCGCTCACCCAATTTGTGGATGAGAGGGGCCAGTTGGCGGGCCGAATCCCGCACCAGCACGGCCGAAACAGTGGGCTCGATCCCATTGAGCTTCTGATAAAAGGCGCTGACCGAAACGGGCAGAGTCCTGCCACGCTCTTTCAACGCGGCATTCACCGAAGGATTCACATTGAAGACAACTTCTCCCATGACTTCGGCCACAGTGGAGAACGGAAGTGTCCGCGTATCCTGGTTGACCGCGTTTTCTTCGAAGATCCGCTGCAGGCGCTGCGGATGAAACTGATTCTCGATGATCGCCCGCATCATCACGCTGACCGGACTGGCTTCGACAAACTTTGCGAACGAAGCACTGAGTAACTTTGCGAACAGAGCACTGAGTAACTTTGCGAACAGAGCACCGGGTAACTTTGCGAACAGAGCACTGAGTAACATCCTTGTTAACTCATCAGATTTCGGGATAGTTCTGAACCCAGACACTCCGCTGTCTTCCCCGATAACCGCAGATTCTCAAACACCAATTGAACACTACGCAATCACACCTTCAAAGGGCTGGCCCTGCAAGTGCTTACTTTGAAAAAGGTTGCAGAACGTCGGCGCGGCGATTCCCTCCCTCTCCGCTTTGATTCTGGCGGTACGAAAGTGATTATGTATGGCTGCCTTTTCCATGCGATCTCACTCGGCGCGATTGCCAACCCCGCGATCTTTAACACAAGAAAGATGACCCAACGACCATACGACTCGCGCGGACACAGGAAGCGTTGTATATCGATGTCGAGCAGCCTTCCGACAGATCGAAAGCCAGTCAGTGGGTTCTGTCGCCGGTTCTACGGTAACCAGCGAGCTTCGTTGTCTCTGACCTGACGTCGACGTTTCCATGGTTCCATGGTTCCGCATTTTGACCGCTCAATCAGGCAGGATTTCTTGTTCAACATCGAATCCTATTCCCAGTCTGATTTCAGAGCCCCGAGCCACACCAGCAGCCCGTGGCTCGTGCTTTCGTTTGCCTTCATCAGGCGTAGACGAACGACGCCAGTTTGTTGGCCAGCCACGACCAACGCCGAGCGGCCTCCGGAGGTAACTCTGTGATGCGACCGTAGATGCTGGTGATCGCTGCGGGGATTTCATTTCGCCGGGCTGGAAAACGAGCGTCCATCAATCCGGCGAAGCGAACAAAGTCGTGCGCGTGCGACACGCCGCCTAAAAGTGGTGCCGCGATTCGCTCGATGAACATGTTCTGATCGGACGTTGAGTTACCGGCACTTCCGAAATCCGCCAGAGCCAGATAATTCAACTCGGCACCGGTATGAAACGGAGACACTTCGCCAAAGAGAGCGATCCCTTCAAAGCCGGACGACACGCTTTGCTGGAACATCTGGGCGATCCATTCCAATGCCACCTCGCCGCGAAATGCACCCCAGCCCCAGTCGGTCCCGACATGGGCTCGCATCACATGACGCAGCCCTTTTCCGGAGACCTTGCCCTTGTCCGTCCAGGTTCGATCAGGATCACCTTGCCTCAAATAACGATCAGCGACCCACTGGACGAAAACATCACGCGGAAATTTCTCCAGCGATTCATCGGCGCCCGCGGCCTTCCCATCGCCGAAGCCCGGCGCGGCTTTGGGACCAGCGTAGGGTTCGGGATGCGAATACGTTTCACACACGATCCATGCGTCCGGCGCGACCGAGCGGACCGCGTCGGCGGCCAGCGGGTACATCAGTGCCATGTCTTCCCAGGAAAACATGTCCGCAGGATGCTTGCGCCGATCTCGGCACAGCGAACATTGACAGACGCCGGTGTCTCCAGTCTCAATCTGAACGCCGCCGAGTTCCAGATTTTTGAACAGCCATGTCAACGACTCAACCACAAATTGCTGGTTCTCCGGTCGCGATGGACAGGCGTGATAAAACCCGCGAGGACCAGGCGTGCTGGTATTGCTGATCGGCACTCGGGTTCCGATGGCATCGATACTGAAGTTTGTCGAATTGCCATCCGCGTCGACGGCATACAGTTCGGGATGCTTCTGTAAGTGCCGTTCAAGATTGTACGGCGAGTCACCCTCGTAGTAGACGCCGCCGTAAGCATTAAGCCCCACTCCGCACAGAAGTCGCACGTTCTCCTGCTTTGCCACTTCACACAGACGTTTGGCCGATTCCAGTCCGCCATGGCCATCTCGCAGAAGTCCCCAAACCACAACCGCGTCGACATTGTTACGGCCACACCATCGCAACAGCGCGGTGTAGTCGTCGACGAATGACTGCGTGGTTCGACCATACTCGTTGCATGATCCATGTGTATGAGCCCCCAAACGATTCAGAGCCCACTCGGTACTGTGGTCCCACGTCCAGAACATTCGCGTCTTGATCGACGATTCATTTTCAGCCGCCGGTGCTGCTGCATTCACAGCCGGCGTCTGTTGGGCAAACGCAGCCTCACTGAACGCCGCTCCAACGCTACATGCGGCACTCAACTGAAGCATATCACGACGATTAAGAGCACTCATGTTGACAATCTCCTGACCGGGACATCTGTGTCAAATCTTGCGTCGCTGTTCAACGGTGAGCTACAGACGTTGCAAAAAGAATGTTCAGCGACTGTTTTGAGAATCGACGACAACATAGCGAAGTCGCAAGTCGTTGGCGAATTAGCAGCCATTGGTCGCACAGCGAATTGCCTCGGCCCACGTTCGAATGTGTTCATCAGTCAGCTTGCGCCCACACCACGGAAACGCGGGGTATTCCATCCCACTGCACCGCTTGAAGCCGGATTGGCCGTTCGCCTTTGCGTCCTCGACGGGATGTCGATAGAGTCTCGCGTGGTGAACGGCTTACAGTTACTGTGAGAACAATCATGCTGCGATTTCATGGTTCAGGAAAACAGGTTTTCAACGGCATCTCGCGTCGAGACCTCATGCGGGCCGGCGGTTTGTCCCTTCTCAGCAGACTACCATTACTGAGGCAGAGCAGGGCGGCTCAGGCCAACATTGCAAAACCGTCCGGGCCAGCGAAGTCCGTGATCCTGTTCAATCTACTGGGCGGCCCCAGTCAGTTGGATATGTTCGACATGAAGCCCGCAGCTCCCTTGGAAGTTCGCGGTGAGTTCAAGTCGATCCAGACGTCGCTGCCGGGTTTGCAGATCTGTGAACACATGCCGAACATCGCACGCATGATGCACAAGGCGACACTCATTCGCACGGTGACTCATGGCTACAATTCCCATAACCCGCTTAACATTATGACGGGATGGAGTCTGGGGAACCCAGCGGCGCTGTCTCCTGATCCGAATGACCCGCCAGACATCGGCGCGGTTTGCCAGTATCTTGGCATGGGCCCGGAAGGCATGCCCGGCGCGGTCTGTTTGCCGTGTTATCCTGGCTGGGGTGAAAGCGGCATGTATCCGGGACTTCGGCGGCCCGGACCATATGGAGGTCATCTCGGCAGTCAATACGATCCGCTGTTTTCACTCTGCGATCCGACATTCGACAGGAAACCAGATCGCCCGTATTACGGTACCGCCATTGCATTGGGTGAACCGAAAATGCCGGCTGCCGATGCCTTGCCTGACATGACAGATTTTCGACTCAATCGTCGCCGGTCGATGCTGGATCAGATCGACAGGGATTTCGAACACGCCTTCAATTCTCATTCTGTGCAACAGCTTGACCGATTCCAGCAGCAGGCGTTTAGTCTGCTTTGCGGCAGCAAACTTCGTGATGCCTTTGATCTGTCGCAGGAACCCGATGAACTGCGGCAATTCTATGGCCGGACGCTTTTCGGAAACTGTATGCTGGTCGCTCGTCGTTTGGTTGAAACGGGAGTGCCGTTTATCAGCGTGCATGCCGAGAATTTTCTGCCGAACGGCTCTTTCACTTACGACATGCACGAGAACAATTTCGCGATGCTGAAGGAACACAACCTGCCGGTGCTGGACATGTTGCTGCCGGCACTGGTGGATGATCTTGAGCAGCGGGGTCTGCTGGATTCCACTCTGATCTATGTCATGGGAGAAATGGGGCGTTCGCCAAAGATCAACGCCAAAGCCGGTCGCGATCACTGGCCACCGTGCGGTTTCTGCCTGATGGTCGGTGGAGGAATTAAGCAGGGCGTGGAATACGGCACGACGGACAAGATTGCTGCGTATCCGGCATCAAACCCCGTCTCACCCGCTGACATTGTGGCCACGATTTACCAGCAGTTGGGCATCGATCATCACACCATGCTACCGGACCGCAGCGGCCGTCCCATCCCGATCGCGCATGGCGGCCAGCCAATCTGGGACATCATTGGGTAAACGGCGAATCACCATTGTTTGCTGTTTTTGGATCACGGCGAAACAGATCAACTCGAGCACATTCACCCATACACGGCCTCGTGGAAGTTGCGGATCAGGAAACTGCCAGACTCTCATGCGTTCCAACGGAGAATTCCTATCCCGCTGCAACCCGGTGGCAAGAAACTGGGTGTGCATGACCAGCAAAATCAGCGGCAGGTTTGTGGGTCTCGCATAGTCGCCTTTTTCTCTGCGGCTGAGATTCCAGACAACAGACGACAATTGAAGGTGCGTTGCTACTCATGAAAGGCCGCTTCAATACCTGCGTCGTCTGATGATTCATCAAGTGACAGGCCCGCTGCGAACCACGGGTAGATGGCCGGGACAACAAGCGAAGTCAGCAACGTTGAAGTGATCAGTCCTCCGATCACCACGCTCGCGAGCGGTCGTTGCATCTCAGCTCCGTCGCTGGTGGACAATGCCATTGGAAGGAACCCGAGGCTGGCCACAAAGGCCGTCATCAGTACCGGCCGCAGGCGAGAAATCGCGGTCTCGCGCGTCGCCTCCGGAAGTGGCATTCGCTGTTTCCGCAAATGTTCCGCGGCACTCACCCAAACCAGTCCGTTCAGCACGGCGACGCCAAACAGAGCGATGAATCCCACACCGGCGGAGATACTGAATGGCATATGCCGCAGTTTCAGAGCGAAGATTCCTCCACTCGCGGCCATGGGTACGGCGAGAAAGATCAGCATTGCCAGGCGCGTGGACTTGAAGGACGTGTAGAGCAACAGAAAGATCAGCACAAGAACCACCGGGGTGATTAGAATCAGCCGTTGGCTTGCCGACTGCAGGTTTTCGAAATCGCCACCCCAGCGAATTTCATATCCGACGGGTATCGTAACGCTCGCCGCAACGGCTCCCTGAGCTTCCGTGACAAATGTCGCGACGTCTCGACCGCGTACGTTTGCAGAAACGTACGTGCGGCGGCGATTCGATTCATGTTCGACCGACGGTGGAGTTTCTTCGATTCGAATATCCGCCAGTTCATCCAGCGGTACCGGTTGGCCACCCGCTTCGGCGACAGGCAGCTGCTTAATCCGATCAATTTCTGATCGCCACTCATCAGGAACTCTGACTCGAATCGGAAATCTTGCACGGCCTTCGAAAATGATACCAACTTGCCGACCTCCGAGCGCTTCCACAACATCCATCACCTGCTGGGCCGCGATACCGTAACGAGCCATCGCTTCACGGTCGGGAACAATCGTCACTGTGGTCAGATTGGCCTGGTAGTCGGCTTTGACATCCACTGCACCCGGGATCTTCTTCAGAGCATGCTCGATATCTTTCGACAGCCTTGCCAACGTCTCGAGGTCATCGCCGTAAATCAGCACGGCTACGTCTGCTTTGACGCCTGCAACCAATTCGTCCACTCGCATTTCGATCGGCTGAGTGAATCCGAACGCGACGCCCGGAACCTTACTATTCAGAGCTTCAGACATCTCCTCAATCAACATTTCGCGATTGACGCCCGCTCGCCACTCATGATGATCCTTCAACATGACCCAAACGTCAGTTTGATGAACTCCCATCACGTCATTTGCAATTTCGGGACGACCGGTCTTACAGAACACCGTTTTGACCTCAGGAAACTTCAGCAGCTCCGTTTCAATCTGCTGTGACATGCCAATTGCACCTTCCAGCGTGGCACTTGGCAGACGGACCGCTTCAACAAGCAGGTCACCTTCTTCAAGTCGTGGCATGAATTCCGCACCAAGACTTAAAGCGACCGGAATGCTGATGGCAAATACCAAAAATGCGGTGAGTGTCGTGAGCCGGGGCGAGGCAATGCAGCGGGTCACCAGTGGCGTATAAAACCACTTGATCCAGCGAACCAGAAACACATCTTTGTCGGACATGTTCTTTGGCAGCGCAAGTGATGCGATCGCCGGCATAAACGTCATGGAAAGAATCAACGATCCGCCCAGGGCGAACAGGACGGTCAATGCCATTGGACGAAACAGTTTTCCTTCCGTTCCCTGCAGCATCAGGATGGGAAGATACACGACCGAAATAATAAGTTCGCCGAACATCGTTGGTTTACGAACTTCAATTGCAGCGTCTCGAATGACGTCGATTCGATCTCGGCCTTTCGAATTGTGCGACAGCCGGTGAATGCAGTTTTCGATCATAATGACTGACGAGTCGACAATCAGGCCGAAGTCGATTGCTCCCAAACTCATCAGGCTGGCGGTGACACCAAACGCCTGCATCATGCTGGTCGCAAACAACATGGACAGCGGAATGGCCATCGCAGTGATCAGCCCGGCTCGGAAGCTGCCAAGCATCACGAGCAGAACAAGAATCACGAGTGCTCCGCCTTCGAAGAGATTCTTGAGAACCGTTTTCAGCGTTCTGCCAATCAGAGCCGAGCGGTCGTATGTCACTTCCAGGCTGATGCCGGCCGGCAACGTCTTCTGAATCACTTCGAGACGCTCTTTGACGCGACCAACGACTTCTCGCGAGTTCTCGCCGATGAGCATCATGACCAGACCGGTGACCGCTTCACCGCGACCATCACGAGTCACCGCTCCTTGTCGCGTCATGGGTTCAATACTCACAGCGGCAACGTCGCGAACAAGCAATGGTGTGCCGCCGGGCTCGCGTCGGATGACGATCTGCTCAATGTCGGCGATACTGGTAACGAGCGCCTGACCTCGCAGAAACCGCTGTTCGTTGTGATGAACGACATAACCTCCGCCCGCCGAGGTATTATTGGACTCGATGGCTTTAAATATCTGATCAAAAGTCAGAGAGTAGGTGCTGAGCAGCTCCGGATCGGGCCTGATCTCAAAGGTTTTATAGTAGCCTCCGTGCGTATTGATTTCCGTCACGCCCGGGACTTCTCTTAACCGCGGTGCGACGTCCCATTCCAGAATCGTGCGCAGAGCCATGGGCGTGAATCCATCGCCTCGCACTTCAAACTGCAGGATTTCACCGAGAGCCGTAGTCAGCGGACCCATTTCTGGAGTGCCGTAGCCGCCGGGAATCAATGCGGCTGCCGCCGTAAGTCGTTCCGCGACCAACTGGCGAGCCCGATAGATTTCTGTGCCCTCTTCAAACACGATCGTAACGACCGAGATTCCAAACTTTGAAACGCTGCGAAGCTCTTCCACATCCGGAAGCCCGCCCATCGTGACTTCGACCGGTTGAGTGACATAGCGTTCGACTTCGACGGGTGACAATGATCCCGCGTCAGTAATCACTGTCACCTGCACATTGGTCATGTCCGGAACAGCGTCGATCGGGAGATGCATCGCCGCATTCAGCCCGGCAGCGGCCATTAGAGCCGTTCCCGTCAGCACAAGAAAGCGGTTCTCAAGGGTCAGCTTGATCAGTTGAGCTAGCATAGTGAAACATCTCCCGGTGCTTTGCGCGACGCGTCAAAAGCCATTCATGTCTTGTAGAAAGATCCTGCCAGGGTCGCGTTCTGGCGAACGCGATGATGGTGCCCGCGAATTATTCCGCTTCACCCTTGAGCAGCATTTCACTCTTGAGGAAGAAACCGCCGGCAGATACGACCTTGTCGCCACTGTGCAGGCCTGAGAGAACCTCGACCATGCCGTCCGTCTGAATGCCTCGTTCAATATCCACGCGTTGAAAGACGGAGTCACTACTCGGAACAAAGACGAATGCCTGGCGGTCGTGTTCCAGAACGGAAGATTCCGGGATAGTCAGCGTCTGACGAGGCTCTGAAATTGGAACAACAACTCTTACGAACATACCGGGGCGAAGCTTGCCGTCTGAATTGTCGATTGTGGCGATCAGCGGTACTGCATTCGTAGCCGGATTGACTTCGCGTCCCACAAAGTGCACAACGGCGGAGTAAGCTTTCATCCCTGGGATTGATGTCAAAACCTGTATGGTATCTCCCGATTTCAGCGACAACGCATTCCATTCACGTTCTCGCAGATCGGCCGCAACCCAAAGGGTGGAGGTGTCTGCAAGCGTCAACAGTGAATCACCGGCCGACACACGTTCGTTGTTGGAAAAGATTCGGCGTTCGACTGTACCAGGAAACGGTGCCTTCAACTGCACGAGCGACAGTGAGGCCGTCTGAAGCAGGCCAAGATCGGATTCGACCGTCGCCTGGCTGATGGATTCCATGATTTCTGAAGTCGACTTCCCCAGCAATGTGGCCACCGTTTGCAGACTGATTCGATAACGGTTTTGGGCGTCTTCGAACCCCGAGTCTGCCTGTTCACAGCTTTGCTTCGCTGCGAAAGAAAGTTCCTCGAGTGCAGAAAGCAGCGTCGACTCCATATTGTCCCGAGCATTAATCCGCTGCTCGACCAACTTTCCGGGAACGACTCCACTGGCGGCATTCTGCTCCGCAGTCGTCGCAAGTGATTCGGCCAACAGCAAATCGGAGTAGGCCGATAGAAGCTGGTCGCGTGATTTTCCAAGAACAACGTCTTTAAACTGTGTGCGAATATTGTCGACCGAAACACGGCCACGGATGGCTTCGGCCAACTTCTCAAGGCCTTTGCATGTTGATATCTGCCAATTCCGGTTCTGTGTCGCAATCTTCAATTCCGACTTTCGAAGCAGTACATCGGCTCTTGCACTTCCGACCTCCGGGCTGTTCATTTCTACCACAATGTCACCGGTCTGCACTTGATCGCCCGGCTTCACATGAATCTCAGTAATGATGCCACCGGTCGCGGAGCGAATCTCCACGTGGCGTCGATCGTCGTACTGCAGTCGCCCGGGCACTTTACTTTGAAGCCCGAGAGACATCTCTGATGCGTTGGTGAAAGATACTGCGGCAACTTTCAGTTTTTCCGGAGGCAGCTCCACGGACGAGAGCACGGCCGACGGAATAGCTTCGGAGACGACAGGCTCAGCTGCAATTTGATCAGTCGGCTTTATGGAATGGTCCATTTGCCACCAGACAATCAAGATGCTGGCACAACCTGCGATGATCAATGCAACGGCTTTTTTGGCATTCGTGATTTTCATTGTATTATTCACTCTTTAAATTCGCTGCGCCGGGGGAAATCGAGAGGTGGGAGAACTTCGGGATGAGCGTTCTTCGTTCCGTCGGAAGTCGTGATCGCATCGGGATGCTGCCACGATATGTTCTTAAGCCGACGCTCAATATGGGTCAGCGATCCGCAATCCAGATCGACGAGAGGAAGATTCGCGAGGCGCTTTACAGGCGCAAGTCATCGCGAAAAAAGACCGTTAGGTCTGGCAGACACCAGTGACTGCAATCAGCGGAACGACGCAAAGCAACGTCGACATAAACGACTGCGGCGTGACTGCGCACGCGGTGGTGAAAAGTCGGTCTCGTTGCGTATCCCAGACAAGCCATTCTGCTGAGCGTATCAGGTAACCAGAAAGATCTTCGCCGTGTTGGCCAACCTCGGGGGAATCGACCAACAGGCAAGGCATTGGCAGCCGATGACTGAAGGAACCCGGCAGCAAGTCTCCGGCGAATTCGTCAAGGAACGCGAAATGCCAGTGTGCCCCTAAATGCTCTACGTCTGCTTCTTCAGAATGGAATTTCTCAACATGACGCCGAAAAACCAGATCGTTCAAATTACCTTCATGCCAGTGAAAAACAGGGACTGGCCCATTCCATACAGTCACAAGCAGCAGCAGGCCGATGAACCTGCGCAAACAGACTTGTGAAATGGAATGAGAAAACAGCATTTGTTCAGCTGACAAAAGAGTTAGAAAGCATCTTCGAAGTCAGGAACTGTGGACATCACTGAGATGTAAGTTCTGAAATCTTCAACTCGGATTTGATGGTGTTCGACGCTCCGTTCATATCGACATCTTTACTTAAGAAACTATTTACGATTTCACCAGCGAACGCCATGTTCATTCGAACTGATTGCTCAAATTCTTCCTGAAGACCTGCTCCTGCCGGAGTTTCCCCGGCAGACCGGGGTGTTCAGGAATCGACGTTTGCGGAATCTTCCCGGCAAAGAAAGTTTCAGGCCGTTTCCTGAACGTGGATTCAGGATCGCTCTGAAAATCTTTCGGAACAAAAAGCCTGGCATCGCGACCTGTCGTAATGCACGACTCTGCTCTGGCAAAAGATGCTCGGAGAATGCCTGACAAAACTTTCGCAGGTAGCCGCATCTGTGAGAGTCGCGTGTAGCCAGACTCGTAAGAATTCGGACGGGGCTTCTGAACTCTTACGAGTTCAGCTACGCTTTGGCCAGGGGTTCGAAACGACGTGCAGACAAAGTCACCTCGTGAGGAACATCGATCAACCGAATGCAGGACTGCTCAGACGTTATTTGATATGGTACCCACGAGTACTCTTCTGCTGTTAATCCACGTCTTTCTTCTGTCGCTGGTGCGCAACCGCGTCTGCTGGTGTTTTATGCCATCTCGCCTGGAATTGACGACGGAGCCAGTACAAGCCGGGCGGTTGTTTCTTTTCGCTCTCGCGACGACCTTTGTGACAGAATATGTCATCATGACACTGTTGCCCTCGGTATTGCCTGCTGGCTGTGATCCAACCTGTGTCGCTATCGTGGACTCCTGCCTCCTGACTCTTGTTGTGGCACCTGTTTTATGGGTAATCGCCGTTCGTCCGATTCAACGACTGGCGCAAAGCAGGATGCACTTGCTTCGTAGATCGTTGGTATCTCAGGAAGACGAGCGACAGCGAATCACTCGCGATATCCATGATGGGATAGGTCAGTCGCTAACAAGCCTTATGCTTGGGCTGCGAGCAATGGAAGAGACAACGGCAGATTCCCGAGTTCTTGAGAACGCAAGATCGTTGCGAGCCATGGGCGCCGTCATTCATGAAGACCTCCGACGCATCGTGCGTGGACTACGCCCGGCAATTCTTGATCAGTTGGGACTTGTCGCTGCTATGGAAAGACTGATTGAAGATCTTTCTCGTACGGGAAAGGTGACCATTGAACTGGACACAAGCCGACTGGCCGGATTGCGGTTGAATAACGAACTCGAGTCCAATGCGTTTCGCATTTTGCAGGAAGCGATCTCAAATTCGCTGAGGCACTCGTCTGCAAAACATATCTCTGTGACGATTGGCATTCAAAACGATGAACTGGACATCACGGTTTCTGACAACGGAACCGGATTTGATTCATCAATTGTCTTTCAAAACGAACATGGCAGCTACGGACTGCTCAGTATTCGAGAAAGGGCCATGATTTGCGGAGGACGGGCGGAGATCCAGACCAGCATTGGTTCCGGGACAAAGGTTTCGGCACGCCTTCCACTAACAATGCGGAGCCCATCGAATGACTGAAATTCGAGTTCTGGTTGCTGATGATCACGCTGTCCTGCGTTCGGGGCTGAAACTGCTCATCGGCACGCAGTCGGACATGGTTGTGGTTGGTGAAGCAGGCGACTTCATCAGTGCTCGCGAGTCGATTCTCAATCTGCATCCAGATGTGGTAACGCTGGATCTCTCCATGCCAGGCGGCAACGTTGTGGAAGTCATCAGGAGTTTGTCGCTGGACGTCCCGGAGTCACGCATTGTGATTCTGACAATGCACGACGACGTATCGATGTTTCGCGCAGCGTTCGCCGCCGGAGCTGCCGGCTACGTTGTTAAGTCGGCTGCGGATACAGAACTTCTGACCGCCATTCGAACGGTTGCTGCTGGTGGAACGTTCGTCAACCTCCCTGGCAACCCCGGGTTACCATTGGCCGTTCCAGAAAATCACGACTCCGATAACCACAAGGCACTGGAACTTCTAAGTGCTCGAGAAAATGAAGTGCTAATTCTGGTGGCTCAGGGCCACACGAATCAGGCCATTGCCGATCGATTATTATTGAGCGTCAAGACGGTCGAATCGTATCGTTCTCGTCTGATGACAAAGCTGAATCTGCGCACACGTGCGGAGCTGACTCAGTTCGCGTTAAAGACGGGATTGATGCAGGCGGAATAGCGAAGCTTACTCGCAGGCGTCGATTTCTCCCAAAATCCTCCGGGCTGACGAGAGTCGTGGGAACGGTCTTGTTCGCTGTATCAGCGTTCGCGAAGGGCGTTGATGATATTCATCCGCACCGCTCGAATGGCGGGCAGGATTCCGCCGAGCAGACCCATGATGACGGCCAGCATGACGCCCTGCATCAGTACTCGAGGACCGAACCGGAAGGAAAACGTGATCTCACTGAACTGGTTCATCGTCCCCGTGGAAAGGCCATTGAACGGCAGCGTCGCAAGGCAGCCGAGTGCACCGCCCATCAGACACAGAATGACAGATTCGAACAAAAATGACGACAGAATACTGCGACGAGAAAAGCCCAACGCCCGCAGGGTACCGATCTCGCGAGCGCGGCTGGCGACCGCCGCATACATGGTATTCGCCGCGGCAAACATCGCCCCGAACATCAGAAATCCGGCAATGACGTAACCGATAATCTGGATCGCGTTGGACTGTGTCATCTGGTCCTCGAAGTAACGCATCTCCGGAATGGCATTAAGCTCAAAACGTTTATCTTCCGCCAAAAGCTTGACCAGCGCATCGCGTGAGGAAAGCGAGTCGGCTCGCAGGTTGACGGACGACACAGCGGCCGGAGTTCTTCTGGCCAAAGTGAGATCGCGAAGATCAGTCCAGACTTCCGATTCTGCGGAGCTGCCTGCAGCTTCGAAGTAACCGACGATTGTGAACATCACATTGTTGATTTCCAGCTGTTCGCCAATCGCCAGATTTTCGAATCGATCGGCCATTCGCTGACTTGTGATGGCTTCATTGACACCGGGCGATATATCCCGTCCCTGAGTCAGTCGGTAATCCGGTCGCAGCCTGCGACCCTGACTCTCGACGCCGCGAACGATCATGTTGACAGTCCCGCCGTTGTTACGACGCGGCTTTGTAAGAATCGTCACGAACTCGACCGAACAAAGCGGTTGCCCCAAATCATCTTTGGCGATACCGGGCAATGACGAAATCTGACTGGCGATTCTCTGTTCAATCCCGCTGCCAGTTTCATCCGTGGAGCCCTTGCGGAGCACAATCAGATCGAGTTCATCACCGGAGACTCGCAGAGCGTACTGAAGGCCATCTGCCAGGCCAAAACACAGTACCGAGGCCCAAACAACCAGACCGGTGCCGACAACGGTCATCAGGGTCGTCACCCATCGAACTCGCAGGTTTCGAAAATTATATTTGGCAGGGATCATGATCAATTCAATTCAGAGTTGCGAACAGGATGACACCGCGGAAACATCGCTACAGTTACGCCACGCGACGGAGTCCATCAATCACAGAAAGCTGCGCTGCACGAATCGCCGGCACGATGCCACTCACGAGTCCCAGCACGGCGGCAACGATGAATCCGTACGTCACCCACGGACCCATCATTTCCAGCACGGTGAACGGAAAAAACTGCGGTGCCATGGAATTCATGCCCTGCAGAAAACCGCAGCCCATGCCGACACCCAGCATTCCGCCAAGCATCGCGATCAAACTTGATTCTCCGAGGATCATGAACAGAATGCGAGAACGAGGAAATCCGATCGCCTTCAGAACGGCAATCTCGGTCACTCGTTCGCGCATAGACATCGCCATCGAATTGGCTGTTACCAGACATAACGAGAACACAACGGCAAGTCCGATGTTGCGAATCAAGACCTGCACGTTGCCCAGCATGTCGACAAACATCTGCAGAAATGCCGCTTCAGTCTGAGTTCTTGTGGGTGTATCCGAGCTTCCAAAACGATCGTCGATCGACTTCACAACCGACGGAATCACTTCTGCGTTTTCCGTACGGGCAAAAACGGTCCCGGCGTTTCCTGCACCCGGGTTGTTCAACTGTTTAAGCCCTTCGTCCAGATACTCCCAGTTGAACCACAGTGATCCGGAGTTCTTCGGAGGATCAAAGATTCCGCACAGCTCCAGATCCAGATCGAGGGGATAGATCGTCCCCTTGAGCGGAATACGTTGACCAACTTTCCAGCCGCGTTCTTCGGCAATGCGTCGATCGATCACACAGCCTCGACGATTCTCCTGCCATGCCTGCAGTTGTTCCGGGGCAATTTCGTACTCGGGATAAACATTAAACGCCTGCATGGGATCGGTTGCAAACTGGGCGAATGGCATGTCTTCATCCTGATATTTGCCACCAAACCAGGCCAGTGGAATTGCCGCGGCCACACCTTTGGTTCTCGCGACCTGCTCAACCGCAGAGATCGGCACACTTCCGGTGAATCCCTGAATATTCATCACCACGATGCGATGCGTCAGCTTCGCGGTGGCCTTCATGGTGTCCTGCGAAGCCATGAAACCATACAGCACGGTCATAAGCGCCAGACTGAAGCCCACAGAAAGAATGGTCAGCAGGCTGCGGACTTTGTTACGACGAATATTGCGCCAGATGTAGACAAGGATCTTCATCGCATGTTCTCCGGAACGCGTGTGGGTTCAGCAACCAGAAGACCTTTTTCCAGATGCACTGTGCGTTTCGCACGCGCGGCGGCGTTCGGGTCATGAGTGACCATCACGATGGTCTTTTCAAATTCAGTATTCAGACGCTGCATCAGATCAAGAATTTCTGTCGCTGATTTGGCGTCGAGATCTCCCGTAGGTTCATCCGCCACAATCAACGTCGGATCGGTCACAATCGCCCGGGCGATAGACACTCGCTGTTCCTGCCCGCCCGACAGTTGACGAGGATAGTGGTCCATCCGATCAGTCAATCCAACGACCTCCAATGCCACTTTCACGTGCTCGTCCCGCTCTCGACGTGACAGCGATGTCAGTGTCAGCGGCAGTTCAACGTTTTCGTAGGCCGTGAGGACCGGGATCAAATTGTAGAGCTGGAAGATGAAGCCAACATGACGAGCCCTCCATTTGGCCAGCTGTCCTTCGGACGACGCACCCAGATCCTGATTGCAGACTGTCACAGTTCCGGATGTTGGACGGTCCAGCCCGGCAATCAAATTCAGCAGCGTGGTCTTGCCAGATCCTGACGGTCCCATCAGAGCCAGATAGTCGCCTGCATAAAGTTCCAGATTGATTCCGCTGAGCACCGGTACGACCATCTGTTCACGTCGAAATTCCTTGCACACATCGGTAACAACAACGACCGGCTGATTATTTTGAGTTGCGCTGCTCACGCACGTACTCCTGTGACTGCTAAAGTATTTGAAGTGGCTTACTTACGGGCCGCGCCGACAGTGTTTTCGTAGTTCTCGTACCTGAACCGCGGCTACTGCATTGTTTTGACAAGCATATCGTCTCGAAGATCCTGCCCCGGCTTCACGATCACTTTTTCGCCGCCCGAAAGACCGCTGATAATTTCTGTTCGACCGTCTCGAGATTCGCCGACAGTCACCGAGATCTTTTTTGTGCGATCCTGACCGGTCAACTGCCAGACGAAAGAGCCGGTCTCACCGGAGACGACCGAATCGGTCGGGCAGAAGATTCTGACCTGATCGTCCTTCGTCGAAGCGTCTGATTCCTCACTCAGAAAATAGACCGTACTGCTCATGTCTGGAAACAGCCGTCCATCCGCATCAAGAATTTCAATGCGGACTTTAACCGTTGCACGAGCACGATCGCCCATAGGAATGATCTTGCGAACTCGGCCCTTAAATCGCACATCGGGCACCGCGTCGACAGCCACCTCCGCACGCTGACCTTCTTTCACTCGGCTGATGTAATCTTCTTTCACATCACAGTCGACCTCAAGATGATCCAGATCCGCGATGGTCACCACAGAGCCGCGTCCGGACGCTTCTCCCATGCCGCCGGGCATTATCGACTCGCCCAGTTCAGCATCTTTCGAGATCACTGTTCCGTCAAAAGGCGCCCGCACAAACATGTTTTCTCGAAGCTGTTCGGCTTCTTCAACACGAGCTTCTGCCAGAGCGATTGCGGCTTCCATTGAGGCTTTCCGAGCGATGGCCGCATCGTGCTTAAAACGTGCGGTGTCGAAGTCGGCAGGACTCATGCTTTTTGAGGCAATGGCTTTCTGAGCCCGCTCCAGATCTTTCTGGCTGCGTTCAATTTCGACGTCCTGCTCCAGCAGTTCGCTTCGTGAGCGGGCTGCTGTGGCTTTGACTGCCGCTACAGATGCGTCGAGATCCGCATGCTCCAGTACGGCCAAAACGTCATTCGCTTTGACACGACTTCCTTCTTCCACGTTAACGATCTCAATGCGGCCGGTCGCTCTGGCTCCGATACGAGCCTGGCGGCGCGATTCGAGATACCCGGTTGCCACGACAAGTGCATCCGCCGATCGGCCCTTTTCGAGACTCACGATGGCGATGCGGACTTCTGGTTTCGGTTGCAGTGATTCCGTCAGCTTTTGGGTATCGGGCAGCCAGCCCCGGCTTTGAGCAACAGTAACAAGCCCCGCTGCGCCGCCAAGAAAGAAACACAGGATGATCAGTGACCGGAAAAGTCTTCCCAGCAAAGATCGCCGCGGTCGAACAGCGTCCCGCTGAATTCGAAGTTTAGACAATGAGTCACGCGGAGCTTCCGGGATTGCTACAGGCATAGGGCACGTTGCAGAAGGATTCGAATGTCTTGGAGCCGGCGGATGGATTGTAGACGTTTCCCCTGAAAAACAGTGCCGCTATGCACGGAATTCCGCACAGTATGTGGCACGGATTGCCATCAGGCCGCAACTCCTGCCTTATTCTGTCCAGCGGTTTTGCAACTTCCTCCGAACAACCACTCACAACGGGGCCGCACCCCAGATCGAATCTCCACTGGATTTCGAACCGCCCAAAGCATTGCTATAAACCAAAGCCGACACATTCGTTCAAACCCGTGTCAGCCATCGAAAAAGGACGTGCCCAAGTCCACTCAGACCACATTCCTGCGACACACACAATGGAAGTCCTGGGTAGGAATTCCGCACCGAAATTCTTTGGAAAGGCATTGGCGAACAGGGGCAAAAAATACAAATTGTTTCGCCAAAACTCGGAGACCGCCGGTCTGGGTTATCACTTGCTCAACCTTCCTTGTAAAGTCCTCGACATTCCGAACGAACACTTCGGACATTGGACCGACCCTCGTGACTGCTGCTGTGCGGCACCGTCATCTCAAAACAATCAGACCTCGCGGGCATTCCTTTACCCGCAACATGCATGAACAAAGCCTGAATTTCACAGAGTCACTGATGCCAGAACAATCGAACCCATCACCGGCCACGGCCACGGCCAAATCTGTCGAGAACCTTGAGGTCAAAGATGCGCAGGTGATTTTCACCAACGTGTGGAATGAACTTCAAGCCGAGTTCACTAAAGAGAACCTGCGATTCTCAAAGGAACTGATCTTACTCGGCGGAGCTCCAGGCTCAGGAAAGGGCACCAATACCGGATTCATTATGGCCGCGCGAGGACTGACGTGCGCTCCTATTGTGGTCAGTGCACTGCTGACAACTCCGCAGGCACATCGCATCAAGCAAGCCGGTGGAATGGTGGGCGATCGTGAAGTTGTGGAACTGGTATTCCGAAAGCTTCTGGAAGAAGAGTACCGCGATGGCTGTGTGCTCGACGGGTTCCCTCGCACTCGAGTTCAGGTAGAATGTCTGCATCTGCTGGTTCTCAAAATGAACGAGCTCAGCCATGAGTTTCGCGAAACTCCGCTGGCGATTAATTTCCGCAAACCGACCATTCACGTCATGGTGCTGTTTATTGATGAGAAGACCAGCATCGAACGGCAGCTGAGTCGTGGACGCGATGTGGCCGAATGGAATGCCAAAGCGATGGCAGAGGGTAAGGAACTTCGCGAAGAAAGAGCGACCGACCTTAATCTTGAATCTGCCAAGCGTCGCTATCGTGTCTTCAAGGATGAAACCTGGGAAGCTCTGCAGTCGCTGAAAGAGATCTATCACTACCATTTTGTGAACGCTCAGGGATCAGTCGAAAGCGTAGAACAAAATATCCAGCGCGAGCTCGACTATCAGTCGTCACTGGAACTCGACCCGGAAACTCATGACGCTGTCCGACGGCTGCCTCTGGCCAGTGAACTTATTACTCACGCTCGACAGGAATTGGTACGGCGGATGGACAGCTATCAGCTGAAACACCGCCAGCTCTTTCACAAAGTGATCCGACTGATCGAAGAGCGATTCATTCCCATCGTCGTCCGACACGCAATCCCCGGACTGGCGATCGTCAATTCCGAAGATCCGGTGTTTGATGACCCAGTGGCGCTGGCCATGGTCATTGATATCTTTGGCGAACGCGGATATCGGGCCGTTGCTAACGTCAATCGAGCGGAAGTCCCTGAAAGCGTAGATCTGCAAACAGGGCGAATCACTTGTTCCACGAAAAGAATCTACCGATTTCAGATTCGATTCGCCGGTTCAGAAATTCGACGTGGCGGTCGGTAACGGTTGAATGAGTCGGTCAGCTGGCCGCTCACTGTGCCGAACTTTTCAACATTCGCCCAAGGCAACCATCACCATCACCATCACCATCACCGTCACCATCACCGTCACCGTCGGCCGGAAGGTCTCTGTGAGGATCAGATATGTCCACTGAACCACGTCTGCTGATCCTCGGTGCGCATCCGGATGATGCAGAGTTTCACGCCGGCGGGCTGGCTTCCATCTACCGGCAGCTCGGTCGCGAAGTGAAGATGGTGTCAGTGACCGATGGCGGAGCGGGCCATCACATTCGGCCGCCGGAAGAACTCATCGCGCTGCGACGACAGGAAGCATTGGCAGCCGGTCGTGTGATCGGTGCTGCTTATGAAACGTGGGATTTTCCAGATGGCGCACTTCAAGTGAGCATGGAGGTTCGACATCGTATCATCCGCGAAATTCGCCAGTTCCAGCCCGATTTGGTCCTGACGCATCGCACGAATGACTATCACCCGGACCATCGGGCCGTTGGTCAGTGCGTTCAGGATGCCTCTTATCTTGTCAAAGTGCCACACGTGGTGCCCGACGTTCCGGCGCTGCGACGAGACCCGGTTGTCGCCTATATGCCCGACCTGTTCAACAAGCCTCAGCGAATGCAGCCCGCGGTGATCGTCGATATTGCCACGCATATGGACACAATTGTGGCGATGCTCGCATGTCATCGTTCGCAGGTTTTCGAATGGCTGGCTTATGAACAGGGACTTCTGGAAACTGTGCCCGGTGACGAACCGGGAAAGGTGGCGTGGTTGCTGAACTGGTTTTCCAGCGTGATCCGACGCAGGGCAGAACACTTTCGAACGGAACTGCTGAGCGCGTACCCGACAACAGGCCGCTCCGTGGAATTTGTCGAAGCGTTTGAAGTCAGTGAATACGCTCACGTTCCCGATAACACGTTACTCACCGCGTTGTTCCCCGGCTGCCAGCAACTTCGATAGCAGGTCGCGTCGTAATCTTTTCCTGATTGCACTGGCTGGAACGATCGGCTGTCTCCGATTTTCGATCCCTTAACAACTCTGCTCACGCGTCGATAATGGGATGAACGACCTGACCGTGGACGTCGGTCAGGCGGAAGTCGCGACCGGCGTAGCGATAAGTCAGCCGCTCGTGATCATAGCCCATCAGATGCAGAATGGTGGCATGCAGGTCGTGAACGGAAACAGGGTTCTCTACCGCCCGGAAACCAAAGTCGTCCGTGGCCCCGTAGATAGTTCCCTTTTTGATACCACCGCCCGCCATCCACAAAGAGAAGCCCCAGTGATTGTGGTCGCGACCGGCGCTGGCACCGGAACCGTCCTGTCCCATTTCGACCGACGGCGTTCGTCCAAATTCGCCCGAGCATACAATCAAGGTTTCATCCAGCAAACCGCGTTGTTTGAGATCGATGATCAGCGCGGCAAGCCCCGAGTCACACTCATTGGCCACCTTGCGATGTTCGTCTCGGATGTTCGAATGACTGTCCCACGGCTGCATATCGCCGTGCCATGTCTGAACAAAACGCACTCCACGTTCGACCAGTCGTCGCGCCATCAGCAATTGACGATTCTGCGGACCATCGCCGTAGAGTTTCAAAATATGTTCGGGCTCTTTGGAAATGTCGAAAGCGTCGCTCGCTTCAGTCTGCATTCGGAACGCAAGTTCAAATGATTTGATACGCGATTCAATGGCCGCTTCGCCCGGTCGTTCGGCAAGATGCTGAGCATTCAGTTGCTGAAGTAAGTCAAACTGCCGCGTTTGTTCGGTGGATGTGATTCGTTTGTTCTGGAGGAAGTCGATCAGTCGCGATGGATCAGGATTGGAAGTATCGACACGCGTGCCCTGATAGCTTCCGGGCAGGAAAGCCGATCGCCAATTCCCCGCTCCGCCCACCGGCATGCCGCCAGGACACAACGCGATGAATGCAGGAAGGTTCTCGTTGATGGACCCCATGCCCCAGGTCAGCCAGGAGCCAAGACTTGGTCGCACCAGGCGCATGTCACCAGTGTTCATGAGCATCAATGACATCTCATGACTGGGCAATTCCGCATGCATAGAGCGAATAACCGTCAGTTCATCCGCGCACTCAGAGAGTCGCGGAAACAGATCGCTGATCGGGATTCCGCTTTCACCATGCTTTTCAAATTTGAACGGACTCGGCAGGGCCACGCCGGTTTTACGCTCGGTTTGCAGGTTCTCAAAGGGAAGCATCTGCCCGGCGCGACGAGTCAGTTCGGGCTTTGGATCAAATGTATCCACCTGCGACACGCCGCCGTTGAGGAACACATGAATGATGTGCTTCGCGCGACCGGGGAAATGAGTGCCGGTCATGCCGCTGACGTTCTCGGCCATGGCAGGAGAAGTCATCAGGTTGGCGAGGGCAAGGCCTCCGAATCCCATGCCGCATTGTCGCATCCAATGACGTCGTGATTGTTGAAACATGATGATCGTTCTTTTTTCAAAGGACCGTGGTGTACGAAGTGCTGCCGGCTATTGGAGTCGGCTAGTCCAGAAACGTAAACTCATTCGATGCCAGCAGAGCATGCGCCAGAAGGATCCAGTTGCGTTCGGGATCGACCGCAGCTCCGTCAGCTGCCGGTTGATTTGCGTCGCTTAGAAACTTCGCCGCCTGCTCGATTTCAGATTGCGAAGGTGTTCTGCAGAGAGCTTTTCGAACCATTGCGACAATTCGCTCTTCATCCGTCGCAAGATTCCTCTGTTTGGTCAATGTTGCCAGTCGTGCCGCACGATCCTGAATGAAATCAGAATTCAGAGCGAACAGAGTCTGCTGAGGCACCGTGGTTTCCGGCCGTTTCGCTGTGCAGGCGTTCGGATTCGCCGTATCAAAGGTGCTCATCAGATTCGCGATAATGTCACGATTCACGAAGCCATAAACGCTTCGACGCGGAACAGCGGGTGATGCCGTGAGATCGATCGGCTTGCCGCCCATGGTGGTGTCCAGCTCTTCGCAGACCACCAGCATGGAATCTCGCATCGCTTCGAATTCAAGACGTCGTCGCGGCATTCTCCAGAGCAACTGATTCTCTGGATCCGCCTGGCGACTGTGTTCGTGTTCCACGGCGCCCTGTCGATACGCCTGACTGAGCATGATCTGACGATGCAACCACTTCATGGACCAGCCATTTTTACGAAACTCGTCGGCAAGGTAATCGAGCAATTCGGGATGCGTAGGAGCCTGACCGCGGGTGCCAAAATCATCCGGCGTTCTCACCAGCCCGGCACCAAAATGATTCTGCCATGCCCAGTTCACCAACACTCGTGCCGTCAATGGATTCGAATCCGCAATGATGGAGCGAGCCAAATCCAGACGCCGATGGCCGTCCTCGAACGTCGCCGGCTGAGCCTTCGAAATGGCCGTAAGAAATCGAGCCTGCACAACGTCGCCCTTTGCCAACGGGTTGCCTCGCACAAAGATATGCGCCGGCTGAGGCTGTTCATCTTCGAACACCACCATGGCTCGTGGTGGCGAACCGGGTGACGAAAGATTGAGCTGATGTATCGCGCCGGCCTTGCCGTTGATCAAGTCGCTGATTGTACGATTCGTCAGACGTGACCCCACTTCGTCGGGCACATCTGTGGGCGTCCCCGGCGCATACAAGTGATGCCTGATCTGGCGATGCGACGGACTGTTGATGGCCAGGTGCTGAGGATGATCGTCGGGCAGAACAGTGCCGTCAGCGGCCGCTTCACTGGAAGCCTCCAACAGAGACTGCAGCCACAAGCGATGCTGTGCGGCAAAGACAGCTCCATAGACATCTGCAACTTCTGTCAAAGAACGAGGCTTCTTCTCGACGAGCGCATCCAGAATGAACGGATTCCATTTTGGCGGCTCGGCACGCAGCCCGTGCAGCTTTTCCGGAGTACGACCACTGGCCTCAAGTTCCGCTGAGATTCGACTGAGAGACTCGTCTCGTCGTTTCAGAAAATCCTCTTCGGAAAGGGAGCCCCATGACTGCATCTCCAGCCACGGTCCGAACACTGGATCCTGCGGAGTCAGTGACGCCAGATAACTTCGCCAGCGATTAAAGATCACCGGGCGAATATCGTCGGTACGATACGACAGGAACTGCGTCGATACATCCTGCTCGCCCATCCCGCGGGCAAGCTCCTTCAAATACAAACTTACCTGCATACGAAGCCGATGCCGCATGATGTCGGTTTGTTCGCGAGCGAACTGCTGATGCTTCAGCTTGAGATCCGCCAGCTCTTGCTCGTATTGTTGCCGCGTGTTTTCGTCAGCGACACTGCCGATGGCCGGCAACTGAGATGGAGATTTGCTGGGCGCGATCGATGCATACAAAGCATAGTAGTCGGATGTAGGAATCGGATCGAACTTGTGATCGTGGCACCGCGCGCAGGTGACGGTAAGTCCCATCAAACCGCGAGTGATCACGTCAATCTGGTCGTCGATTGTGTCGTGATAGTTTCGGAATTGCATTCCGACCGTGAGAAATCCCATTGCTGCCAGAGCCGGATCATTTTCCGGAAGTCCCAGTTGATCGGCGGCGATTTGTTCCTGCAGAAAGCGATCAACGGGCAGATCTTTGTTCATCGCGCCGATGACGTAGTCGCGGTACGTGTACGAGAAGGGGAATGTCGTGAAGCCAATCGCAGCTCCTCCGTGAGTGTCTGCATAACGAGCGATATCCAGCCAGTGGCGGCCCCAGCGTTCTCCGTATCGAGGCGATGCAAGCAGCCGGTCAATCAATCGTTCGATGCTGCCTTCCGCTGTGTCCTGTTCAAACGCTTCGACTTCGGCCCAGGTCGGTGGAAGACCGATGAGATCAAAGGTCGCGCGGCGAATGAACTGAGCTTTGCTGATCTCTTTGGCATACGTCAAACCGGCAGCACTCAACTTCTGCATCAGAAATCGATCTACGGGAACGGTGCTGGCAGATTCGGAAATCGGCAACGCGTTCAGCAGAGATGCAGAATCTCTGATCGGCTGAAAAGCCCAGTGACCAGAGTACTCAGCGCCTTCCTGAATCCACTGGCGAAGCACATCTTTCTGCACGTCACTCAGTGGCTTACCGATAGAAGCCGGCGGCATCACAGTCTCAGGGTCTGTCGCATGAATGCGCCGGATGAGTTCACTGTCATCAGCCACGCCGGCAACAATCGCGGAAATTTTCGCTTCAGCTTCGACATCCAGCCGCAGGTCAGCGCCTCGTTTTGTGGCATCGGGACCATGACACTGAAAGCAGTGCTCGGCCAAAATCGGACGCACCTGCCGATTGAAGTCAATCGGGGATTCGGCGAACGATACGCTCCCGGTGCTGGCGCAGAAAACGGCAAGCAGACCGGCAACAATTTGTTGATTCAGGATGAGCCTGGACATGGCGAAGTCTCGCATGCAGTAGAACGGTTGCCGACTGGAAGGTGGGTCTTAATTGACGGCAGGTGGGAGTCATCAGAAAGCCGACGAACGTGGTTCGGCAGCCATCTGATTTCTTTAATGGGTACCCTTTATTGTACGATGACGCAACCATTTTCGAAAGTAGTTGCTCAAAGTGTCTGATCTGAACTCGCACGAAGTGCAGATTGTGAAGTTTGAGACCGCTCCGGAGGCACTTCGAAGCGCTGCCGAGCCGTGTGGCCGCACCGACGCAGATTAGAAGGCGCAAAAAGGAAAGCAGAAATGGACGGGAAGAGTGAATCTGAGATTCGTAATCTGATTGCACAGGGAGAGACAATCCGAGCGATCAAACTCTATCGCGAGGCCACGGGGGCTGGCTTGGTGTATGCGAAGTCGGCCATTGAAAATCTTGAACGCACGGGCTCGTTTGACTACACCGCATTCACCGCCGAGACCGGCCCCTCAGAAAGTTCGGATTGCGTCGAGGAAGTCACGAGACTAATGAAGCTAAGTCAAAAAATTGCAGCGGTAAAATTCTATCGTGAACAAACCGGATGTGGACTTAAGGAAGCGAAAGACGCAGTGGAACGTATCGCCAGCGAACATGGCATAGCAGACACTTCAGCAAGCGGCTGCATGGACGTTACGCTGCTGGCAATGGTCACTGCTGCATACTGTCTTGCCTGAGTCTCCAACTCCTGAAGAAACCAAAACAATTCTGCATAAAAACGCAGTGTGGGGCTAACGCTTCTCCGGCAGCGGTTTTGTCGCACGAGTGTGCCAGTATGCCCAGAGCATCAGCACGGCTTGAAAAGGAAGGCGAAGAAAATGCACGGCGGGCGGGGCCGGCAAGATTTCCTGATGCTGAAACAGATAGACATTTGCAGGAAACACGGCAGCCAGCAACGCCATCACTCCCCACGCGGCCTGCTTTGAAAATCGAGGAATCAACAACAGGATGCCCTGCAGAAGTTCACATGCGCCGCTGATGAAAACCAGTTCTCTCTGCATCGGCAGATAGGGTGGCATGATCTTCAGGAAGAACTCTGGCGATACAAAATGCAGAATTCCCGCCGTACACATGAAGGCGGCGAGGATATATTTTGAAATAACCTTGAGCGGGTTCAATGGATTTCTCGTTGTGCTCTGGCAGTTGATTGATTCACACGTTTTTGAATCTGAAAAGGGATCTACACATGCCGCAGAATTCCGATTTCTTCGTCGGCTGGGGAACACTATCACTGATCAACGCCGGACTCGCTCAGTCTAAAGGTCGTAGCGGACTGGTGTGGTGGCTGGCGTCAATCTTTCTTGGACCTTTAGCGACACTGCTGATTGTGGTGCTGCCAAAACAACCAGTTGAGTGACCTGCTGCCGCACTCCAAAAATGAGGCTTCCTTCTCGCCGCTCAGCGGTAAGACCACGCACGGTTAAAACGCCCAACCATCTTTCACTGGCCGCTGGAGGGCAGTGTGCCGGTTGCTCCATCGGCAATTCCCATCGGCAATTCGCATCGGCAAATCGCCGCACCGGTTTGATCTGCCAATGCACTTACTGCGACTTCAATCCCACAGTGTTGACGGCAATGATTCGATATTCATGCACTTTCCCCACTTCGGCCGTCAGATCTGTAAACTGCATGGGAATCAAAGGCAGTGTTGGAGTATCGCTGTACTGAAGATTCTGAAATACAGGCCGACCGAACGGGTTTCGACCCTGCTCGGGCACGTTGGCCAGAAACTTCCCGTCCCGTTCAATAACGAACGAGGCAAGTCCGCTTTCGACATCAGCCTCCGCCTGCCACGTCAATGTATGGTCTTCGATGATGAGATTCGTTGTCGCTGGTGGCGGCGTGGTATCAGTCACCGCAGAATCTTTTTCGTACTGCAGCCATGCGGCTGCTATTGTGGCATCCGGCAGCCAGACAGACGATTCCAGCGTGCCCGTGAATTCTGAAGCCGGCGTGGGAGCGACAATGTCTGTGAGATCTGCGTGCAATGGTGCCAGAAATGATTTCGCCAGCGACATTTTTTTTAATGGCTGATCGTGCGTTTCAGAAAGACGGGCCGCCAGACACGCATCAAGCCACGGAATGGCAAGATATCGCTGATTGCCACATTCATGAGAACTCAGTGGATCCACCGAAACAGCAACCAGCGCACCCTTGGCTCTCATCTTTAGAAAGAATGATTCGACACCTGGCCACACTCCGGAAAAGCGTCCGTCCTTCACGGTCACACCTTCCTGTGTTCCAACGTTGCACATTACTGGAACCTGACACGCGGATTCAGAGATCTCATAGGGCAACGGTTTGCCTTCAGCAGACGTTAAAGGAGGAACGCCCGATCGCAGCCATGCAGCGGCCACGCGATCGGCATGCAGCAAAACCATCCCACCAGCCCAGTGACCGCCGCCGCTGTGTCCCCACAAAGCCCACGGTACCTTGGCGAGTTCCGGATGACTCGACTGCGTACCCAGATCTGTCAGTGCCCGTTGAAAGGCGACATCGGAACCATTTCGAGGATCGCACCACAGCTGACAGTCAGCCTTATCCGGTTGCTCATACACGGGCGACAATAAAGCGCAATCGTACTTCTTTGCGAGCGCCTGCCAGTGAAGATCGAACGCGCCGGTCTGACCGGATTTGCACGAACCTTCGCCACAGCCATGCTGATGAACAACAACGCCTCGCAGCATTTTTACGCCCGGCGGAACCCAGACTGTGAAGGTGGCCGGATAAACCAGTTCGCCTTCTTTTTCAGACCCTTCGTATCGTACACGAAAATAAGGCGGTTCCGCGGGCACAGTGATTTCGTAAGGAGCCTGCTGAGCGTCCGCCACAGCTGTCACGGTAATGAAGACAACCAGCAGCAATAGTAGTCGCATGGGGAAGATTTCCGATCGGGAGAAAACAGACATCGCTGCTCATAGAATGACAAGAAAATCGTTTCGCAGTTTCGGACGGAAACATGAAACCGTCAAACCACTCAAGCCCCAAACTCAGGAGCTTCACGACGTTCGCACAGAAACAACGATTCAAAATGAGCTTCAATTTGACTAAATTGTCGGGATAATCCTGAGCACACATTCCTACGCCAGAAGGAGCAAATCATGCTTCAGCCTCGGCTGTTTCTTTGCATTGCTTTCGTTGGTCCTCTACTGTCGTTCCTAACTTTTGCTGGAGCACTTCAGGAGGACGCATTCCTGATCGAGACCAGGCGTGAGTCGGATCAGGTCGACGTAAAAACAGACGGCGACGAATCGATTTTTTCCGTCCACAGCCCAGTCGGAATTAGTCAGGCCATCATTCTCCGAAGACGCGAGAAATGGCCGGCTAAAATCGAAGTCCGGCTGCATCTGAAAGCTCTTGAGAACTTCCAGATCGCCACTACGCAGACGACGCTCAACGCTGCGGCTTCAGTTCAGGACGGCGAATTGAAGTTGCGAGTCTGGAAGGATGACGCTGAAGACAGGCCGCTGACAAAGGACAGCAAATACTGGATGGACATCAGGATCGCGGAAACAAAAGATCATGCAGCGGCCACCATCCCGCTGACCAGCGGATACTTTACTTTTGCGGTGCCAGCAGCCTTGCTGGCCAGTAATCCGAAATCGATCACATTGAAATGGATCGACTTCTACCGCAACTGAATCCGATTACTCGGTTGACTCGCCCACGAACTGAAAACGAGGAACGGCAATACCGTCAATTTCCACTGTCCCCTGAAACATTTCCAGCGGACGTACCCAAAGGCTTCGGTCGCCGTAATCCGTTCGATAGACCGCCATCAGTTCTTCAGTCTCCGAATGTCGGGCCACACCGATCACCAGATAATCCTTGCCCTTATAGTGACGGTAACGGCCAGGCTGCAGAGTGTTGGTCATCGTTGGTCCGGAAATGTCTGGAAGTAAGAACGGCTCAGAAGTTTAAGCATGAAGTCGCATCTTTCCGAACGCTGCCGGAGAAAGCGAGTATCCTGGGCCGAATCATAATGTTCTCCTGATCGAAACATTCTATGAAAAGCAGTGAAGGCCGTTAGCAACAAAAGAGGAATCATGAAGCTACGACCATGGTGCGTACCCGCAAATTCCGCGGGTCGAAAATGATCGCCCGCCAGAGTGTGGTCTCAGCCGTTGGTCGTATGACTCTGCCAGCAGCAGCGATGTCAGTGGACCATTCAAAATTCTCAGATCGGCAGACGGGTAGCGTAGGCCACACGCTGCACAATTGCCACCGGCGGCATTGCACGGGTTAGATCATTCAGCCACTGGCATGCCACTTGCTAAGTCGTTGGTTCGCGGTGACAGATGCGGAAAGCGGAACTGGACTTCTTAAGTGCTGTGGCATCGCGATGGCAAGACAAACCAGCAATTGCATCAGTCGCGTCGGGAATCTTGTCTATCCGAACACTCCGGCAGCCAGTCGCCGCTGGAAGCACAGAGATCACCATGAGCATTTAACGATCATCTGTAGTCATGTTCTTTACTCTTTCAGAATGAATGCCGAGGCGGGTTTCAATGCGAATTTTAATGACGACAGACACACTGAGTGGAGTTTGGGCATATACGATTCAGCTGGCGCGAGCCCTGGAGCCGTATAATGTGCAGATCGGTCTGGCAACGATGGGCCGACCTCTGTCGGACGATCAATGGGCGGAGCTCGCAGATCTTTCCAACGTGCGAGTTTACGAAAGCAATTATCGGCTGGAATGGATGAAGCACCCGGAAGGCGACATTCGAGCGGCTCGTCTTTGGCTGATGCGCATTGCGGAGAAATTTCAGCCCGACGTCGTGCATCTGAATGAGTACGTTTACGGCGACCTTGATTGGGGACTGCCGGTTGTGGTCACTGGCCATTCGTGCGTTTGCGCATGGCACACCGATGTGCAGCGAACGACTGCAGGTGCGGAGTGGGATGCCTATCGTCAACGAGTTCAGCGAGGCCTGCATGCTGCGAATGTGGTTGTGGCGGCCAGTCATGGGATGCTGAATCGCCTCGAAAACAATTATGGTGGTTTTAGAGATGCCGTGGTAATCGCTTACGGCACGACCGCTCCTCGATATCTGCGTCAGCAGCATGAAAAGCAGGAGACAATTCTTTCAGCCGGACGGCTGTGGGATGCCGCTCGCAACATTTCCATTCTGGACGACATCGCAGCGCTGCTGCGGTGGCCAGTGCAGGTTGCCGGCGAAGTTTGTAATCCCGAAAGTGGACAGCCACGCCAGTTTTCGAAAGTCACGCTACTCGGCTCCTCGTCCAGTCGTGAGATGCGGCAACTGTTTGGCAACGCCGCCATCTACGCATTGCCCGCGTTTCATGATCCCTTTGGACTCACGGCCCTGGAAGCCGCTTTTTCCGGATGCGCTTTGGTCCTGGCACGGATTGATACGCTTCAGGAAGTCTGGGGTGACGCTCCGCTGTATGCGTCTCCGGATGCTCCCGAGCAATGGCTGGCTCAACTTCGTCGATTGATTGAAGAGCCCGCTCTGCGTACCGATGTGGCACGCCGCTGTGTGCGCCACGCTCAGCAATACACTGCGGAAAACATGGCCCAGCAGTATCTGGAACAATACGGCCGACTGCTTGCTCGAACTTCCGCACAACAAACGATCGCAGAGGTCTACTGACCCACTCAAAAACAAATGGACGCGCACGGAGGCCGCGTCGATTTGATCGACCGCACAACAAAACATCAGGGCAATTCATCCGTCTGACTCAGCGACGACAGAGCAAAGATGCCTCGCAGCTTTGATCGTAAAGTCGGACGACTCAAGCCGAGCAGCTCTGACGCTCGTGACTGCAGACCTTTCGACTGGTTCATCGCGTGCATAACGATGAGTTGATCAAACTTCTGAATTGCCTTGCGATAAATATCGGACTGTTCTTCCGCCATACATTGTTCAACGAACTTACCAAGATCCTGCCACGCATCATGAGAAGGTGCCTGTGGCGGGGACGCAGGAAGAGGCTCATCCACAGGCTCGGGACGGGTCTCCAGAGGCAAAAACTCCGGAAGCAATGTGGGACCGGTTGAAACAATCAATGCTTCTCGAATCACACTCTGCAGCTCGCGAATGTTGCCCGGCCATCGATGGGACTGCAGTTTCTCCAAAGCCTCGGGAGCAATCGACTGAACGCCCGTCCGAAGCTGTTGATTGAAACGAAACATCAGATAGTGAGCAATCTCCGGAATGTCTTCCACACGTTCACGCAACGGAGGAAGCTGGATCGTGACGCCTCGCAGACGGTAGTAAAGATCCTGCCGAAAGCGGCCGTCTGTAATCATCGATTCGACATTTTGATTGGTCGCGGCGATCACTCGCACATCCACCGTTAAAGTTTCGTTGCCTCCCACGCGCTGAAATTGTCCGTCCTGAAGCAGACGCAGGATTCTGACCTGAGTCGACAACGGCATGTCGCCGACTTCATCCAGTAGAATGGTCCCCCGATGACACTGTTCGAACTTGCCTATGCGGCGATGATCGGCTCCGGTGAAGGCCCCTTTTTCATGGCCAAACAGTTCACTCTCCAGCAGCGTTTCCGGAATGGCGGCGCAATTGATCGCTAAAAACGGCGCGTGGCTGCGGCGACTGTGCTGATAGATAGCACGCGCGATCAATTCCTTTCCCGTACCGCTTTCCCCAAGAACCAGGACGTTCACATCCTGCGGCGCTACGCGCCCAATCTGTTTGCAGATCGAATGCATTGCTGGCCCACTTCCGATCAGTCGATCAGAACCCACATCATCCAGTGATGGCAAATCAATCGCCGCTGGAGCGTACATCTGACGACAAATACGGCGCGCCTGCTCGACGGTGGCGGACATCTGGTCAAGATCCAGTGGCTTTACAAGATAGTCGTAGGCGCCAAGCTTCATCGTTTCGATAGCAGTGTCCGTCGTGCCATGCCCCGTGATAAAAATCACCAGCACGCGCGGATTGATCTGCCTTAGACGTTCAAAAAGATCGAGCCCGGAATCGGCTCCAAGACGAATGTCCAGCATGACAATTGGCGGACACTCCTTCATCATGAGCAGCAGGCCTTCCTTCACGTCTGCTGCAACAAAGACCTGCAGTTCATCCGACTGCAGGATCGATTGAATGGTCGAACGTATGCCGGCCTCATCATCAATCAACAGAAGCTTTTCCATAATCGTGCGTTATCCTTCCAGAGAAATTGATGCAGTGGCAAGCGGAAGTTCAATAGTAAAAACGGCGCCTCGATCCGGCAAATTTTCCGCTGTGATTGTTCCCTGATGTTCCGTCACGATGCGTCGGGAGATCGCCAGACCCAGGCCTGTGCCTCGCTCTTTTGTGGTGGCAAACGGTTCAAACAATCGCGCCATCACATCCTTTGCGATTCCTGTCCCCGTGTCCTGCACAACGACTCGGGCACGTTGACTATCGGCCGAGAACTCTGCACTGACATCCAGACGGCCATCATCCGGAACCGCTTCAATCGAGTTCAGCAGCAGGTTGACAAAGACCTGATTCAGTTGCTCCGCATCACCATCAACCCAAATCGGCTGCGAAGAAATCGACGTGACAAGCTCGAGTCGATGTTGCCGCAGCCGACCGTCGACGAGGTTCAGACTTCTACGCAGAGTTTCACGCAAATCATGACGAACCCGATGAAGTGCGGGCGTCCGTGAAAAATCGAGAAGCCCCTGGATCGTCGACTCCATCCGCCGAATCTCGTTCAGAATCAGTGCCAGCTGCGATTCGCTGATCTTGAAGTCGCTTGGATGACGCGAGGCATGCTGAAGCAACAGCTTGACCGATGTTAACGGATTTCGAAGTTCATGAGCGACACCGGCCGCAAGTTCGCCAACTGCCGCGAGTCGTTCCGACTGAATGACTTCTCGACGAGCATATTGAAGCTCAAGTCCGACAGCTCGCAAACGCTCGACAACGCGTTCGGCCTGCCGTCGCACGTCTTCAAACGAACTCTGATTACTGATACTGACTTTCAAATCCTGCGATTCGCCAATTGAATCCGATGCATTCAGCGTCACTGCGATTTCCGTCACGGAGCTTTGCAATCGCCTTGCGACTCGCCAACCCAGATAGACCCCAACAATCGGGCCCATGGTCAACATAAATATTCGCGTCAGCTGGACAAGTGCATGTGTTCCAGCAAGCTGAGTTCTGGAATCAGCGATGAGCTTCTCATTGATGATCCTCAGTTGCGAGGCACAACTGGAAACCTTGTCGGCCAGCTCCTGAATCCGCCGGCGACTTGCATCGTTCCTTTCGCCCGTTGTCCGGCTGATATTCAGCTCGGTCTCGATGGCACGGCAAATTTCATCAACTGACAGGTGGAGTTCTGATTGAGTCAGTTTTTCCTCTTTGGTATGCGCACACAGGCCCGAGAGAGCGGCCAGACTTTTCAGGCGTGATTTGCGTTCGTTCCAGCGCGTGCCGAATTGCTCGTTATCGTGTGACGTGTCACCCCATTCGGCCAGTGTCCGCCATGCGAGTGATTCGATAGAGTGAGCGGCACCGATGGAAGTCAGGTTCTCCGAAAAAACGCGATCGTAAAAGACTTCCAGCCACTTCAAATAGTACGTCGTTCCAATGCTCATTACACACCAGATGAGCACGACCACCAGTACCGGCGCAAGTACCTGGATACGCCACAGCGACCTGCCTCGAAACAAATTTGACTGACGAAAACTGAAGACCACTGATTGCCGTCACTTTCCCTGGACTGCGGTGAAGGAATGTTGCCGTCCAGCAATTGGAATGCCATTTTGTTCGATCGAGCTTACAAAGTGGGACGGCTTCGCGCGTCAAATCGACATTTCTAACAGAAGCGAATCAACGCTTTCGGAAAACCGGCATTCGCACTGCATCCGATCTGCGAAATAGCCTCTTGAGTCGTCAGACTGTGACTGCACACAAGCCAATACGGTCTTCAATCCAGGCATTGAGAACCGTGAAACTCGTTCCGGAACAGGTGTCAATCTAGTGAAACAGGATCAAACACGGGCACCCGCCACGTAAAATGTGCGGAAACAATATTTCCCTATATGGAAGTAATGTTTCACCTGCGGCACCGCGGAGCCCGTCCTTCCGGTGAACTCGTCGAGATCAAAATCACGGTAACTATTGCCTCGCAAAGCACTTGAAGTCGCACCGGCTTTCATGGCGCGCCGATTGCATTTTCTCGGTTCACTCGAAGAAATGGTTCAGGTGGCTGCCGATTTTCAGACCGCGATTCCGGGCAGGCTGGTGTGAGGCGAGATCTAACCGTTTCCGAGAGCTGAGGTTTGCGATCCTTCGCACGATAGATTCGCAGGAGAACGCCGTGGGGTTCCTGATGACCTGATAAAGACAGTTCGTGCTACGTCTCCTCCCGAACTGTTTTTTGATGACCGAGGGAACAACACGCCGTTTCTCTCTGCGATTTCGAAGATCAATTTTGCAAGCTCCCTCGAGAAACTCCAGTCTTGAGTGCATTTCACCGCTACGAGGAACGCTATGATGTCTCGAATGTCGGCAGATACGTTTTTAATAGATGTCTATGGAACCTATTTGACCGGGGATGCTCATTCAGAGTTTGAGGACTGCCAACTCTTCGACCACGATTCTCGTGGAAAACTACTGGACCGCGTGAAACAGCCGGACCGCATGTCAGCCGAGACGTGTACGCTCACGCGTCCGACCCGCCGATTGCGTTATATCGTGCCTCGGCTGATCTGGCTGGCCATTGGGCCAGGAGCATTGATGGTGCTCGCCGTCTTGAAACTTGAGGCACGGTCCGGTGCTTCTGAAACACTCGATGCCGTCTTCTTCGCCATTGCTGCGGCGATCCTGATGCTGCGATGGGGGACATGGATTGCGGGTGACCGTTGCGATTCCTTTGGCTCGCGCATGACTATGAACGGACTGCTGGGTTTCTCCGTTCTGCTGGCGGCGACAGCTGGTGCAGTCTGGTATCTGGCCGCTCTTATCACACAACAGCACTAATCTTACAGCAACCTGGATCGGTATTTCTGCACCACATATTCCCGCCAGCAGAAGCCGGCCGTTACGAATTCAAGCCCGCGACCTGCAGTGCGAGTGCATACAATGCCCGCGTTTCCAGGCAGGCGGAATTCGATGTGAACAAAGAAGCCACCGCCTGTTTCTGCACTTTCATTTTCAGGCCACCCACACCCAGTGCACCGTAGCAAATCACGCCCAACTTCTCGACGGCTTTGTCCATGACACCGACATCTGCAAGGCCCGCGGGTGGAACTGCATTGAGATCGATCGCGAGCTTAAGAGCTGTCAATTTGCCGAGTGCGCCCGCTTCCAGAAAACAGGCTCCCGCTGCGCCCGCGGCAACGATGATCTGATGACCTTCGCAGAGTCGAGCGAATTCGGCCGGCTGGGAAGCCTCCGCAGGCTGCACCCGGGCAGAGGTCACTTTCTCCTGAATCGTTCTACAGGCAGCAGCGGCACGATCGTTTGTTCGGGAAACCAGAGTTACCTGAGCGTTTTCCAGAGCCAGCAATTCGGCCGCGCGAAGACCCACCGGCCCAGTCGCCCCCAGCACAATGGCGGAGGCACCGTCGAGCGTCATATGCTTCTTTGCGCAGGCGATGGCTGCAGCCGCGGTTGTATTGCAGCCATTCGAATCCATCATCAGCGAGACTCGCATAGGGCCGAAAAACACTTTCTGAATCTTCCGGTAGAGCATCTCGCCGGCAGCAACATCACTTCCGCCCACGAAAACCGCTGTGTTCTTCAAATCTGCGGGACCTCGAGTGAAAATTGCGCCGTGAATCAGACCGGTGACGTTTTCTGCAGTGACCCCGCCATAAGAAAACAAATGATCTACGCCCGAATCCACCGCGACGACTCGATCAAAAACGCTCGGAAGGCTGTCTGTATCAAGCTGGATCAGGATCGACTTCATAAGAAAACAGGCCCGTGGAAAACTGTTGGTAATTAAGGAGGCAGTAACAAGGAGCCGGACAGTTTAGAAAGCATCCGGAGCAGTCTCAATCCCCAACCGTTTGCCGCGAAAGGGGGGCGAGCGGCTGAGGATTCAGGAAGGCTGGATAATTTGCGTCATTTTTTAACTGACAAAAGTCCGGCTCATGCAAGCAAGCGGGATATCGTTTGAGTCTGTTTATCAGCCGCCGGCCGCTATCGCGTTCCGGCTGATTAAATCAACACGCTGCAAGCGGGCAGGGGGTGACTGTGCAAAAATGTGAGGTAGACCGAGCGATACGGCACGAGCAAAAATCACCCAGATTTCCCATAAGCCGCATGCTTTCATTATCCAGAACATTCGTCGTGGATGATTCTGTGAAACTCTAACGATTATGCCGGGTTTCCTCAAAGGAGGGGTTCGACCGGTCCGATAAAGGAGACATGTGTCAGACTCTGTCTGCACTGCGGCTCGTTCTTTGGCAATTCACTTGAAATCATGATCGAATGCGAAACGGTCGACCGATCGAACGCGCAGAATCGGTAGGGTTCATGTCATGAAACTTGCTGTCACGGAGTTAGGCTCTTGACAGTAAGTCCTGACAGTCCATACAGTTGGATCGTTTTCAACGGACCAGCATCGCGTTCTGCTCTTACTCGGGAGACACCCATCGTGACCAAAAAGGAGATCGTTAAATCGATTTCGGATGAGTTGGGTTTAACGCAGCTGAAGACAAAGGAAATCGTTCAGAAGACCTTTGATGCTATCATTGAAACGCTCGTTGAAGACCGGCGAATTGAGCTTAGAAATTTCGGAGTCTTTGAAGTGAAAATGCGAGCCGCTCGAAAAGCTCGCAATCCACGAACCGGTGGACAGGTGGAAGTACCTGCCAAGTTTGTGGTGACCTTCAAACCCGGCAAAGAGATGGAAGCCAAAGTCCGAGAACTCGAAGAACGTGAAGCGGCAAGAAGCCGAGCAGCGGCCGAAGCAGCTGTCAGACCACCCGGAGCGGCTGCCAGTCGTTTTGAACTGGACGGCACGCTAAGGACGGACGGCAGCGGAAATCGGCCAACGACTCCCATGAACTCGGCTTATCACGACGGCTCCAAGTAATTTGTTCTGTGTCACAAGTGACGTCTGTTTCGCATTGGATCATGCTTTCAAAGTGAAGAGTCGTCGGCAATTGCCGACTGCTCACGCTGGTGAACTGGAAAACTGATCTGTCTTCCGAATACTGTGGCGACCGCAAGAAAAAGTCTTGGCGGAAAAACGGGTCCAGGGAAGGACGTTTGCGATGAAGATTCGAACTCGACTGATGGCAGGGCTCTTACTGGCATGCACCGCATTTACTGCGGGTTGCGCAACGCCGATCTGGAGTCCGAATCCGGACGTCAGAGCACGCCAGCTGATTTATCAGTCAGAAAGCTTGCGTCATATCCCGGAAATCTGGGAACGCATCTGGGGCCTGGAACTGCCAGACCTTGCTACGCCGTACCGAGTGCACGGCGGCGTGATCTAGCGTTCGTGCGGATTTCCGCCCGGACCAGTTACTCGTCAAAAAACACGAGCGGCCGAATTCGTACAAACGAATCGGCCGCTGCGTGGTTTTGATCGTTTCCAAACTGGCCTGACAGACAATGCCCTGTCAGTTCCACATGCCCTCGCGTGGGTTAACGGGATTCAGCTCGGCCAATTTTTCGTAGAGCGACCTTGTTTCGTCGGAGAGATTCTTCGGAACAGAGATCTTCAGCAGCACAAATTGGTCGCCGCGTTCGCCGGTCTTATGATTGCCGACGCCTTTTCCTCGCAGCCGCAACTTTGCCCCGCTGGATGTGCCCGCAGGCACCGTCATCAGCACCGTGCCTTCACTCAAAGTGGGCACTTCAATCTTTGCGCCCAGCGCCGCTTCGCTCGGTGAGACTGGAACATCCACCTGCAGGTTTTGTCCGTCTCGACGAAACCACGGATGCGGAGCGATGTGCACAGTCACAATCAGATCGCCCATTGGTCCGCCGCCACTCCCGGGATTACCCTGTCCGGCCAGCCGAATACTTTGACCTTCTTCAATCCCGGCCGGAATCTTCACCGTCAGGCGTTCGCTTTTCGAACCATTCTGAAGCGTGACGGAATGTTCTCCACCCTCGACAGCCACGGAGAATGGAACGGTAATTTCTGCTCGCGCATCCTGACCTTTTTGAGCTCTGGACTGTCCACGTCGACCACCGCCGCCAAATGGACTGCCACCTCCGAACATGCCACCCAGAATGTCGTCGAGATCAAATGAGCCTCCTCCTGCGCCACCCCCAAAGCCTTGAAACGGGTTGCCCGCAGCGCCGCGAGACGCATGACCAAACTGGTCGTAGTTTTTCCGTTTCTCTTCGTCGCTTAAGACGTCGTAAGCTTCCGTGATCTCCGAAAACTTCTTCTCTGCGTCGGGCTCGGCGGGCTTCACGTCGGGATGGAACTTCCGCGCGAGCTTTTTGTAGGCCTTGCGAATTTCGTCCTGCGAGGCACTTCGGGAGAGACCGAGCACTTCGTAGAAGTCACGTTTTGACATTGCTTTGGCAGTTGAGAGAGGGTGAGTGAATCAAACAGTGGCTGGACAGGCAGCAGGTTCCCAGAGTTCTGCCAGTCAGGCAACCGACATTCACGAGAGGCCTGCCATTTGGACGGGATGAGCTATCGTCAAGCACCTTTACGCAAATGGAGTGCCGAAGTCAATTGTGCTCAATGGCATCCCCATTGTGACGAGCACGCACACGTGAGATGCCACGCACGACGTAATCCGGCACAGGGCAGGGGCGGCTTTGGGAACATGGCATGGTTTCGAAGCAACTTGTGATTATGTGGTCCGAAGGAATTTGTCAGCAGTCCAGGAATACGACGGCGTCAAAGGTCGGTTAGACTGCCGAAGGAGTGTTAAAAGAAGTCGAACAACTTTGGAAGGAGTCCTTCTGTGAGCGAATTAGCCAGTCTGTGGGTTCCCATCTTTTTGTCTGCCGTTGCGGTCTTTTTTGCCAGTTTTTTGGCATGGGTCGTGATTGGCCACCACAACCCGGATTGGCATGAACTTCCCGCGGAAGGCGATTCGGTGGACTTCCTGCAGAAGTCAGGAATCAAGCCGGGCCTGTACGTGTTCCCCTACATGAAAACTCGTGAACAGATGGCCGATCCGGAAAAGCAGCAGCGGCTGAACTCCGGGCCGTGGGGTGTGATCAATGTCTGGGAACGGCAGGCCAACATGGGACGCAATCTGCTGCAGACATTTACGTTTTACCTTGTGACCAGCGTGTTCATCGCCTATCTGGCCACGTTAGCTCTGGATCCGGGCGCAGGGTTTTCCAAAGTGTTTCAGGTGACCGGGACAGCCGGCATTCTTGCCTATGCCTTCGGCGTGGTTCCGAACGCTATTTGGTTTGGGTCTCACGTGCGTCCCGTTTTAATGGACATTATTGACGGCGTTTGCTTCGGCCTGATCACGGGCGTCGTCTTCGGAGCATTATGGCCTTAAGCCAACGCTGTCGGCGTGACCTCACATCGTACAGGAATTTCCACGGTGTGCCATGTCCGCAATTCCGACGCCCGCCGAGGCGATTGATTCGCAATCGGATGCAGACGCCGGTGCCTGGCGGGATGGTTCGTTACCGGATCGGGCCAGCCGGTGGATCAAGTCGGAAGCGGCACATAAAGATGCCAAGTACATACAGCAGCAGTAGTGGAAACATCATCAGCATCATGCTCCACGGGTCCGGCGATGTTGTCAGAACCATGGAAGCAATCGAGATGATCAAAACTGCGATTCGCCAGTTCTCTTTGTAGGTCTCCACGCTGCACACTCCAATGCGTTCCAGGAAGACCATGACGAGCGGCAATTGAAAGCTGACGCCAAACATCAGAGGCATCAACATCGCGAGGCTGATGTATTCTGACAGGCGAGGCTCCAGCCCGATTCCCAGCCATTCGTTGAAGCCAATCAGAAAATCGAGCATCAGCGGGAACGCATACAGGTAACCGGCCATCGCGCCGGCCAGGAACAGGAAAACGCTCATGGGCAGATAGACGTGCACATATTTGCGTTCGTGCGGATAAAGTCCGGCCGCGATAAACAACCACAGCTGATAAAAGACCCACGGAGAAGCCAGCAACAGTCCGGCGAAGAAGCAGACTTTCATGTAGGCCATAAAGCCTTCTTCCACTTTCAGCGTTGTGATTCGACTGGTGTCCTCAATCACTCGCTGAAGTTGAGCAAACTCCGGCGCTGACAAAACCAGCTGAATACTTTCTGAACCCTTCGGTAGCTGGACCTCAGATCCTGAAGTACCGAGAGCGTTCAGGAGCTCTTGCTTGTCCACCTTGACTCGCAGCTGATCACGTCCGAGTGCCTCGGGAGCCGGCGCTGGAGCGGGAGGCTTTTCAGAGGAGAACATCCCGGTCAGGTACGAGTAGAAGCTTTCTTTGGGTGCGTCGAATGTCACCTTTTCGATCCCGCGGTCTCGCAGCGCCGTTTCGATCGGGCTTCTGAGCCACATAAAGATCTTGTCGCCGAAGAACAGCGTAATCGCTACAGCAATCACGATTCCCAGCAGAGCGCGAAAGACATGCACGCGAAGCACCTCAAGGTGCTCCCCAAATGTCATTGTCGTATCGTCAAACAGGTCGCGTGATCTGGCCATTCGTTGCTTACTCATTTCTCACTGACATCTGCCGAAGTCCAAGGGACATTGGCTTCTTCAAATTCACCAGCTAAGGACTGGTCCGTTTTGTCACAATCGCCCGCAGTTGTTCGCCAAACTCACGAGCACTCCACAGAGACTTTCCAACACCCCACGCCGTATCAGTGACATCGGGGTCGATATCGGCAAAGATGAAATCCTCACGATGACGGCGACTGCGGACCATGATCTCACCCCACGGGTCAACAATGTAGCTGTCGCCATATCCCACACCATCGTATCCGCTGATGCATTCTTCTTTGCCGAGCGACACGTTATTTCCTCGGACAAAGTAGACCATGTTCTCCACCGCACGGGCAGTGTGGTCGGCACGGACGTGCATGAAATGCCCGATCAGTCCGTCTTTTCCAATATAATTGAAGTGCGGCGCAAAAATCACTTTGGCACCCTGCAGTGCCAGAAGTCGAGAAGGCTCAATAAAGCCGCCATCGGAACAGATAACGACGCCAAATTTCAGCCCTTTGTGTTCAAACACCGGGAATTCACGTCCCTGCCGGTGAAATCTCATGTACGCCGAACACTTGCTGTAGTGACCCAGCACGTGACCCTTATGAACGACGATCGCGGTATTGAATAAGTCCCCGTTTCGCAGCTCATTGAATCCGACAATGAACGCAGCCTCAAACTTTGCTGTCTGATCGAGCACCTGCATGATCTGGGGAGAGTCGAGTGCAAATGCATCTCGGCGAGCGATCTCGCCATCATCCGGATACCCCGTCAAAAAACACTCCGGAAAGCAGACGATATCGACTTTGTCCGCATCGGCCCGTTCCAGCCCGGCTGTTACTTTGGCGAGATTCTCGTCAAATCGACCCAGCTGGGAATCTAACTGGCAATGACCGATTCTCATGCAGACTCTCCAGAAATAGCGTCTCGCGCAGCAGGCAGCAAATCCAAACTTTTGCCGACGATGAAGCTCCAGAAGCGTTCATCGCCGGAGGCAGGTTTTGTCATGATCGAGGATTGACATCCGCTGACGAATGCGATGTGCGATCCACTATTCACCACGCGTCAGTTTGCGGAAACGTTCAAGCAGATCGTTGGTGATCGGTCCCGGTTTTCCCGTTCCAATCTGACGGCCGTCAAGGCTGGTGACAGCGATGACTTCTGCCGCAGTTCCTGTCAAAAAACATTCGTCCGCGGTGAAGATGTCGTGACGAGTCATCACGCATTCCTGCACAGGAACTCCTGCGTCAACGGCCAGTTTCATAACGGCGTTGCGAGTAATCCCTTCCAAAATTCCGGCATCGGGCTGTGGAGTTTTTAAGACGCCACGCTTCACGATAAAGATGTTGTCTCCGGTGCACTCTGCCACTTCGCCGTTGTGGTTCAGCATCAGAGCTTCCACAGTGCCGGCATCCGTACCTTCGATCTTGGCCATGATGTTGTTAAGGTAATTCAGCGATTTGATCCGAGGACTGAGGGCTCCTGGATGATTACGAATTGTGGCAGCTGTCACCAGACGCATGCCGGTCTGATAAAGCTCAGGCGGATACAGAGAAATGGTGTCGGCAATGACAATGACCTGAGGATTCGCCGTGCGGCGAATGTCCAGTCCCAGAGAACCGGATCCTCTTGTGACGACCAGACGCACGTATCCGTCGCTGATTTCATTCGCTTTGACAGTGTCTTCAACCGCCTTCGTCATCTCCGCGTGGCTGAGCGGAATCTCAAGCCGAATGGCGAGCCCACTTTCGTAGAGTCGGTCGATGTGTTCCTTCAGCAGGAAGACTCGCCCGCCATAGACACGAATCCCTTCAAAGATACCATCACCGTACAACAAACCGTGATCAAATACACTGACGGTCGCCTGTTCTGCGGGGACCAGTTTGCCAGCCACATAGACTTTTCGTGACATGAGGAACCTGTTTAAGCAACGTGAAATCACCAGGGAACAAAGTCTGTAAAGACGACCTGCCGACCGTTCGTCAGGTCTGCTTTACGACATCCGGGTGTTAAAATTTGTGATCTGCTTTTTGAGGTTTTCGTGGAGATTCCCGTCAGTCAGCAGCCTCGTCGAGCAGATTGTAGCGAGCATTCAGGGCGAGCGAGAGTCTGCGAGAACGGTATTCGAACGCCGGAATTTGCCGACTTCCCCACTGAAGCTGTGGATTTATACAAGCTCGAAGCGCCAGCGAGGGATCTTTAGAAACACGGCCGAAACGCAAAATCGCAATCCCTCGCTGACGTATCGGGTTGGGATAGTCACGAATCCCAAACTTCGTTCGCCGGACCCCATCGGCAAAACAGGGGGTTCCGGGCATTTTCGGGGTTTGGGAAGCATGAAACTGACGCGGAATTTGCAATTTCTTAGCTGCCAGCTTCCCGTCCCGCGTGAATGCCCCTGTTCCAATCCGAAGAACCGGGAGGCCAATGAGGTGGCCGCAGCCATCCACCTTGCCCCGCAAGAAGTGTTCTGTCACCATTCTTCATGTTTCGACAATCCCCGACGCGTCAAATCACCGGGAAGGCTCTCCAAGCCTTCAGTGTCCGGGAAATCCATCGACCTCACATCCTTCTGAGACCCGTTCGTGTTGCAGACTGAAATCTACACGAAGAAAAAATGCGGCAATGGTATGCCAGTGGCAGCCGTTGGCTGGCTGCTGGCGACACTGGTGCTGTTTTCCGGCTGTCAGTCGACGCCCAAGACCACCTTCTCAACCGACCGCCCGACTCTGCACACAGTGGCATCTCGCCATTTTGTGATCAACAGTGATGTGCGTTTGGAACACAACAACGAACTGGTGCAGGAGCTTGAGGCACTGCACGATCAGGTCTGCGACACGCTTCATCTGCCCGAACAGCGTGATCCCGTGAACGTGTATCTCTTCAGTGATGAAGCGTCTTACCGATTTTACATGCACACAACATGGAAAGATCTGCCACCACGGCGAGCGTACTTTGTCGGAACGACACGCGAACTGGCGGTGTATTCATTTATCAGCCCTCAAGTGATGGAAGACCTGCGTCACGAGTTCACTCACGGGCTGCTGCATGCGACCCTGCAAACTGTACCGCTCTGGCTGGATGAAGGGCTCGCGGAATACTTTGAAGTCAACGCGGCTGTTCCCGGCGCGGCTCACGTATCACACCTGCGAGAACTGAAGCTGGCGGAATCCGAAGGCTGGAATCCGAACCTGTACCGTCTGGAAATGCTGACGGATTTCCGCGACCTGACGTCGCGTGATTATGCGGAAAGCTGGGCCTGGGTTCACTACATGCTGAACAGTTCCGATGAGTCCTCCGCGATTCTTGTCAAGTACGTTGAAGAGCTGCAGAACACTCGGACACCTCGCCGAATCATGCCGTCTCTCGAAACAGAAGTGCCCAACTACGTAGGCGATCTCAATTCGCACATTCGCAAGTTGCAGCCTTCAATGGGTGTTGCCATATCTCCCTGAGCGGCGTCGGCGAACATTCGCAACTGCCAGGCGAGCAGGACATTTACGATCGACTTCGCAGTCGTCGAGCTCGCGTCTGACGCTGTCCAGCACACGTCCCGCGCATAAAAAAACGCCCCTCGAAAACGTGTGTCTTCGAGGGGCGTTTGAATGAACCAGTCGCAGTGCCGTCGTGATGTCCGACAACACACTACGGAGCCTGTTCTGTTTCCTTGCCAAAGATAATTCTCAGTCCACCGCCGCTGCTGCCGCGCGAAGGATTCAGAATGTAGTCGGCATCCAGTGCTTTCGTGATGCGGTCCTTTGCCTGGCTCAGATGAGCCGTGGTATACGCATCGTGTTTGTCAGCCGAAGCCGCCTGAGCCGCTTCGATCTTTTTCACGATCTGACGTAACTGCTCGGTAGCCAAAGTTGAAATAGTTCGACCGGCGGCACCTTGACCACTGCCCGGCATTGTGAGGTCAATCAGTCGATCGAGATGCTCACGCTGCAGATTGCGTCGCAGACTGGAAATCAACGGTTTGCGAGCACTGTATTCCCCTTCAGCCTTTGCATCCAGTTCTGTCCAGACTCCTGCGGTGACCGTGTTCAACAGCTCTGGCAGCGTTAATGAATCCTGATCAGCCGGAATTCGGAATTCATTGTCGTACACACGCTTCAATGTGGTTGGGTTCATCAGGCTGGTCAGGGCCGACGCCTGAATTCCCATGATCCGATCATGAATTGGCCATGTCGACTCCTCCATGATGGAGGAAGAGTCATCAAACCACTTGTCGAGCCCCATCGCGGTGACAAGTTCCGGAGTCAGTCCGAAAGCTTCGTCCTTGAACGCATTATTGACCACAAATGCCAATGCCTTCCGCTGCCTGTCGGCCGGAACAACTTCAATCGGCTTACGTCCGTTCGGATCGCCCTTTTTGTCGCGATTGACGTACGCCCCACCGATCCAGTTGGCCATCATCGAAAGGGAGCGAGTCTGCAGTGAAAGAATCATTTCATAGCCGTAGCGAATTCGATCCCAGCTGTCCCCGTCCTTGATGAAATCGGCAAGCAAACGCGACCGATGATGATTGGCCAGTCGGACCTGTTCTTCAGCGTATTCCAGAGGATCTTTGGTAAAGTCATAACGACGAGCCAGAGGATCCGGTCCGCCGGTGTCTTCGTCCGTCGCATAAGCCAGTTCAGGTTCTGCAACGCGAGCAAGGATAGGCTTGAGATCGCCAAACGTGTAACCGTACTCAATCGCCCAAATGTCATACGGGCCAACTCCGGTCATGCAGTAATCGCCCTGCAAAGCACCGGAATCAAGTCGAATGTTGGTCCCGATATAGTCCATGACGGAACCCGCAAGCTGCTTTTTACCCTTCACTTCATCACTGTTGATCTGAGCCAGCGTGTAGACACTGGACGCTTTAAAATTGTGTCGAAGACCGAGAGTGTGTCCAACTTCATGAGCCACCAAATGGGCAATGAGTGGTCCCACGAAAGATTCCGGCATTCCATCCAGCATCTGCTCTTTCGGTGGCTCCGGTTTCTTCTCCTCTTTCTTCTCGCCTTCGGCAGGCGCCGCAGGCTGTGCTTCCTGAGCATTCAATAGTTCCAGCGTCATCTTCATGATGGCCAGATCGAATGCCATTCCATCGGCCGCCATGCATAGACCATTCGTCTGGCTGGGCCGATTGAGTCCATCAAATTCCTGATCACCCATCATGCGGGTATCGGCAGAGTACAACGGATGTCCGGCATACGGCTTTGCAGCCTGCTCGGAGATTTTGCTGCTGACAATTTGACGCATTGAAGGCGGTGCCAAACGCACGCGAGGATCCCAGTCCGGATGCTCGGCCAGCCATGCCAGAGTGTCGGGGCCATAACCTTCCATGGCAATCTTCGGCAGCGATTCCGAAAACTGCTTCTGATAATGACGAATCCAGCCATCCGTCAAAATGATATCGGCATCCAGAATTTGACCCGTCAGAGGATGCACACGGCTGGGGCCAATCGCTGTGCCCACGTCGTTATTCAACCAGCGAACAAAGTTGTACTGAACGTCTTCCGGATCCTTGTCCATGTGAGCATTCGTGGTCGCGTCCTGGTAGTAGACCTCGATTGCATTGGCGATGCCGATTTTTTCAAACGCCGCATTCCAGGCGACAATCCCATCTCGCACCCAGCGGCGGTAACGCACAGGGGTCGTGTGTTCGATGTAAAACACGATCGGATTTCGCGGAGGACTCAGCTGAAGTTTGGGATCAGCCTTTTCAAGATGCCAGCGATTCACGTAACGCACGCGAGTTTCACGGTCGTTGTACTTCGCCAGGTCGGTGTACGATGTCGTAAAGAAACCAACTCGACTGTCTGCGACACGCGGCTGATAACCGGAATTGTCCGGGATGTCGCTGATCGAATAGTGCAGAATTTTCAAAGCCCCATCACTCGACGGAACCTCAAACGCGATCTCAATGTTGTTCTCAAAAGCCTTTGCTGTCTTGATCGAATAAATGCCACGCGAGGTCATGCCCATGTTCACAGCCGCCGGAGCAATTGATGCGCTCTGCGGATTGTTGATCAGCATCGCGTCGATATCGATGATCGGACCGCCGCCCGGACCCATCGCCACGATCGGCATCTCCATGATCACTCGGTCGGTAAACAATCTCGCAACCGACGATGCGGCCTCGCGATCACCTTCCGCACGAATGGCGACATTCGGAGTCATCAATGCGAGACGCTTATCGTACTGCTTCCAGTAAACGTAAATATCACCAGCCTGCAGACCTGCATAGTCTTCACCGCTGGCCACAGTCGTGGCAATAAAATACTTCTTCTGAGCAAATCCACGTGGCAGTTCGGCAAACATCTGGCTGTCTTTTTGACGCGTCCAGAGTGTGTACATTGGCCGGATATTGGCCTTGGTAACGACCTTCTCAAAACCCTCCAAAACCTTGTCGGCGGGTGGAAAATCGGGCTGAGCCGCTTCTTGACCAAAAACGCTGGAACCCGCGAACGCAAGGACAGCCGCGAGGGCCAGATTACGAATTCCAAACATACGCTGAAGCATCGAACGCCTTTCTGAATGAACGCAATGTTCAAAATGCCGGGACCATAAATATCGTTGCCCGCACCATCAAATGACCAGGCGGTTTTTTCGGGAGACGGGGCAAATTGCAGTTATTCCTGGAGCGACTCGGTCTGTTGATTTAATGGGTTTTCACAACCCGACACGTCAGCGAGGGATAAAGTTGCCGCGTTTTTCACCGACAATCGCTCGTTGACGCAGCGGGTTAAATTTAAATCAACATCCCGTTCCTGTTCCGGGCGTGAATCAAACTTCGCAGCAAATCGGCCAGGCGTGCCTTGGACGAGTCGTACCGAAGTGAGTTCACCCAACGCGCCGATAACGCCCGAGGTGTCGGGTGTCGCCAGCCTTCCAAGTCTACCCGTTTTTTCAGGGATGGGAAGGATTGTTAGCGTTTGGAGCAAGGTCGGAGTCAAACGCTGACGACGCGATGAACTTCATCGCTATGCGGCTTGAAACTTGCCGAAGGGACGCAGGTCCGCCAATAGATCGTCCAGGCGAGATCGTTAGAGTCTGCCGCAGGAAAGCGTCAACGTGCCTGCAAACGGTTTGACAACTCGCGAAACATCGCACAGCGGTCCGCGACCCCGCATCACTGGAACGCGATCCTGAATCTACCGCGCTCGGCCTTTTTGAAGTTGCGCGTTTCGGTACTTCGGTTGATGAAGTGTGCTGGAACAGATGCAATTATCAAAACCCGAAGCGTTAGCGAGGGAAATACGCAGACACTGGCGAAACGCCAGGACGCAGGCTCTTAACTGACGTTTTGGATTGGGATAGTCGCAAACTCGCGACTTTAAAACGCCCGCAATTGCCTGAATGCTTGGCAGCTGATGTTCGAACGCACACGTCCTCAAGGTCAGACAGTGGGCAATCTGAGGCCGCCGCGGGCTCCAATCAGGGTCAGTTCGCATCAGGCGGCTGAGGTGTCGATGAAACCAGCGGGGGATTCAGAACGAGGCAGTTTGAGAGTGAATGTGGTGCCTTTGCCAATTTCACTTTCGACTCGAATTCGGCCCTGGTGAGCCTCGACAATCTTGCGGCACAGGGCAAGACCCAATCCCGTACCGCCCTGACCTCGGGCATCTGGCTTCTTGGTCGTATAGAACGACTCAAAAATGTGCGGCAGCTTGTCATGGGGAATTCCGCAGCCGGAATCACCAACCACAATTTCTCCCCAGCCCTCGGCCGGGTTATCACGCACGATGAGCTTCAGGCGTCCGTTCTCGCCCATCGCCTGACGAGCATTGACGATCAGGTTCATCAGCAACTGCTGAATCTGGCTGGCATTCGCTTTAGCCCAGACACTTTGCGACGCTTGCAGATCTACATTGATACGATGCATCTGAAGGTCTTTCTGGACCAACATCAGCACATCTTCCAGCAGCTTTTTCAAATCACAAGGCTCAATTCGATCGCTCGAATTCCTCGCGTAGGCAAGCATCCCGGTCGTGATCTTGGCAGCGCGCTGGCCGGCCGAAAGAATACGATCAAACGACTTGGTGCGAGTGGCATCGTCCGGATGACGCAGCCCCATTTTCGCGTAGTTAATTACCGTAGTCAGGATATTGTTGAATTCGTGAGTGATCGACGATGCCAGAGCACCCACGGAACTCAGCCGCTGGGCTCTCATCAGTTCTTCCTCAAGCACTGCGATTCGCTGTTGCAGTTCGAGGATTTCGCGGGCCTGATCCATTTTAACATTACCCTGCTTCGGTACACCGACGTTTCAGGTGACAGATCTTCAACGGTTGCTCCAAGCTCCGAAAGAACCTTTGTCATTCCGTTGAAGAACTTATCGACGCAACCCAATCTCTACTTGCGACTGACTGTAACGGAGAAATCCCACCTCTTGATAGAGGAGCTTTGTGCTCCGGAAACCAGCTCCGTTTTGTTGCATAAAGCGACGTGAACGGTCCCTTAATCCGCATGGGACGCCATTAAACAACGTGTGTGGAACTTTGCAGGCGGCTCCCAAACATTAGGAATCTGTCCGGCCGGAAAGCTCCAGACAACCTTTTCAATACGCTGCGAGGACTTTCCAGCTTTTCAGTCGCTCAGGAGGTAAACCGGGCTCGCTGTCCACGCGAGCACATTTGCCGGTCTCGTCCGGCAACCAACGAAAGAAGGGGATCGTGAGACACGATCCCCTTCTGCATTCTCGAAAACAGTGGTCCAGACAATTCACATGAGTGACTGCTGAATATCAACTCCGTTGAACCACCTTTCCACTGAAATCCTCGTGCCGTATTCGTCGTTTACAGAGCACCTTCGGCAACTGGAGCCATTGCTGTTTCACCACAAGCAGCACCCGCTCCGCAACCAGCAGTACCACAAGCGCCGTTGCCGGCACATGGGTCACAGCAGGTCTGCACAGGGCGGCAGACAACGCGTGGAACGCAGCGTGTCATAGTGACACATACCTGGCGAGGAACGCACTTGGTGCGAGTGACCGTGCGAGTTTCGCAGACCTGACGACAGACAGTGTATGGCACTTTGCGAGTGCAGGTCTGCTGAGTCATCGTGCAGGATGTATATGGAACCTGCTTTGTGCAGCAGGTTGTTACCATCTTGCAGGTCGTGTAAGGAACGCGACGAGTATTGCACTCTTCGGTCCAGCTGCAGGTTGTGTAAGGAACCTTGCGAGTGCAAGTCTGCTGAGTCATCGTGCAGGTCGTGTAAGGAACCTGCTTTGAGCATGTTTCCTGAACGAAGCTGCAGGTTGTGTAAGGAACCTGCTTGGATGTTGTAACAGGAACCTGACGGCAGATCGTGTAAGGAACCTGCTTGTGGCAGACTTCCGGAACCATCTTGGTGCAGGTCACAGTCTTCTGAACAACCTTTGGAACCCACTTCTTGCAGCAAACAGTGCGTGATGGGCACTGAACGCAGACGGTCTTTGTGCAGCATGGGTTGCACGGGTCAACCACACACTTCTTCACGATCGGACCAGGAATGCACTTCGTTTCTGTGATCCATTCGCCGCAGCAAACGTCCACAGTGTGACATTCAGTCACCGGCTTGCAGACGGTGTAGCACACATCTTTGTAGCAGGTTTCTGTTTCTGTCTTGTACGTTGTGCAACAAACGGTCTTGTAGCAGGTCTGGTACACTGGTTTGCAGACGTTGTAGCAGACGGTGCGGTAGCATGTCTGATAAACGGGCTTGCAGACGGTGTAGCAAACATCGCGGTAACAAGTCTGGTACACAGGCTTGCGAACACGGCAGGTGACGTCGCGGTAGCAGGTCTCGTAGACCGGCTTGCAAACGTTGTAAGAGCAGGTCTTGTAACAGGTCGTGTAGACCGGCTTACAAACCGTGTAGCATTCATCACGGTAGCAGGTTTCGTACACATTCTTTGTGCAGGTCACCGGGATGGATTCAGTGCACTGATCGTACACCGTCTTCATGCAGGTATACTGCTGAGGCTCCCAAATGGTTTCCTGAACTGTCTGACATTGCGGGCCAGATCCGCACCGAGCTGCCACGAAATCGCCGCATGGTGAACACGCGGATGTTGGACAACCGGAAAAGCCACCCTTTCCGAGTAGCCCGGCCATCAAAACACCGCTGTTCAGCAGGACGGTAACTGCAGCAGCGGCTCCCAGCATGAGCCTTTTCATTGCCTCTACCTCAACTAAAACGAATGGGTGAAACGTGAGCGCACGAGTGACGCACAAACCTGCGATTGTCTTCGTCGACCACGTTTACACGACTTGACCGTTCGCACCTTGCCTACATGCCCTCCGAACCGTTTCCCTGCTTTTGTACCTGACAACCCGACTGATTGTTACATCCTGGGGGACTGGCTGGAAGGGACTTCCGGGTCGGTAAAAATTGGCCTGTTTTGCCGATTCAAACGTCGTTTCTGCAGATTCAGCTTTTGGGAAAGATGCACAGCCTGTGCCTCCGTAAAGACTGCTTCCACCGGGAAAGACTCCCGGGGTGAGATTACCTGAATGGGTCGCACTTTGACCCCAGTCGAATCGTCTTGCCCAGTCAGAATTCGATGCCACACAGCCCAGTAGTGGCCTTGCTCGGCAAATTGATTCCACTGGGTTGTTCTGTCGGCGAATTTTGCTATTCTGCTGTGCCTCGCGAACGCAAGTGATTCGGGTGTGTCCCACATGCGATTCATTCAAAGTTCGGCAGATTCTGCAAAATGATCTTTTGCACAAACATGGCGGTGTAGCTCAGTTGGTTAGAGCAGCGGAATCATAATCCGCGGGTCGGGGGTTCAAGTCCCTCCGCCGCTACCTTAAACCCCGAAAAACCCAGTGTTTTCGGGGTTTTTTCGTGTTCTGCCGGAAAAATGGCCCCAACGCTGGCCCTGCGTTTTACTGGGTTTTCTTTAGTTCGCGTAGCTACGGGGCCACTGGTGGGGCCACTTTCTGAAATTGAAGTCAGGAGACCGTTGAACTTGGCGTAATGGTCGTCAGTCACTTGGGCATAGTGATCTCGCTGAACTTTGACAGAATGCCCGATCCATGCCGCAACCACGTGCGCCGGGTGGCCTTCGTTCAGCCATGCCGTTTCGCAGCTTGCCCGCATGTTCTGAAACAACTTCGGCCACGGAACCAGCCCCGCCCGATGAAGAATGGCCTTCATGGGCTTGTCCAGATTACTGTTTGACTTCGAAAACCGGGTGATGACTGGCGAATCCGCCGGAAGACTCACCGCCCCGTCTGTCAGTTGGGCCTGCATTGCATCCAGCAAGTTCTGCCGGATATCCCGAAGCGGAACGTATCGAACGTCCTTTCCTTCATGGTGTTTCGTTTTGGGGATCTGTACCCTCATTCGTCCCTGATTCCAAAGAACATCCCCCCAGGTCAGTTCAAAGATTTCCATCTTTCGAAGTCCGGCGTATCTCCAAAGCGAAACAAGTAGCCGCCATTCCGCATCGGGGCAGGTTTCAATGATCCGCTCCGTATCTTCTGCCGTCAGAAAAAAGTCCCGCTGTCGATTCGGGCGGGTACTGGAAACCAGATTCTCGAACGGATTGCGAACAATCAGCCCGCGACGTTTTGCCGCATTGAAGAACACCTTTGCGTTGTCGATGTGTTTCCGCTTCGTGTTTTCTGCCAGTGCAACGCCCTTAGGGATCGCTTTCGTCTTCTTGATTCGCCGTTCATCCAGCCACTTTCGGAACTGGTGGGCGTCTTCATGGGTGATCGTGGTGACGTCCCGGTCATCTCCGAAGAATCTCAGCAGGGCGTCCATTGGAGCCCGCCATTTCACGATGGTAAGTTCGGCCGCTTCCTCGCCAGTCGCCTTCCGTCCTTCGTTACGGAACTCAGCAAGGAATGTTCCGAGTTCAATCGTCGGGGGCTTCTCTTCGGTGGAGGGCGGATTCACCTGGCGGGATGTCGTGAGTCCCGCCGCCACCAGTTTGGAATGGATCTTGTCCGGCACGTCAGCCAACCAGAGCGCCGTTTGCCGGTCGATGTGCCCAGCATCGTTCAACGTCTTTGCAGTGTTCAACACTTTGACGTGTCGCCCGATCTTGTCGGCCGTTGCCTGGTTGATTCCTGCGATACGAATCTGTTGGCGTTCCCCGTTGCCGTCATAGAACCGAATTCGAAAACCCTTGTCGCCATCTCTGGTAACGCTTGCCACTCTTTCACCTGTCTTTCTGGTGATGTCTTGAATGAAGAACGCGGGAAACTGGTAAGACTTGCCAGCTTGTCGGGTGCCCCCTATCCCGCGTTTGAATGTTACTCTGTTCGCCTTGTTACGTCCAGGGTTTGTTCTGTACTCACCCTATGTTCTAGGCGTCTAGAACTTTCGAATGCACCGCCAGCATCTCGCACGCGCACGCGGAGTGCCCTGAATCTCAATTCCACTCCGCCACGTCTCGCCCTGGATGTTTAAAGAACATTGTTCCAAGGCAAACGAACGTCAGCCAATCGCCGTTGGCCATGCGAATGATCCACAGCCATGTGGTAACGGTTTCTGCTTCAGTCATGTGGTCGCCTGCATTTTCGCCTGAAGTTCTCTCTTCAGAATCGCACGATGCTGTTCGAGGTTTTCCGCCGTCACTGGTCCGAGTGCCTCTCGCTGTTCGGCCGCCGTGAGAACAATCGGTACATCGTCCAATGGTAGCGTGACTTCGCTGGTCGATGGTTTGCCGAGTGCCCGCGTCAGCAGCAGGTTCGCCGCTTGAATGTCGCCATCCTTTGCCATCGCCACCAGCTTCTGGACGATCGCCGTCACGTCGTCTTCCGTCACGGCCCGAACGAACAGTTGCCGCAACCGCTGTGCATGTCGTGCAACGGGATTGCCACGCCCGAAGGAATTGCCCGCTGAGAATTTTCCTGCGTCGTCCCTGCCGTCAGTGCCCGCAGGTTCGGATTCAAGTGCTTTCATCATGGTTCAACCTTTTTTTAAAACGGATGTTGTAGATGCCCTCAAAAAAACCTTTGAGACACATTTTCACCGCAGCGGAACCGGCGCGCCCTATCCGGGGGCCATAAGAGGACCCATCATTTCTAAAACACCAATGTTTTCGACGTGTCGCCCATCGCTTTTGCATCAAAACACCAGCGTTTTCAATCGTTTTTTTGAATGAAAAACTGCGGGGGGCTCGTTGTTCCCCCGCAGCCCGCAGCGTCATTCAGGGAACAACGCTGCGAATTCTTTTGGCGGATCGGTCTTCAGGATCGACCACAAATCACCGCCCTTACAAAGCTCGTCGGCCAATGCTTTCAAGCATCCATCAGGATCGTTGCTGGAATACAAGCTGCTGAACAATTGGCAGTCATCAATCCGGACCATGCCACAAGCTCGCCGCTGAAGGTGCAACCCGCACCGGACGAACACCGCGTTATGTTGCTCACGTCGAATCTCTTCAGGATCAATCAAATCCACGCCTGCATGATTTCGCCAGGCGTTCGTAACAAACTCGATGCCGCCAGGCTTCATCAGCAGTTCTTCAACGAGCGTGAACGTCGATGGATCTTTCAACCATGCCCGGTCACTCTGAAAAATGTGAGCCGCTTCGTGAATCAAAACGCCGTGCTGCTGGTTTCGCGTTAGCTCAAACCAATCTTCAGACACAATGATTGCAGCTCCGCGACCATACCACGAATCATTTGCTTCGAGTGTGGGACGAAGAATCAAATCCTGATTACTCCCCGTCCAGGCGAGTGCCCCGCGGTCAATGTGCCCCTCAGGAATCTCCCTGGCCGATCGCAGGTAGAGTTGAACGCCATCGAGTTCAGGCGCGATATGCCGCATCCACTCAACCCACGAATCGGACCAATGAACGCCACTCATCGTAGCGATTCCTGCAGACTCTTGATTTCCTTGTCGATTTCCGCCACACGACGTTGGCTCGAAGCGTAACTCGCGCCCCGGCCACCCGGATGACCATGAGTGATCTCCCGAGTGTATGCCATGTCCTCAGAAATCGCGTCACGCTCATTCATCAAAGCACGGATCGTCATTGTATGTGCCAACTCAGCCGCCTTGACTTCGGGGGGTTTGGTTCGGTGCAGATCCGCACCTGCAGAATTCGCAGCGTCGAGTTTCCGTGTGACGATGCCAAGTTGCCGAGACAACTCCGCCGCTTCGATCCGCTGGCGAGTGCGAATGGCGACAACTTCAGCATCGGCCGCGAGCACCAGCTTCTTCTGTGCCGCCTCAATCGCACAGCCAGCCGCCTGCAGCTCAGGAAGTTCATCGACCTGGCTTTGCCATTGCTCGCGATCCTGACGCAACCTGACAGCCTTCTGCAGATCCTCAGGCGTCCGGTCCAACTTCTGTAGAATCGCGTCGATTTCATCAACGTCGGTCAAAGTCTCATTGGCGACCCGCTGAACCAGCTCCTGCCAATCCATTGCAGACCGCTGAACAGATTCGCGTCGCTTCGAAAACAACTTTTCCAAAATCGTACTCATCAGAATTACCTTTCAAAACCATCATCACAAAATCCGGCCGCCACGACATTGCGACGGCCTTTAAAAATCACCTCGTGCTAATCGTCGGCACGATCGACTTACCATCCGAATCGCGAGCCGCAATACCGTTGCATTTCGAGCATCGGAACACAACATATTCCCGTGTTGAAAACTCATCGCTCTGAACCGTCCTTGCCCCGCATTTGGGGCAAGGCGGGTTCAATGGAACTGGTTGAATCACTCTGGTCTGCATGGTCCTTATCCTTTTCAAAATGGTTTTCACTTCGGTTGTTGAGGCGGAGTCGTTGAAACCTGCGATTGTTCTCTGTGATTCTGAACGCCCGCCCTCAGGCGTTGGGCGTTCAGTTCTGGGTAGCGATATAAGGAAGTGGTGTTCCGAAGCATGAGGAATAACCTCTTCTGGTATCCTTATGGGATATGTCAGCAATTGCTGACCGTTAAAAAGGTCATTTGCTGACACGTTAGTGTCAGCATTTCCTGACACGTTCAGCCCTGTCTGACGATGCTTTGAATTCGATACTTTGACATTCCCCGATTGAGCCCTCCCTGGTGCATTGTCTGGATCAATCCGAGGGCTTCGAGTTCTCCGATGGTTGTGCTGACCGTTGGCCGCCGCAATCCGGAACGTCTGGCGATGTCCGTTTGTGATGTCGTCGCCACTCCGTTCCGTGCATCCCTGAACAAGATCAGCCAGACAGCAATTTGCCGCCGATTCAATTCCCTCAGGCTGATGTCGATAAACTGATTCAGATCGTTCCATCGGTTTCCGTCTCGCTTCGTGGGTTTCTTGTGGGGTGTTTTGGGTTCTGGTTTTGCCACGTCATCGCGAACAACTCGCAAGGGTGGCGGATCATTCAACCGGCGTTTCGGTGCCGTCATTTCTGCCACCAGCTTCCTACCTCGCTGGCCACGTCATCAACGAACGTCCCTGAGAACCGCTGAACGCTGCCATCGAATTCCAAAGCAATATCCCGGCATTCCCCGTTCCGGCTTTTCAAGTGCTTCAGCGTTCGTTCTGAAGGTTCTTTTCCAGTCGTCAGGATGTAGGCGTCATCGACTCCGAATTCGATCTCTGACGAATCCCTGAACGCTGCCATCGTGAGCGTTTCAGCGTCATAGCCTGAACGGCCCTGAGAGTTCTTCTGCCGAGACAATGCCGAGACGACGAACACGCATGAACCAGCGTCTGCGAACTTGCGAATCAGACTCATGGACTGATCGAGCCCGCCCCGTCGGTCATCACTCGAAGCGGAACTTTGAAACCGCTGGAGATAATCCAGAACCAAAATCTGCGGTTCCAGTTCATCGGCCGCCGCTGCCACGTTATCAAAGGTGAACGGACCGCGAACAAATCCCAAACGCCCGCAGATGAATTCGAGTTCAGCGAACCCTGCATTCAGCCTTGCCGTGTGATCGCTCTGGAACTTCCGTTCCTGAATGATGTTCAGATCAATCCCGGAAAGCCTGCTCAACTGCCGATCCATCAAAACGCCTGGTGGCATTTCGACGTTGGCCACAAGAACCCGCAGTTCATCTGATAGCCTCAAACCGTCTGTCATCAATTGCATGACAAACGCCGTTTTGCCGCTGCCTGGTCCGCCTCCTAAGCCAGTCACGCGCCCCGGCCCCGCCTGAATCGCATTCAATGGACTGGCTTCGTCGGCCAGTGCCCAG
>CAMTWR010000025.1:0-24919 GCA_947085455.1 uncultured Planctomycetota bacterium | reverse complement strand
GTTGAACTCTGGAACGCCCCATCGTGTACGCGGGCAGTCAGAGTTTCTGTGCCAAGTCGGTAACCCATTCGGAATGCGTTTTGGGACCATACGGTATTCACAGAATACTGAGCAGGAATTCCGGCGAACCTGTCCGCCTATAAATGGACTGCACAGGTCCACTCGACATTAAGCATTAACGACCAACTTGTCGATGCGATTGCAGGTCAACGAAACTGCTTCTGTCGGCTTCGAGCGACGCGTCGAAGAATGTGACGAGAATCGCCAGTCGATGTAGTCAATTTGATGTCGTTCCCCGCACGTTTTCAGGCCCGTCCCGCGAGCGTCGGAATTAGGTTCGGTCGAGCACTTTTGCGGAGGATATTCCGACGTCTTTGCTCCCTCAGGATGAACCGTCCTGAGTTAGATGCGATTTCGTTTTCACTACACTCCGTTGATGTCGATCGACCCCAAAGCAGCACTGCATACACTGCTCTGGTGGTCACGACCGGGGCGAGAAACCGGAGTGCACTTCACTGCTCCGGTCCGACACGCTGACGCAGTATCAATCTGATCCACGGCATCGCTCAAATCCCGTCCCGGCGCGATGTCAAAAAGATGACACAAACCGGGTGAACTTAGCCGCACGAACTGCGTTCGGTCGATGCGACCGGAGCAGTTTCGAACTGCCAGGGAAACTACTCAGGTCGGTCCCATCGACGCAGGTTTGCCACTGATTTCACTGAGTGTTGGATGTGGATCGGACCGTTCGCGTCTACCCACTAATACCAACCAAAAACACGTCCTCCTGTTCCTTTTTGGGGCTGGCTCCTCGTCAACCAGATGGCGTTGGAATTGATTCCAGCAGTCCGATTGTGGCCCAGGCAGTGCCCCAGTAGTGGTAAATTTCGTCGCGAGCTTTAAGTCGCTCCGGATCGGTCGTGTCGCTGATGTTCTTTGATGGCGTGTGCCATGAACCGTCCGGCTGTTGTGAGGTCAGTAGAAACCTGCAGGCGGATTGAATTTCTGCCTCGGCGTCACCGGTACAGGCTTTTGCCAGTACATACACGGCAAGCCCGGTCGTAAACGCGTCGCTCGTAACACCTTTTTGCCAGCCCCAGCCACCATCGGGATTGCGGGAAGCAATCAAGGCATGCCGGAACGTTTCAACATCTTTGGCGGAACCGAAGTGCTTTTCGAACAGTAAACGAGTCGCAAGCCATTCGAAATTTTCCGCTGCAGGTGGCTGAGCCCGCTGCCAGGCAACGGCCTTCTCGACGGCGACTTGGTTCACCTGCCCCAATGCCTTGTATTCGGCAAGAGCAATCGCGGCCCACATCGTGGTTGATTGATTGGCGACGGGCTGCGACCATTGCCGCATCGTCAGCAGTTGGTTGCCCGGCACCCAGAAACCGTCTGGCTGCTGCAACTGTTCCATGAGACTAATCACGCCGTCGCGAAACTCAGGCTTCTGCAGTTCACTTGTCGATCCATACCCACCGAGAAGTAGCTGGCCAAGAACATCCAGACCACCGCCGGTGCGGTCGGGAGCGTTGATTGTCCGTTCGGCAGTCTTGATGATCACAGGTTCGTACAGCTTGAGTTCCTCTGCAGTCACCAGTGGCGTCAATTCCTTACGGAATTCGTCGAGCGATTTGAAGGGCATTTCGATCAGTGGCTTCAGTTTCTCCTGAACTGTCGCGGGCAGAGTTGCGACATCGATTTTGCCCAGTTCGTAGTTCTGCAGGCGATACAGGTTGCGTTGTTCAAGTGACTCCTTGATGGACCAGGCTTCCCAATCAGTCAGTTTCTGAGGATCGACGTTGAAACCTTTTCCTGAGCCGCATGATGTGTCCAAATAAGGAATGGAACGTGATGACACGACATGCAACTGCGTTCCTCCATCCACGCTACCCCCGCCTTTTCCAGAAACGGCAAGCTTCGGCCAACGGCTTCGCGGACAGCTCCTTCGTCTGCCGTGATTTCGGCAGATGATACTGCGACCCGCGATTGTGGTATCTCGTCTGCCGCGCAAACCGAAACAATCATCCCGCAGAAAAATTTCAGGCAAAGTGATCGCGTCATGTCTTGTACCTGTTTAGACAATCAAAATAAGCAGAGCGGCTCCGCTGAATGTTTCAGAAATGCAGCGGATGAATGCAGTGTAGTACTGGCCAGCGACGGGGTCTATGTCCTGAACAACAGTCAGATTCCGGCACTCACGGAATCGGCCTGAAAACGTGCCCGATGCGGCATTAAAGTGACGGCATCGTTAGAAGTTAGCGACAGATCCTTCGCGCTCAGACGATGTGACGGGAGCAGCGAGTTGGCGAAGATCGTGGAATAGCGTGGACAACGACTTTTGCTGCGGGCTGGCGAAGACGTTTTCCCATTTGAGAGTGAGCCGGAAGCCATCTGCAATCGGAGTCACGTAGATCACTTTGGCAGAGCCACCGAAGGATTGACATTGCCTGTGCCTGACTCGAAGAGTTTTTCGAGTCTGTGCTGATCTTCTGTCAATGTCTCTCGCAATATTTGGGTGGGTGTGGAACGAATTCTATGCGACGGATGAATCGCTTGCCGCTGCAGCGATTTGCTGCTTTTTTGAACTGCGGCTTAGTTCCCGCCCGCTTTGTCGAAGTCCTGCTTTCGGAAGACCATCAGAGGGTTATTGCCAACCACGACGAACACATCTTCGATCGACTGGGCTTTTTGAATCTGGACCCGGACTTTGAAAGTGGGACGGCCTTCGACAGATTCTTCACCGAGGATTTCAAACGACTCAAGCTTGCCACCGTCACGCCAGCGAGCATCAAAAGTCTCAACCGGGATCTCGTGGAGCTTGTTCGAGCCAAACGGCTTGCCGTCTTTCCATGCATTCAAAACCAGTTCCAGCGCTGAGCGTGCGGCGTTCGCATCTGGAAGGTACTTTGCCTCAGGATCTCCGCCGCAACCCGCGACTGTCAGTGCCGTAAGCATGAGAGCGGCTGTCAGGGTGCGTCGCGAGAGACGTGACGTGTTGAGTTGCAGAAACGCAGTCATGATTGTGCTCTTGAGCGAATGTTGGTTCTTATGAGGAACGAGTCTTTGTGGAACTGATACAAACTGACGAATCATATCACTGTGAGCCAGAGCCTGGCGACGACTCTTTGTTCATCGCGGATGAATTCAATTTATTGGTGGGATGTAATGCCAGCCAGCGTCGTCGTCGAACGTGATAAAACAGAATCGGAAGCAGCAGGTCAATAATCTCATCCGCCACCAGAATTCCACCGAGAACAGGGGCGGCCATAGGGCGAATGATCTCCGCGCCGGTGCCTGTGCTCCAGATCATCGGAGCCAGGCTCAGCAGAGTCGTTGCCTCAGTCAGCAGCTTTGGTCGCAGGCGTTGGACGGCTCCTTTCAGCACGGTCGAACGCAGCTGTTCCAGCGTCATGTTTTCAAGCCCGCCAGCCGCCGCAACGGCTTCACGCAGATAAACGAGCATGACAACGCCCGTTGACGCCGCCATTCCAAAACACGCGATGTAACCAACACCGACAGCAACGGAAAACTGATACCCGAGCAACCACTGACACAGAATTCCGCCCGCCAGCGCACCCGGGGCGGTCAAAAGCATCAGTAACGCATCGGCCGCATCGCGATAGGTCCAGAGAAGCGTCAGGAAGATCAACAGCACGACGACCGGAATCAGAATGAGCAACGACCTTCGAGACTCGGCCGCATGTTCGAATTGCCCCGTCCACTCAACGAACACACCGGGGCGAGGTGACAGTCGCTGGGACACCATTCGTTTTGCATCTTCGACAAACTCCAAAGGATCTCGGCCACGCACATTGAGTCGAACATAGTTCCTTAGCCAACCATTTTCGCGCTTGATCGTGGCTGCTCCTTCTTCAACTGAAACCTCCGCGACGGCGTCCAGCGGAACTCCGATCGGCACAGCCGTGTGCATCTTGTTCCCCGACCTGGTGATCGCAGAAGGGATCTGAATTTCACGCAGTGTTTCTTCGTCAGCGATGCGATTACCGGGAATCAGATTCAGACGCACCGGGATGGGAGATTGTCTGAGCACAGTTTCGGAAATGACTCGGCCCGAAAACGCGTAATCGATCGTCGACACCAGGTCGTCTCTGGTAACTCCCAATGCCGCAGCTTTGTCAAAGTCGGGGCGAACACGAACAACGCCCTTCCCTCGAACCGGGTCTGCAACCACGTTCGCGGCCCCCGGCACATCTCGCAGAATTCGAGCAATCTCCTCGGAGGCATCAACGACGTCGTTCAGAGATCGTCCAAGGACTCGAACGCCGACTTCGCTGTTCACGCCGGTCGCAAGCATGTCGACACGATTTTGAATGGGGCGAGTCCAGACGTTCGTCCAGCCCGGCATCTGTAGCACGCGATCCATCTCCCCTCCGAAGCTTGCGAGTGTTTCCGGAGTGTGCCGATGCAGTTTCAGTGAGGCCTTCCAGCGCTCGCGCATCTCTTCGCGGATCCTGTCGTATTCCGGGTGAGGATCCACAAATGGAAGATCCCCGTAGGAAGCGAGCCCGTGATGATGGTCGCCTGAATGGTCCGCTTTGCGGCTGGACTTCCGCAGTTCAATGACCTGCTCGCGCTGTTTGCGGAGTTGATCATCAAGGATCACTGTCCTTGCAAAGATCTCATCGCTCAGAACATGCACGAAGGTTGGAACCGCGCGCTTCTGAAGTGCCTCGTCAAGATTCCGTGCGGCAGTCTTCCATTCTGCGTCCGCCGTCCTGATGATCGCCCTGAGTGCGAGTGCGGAGTCCTCCATGAAAACTGCCTGCCCGGAATTCGCGACATCCGCTGTTTCAGCGATGTCTGTTTCGTGCAGAATCCGTTGAGCATGTCGCAGGAAAGTCGCGACAGTCAGATCAGACGGCGTCATTTCCAGATCACGCAGCACCTCCGGAGCAATCTGATTCTGAACTCGTCCGGCGTCTGCAGCGGTGAGCGGCTGCTGGATCTCGCCGCGGCTCAGCCAAAGATCCGAGACGGCCAACAGACAAGACTCGCACAGTTTCTCCCGCAGCGAAGTTCGGAATGTCTGCTGAAGCTGCCAGGCCGTTTCCCTCTGCGCCGCATCGAAGCGAAACAACGCCGCGTCGGTGATCTCACTGAGCCGTTGATCCGGAATCGTTTCGATCAACCCGCTTTGGGCAAGAGTTCCCGCAAACTCGCGAGACAACCGAATCGCATCCTCCGCAAGCAGAAGCCTCTTCGGCCAGACGTCATCCGGAAAGAACTCGACCATCGACTCAATCATGTCCAGCGGAGCCGGATCGAACGGCGTTGCCGCACGACCTGCTTTGCCTGTGACCATCCGAATCTCCGGGAATCGGCACAGTACCATGTTGCGAGCCTTCATGTCGTCGGTCGACTGAGTCACATTCGCTCGCGGCACCGTGATCGGCATGTCCATCACGATGCCTTCCCTCAGCGGCATTCGCAGTTCCGTGGTCAGGGGAGTCATGAAAGTCGATGCCGAAAGTCCGACGAACATCATGGCCAGGCTACAGGCCCCAGCACCTTTCCATGATCCTGTGGCGGCTGTGAGAATGACGCACGACAGCAACACGGCACACTGCAGAAGAGTGGCCGATCCCGTTGGTGCTGCGGCCAGGATCAGGGTTGTGCACAACAGAATAAACAGAGGGAGCGGTTTCTCCAGAAGGCGCTCCAGCAGCGGACGATAAACGGTCAGCAGACTTCGAACGACGGCGCTCTCGGTCTCATCCCTCATGCGGCCCCGAATCATTATGGCGGAAAGTGCTGGCACGAGGGTCACGGCAAGCATGGCGGCTGCGATGAGTGCCAGTGTTTTCGTCCACGCGAGGGGACCATACATTCGTCCGTCAATTCCTTGCAGAGAAAACACGGGCACAAACGAGATGAGCATCACGACGATGGAGAAGAATACCGGGCGTCCGACAAGGCTGCAGGCTGCAATGACGTCTTCCGAAACATCGCCTGAAACGGGTTGATCACCGAAACGATCACGCAGTCGATGCATCACGTTTTCTGTCATGACGATCGACGAGTCCACCAGAACACCAATCGAAATCACGATGCCAGCGAGAGACATGATGTTGGTCTGAATGGACAAAATTCCGGTCAGGCTCAACCCGCGAATAGCAAGAAAGGTCAACAGCACACACAACGGAAGAGTCAATGCGATAACCAGCCAGGCTCGAAAGTGTCTCAGCACAATCAGGACGCAGACCGCAGCAATGATCAGGGCTTCCAGCAATGTCCGCGAAACCGTATTCACCGCGCCCAGAATCAGTGGTGTTCGATCGTAACACGGAACAATTCGGATGCCAGACGGCAGGCTGGCCGCAACTTCAACAAGGCGATTGCGGACCGCGCGAGTCACTTCAAGCACGTTGTAGCCGTACCTCAGGTGGACGATTCCTGCAACGCATTCCGAACCTTCTTTCTCAAATGTTCCTCGCCTCGGTGCAGGGCCGATCGTAAGTTCGGCGAGTTCTCCAAGGAGGATCGGTGCTCCGTCAGCACTTCTGATGACTCTCGACTGCCAATCATTGATCAGCGAGTCCACGTCGGCGTGCGATTTGGGTTCCAGCTGCAGGACAAACTCAGCGCCTTCCTTTTGGATGACCTGTCCTCCGCCATGTTCCGAGTGCTGCAGCTGTCGAAGAAGTTCTGTCAGAGAGAGTTTGTGATGGACCAGCGTTTCGGGCCTGAGGTTGATATGGAGTTCGGAACGAAAACCTCCGACTGATGCAACTTCCGCGACTCCGGGAACCGACGCCAGGAGCGGTGCGATCTCTTCATCCTGGCAACGACGAAGTTCTGCCAGATCAATGTTTGTGCCCTCAACCGTGTACCAGTAGATCTGGCCAGTGGCGATTCCATCCGGGGCAAGAACAGGACTGACGCCATCAGGCAACTGAGCGGCCGTGGACGTGATGCCTTCCCGGACTCTTCGTCGTGCTTCTGGCAGCGTAATCTCATCCTTGAAGATGACATGAATCAGACTGTAGCCCATGTCGCTCGACCCTCGAACCGCGCGAACGCCGTCAAGAGACTGAAGAGTCCTGGAAATGCGGCTCGTGATTCTCGCATCAATCTCTGTTGGACCGTGGCCTGGCCAGTCGGCTGTGACGATCACCTGATTCTCAGACAGGTCGGGCACGGCATCCACGGGAATCTGCTGGATGGCAAGCAGACCGCCAACCGCTGCAACAATCGCGAGCGTCAGAATGGTCCAGCGCCTCTGCACCGAAAATCGAATGATGTGGTCCAGCATTGATGACTATCGCCCTCCGCCTGGTTCTGTCGATGCAGCAGGCTCCGGAGAGATTTTGGCGAGATACTTCGCGGGATTTTCCAGCAGTGATTTTTCGCAGCCAGCACAGCAGATGAAGACTTTGCGTTCGCCGATCATCACAGGAATCGGACCACCCATGGAATCCAGCGACAACTCTGTCACAGGACAAATCTCCTGATGCTGCACCATTTTCAAATCCGCTTCTGACAGCGGCTCCTTCGACGCCGTCTTACGAGTCTGTACCGGTGCAATCACGGATGTGTTCGATGTTGCTGGCTGGTCGGCTCCGAAATAACTGGTGGCCAGAGCTGGATTGAGACGAGCCTCTGCATCGACAAGGAATGCGCCCGTCGAAACAACAGCCTGCCCGGCTTTCAAGCCCTTCAGAATCGGATACGAAGAACCAAGTCGCGGGCCGCAAACGACCGGCACTCCATCAAACATCCCAGGCATCTCCTGCACGAAGACAATCTGCTGACTTCCATGATCGACGATGGCTGACGCGGGTACCTGCAGAAGCGGACCGGCTCCCAGAAGTTCCGTTTCCTGATCACTCAGGAACAATCGTGGATCCAGATCGGCCTTCACTTTCACGGTGGATGCTGTTTTGGGAAACACAAACAGCTCATCGGACATGGTCAGCCGGATACGGTGAAGCGCTGGATCGTCTGCAGAGACCAGCACGGCAATGCCTTTAACATCTTCGTTCAGGTCGTTGAAGTGGACAATCACTTCCTGAGGTTTACGAAAGGCTCTCGCGCCGCGTTCACTGACGGCGATCTCAATGACAGCTTCGAAATCTTCTGAACTCAGCGGAGGGACCGTTGCATCAAACTCAACACGTTGAGACCCCAGGAGTTCTGTAACGGTCGTTGTTCTCAGTCCGGCAAGTTGAATGCGATGAGGACTGAACTGCATTCGAGCGATGACACCTTCAGGCAGCACCTGGCCGTCCGTCAGCTTGCGCGGTACCAGATCCATGTTGCAGATCGGACAAATCGCTGGCCATGCGGAAAGTACGCCAGGGTCCATCGGACAAAAGTACTCGTGTCCGGAAGCAACTTCATGCGTATGCCGGGAACCACTGACTCGATTGACCACATGCTGGAATGATTCATGCATCCACGTCCACTGACTCATCAGAGTCGCGACTGCTCCGATGATGATAATGAATCGCAGGCGAACCTGAATCAACTGCATCCACCAGCGCCATCCCTGACTGGACTGCTGCTCTGGAGCTATTCTGTTCGCGGCCACGTCTGAAGCCTTTTTCTGAAGAGTCTCCCGCGAATACGCGGCCTTATTTCGTAACGTGCGGAGAATGTTGTTACCCCGGATGTTTCAGAGGTTGATTCAGCAGGCTGCGAGGACGTAGTCATTGTTTGGCTGACTCCTTCTTGCCCGCGGGTTCAGGCGAGCCGTCTTCCGTGGCTGACTCCGGAGTTTTCGGCATCGGATGTTCCCAGTGCAGCAGCAAGTCATAATCTTCGTGCCGAAATACCCACAACGGATCAATGCCGATAATGACGTAACGCTCTCGACGTTCTTCCGCAGGCTCAGCAAGTTGCAGTGAGACCGCATAGCAGCGAGGAGCATTCCCTGGAACAGGGCCAAGCAGCTTCCATGATTCCAGCTTTCTCCCGTCGATTCGGCTGGAGTCGGTGACATGAATCACAGGCTTTGTTCCCGGAACGGGACCAGCCGCTTGTCCGGCTTTCCATGCATCGAGCGCTGTCCTGAGTGCGTTCTGGGAATCCTGCTGCGACGGAATGAACTCAGCATCGGTTCGCTGTTGAGTGCATCCCGTGTCCGCAAGCAGAATGGTCACGAAACACAGCCAGGGCAATGATCTCCGTAGAATGTAAGGCTGCATGTCATCCGTACTCGTCAGATCAGGAACAGACTGCGTGTGCTCAGGCTCCAACATCGCATGGCAGCCCAATTCATTTAGAACGGCAGTTGGACGACTTCGCCACTTCCGCGAGTTCCGATGGCTCGCCAGACTCCGAGATCCACATTCTCGCTGCAGAAATGTACCGAAGCATCACCCATCATGATCTGCACGCCTCCGGTGTGTCGACTGCTGGCAGAGACCTGCATTGCCATGTTTGTCATTGTTCCGGGGAATCCAGTTCCGGCACAGGAGATCGTGTTCGGAGTTGCTACGTGATTGTATTGAGTGCAGCAGTTTTCACCCATGACCCAACTGTAACCCCATTTGCTACTCAACGGTGTGGCGGTCAGCGGATTCAGAGCTTTGCAGGTCTGATAAGTCGCATCCAAAGTCGTCTGATGAGGCATCACGAACAGGTCAGTTTTGGGATCAGGTCGCCCCTGGCCACGCAGACGCTCACTGAAGAATGCTGTGTTGCTCATGCCGTCTGTGATATCTCTCGAGCTGCATTTGCTGAGAAAGTAAAAGACGCCTGTCTGCAATTCGGACGGAGCAGAGTCTCCCGCTATGCCCGGGCTGTCACTTCGGTCACACAACCAACCACCCTGATTGGCCGCATAATTATTCTGCCCGGCCCATGGATCTGTGACACCAATATCCGAAGGGCAGAAGAATCCCGGAATGACGGCTCGGCTGGCCACGCTGTTGATTCCCGTTGGGCTGACGTAGCCTGGCATGAAGTTAATGACTCCTCCCATACCTGGGGTTTCCGGAGGTGAGCTGAAGTCGATCGATTGATACAGATTGGCTTGTTCGATGTACGGCAGCAGCATGGCGTGCTGTGACCAGCGAGCATAAACCGGAGCCCCCGCGTAACTCGCACCTTTTCCAAACGGATAAACTTTGTGAGTGTCGTGGTAATTATGAATTGCAAGTCCGAGTTGCTTCATATTGTTTTTGCATTGTGTGCGTCGAGCGGCCTCACGAGCCTGCTGAACAGCCGGGAGAAGCAGAGCGATCAGGATCGCAATGATGGCGATCACAACCAGCAACTCAATCAGGGTAAATGCGCGACGCTTCATTAATCTCGCTCCAAACCGCTGGCAGGTCCACATCACTAGCACAGAACACATAGTATGCAGCGGGCAGTATCTTTCAAATTCAGATTAGTGGCGAGTGAAATCCCACGAAAACCCGCAAATCTCAGCTGGAAAGGGAATTGATTCAAGCGATTGACCGGATTCAGGCAGCATTCATGGGCAAGCATCACAGGAAATCGCCCTTTGACTTTGACACACTGAGTTGCCGACTTTTTTGCAAGGGATTTGGAACGCCCAGTCGAACAGAATCATAACCGGTGTCCAGCTTGTATCCTTCGGGATACTCAGACTTGCAAAACGCTCCGGTCCGACACACTGCTGTGGGCTGACAACGTAGTTCGCGAGGGCTCGAGCTGTCGTCCGTTTGCGGAGTCGAGTTGACCACAATTTCCCGTTTGCGAAACCTGCTAAGTGATTGCGACAGCCGCGTGCCACGGCTTCAGCCCAAACCACTCAGGATCGCGTGATCTGAGGGACAGAATATTCAAAGACTTAGCTGGGGTTAGTCCTAAGGGAGATGCAGCGTAGGACAATGTCGTATCGGATTGTTCGGCGGAACCGGGTTCCACGGCTCGCGAGTCCAGCCAAAAGAAAGCTGCCCGGATCGGCATCGATTTGGTTACACCGGCTGGATTGTCGCCACATCGGTCGATGTGATCGAAAAAGGTTGGTGACTGGCTCAATTTCGGTCCCGTCTGTCTCTCCTGCAACGGAGCACGTGGAATTCCGTGTGGTGATGAATGCTTGGCATGTCTCCCTGACGCTGGACTTTCCCACTCACAGCATTCATCAACGGCGACGAAAGGCGCTCGCGGGAGCCCGTGAAGTCGAAATATGACCGACTTCACAAATTGCTAAGCAGGTCCGTTCGATTACTTGGACAATTGTTGAAGAAAGACGTGCGATCCGATCCAGACTTATTGGCAGTCGTGCAAAAAATCAAGTTTGGACCTGAAGTCAAGTAACTTCACCGCCGGATGAATCGCAATTCGGGCTCATGGCGACTTCGATGATCCACTGAGAGTCTGAGCTCGACATTCGAAGTGAAGAAACAACAAGACTAGACCTTCGTTTCGCAGCAAATCTTGGACATTCTGGCCGTAGTCCTGCCGGGCGTCCTTAGTTGCGGCTGACGCGGATTCTCTCGGGGGATCAACAGCATCCGGCATGACATTTAGTAGAAATTTGAAAAAGATCCTAATAAATCAGGCACTGGCGGGTCCTCGTCGCTGAGAGGATGAACGGTTGTGACTCAAACCTGCCAAACGCGACGAACGAGAATACTCTTGGAACCGAATCCCCGAGCCAACGATCCTGTTGCTCCGGGCGTGAGTGAAATCACGCTTCAGTCGTTGTTCGAGTCCGAAGAGACGGCTCTGCTGCATTATGCGTTTTCGCTGGTAGGCCGCCGAGCGGTGGCCGAGGAGATTGTGCAGGATGTGTTTCTGCAGCTCCACAAGCACTGGGATAACGTCGATTGCCCCAAAGCCTGGTTGATTCGCAGCGTTCGTAATCGCGCCTTCAAATATCTCCGCGATCAAAAGCGAGAAGTTCTGAACGACGGTGATAACCACTCGCCTCCTTCAGTAGATGCAGAGGAATCGCCGGAAGCTTCGCTTGTGCATTTAGAAGCTATTGGGGCTGTGCGGCAGTTTATGGAAGAACTCGATGAACCAGATCGAGAGTTGGTGAAGCTGAAGTATTTTCAAGACCTCAAGTATCGCGAGATTAGTACTCAAACCGGACTCAACATCGGCAACGTGGGATATCGGTTACATCATATTTTGAAGGAGCTGGCAGCAAGACTGCGAAAGCTCGGATTCGACGAGAAGTCATGAACGAAAAAACTCACAACTCAACGATCGAACCGGAACTCGAAGCCCGCATCGTGGCTCTCGTGCTGGGCGAGGCGTCGGACTTCGAAACCGAAGAACTCCATCGCCTGATCGCATTGCGCCCGGAGCTGGCCGCGTTTCACCAGGAGATGCTGCAGGTTCATGGATCGATGCAGACCCTTGGTGCTGGCGAACTAGAAAAACCAGACGCGAACTGGAAACTATCGGCTGATCGTCGAGAATCTGTTCTGGCAGTGATTCGTGGCGAAGCGATGGCGAATGAACATGGAGCATCGCTGGCAAGTGTTGATACTGGGCCTGTTGCATTCAGGGCTGAAAGCCCGACACAACTTCTGCCGGGGTCGTCAGGCCCCGGAACCGAAAACCAGATTACTACAGGCCCGGAGAGCCGAAACGACCTTTGTGTCAACCCTTCGGGCCTTGCAAATGCAATGTCAGATCACCGGCGGCTCACGCCACCGGCAGATGTTGTGTCGGCCCATTCGGGCCTGAACCCTGGAAGTACGGGACTGGCACGGCATCTCAGAACGATGCTGTACGATTCGCTCAGTCCTATTGCCTCTTCGGTCCGCCGTCGGCTGCGTAAAACACCGTTGAGAATTGCCGCGGGGATTTGTGTGGCCGGGTTCATCGGGTTGATGACCGTGCCGTCGTTTTTTCGGCAGGAATCGAGGCTGTTTGATAGGAGCAACCATTGGTCGTTTTCTGAGGATACAGTTGCGTCAACAGATGGCCTCGGAGCTGAAGTACCAGATGACTTTCAACGGCGAACCATGGGGTTTAGCATGCCCCCCGACGCGACTTCCGCTCCTAAAAGTGCAGGCGGAGAGCGTGCTTCCCGGCCAACCTTAACTCTGGATTCCGCCGGGGCTGTCGACGCTTTTGCGTCGACCAGAGCCCTCTCGACATTGCAGCAGACTTTGAATGGCGGAGGTTTGGCCGCGAATGAAACCGATAAAGTCGCTTCGGGATCAGGTGTCGACCGCGAGTTGTCCTTTCATGGATTGCTGTCGCCAGGCAGCATGGATGACAAGAATGCCCCTCGATCGATCGCAGTGGTTCCACCCTCTTCCGCTCCCGAAGCATTGTTTGAGAAACCGCTCGAAGACGTTTTCGGCGTCGAGGAACGTCCTGCAGTGACATTGGGCGGACGATCTGCGCCGGTTGCAAGTCCTGATGACGTCGCGTTTCCGCAGCCTTCGACAACATGGGAAGGCAAGTCACTCGACGGCCAAGCTGACATCACTGCGCCGGACGCATGGGACTTTGACGTTCAGTTTGCTGCACCGTATAGAGCACCGCTGCTGGCAGGGACGACAGACATGCCTGCATCGTCAGAGCCCATTGCGGCGGGCGATGGAGTTGATGAATCCATTCCCAAGCTGATGATGATTACTCCCAAGCTGATGATTCCTACTGAAGAAGAATCGATCGGCAAGTCGCTCAGTCTTGCGGTGACTGACTCCGAGAAGACGTTGGAGGACATGCAAGCCAGTGTGGGCGAGCAGCCATCGGCGGGTAACGCCAAGTCCGACGGCTATGCAGGCACGGACAAGTCTGGATACGCCGCCGATGGCAAATCTGACCGTGAACAACTGGGAAGAAAGTTGCAGAGAAATCAAGCTCTCGGGCTAAGTGGCGACGCATCTGATTTTGGGACTATGGCTAGAGGTTTGAGCGAACGCTCGGATGACTCCGGTGTTGCTCGCCGCTGGGCTGTTCCGCGACAGCCAGGCTCTGGTGACCAGCCTGATTCTGCTCGCGATGGACGTGCGAGATTTGGTGGGAATCCAGATCAGCCGTCGAGCGAGTTGACTAAAGAGATGCCCGCAGATGCAAAGAGTAACGCAATAGACGCCGCAAAGGACGAGTTTTCCGATGTCGAAATGACCATTCGAGAACGACTGGCAGAATCGGATTCAACGAAGCCGGGAGAGAATGCTAAACAAATCGAAGAGCAAGCTCTGGCACAAAATTCCGCCGAAGGAAAAAGTCCGGATTACCATCGCGGTTATCATTTTCACATTGATGAGTTTGAGATGGATCGGTTGGTCGGCCTTCAACCACTGGTGGAATCTAAATCGGAAGTGGCGTCTCAGCCTGAAAGCGATTTTGACGACGATGGCGTAAAAGATATCGTAGCACTTAGCAAGAGGAACGAGAGCAAGGAGCAGGCCGAAGAATGGCGAAAACAGACGAGTCAACCGGAGTCCAAAGTCAAGGGTCAACACCGCCTCTTCGACCGACAAGGCGAAGCGGTCCGCTCAACTCTTGCGGACAGTTCCGAACTGGAGAAGAAGCCCGCAGCAAAACCTGTGGCTCCCTCTGCCGGTCTGAACGAAACCAGCGCCGCTTCGGAAGCATTCTCAACGTTCTCGCTGCATGTCAGTGATGTCTCGTTCAAACTGGCCGCTGCCGCATTGGCTCGCGGGGAATGGCCGGAGGCGACGAAAGTCCGTCTTGAAGAATTCGTCAACGCGTTCGATTACGGCGATCCGTTGCCGGGCAAAGGTGAGAAAGTCGCGTGCGCGGTTGAGCAGGGGATTCATCCGTTTCTGCAACAGCGAAACGTCCTGCGAGTTTCCATGCGGACGTCCGCAGAAGGGCGAGCGACCAATACACCGTTGCGATTGACGTTTGTGCTGGATAACTCCGGTTCGATGGAACGCATCGATCGTCAACAGACCGTGCGTCGAGCATTTACGCTGTTGTCTAAGCAACTGACGGCGATTGACCAGGTGACTCTGATCAGCTTTTCCCGTCAGCCTCGACTTCTGGCAGAAAACGTTAGTGGGACAGAATCTGGAAAACTGGTCGAGCTCATGGAACAGCTTCCGAGCGAAGGTGGTACGAATATCGAAGCAGCTCTGCAACTGGCTTTCGAAAAGGCATCCGCTCAACAGACACCTAGTGTTCAGAATCGTATCGTGCTGCTGACCGACGGAGCTGTAAACCTTGGCAATGCGAATCCGGAAAGTCTGTCGCGAATGGTGGAATCGATGCGAGCAGCGGGTATTGCGTTCGACGCCGCAGGAATCAGCGCGGATGGTCTAAATGATGAAATCCTGGAGGCGCTGACTCGCAAAGGCGATGGTCGATACTACTTGATGGATTCTGATGAAGCGGCTGACGACAACTTTGCTCAGCAAATTGCGGGGGCACTGCGTCCTTCTGCCAGTAACGTCAAAGTGCAGGTGGAATTCAATCCCAAGCGAGTTGGTCAGTACAAACTTCTGGGATTCGAAAAGCACCTGTTGAAGCAGGAAGATTTTCGTAATGACGCTGTTGACGCGGCCGAAATGGCGGCGGCAGAAGCGGGCGTTGCGATGTATCAGTTTGAAGCCAAGCCGGATGGCGAAGGCGATGTCGGTTCTGTGTCCGTGCGGTTTCGAGACTTGTCGACGGGTGAAATGGTCGAAAATCGCTGGCCCATTCCTTACGAACCTGAAGCAGCACGTCCGGATCAGGCAACACCTTCACTTCGCATCGCAACATCCGCCGCAATGCTGGCTGCGAAGTTCAAGGGTGAGGCGATGGGAGAATCGGTTGATCTGCAGACGTTGTCACAACTGATCGATAGCTTGCCGTCGCAGCATCAAAGTCAGACGCGAGTTCAACAGTTGAAGCTCATGATCGAACAGGCGAGGCAGATGAGTCAGCAGTAGCGTCGTATTCGTGAACACCCATTGCGATTCCGTTCCGAACGGGGCAGCCACAAGTCAGCCTGGGGCAACGCCCCATGGAACCGATCCACAATACATCCCAAGCCCCAACGGGGCGGCACAATGACTCAACCGAGATAAACCAATGAACCTCATCAAACACCTATGCCTCATCGCGTTGTTGAATCATTCGGTGATCGCCCAGGAGCCCAACAACGCGGCCAGCGTTAACACGTCCATTGGCAGCGACGGGACCGGTACCATCGTCGTTGAAGCACATGGGCAATTGCCGAAGCCGCCCGTGTTTTTTACGGCGACGAGCAATGCCACGGCACAAGTGGGGGCGGAGTTCATTGAGCAGACGATTGACGTCGCGATGAAAGTCGTTCAGGGCGAGGCAACGACGCTGAGCCTTGGGCTGACGGGGCAGGATGTTGTCACCGAAGTCCAGGGCGACCAGTTGAAGTCATGGTCCGTGAGGCAGGAAGGGGCTGCTCGGTTTCTTGATCTGAATGTCAACACGAATACCGCAGAGTTGAAGATCCTGGTCAGAGTCCGCTCGCGCAAGCTGGAGCTGAAGAACCCGGAGACCATTGAGCTTTCTCATCTGACTCCCGGCAATGCAGTTGGCTTCGATTCAAATGTGGTTCTTCAATATTCACCTGGAGTTGAAGGGGCTGTGACCGAGGCCACCGGCTTTGCACCGCTGAATGAGGGGCTGCAAGTTGCCGGAACGAGGCCAACGCGATTTCGATCATCAACCGGTGGTCTGTTGAAGTTGGTTGTGAATCGAGCTGGTACAACTCCGGGGCCTGTCGAACTGACCGAGACCAGTCTGAACGGGACGTCGCATGCGAATGGAAACTCGGTGCTCTTTCAATACCGCGGCACCGCTCTCGTCACGGTCGACAATGCAGAAATCACAATTCTCTCCGGCAGTGCGGCTCCCAGTTCGGTTCCGACAGAAGCCAGCTATCGGCTGCGTCTTGTAACGGAGAACGGCAGCCCGGTTTACAAGCTGATCTTTCCAAAGGCCGGCACATTTCCGATCTCGCTGGAATTCGTGGCCACTCTCGGCCAGCCCGCCGCCAACAGTCGAAACTTCGACTTCACCGTCGCGACCAGCGCCGTTGTTCCGCTGACTCTGAATGGGCTTGGCGCAGATCTTGAATTCCAACGTGATCAGGAGTCAGTGGCACCCTTGCGCAACAACGAAACGTGGAGCGGATTTCTTCCGGCAACGGGTCGAGCCAAAGTGCAGTGGAAGACCGCACGCCAGGCTGGCGAAGGCAAGCTGTTCTTTTCCACCTCGGGAAAGATCGAATCTCAGGTCGGAGCCGGGCTGTTGCGGCAGGATCATCTGATTGACTATCAGGTTCTTCAGGGCGAACTGAAATCAATGCAAATCCTTCTGCAGGGGCCCGGAGAAATTCTGGAAGTGCAGGGCGGAACCACTGTCGTCGGCTGGACCGTGACGGCTCAGGGAGACGATCGTATTCTGGAAGTCACGCTCAGTCAGCCCGTGACAGGCATGAACCAGATCAAGGTGCGCAGTCAGACGCCGCTGGGAGCATTCCCGGTGACTGTTCAGGGACTTCGTCTGAACCCGATCGGCTCCATTCGCCACTCAGGTCACCTTCGCCTCTCCAACATTGGATCTGTGCGTCTTCAGCCGACAGAGCTGAAAGGACTTTCGCAACTGGCTCCCGAACAGTATCCAGGCGATGCGATTCAGACGCGACAGTCATTTGTGTATCGATTCCCGGCTGCTGATTATGCATTCTCCGTCACCGCAGACAGCATTGAACCGGAAGTCAGCGTTTCTGAAGTCATCGCCTACGTGCTGACGGAAACTGATCGAATCATCAGTGCGGATATTGAGCTGGATGTGCGAGAAGCCGCCATTCGAGAATGGAACTTCAGCATTCCGACTGATTACTCCGTGGTCTCCGTCACCGGCGCCAGTATTTCGGATTATGTCGCGGCGACAACGGACGAGGAGAATCGTCGCAATCTGAAAGTTGTCTTTGGCCAGGATGTTCTGGGCCGACATCTGGTGACTCTGCGGCTGGAGAAAAGCGAAGCCGCCGTCGCCGGTGCATGGATTCTGGATCGTATTGAGTATCCCGGTGTCAAATCCGTTCGTGGCGATATTGGAATCGTCAGTGCGCCTGGTTTTCGAATCACGGCGGGACAGGTCAATCTGCTGGTCGAAAAGCCCTTGTCATTCTTCCCGAAGCCATCGCCTCATCTGCAGCAGGCCTTTCGAATTCGCGAACCCAACTGGTCTGCCACGATGCAGGTCGAATTGCTCGATCGCAGCGTGCAGTCGGATGTGTTCCACCTGTATTCGCTCAGCCAGGAGACGGTCTACGGAAGTGCTTTGATCAACTACTTTGTAACAGGAGCACCGGTGTCGGAGTGGAGTATCACTGTTCCTGAAACGATGGGCAACGTGATGGTCGACGGCCAGAACGTGCGCACATGGCGGCGAGAAGCGGACTCGCTGATTGTCACTCTGCATCAGCCAATAATGGGCGCCTACACTCTGCTGGTGACGTTTGAAGAAAAGCCGGACAAGACCAACAGTACGTTTCAGGCCGGTCAGGTTTCACCGACCGGAGTTCAGGGTGAACGTGGTTACGTACAGGTCGTGAGTCCGATGCAGGTGGAGATTGAAACAGTGTCGGTGTCGGAAGACCTGCTGACACTTGATCCGCTGGAACTGCCTGCGGAGTTTCGTCTGCTTAGCACCGCACCGCCGCTGGGAACGTGGCAGTACACAAGTCGCCCCTTTGAGCTGAACCTTAAAGTCAGTTGGTTTGAGCCAGGGACGACCGTCGACCAGGTCGTGGAATTCTCTGAAGCAAACAGTCGAGTTTCCCCGGACGGTGAGTTGGTGACGGATGTGCTGTACTACGTCAAATCTCGAGGACAGCGCACCCTGAAGATTAAGCTGCCGGCGGAACCGGTCAAGCTCTGGGCCGTGTCGGTGAATGGTGCTCCTGTGACGGCTCGTCAGGCGGATGATGCGACACTGATTCCGCTGCCCGGCGGTACGGATCCAAATACTCCGGTCGAAGTTCGTCTGCGACTTGGCAAGCCTGCGGTGGAGGAAGCTCATCCAGAACTCGCGCTGCCCGTCGTCTTCGCTCCGGTATTGAAGACGCAGTGGAACATCAGTGGTGACGAAAAGCACGTCCTGGTTCCAGCGGGTGGAAACGTCTCGCCGCCGGTACCGGTCGAGCGTCCGTCGGGATTCGCGTGGATCGCCAACCGCGGCATCGTTCCCCTGTTCATGATTAGTGTTCTGACCGCCATGGGAATAGTGGCAACTGGCAAGTCAGAGGCCTGGCGAATCGCAGGACTGATGAGCCTCGTCGTTGCAATATTTTTCGCGGTGGCAGCGACTCAGTCGGCCTATTCCGAGACAGGTTCTCCGCAACCGTTGCAGCTGAGTCTTCCTGTGCTGACCGCCGAAGAATCCGTGCAACTGTCTGTCCATAACGTGCCGCTGTGGCGCGTTAATCTGTCTGGAGCCGGGCTTGGCGCATTGATCGCGGGCACCGTTCTGGCACTTGTGTCATTTCGCAAAAAGCTGATGAAAGGCGGAATGCTGTTTCGCTTTGGCGGGATCATTCTAATCGCCGCCGGAATTTTGCTTCAGGGCGACAGCGCGTGGTGGTTCTTTGGACTGCTGGGACTTGCGATTCTGACGCTGCTTCTCGTGCGACCCGCCGTGGATTGTTTCCGGGACATTCGCAGATGGATGCTTGAGTCGGCTCAGAATCGCAAAACGATTGAAGAATCTGCGTCAGAGAATGGCCCGCCGGAATCCAGCGCAGGCACCGCTTCCGTGACGACCGCTCTGCTGTTTCTAGCCGTGATGTCCTCTTCTGCAGGCCGTTGCGACGCGGGAATTCCGGACGGCTTTGAAGCAGCAGACTGCTTCGTTCAGCAGTGGCAAATTACTCACCAGGATTCTCGCCTGAAAGCCACCGGCACAATCACAGTAACCGGAAAGCCTGGCGACCGTTTCCTGCTCGTCAAATCGCCTGCAGTGCTGACTCAATTTGAAGGCGATGGTCTTCGAGTCACTCGAAGCGACGTTCCGGGGGAAGGCTTGTCCTACGTCATTCACATCACACCTCCTGCAAATCAGGGCAGTCCGGCCGACTTGCCGGAAGGGACACCATCAGCCGTCACATACAAGGCAACTTGCGAATATCAACTGGAAGCAGTGAAGCCGACAGAAGGACTTGCAGTTCTGACAGGCACCGCCGCTGTGCAGGAGATTAGCTTGAGCTACGACGAAGCGGGCTGGGAAGTTGCAGGCCCCACGGCGATTCGCATTGAACAGCTGGAAGCCGCCGGTGAAATGACTCAGGCCAAAGTCCTGCTCGGGCCAGGAGCAGGCAGTCTCGTGCTGAAGCCGAAGTCACGCGATGTGACGATGGAGAAGACTCAGTTCTTTGTCGAAGCGTCCAACCTGTTTCTGCCCGGTCCGGGAGTTGTTGACGGACGACATAAACTGAACATCCGAACGTCTCAGGGCCAGGTGAATTCGCTGAGCGTGCTTGTTCCCAGGGGTCACACTGTGACCGCAGTGACGGGGCCAGTTGGTTCATGGCAGTTCGATGCAGACTCCGGTGGACTCACGCTGGCTATTGAACCGGCTCAGTCTCAGCCGTTTGATGTTCTCATTGAAACTCAGCGAGGTCTGGATCCACTGCCTGCAGACGTGACTCTTGCGCCATTGCACGTGGTCGGAGCGAACGGAGAAGTCGGGCTCGTGGCCGTTGCCTTCGGTCCGGAGGCTCGTCCGGAAAAAGTGGAACCGAAGATTATGACGATTGTCAATCCGGGAGACTTCGATGCCAGTCTGATCACGAATGCGCAGGCAACACTGCACTGCGTGTATCGCTACGGAACGGATGGCGGTGAACTGGCCGTGCGAGTTGCTCCGGTGGCGTCCGAGGTTCGAGTCATCAGTAAGCAGGTGCTGTCACTGGGAGATGAACGAGTCGTTCTGGCAGGAAACTTCGCCGTGGAAATTTCTCGGGCCGGTTTGTTCGAATTGAGCTTTCCTCTTCCCCTCGGCCTGGAAGTGGAATCGCTCTCCGGTCCTGCGCTTCATCACTGGGCTGAACGGAGCGAAGAAGGCAAACGCACGATTGTTCTTCATCTGAATGGCCGAACGATCGGCACACATGAGTTCTCCGTCGCATTGTCCGGCACAGCGCCGACAGATGCGGCGGAATGGCAGATCCCTCGTTTCGAACTGAATGAAGCGGCACGTCAGACGGGTGAAATGGTGGTTCGCCCAACAACCGGTCTTCGACTTCGTACGGTCACTCGTCAAAACGTTTCCGAAACCGACCCGCGTGCATTGGGAGGAGATGGCCAGGGAGCACTGGCGTTTCGACTGCTGCAACGTGACTGGAATCTTTCGCTTGGCATCGAAAAACTTGATCCCTGGGTGACCGGTCAGGTCCTGCACGAAATCACTTTGCGAGAAGGGCAGACTCGATCAACATTGATAGCTCACTTCAATGTGCAGAACGCATCCATCGCTTCAATCCGAGTGACTCTGCCCATTACCAGTGAGGACGAAATCAAGACTCTGCGAGCCAGTGGTAATGTCGTCAGTGATATGATTCGAACAGCTCCGGATTCAAACATCTGGGAAGTCCACTTCAAGCGTCGCGTCGTTGGCAAACTTCAATTTCAGATCGAGTATGAACGTCGCGGAGATCGTGTGAATGAAGAAGAATCGCTGATTCCGATTCTGTTCCCGGAGGCTCGACAAATCTCCAGCTTCTTCGCAGTCCGAGCGGGCGGCCGACTGGAACTGGAACACGACGAGCTGACTCAGGGTTGGCAGCGCGTTGATTGGAACACCGTCCCTCAGTCCCTGAGAGAAACGGACAATCGGATCGCTCCGGCACTCGTGTTTCGTGCCGTCGATCCTGGTGCCGCACTGAAGGTTCAGGCCAAACGCCACTCTCTGGCCGACGGGCTTAAACTTCGTGTCGCGGAAGGATCACTGACAACCGTTCTGTCGCCAACGGGTGACCAGTTGACGGCCGTCGATGTGGTGATGGAAGTGATCCAGCGAAGCAGTCTGAGCGTCAACCTGCCAGAAGGTGGCGAGCTATTCAGCATCTTCGTCAACGGCGAAAGTGTGAATTCCATTCGACAAAGCGGTGCTCAGAATGCCTGGCAGTTCTACATTCTTGCTGGCATCGATGATCGAACGGCGCAGGTGCGATTTGTTTATTCTGTTCCCGGTGATCGCTTGAGTGACTTGGAGCTCCGCAGTCCGCAATTGAATGTGCCTCTGGAAAATATTCAGTGGAGTGTAATTGCACCGAAAGGATTTGAGCTGACCAGCAATGACGGTAATCTGGAACTGATTCGGCAGTCGAATCAGAAGGATTACGATCGTGATTCCTATCTGTCTGCCGCGAGTGGAAAGCGACAGGTTAAGGCCGAGCAGGCGACTCAGCTTCTGGAACAGGCCAATCAGCTTCTGCAGGCCGGCGAACAAAGCAAAGCGCGCTGGGCGCTGAATAGTGTCGCCAATCAGTACGCACTCGATGTTGCTTCGAACGAAGATGCGCGAGTCCAACTGGAGAATCTACAGACTCAGCAAGCGATTGTCGGGCTCAACACGCGTCGTCAACGCCTGTACCTGGACAACAGTAGTGACGATTCCATCCAGATCGATAACAAACAGCTTCGTGAAGCGGCCGCCGAGAACCCGGTGTTGCAACAGGATCAGTTGAACTTCCGGCCGCAGGAACTAAGCCAGTTACTTCGAGGAAACACGACGGAAGACAACGCGGTTCTCCAGCAGATCGCCGCCCGACTGGTACAGCATCAGCACACGACTGACCCCGCACCTCAGGCGATCATCATCAGCCTCCCGGAAGAAGGCGACACATACACGTTTGGTCGCAGCGTCCAGGTCGCCGAAAACGCGCCGCTGAAACTTGAACTGGACTTCCGCTCGAAACTCACGCTTCAACTATGGCATTCGGCCCTCGTGGTTGTTTTGATCGGCGTCATTGGAGCGATGCTCACATTCGTCTCAACGAGCGAAGTACGTCCGAAGAACGATCAACGTGCTACGCTTTAACAGCACTCGGGCATTTTTTTGCGTGTTTGTGATTCGCCGGGGTTATGAACACCAACTCGTTCCACCTTGTCGATCAACTAGAGAATTCCGAGGTGCTGCCGACCGTCATTTGCAGGATTGTGAATCAGCTTACTCTTGGTCAACAATTTGTTGCTTCGTCCGGCCGGGCTCAACGACAATAAGCCATACAAATTTTGGAGCATGATTTTTGAGTTCCGGAGTCCCGTACTTTCGTTAAACTCAGTCGCAGAGTTTTCATCCGTCGTTGTTCATTCGCGATTAACCGATCAAAAAGGCACGCACCGACCCGACCGACGAATGGTACTTAGTTCTCGGTAAATCCTTTGAGGATATCACGTTTGGCTTTGTGTCGTGGTTTCATGAGTCGGTCGTAGAGTTTGGGTCTTCGTTTCTTCCGGAGAGGTTCAAAGCGGTCGGGCCGATGACTAACCTGGTGGGTAGCGATGGCATCCACGATTTGCTCTTAGAGGCACAGACGAAAAGCCGCGTCACGTTCACCATTGAGAGCAGTCAGCGGCGGGAAGGCATACAGTGTCTGGACCACTACTTTAAAGCTGATCGATCGCGGTTTCATGTCGTGTTTGCTGGCGGCCTGGGCCATGATGGCGCGAATCAGATTGCAAGCCAGGATAGTCGAAATGACGATAAGAGCCCTTCGAACACGGGGCGAGTATGATTGCGACCAGTGCTACTGCGATTCCTGACAAAAAGACTCAGGATCGCGTGTCCTGAGTTAGCAACTGACCAGCCCCAAAGCTGCTCCGGTCCGACACACTATCGCGACCTCGGCCGAGATGACCAGTGTGGGTTAAAGCAATCGCATGAGTCATCTGTTCTGGATTTGTAGCGAGTGCGTGTCCTGAAACGCGGATGAAGTGGAGAAAAGCGGTGGGTGGGCGTAAAAAGGCTCCGCGAAGATCAGGTGGGAAACCGTAGAGCTGATTGAAAAGGTCTGCCAAACCGAGTTTCTTCACTCAAATCTTCGAGGAGCCAAGGATGCGAAAAGGATACTCAACCCAACTGCGACTGGACAGCCTGCCGATTGATCGAGTTCCGCTGAATCTGGAATGTCGAGACCGCATCATTCCGGTTCTGCGAGCGCTGCAGCAGGTGTACTCGAAGACCGACACCATGGCCGCGGTGATGAATCTCATTGAAGATGATGTCAACGCCGACACACGCAGCGACTGCGGTCGAACGGGCATGGACTACTGGCACATTATGGTGCTCGCAGGCGTTCGACTCGGGTGCAACTTTACGTACGATCATCTGCATGGTCTTGCTGAGAACCACAATCGTCTGCGAGTCATCATGGGCATTGGTGAATGGGACGGCGAGACGAGTTTTTCGTGGCGAACGGTTCGCAACAACATCTGCATGTTGAAGCCGTCCACCATCGACGCCATCAGTCAGATCATCATTGGCGAAGGACATGCAATTGTTCCGGAAGCTGTTGAAACGATGCGTGCCGATTCCTTCGTCATGCAGCCGAATATTCATTTTCCGACGGAGAGTTCGCTTCTTCGCGACGGCCTGTGCAAGATCATTGAACTCTGTCTTCAGCATGCCACGGTTCACAAACTCAGCGGCTGGAGACAGTCTCAGCATCTGTGGAAATCGGTGAAGCAACTGGCTCGAAAGATTGACCGCATCGCAGCGAAGAAAGGGCCCGATTATGTCGCCCGACTGAAGGAGCCGTTGCGAGAATTGCTGCAGAAAACACAGCGCTTTATTGCACGAGCACGCCAGTTATGCATCGACTTATGTTTGCTGCAAGCGACGTCAGACGATGTCTTCGGCCCCAATACCAGGGCGATTGCGCCACACTGGGCAATCTGCGATACTTTGCTAAGCAGTCTGCGAGCTTAGATTTGAAGTTATCAAATCAGCACGTGGACGCGGCTGATGGAGACAGCAGATGATCGCAACTGGAGGCCCGGCGGATGTG
>CAMTWR010000024.1:0-85598 GCA_947085455.1 uncultured Planctomycetota bacterium | reverse complement strand
ATCGACAGACAGAAACAACCGAGCAGCGGGCACCAGCGAGAGAGATCGAAAGCTCTCGGGACCGGCTCAAGCGGCGACCTTTGACGAGGAACCTGCTGAGTTTGACCGCCCGTGCGGAGTAGCGAACATTTTGAATCGACGGGATTGTCCTTTACAGGAATAGCACACGTGGATTCCGTTTCGCGAATCGCCACCCTGCCGGAAGACTCGACTGACGAGACATACAGCAAAGACCACGAACTGAACCATGAAAGCATCGATCATACAGATGCGTATCTACTACAGCCTTTACGATCGTCTTCTGGATCGCCGAGCGATGGCTCGCGCGTTCGAGAAAGTCCGCCGCGCTCAGGGAGCTCCCGGCGTGGACCGAAAAACGATCGCCGACTTTCAGTCGCGGCTGTGGGAAGAACTGGATCAGCTTGTGACCGAAATGCGGACCCGGACTTACCAGCCTCAGCCTGTGCGTCGTGTTTCGATCCCACCGTGTTCAAGTTCTTGGGGCTTGATGGCGGCGAAAGGCACCTGGGAATTCCCGCTGTTCGTGACCGCGTCGTCCAGCAGTTACTGCTGGACATCCTGCAGCCGATTTTCGACCTTCCCCCCAGAAACTTTAAGGCAGTCACCCGTCAAGTTATGGTTATCGTCCGGGCCGCAGCTGCCAACAGGCAGTGGCGAAAGCAACGATGTTCATTCGGCAATATGGTCGCGTCCATGTGGTCGATATGGATCTTTCGAAATGCTTTGACCGGCTGGATCATGACTTGATCCTCGCGTCGATTCGTCGTCGCGTGACCGACGGCAGCATTCTGAATCTGCTTCAGATGTTTCTGACGAGCGGTGTGCTGGTGGATGGCGACTGGCAGGCCACAGAGACCGGCAGTCCTCAGGGGGGAGTGATTTCACCCTTGATTTCGAACGTGTATCTGGATGCCTTCGATCAGGAAATGAAGCGTCGCGGCCATCGCCTTGTGCGCTATGCCGACGACATCCTGATAGTGTGCCGGAGCAAATCGGCAGCACACGCAGCGATTCTTGCAGCGACAGCCAACCTTGAGGTGAATCTGAAACTCACCGTGAATCGCGAAAAGACGCATCAGACTCATGCCGCCTGCGGCGTGAAATTTCTGGGCGTCGAGATCAGCTTGATCTGGACTCGCATCCAGGCCAAAAAGGTCGCCGCCTTCAAGGAGAAAGTCCGTCAGATCACACGTCGCAACAGTCCGGTGAACCTGGCAAAGGTCATCACTGACCTGAACCCGGTGCTCCGTGGCTTTTCGAACTACTTTCGGATGGCAAACTGCAAAGGCGTGCTTGGTGAACTGGCAGGCTGGATTCGTCGCCGCCTTCGTGCGAAGCAACTGTCGTTATGGAAGAAACCTGGTTGTGTCCACCGCCGTCTGCGGCAGTTGGGATACCAGGGTGAATTCGTGGCGATGCGGATGCGATCGTGGCGAAGCTCGGTCAGTCACCTCGCGAGCTGGGCCATTCCCAATGGCTGGCTGAGCGAACTGGGACTGTTCGATTTGGCGTCCGTTCCGACCGGAGTCCTTCCTCAGGTCACCTGAATCCTGTAAAACAGAAGCCGTATACGGTCCCGTACGTACGGTTCTGTGAGAGGGCTGAGTCGCGGTTTAGCCACCCCGACTCACCCTACTCGATGTTTGAGGAACACCGGAATGCGGGTGTTGGTTCTCTTTTAGGTTCTGATGCACTCGCTGCCGATGTGCTTGCGGGGAGTTTGGGAGTCATCTGCCGGCTGCGGTTTTTAGCTTGCGGGTGGCGGAAGAGTATTTACATCGTCATCCTCACGCCCTGCATGAATCGCTTGATACGCCTGCCTCATGAATGGCTTTCAGAGCTGTTGCATCTTTTCCATTCCACACGCCGGTTTGCCGATTCCAAATACTGCACATGAGCTTTGTTCAGGCGGTTAGCTTTGGTTGTGAAGAAGCTGCCCCATGTCCAGAAGTCTTTGTTGCTTTGGTGACTGTCGATTCTGGGTTTGACTGGATCAACTTCGCCCACACAGATTGTCGACAGAGAACTGTCATCGCTCGGGCCGATCAAAACGTAGACCGCTGTTCGCTGAAACTCGGTCCGAATGGAAATGCTTTTGTAGTTACTGCGATTGAAGACGAGTCTGACAACTCGCGTAGGGCTTTCTCTTTGAGAAGACCTTGATCGACGTTGATGTAGTCACACCTCAGAAAAACTGTAGACGCCCTTGCCTTCGCCCTGATAGCTGTCGTAAACATGTTGGTAAACGGTATCGCATTTTTGTTGGTAGAGTTCGGGGGTGTAGGCACGAGGCAGGTCGTCGAGAATCTTTTTGACCGTAGTGTAAACGTCTGCAGGGGTCTTTTGGCGTTTACGCCAGTCGAGAACCAGCTTGGCTTCTTTCAGAGTCTGCAACAAAGTTCGAGCGACTTTTTGACCTCGTCCTTTTCTGACTTGGTCGTATCCAGCTCGGGCTTGGTCAGGATGTCAAACAGAGCCAGCTCTTCTTCCGACAACTGCTCGGCACGGGCTCCTGAAACGAGTTGTGCTCATTCGACTGGTCGTCATCACGTCAATCGTGCAGACTTACAAGCTTCGACGCGGGATCGGCGAAGTCGCTTCAGCCCGGTTCTCGGATCGCGTCATGTATTTGAATTGTCCCGCGTTGATGGTGACGAATCGATTCTCTGGTTCAGGCAGTGGTCTTATGAAAATCCTGTTCTTGCGCGGCTGGAATAGTCGTCCCGGTGGAGTGAAGCCTCAATTTCTTGCATCCAACGGGCTGGATGTGATCAACCCGGCGCTGGACGATGACAACTTCGAAGCTGCGCTGGCGATGGCTCAGGAAGCGTATGATCGGAATCAGCCGGATGTTGTGGTCGGATCGTCCCGAGGCGGGGCAGTGGCCTTGAACATCCGGACTGATGAGACACCTCTTGTGCTGATTTGCCCGGCGTGGAAAAATTGGGGCGGTTCTGTGTCTCTGAAACGGAACAGCGTCATTCTGCACAGCCGACACGATGACGTCATTCCGTTCGAGCATTCCGAGGAGCTGGTGGCTATGAGCGGGCTGCCCGCAGAAACTCTGATTGAAACGGGCCGCGATCATCGACTGGCTGACGAAGATTCACTTGCAGTTCTGATGTGGGCCTGTCGGTTGCTGGGCTCAGGAGTACCTCTGCCCTGGCTGGACGACGATACCGAGCACGCTGGCCCAACTGCGAGAAGCGGTTCGGCCGATTCGCAGGAGGACGTCACTTATCTGTGCGATGCCTGCGGAGAAGAAATTGTGATCCCGCTGGATCTGGCGGAAGGTGCAGTGCAATCGTATGTAGAAGACTGTCCCGTCTGCTGTCGAGCCAGTGTGATTCATGTGCAGATTGACGACGAGGGAAATGTGAGCGTTCACGCGGAACCCGAGCAGGATCGCGATTGATTCTCGGTTCTTTCGGCGGATCAAGTTGCGCCAGACGGAGACAAGATTAATAGAAGTCATCAGCCACTGTCGCGTTGGGCGTAGATCGCATTGTGCTGAATGTAGGCTTCCACCGCGCGAGGAGTTCGGAATCGCAAACTGCGGCCCGACCGTGCGCGCTGACGCAGCTCCGTGGCAGACAGATCTGTTCCGGGGATTTGAACACTGATGACTCGTGGAGCAATCTCTTCTCCCACCCATTCAACGGTCTGGGATGGAAGGTTTGGTGGAAGGCCCGGCCGATTGCAGGCTACGAGCGTTGCAAGTTGTGCGATGCGCGAAGGATCGCGCCACGTCAGCAGATCACGCAGAGAATCGGCTCCCATCAGAAAGAAGATCTCTGCGCCAGGGAACTCCCCGTGAAGTTCAGTCAGCGTATCCACTGTGAACGACGGACCGGTACGTTTCAGTTCGCGGCGATCGACGATGAATTCGGGATAGCCCGACACGGCCAGCTTCAGCATATCAGCCCGCGCGTGTCCGTCGGTGATCCGCTCTTCAAGTTTATGCGGCGGAACGGCTGCCGGGATGAAGCGGACCTCGTTCAGGCCTAATTGTTCGCGGCAGGTTTCCGCCACCAGCAGATGACCGTAGTGAACTGGATCAAATGTGCCGCCCAAAACTCCAATTCGCATGTTCATACTCGGAGCAATCTCAAACACTGGTTTTCAACAATTCGATGAAGAGGATCGTAACAGTTTTCCGAGTCGATGCAGTTATCGGGATCTCGACATCAAGGGAAACATGGCAATCGCTGCCACTTCCGGACTCTGCGCAAACGAGTGAAGACGGACCGTCTGTGTCGACGATTGAAGGGCACATCCCTGCCATCATCCAGCAACGATGAAAGCCTGCAATTCGTATGACTACTGTCGAGAATGATCCTGTTGATACCTCCTGGCACCTTCGAGTTTTGAATCGGTGCGACACCGTACTGACCGGTTTATCCGAGGTCATGCGGAGCCTTCGGAAGCAGCGGAAGGTGAAAAATTATGAACCCGTGAGTCTCCGAATTTTTCAGGAATCGTTGAATCAGAGAAACAGCCGCGGCGAACTCTCTGAACGAAATTGAGCAATGAGTATCCAGATCCATTTGTCTTTTATGGGAATCTGGACCATTGATCCCTGAGCATTTTTTGCGAACGGGCATCATGCGGTTGAAAGCCGGCGAACATCCTCCATACTTCGCCCGGCAACTTTTCGCGAACTATTGATCGCATCAACCGTTTTGATATTGGAGGCATTCGTATGGCAGACATTCGTAAGGGCGCAGTGACGCTGAAGGGAAATCCTGTCGATCTCGCTGGCGGTGCATTGGCGGCCGGGGCGACAGCTCCCGAGTTTTCACTTCAGAACAATGGTCTGGAAGAAGTGACGCTCGCCAGCAGCAAAGGCAAGACACGAATCATTGCCACAATTCCATCGCTCGACACGTCTGTGTGCCACATGGAAACCAAGAAGTTCAACGACCAGGCAGCTTCTCTGCCCAACGTTGAAATCCTCGTCGTCAGCATGGACCTGCCGTTTGGTCAGAAGCGCTGGTGCGGAGCGGAAGGCGTTGAGGCGGTAAAAACCCTTAGTGCACACCGCTGTACAAAATTTGGCGAAGATTACGGCGTGCTGATCAAAGGTGGTCCGCTGGATCGTTGCCTGACTCGTGCTGTGTTCGTGATTGATGGCAATGGCGCAGTAAAGTACGCTGAGTATTGCACGGAAATTGCCGAACATCCGAATTATGACGCGGTGCTCGCTGCAGCGAAATAGCGTAGGAATACGGAATTGACTAGCGGACTGGTGGTCAGCTGTCTGTACAATATTCAACCGACTCGTGGCGTGGCATTTTGGTCGCTGTCACGAGTCGGTTTTTTTGTACGGATCAAATCCTTGTCGTCGGAAAAGTCCAGCATTTATAAGTGCTCCTTCTGTTCAGATCGGCTGACCCAACAGCCGCTCCTGGGCTGGCGTTGTGCCTTGCTGTTGCTGCCGATGCGGAAGTTCCGTTGCCCGCACTGCTTTGATATTTCCAGTAAGCCAGTGCAATGGATTGGACGCTGGTTGCCCGGTGCGCGGTTGGCAAGTCTGGACCGTGTCTCGAGGAAAGTGCGGCATGCCAACCGAGCGGCGACGAAAACATCTGATCGCATGAATCATGGAGTTCTGCGTGCCCTTTCGAGCTTCGGGAAAAGAGTGACTCGACTGGAACAGACGTTTTCCGCGACCGCTCGAAAGCTACTATGGTTCCTGAGTCCTCGCGTGTGGACGAAGCGTAGTCGGCCGAAGTCCTCACGCAGGCGTCGTGGCGAGCAATCGGATCAGTGATCTGCCACACTCCGCCTGCTGCGATGACGCGGCCGGCGTTGAGTTGCGAGTTTGCGGCGGGCCATTTTTCCTTTTGCTTGAAACCACGATGAACAAAGACCAGAAGTTTCAGCTCGTCAGCGAATTCGCGCCGGCCGGTGATCAACCGAAGGCGATCGATGCGCTGATCAGGGGAATTAACGACGACAAACGCACTCAGGTGCTGCTGGGCGTGACGGGTTCGGGAAAGACCTTTACGATGGCCAACGTCATCCAGAAGGTCCAGAAGCCGACGCTTGTGCTGTCCCACAACAAGACATTGGCGGCCCAGCTTTACGGTGAGTTTCGAGAGTTCTTCCCAAACAACGCAGTGACTTACTTCGTCAGCTATTACGATTACTATCAGCCGGAAGCCTACATTCCGCAGCGCGATATCTATATCGAAAAAGATGCGTCCATCAATGAAGAGATCGACCGACTACGATTGCTCGCCACCAGTGCTCTGGTCAGTCGAAATGATGTAATTGTGGTGGCCAGTGTCAGCTGCATCTACGGTCTGGGATCGCCCAAAGATTATCTGAACATGATGATCCCGTTGCATCTGGGCCAGCAGATCGACCGCGACAATTTGCTCATGAAGCTGATCGATATTCAATACGATCGGAACGACTTTGATCCGGCTCGCTCGAAGTTTCGAGTCCGCGGGGATGTGATTGAAGTCTGGCCTGCGTACGAAGAGTTCGCCTATCGCATTGAGCTTTGGGGAGATGAGATTGAAAAGCTGTCGATGATCGATCCTGTCTCGGGGAAAGAATCGCAGTCGTTGAAAGAGATCTACATCTATCCGGCCAAGCATTTCGTACTTCCGCAAAGTCGAGTTGATGCGGCATTGGATGAGATTCGCGAAGAACTGGACATGACGCTGGAGATTTTTCGCAAGGAAGGAAAACTTTTGGAAGCGCAACGGTTGGCCGCAAGAACTCGACACGATCTCGAGCTGATGAAGGAAACAGGATTTTGTCCCGGAATTGAAAACTACAGCCGTGCCCTCGCCGGACGTAAACCGGGAGAAGCACCTTATACGCTGTATGACTTCTTTCCTGAAGACTTTCTGCTCTTCGTCGATGAGTCACACGCAACGCTGCCGCAGATTCGAGCCATGTATGCGGGCGACAATGCTCGCAAGACAACTCTGGTCGACCATGGGTTCCGTCTGCCGATGGCGAAGGACAACCGGCCACTGAAGTTTGAAGAATGGAATACAAAAAGATCCTTCAGAGTGTTCGTTTCCGCAACGCCTGCCAATTGGGAACTCGACCAAACCGGTGGCGAAGTCGTGGAACAGGTCATTCGTCCGACGGGGCTTGTGGATCCGGACATCTTTGTCATTCCGGCTCGCGGTCAGGTTCAGCATCTTCTGGAGCAAATCCGGGAACGAGCTGCAGCAGGTGAACGCGTTCTGATCACAGCGTTGACAAAGCGACTCGCTGAAGATCTGAGCGCCTACATGAAGGAAGAGGGCATTCGGTGCGAGTGGCTGCATTCAGAACTGAATGCGCTCGAGCGAGTGGAAATATTGCGAGAGCTCCGAGAAGGGAAGTTTGACGCTGTCATCGGAGTGAATCTTCTTCGTGAAGGGCTGGACCTTCCCGAAGTTTCACTGGTGGCAATTCTGGATGCCGACAAGGAAGGCTTTCTGCGAAGTGAGACGAGCCTGATTCAAACGATCGGTCGTTCCGCCCGAAACGTCAATGCCAAGGTGATCCTGTATGCTGATACGGTGACCAACAGCATGCAGCGTGCGATCGATGAAACCAATCGGCGTCGAAAGCTGCAGATCGCCTACAACGAAGAGCACGGGATCACGCCGGAGACGATTCGCAAAGCGATTCGGAAAGGTATCGAAGAAGAAATCCAGGCACGCCGCGTTGAGCGTGAAATGGTAGGCGTCACATCGGAATCTCAGTTTGTGACGCAGGAGTTCCTGCGTGAACTGGAAAGCGAGATGCTGGCCGCTGCGGAACAACTGGACTTTGAACGCGCGGCCCATCTGCGTGACCGAATCCATGAACTCAAGAAGAAAATGGGGCAACCCATTTCGGATGATGAAGGCAGCACCGAGCCCGGTTTTGCCAGCAAAGGCAAGGCGACAAAGAAAGGCGGCCGCAAAAGGCGTTAAGGCGGCCTGCGGATGCCGCGATGATTCCTGTGAGGACAATCATGGAGCCGGTGTCGCTGCGGTCTCTGCCCGCAGGGCTCTTTGAAAAAATTCAATTCGTTTCTTCGAGGCCCACGGCGTCTCACACGCGCCGTGTCCGGCACCGGGGACGACAACGAAATCAAAATCTTTTCCGGCGTCCACCAGTTTCTTTGCAACCTGCGTCGACGTCGCCGGATCAACATTGCGATCCAGTTCACCAACCACGAGCATCAACTGGCCCTGTAGCAGATGAGCATTCATCATGTTGGAATTCTGTTCGTAGTGATCGCCGGATGGAAAGCCCATCCATTGTTCATTCCACCAGATCTTGTCCATACGATTGTCATGGCATCCGCAGTCCGCAACGGCCGCTTTATAGAAGTCTCCATGCCATAGCAAAGCCGACATGGCATTCTGACCGCCAGCCGAGCCACCGTAGATGCCCACTCGAGTGAGATCCAGCTGCGGCATTTTTTCCTGCAAAGCTTTCATCCAGAGAATACGGTCCGGCAAACCTGCATCCTTCAAATTGCGGTAGCAGACATCGTGAAACGCTTTCGATCGCCACGCGGTCCCCATTCCGTCAATTTGTACGACGATGAATCCCGCATCGACAATGCGATGCTGATGTCCGAATCCATTTTGAAAGTCCTTGGGAACGTGATAATCGTGCGGCCCTGCGTAGATGTTTTCCACGACCGGATACGTCTTGGCGGGATCGAAGTTTCGAGGCCGGTGCACGATGCCCCAGATGTCTGTCCTTCCGTCTCGGCCTTTCGCCACGAAACGTTCCGGAAGTGTGCCGCGATCGGCAATAATCTCGGACGCGTCGGCTGCTTCCAGTTCGCACACTTGCTGACCTTCGGCAGCTCGCAGTTCTGTAATTGGCGGAAGATCAACGCGTGAGTAGCGATCGAGGAACCAGCGCCGATCAGGAGACCACGTGATCTCATGAGTCCCATCGCCCTCGGTCAGAATCTTCAAATCCGATCCATCGAAGTTCACTCGACAAAAATGTTCATGGTACGGATCCTGGCCTTCGCGAATGCTCACGGCGTAGAACCAAACTATTCCCGCCGTTTCATCGATGTGTTCAATGCGACGGACATTCCATTCACTTGACGTCAGGGGATTGATGGCTTCGCCTGACTTCACGTCATATCGATACAGGTGATTCCAGCCGCTGCGCTCGCTGGCCCATAACAGTTGATCGTTTGGCAGCCATCGAAGTTCAAACTTGCCATCCGTGGAGTAGTGAATGAAGGTGTCGCTATGTTCATCCACAACACACCGCACGGCTCCGGTGTCTGTCAGCACCTCCAGAACTCTCAATCTCTGATGCCCACGTTCGTTGTACAGCAGCCAGAATCGCGACCCGTCGTCGCTCCATCTGAGAAACTCCAGAGACCATGGATTGGGAAACAGTTCTGTTGAGATCGGGACTTCCTGACGATCAGAAATGCGAAACAATCGCGGCGACTGCACAGGAATGGCGTCACCCGCTCGAAAATAGGGATACGTCTGCAGCTTTGGCAGAAGTTGATCCGTCGGCGTGGATTCAACGTAGTGAACCAACTTTTCCACAACCTGAGTTGTTTGGAATGCGAGCACATGGGTTGAATCATGCGACCACCGCACATCTGGCACCGAATCACCAAAATTGGGCAGATCGTAATCCATGCTCACGCCCCGCGAATGAGTCGCATCTTTTCGGAAACTCTTCTTTTCATTCGCATCGGTTGTGAGCGGCACGTCGGACTGGTCAGCTTTGACGTGCAGCCACAAGTTGCTGTCTTTGCAGAATACGGACGTCTGACCGTCCGGCGCTAACGCCTTTTCCGGAACATCTGCGCGTTCTCGCCGACGCGGCTGTTCTTCTCGCGAGACGGACTCCAGCGTGGTTGGATTGATCAGAATCTGCGACGCATTCGGGAGAGCACGGAAGCATCCAATGTCTGTTCCGTCCGGATTGCGAAACAGCCATACGTGACTGGCAAAGGTATGCTGCCGACGGGTTTCTTTTGGAGCGACCGACCCATATTCATGGAGCGTCCGGGATCCGTCTACCCAGAACATCAGGACAGGGTGATCGAGCTCATTCTGAATAACGAGCTCAGTGTCCTGACTGGAACTGCCAGAGGGTTGAATCGGGAGAAACAACTTCGTAATCAAATCTCCCGGACGAGGCTCAATTCGACTCAGCTCCTCGGTTGCCTGATTCAGTCGAAATTTGCCCTGCGAGCTCACCAGTAGAAGCGTTCCGTCGTCGGAAAACTCCAACGACTCAATCGGTAGCTGTTCCGCAGAGATCTCGCGGCTCAGAAGTTTCTTCAGCTGCATTGCCACATTGGCGTGGTCAAAGGCTGGTTTTCGAATTCCGGCTGTTGCATCGACAAGTTGGAACTCGCGTCGACCTTTCGAAAGATCAACGCGATACCAAAACTTTGTCTGATCCCCAAACCACTGTGGTTCCACGCGATCCCGATAGACCTGCGGCTGTGCCACTGCCGGCGAATAGACCAACCAGTTGGACAGGATTGTGAATGTCACCAGAACCACTTTGCGCTGGCACATGTCGCAGAGATTCGAAACCAACAGCGATAACATGAATGTTCGTTCTCTAACCTGAACTCGGGTGTTTTCGGAAATGAAGATTCTTTACCAATTCAAGTCTTACAACGGTCTGTCGCTGTCGTCAAACGGAGCGACTCCTGATCCGTCCGTACGATGCGGTCTCGGGCTTCAGGGGTAGCAAATTCCAGGTTGATTGTCGGCCGGCCGGTCCACCGGATGCCGCGGGCCTCTCGGATTACATATCAACGCTTTTCAATAGCCGTGACGTAAGCAAGGCGTTGGAATGCCGCAGGAAAACACGGCGACGATAGAGGAATGAATGGCTGCGGCAAAGGAGAGATCTCGAAGGTGCTCAATCGCAGGCGGTCGATTGGGCGGAAAAGTTTGATCACGGACACGCGTCAACCGCGATTCGATTGTCTTCAAGGCTAGCGACTCATGAAAACCTCATGGCTTTCATGGGATATGCCATGGAAACACGTGTAGGGTCGTCTTTGTTCGGAGTTTGAAGGATCTGTTAAGAAGTTCGCGTAATCTTAACAATTCAATTATTCAATGAGTCGCGTTGCATTAATCAATGCGGCCAGCGTTGGTCCATTTCTGCCTGCATGTTGCATGGCACAAGCACGCATTGAAGAACTGCGAAGGAGTTCCACTAAATGAATGAATTGTCTGCGGCCAGAGTTTCAAGGTCAAAACCACGGGGCTTTACTCTCATCGAACTGCTGGTCGTGATTGCCATTATTGCAATTTTGATCGCACTGCTTCTGCCTGCGGTACAGCAGGCTCGTGAAGCTGCGCGAAGAACACAGTGTAAGAACAATCTGAAGCAGATCGGTCTGGGGATTCACAACTACGAATCCACTTACTCACGATTCCCATCAGCTGGCGAATACACCGATAATTCGACTATCGATCGACGCTTCTTCCCAGTGTCACTTTACGTTGCCATCCTGCCATTCGTTGAACAGGCAAACATTTACAGCCAGTGGGATATGAATGTCCACTACACAAACGCGGCAAATGCTAACCTCGCGAAGTCGAAGGTTCCTGGCTACGTATGCCCATCCAACGCACTTACTCAAATCGATTCATTGGGCTACGGCACTTCAGATTATATGCCCATTGCTTACACCGACATCGATCCAATAACTGGTGCTCGAAATGGATTGGTTGCTGGCAGCGTCCTGAACGCGGACTCCAACGGAGCCCTGGGACAGTGCCGTAAGATGGCAGACTCAACTGACGGTACTTCAAACACGATGCTTGTCATTGAAGACGCCGGTCGCTCTACAGGTGCTGCTGGTGCGGCCAACATCACATCGGTCAGGTACATCGGTGGTGCCCGTGGCGCAGATACAACCCAATTGTACGCAGCTGCAGATACTGCTCCCGGCGTTCCTGGCGGCAACTTTAGCGCTCCAGGTCGTTGGGCTGATACTGACGGTGGCAGTGGAGTTTCTGGTGCCCGAAACTACCCGACAGAAACGAAGATTATTAACAACAATGCGACACCTAAGGGCGGCCCAGCGACATGTCTATGGTCCTTGAACAATTGCGGGCCAAATGACGAGCCATTCAGCCAGCACACTGGCGGATGTCAGGGTGTTCTTGGTGACGGCAGTGTTCGCTTTCTGTCAGAGAACGTAGACCGACACATCATTCGCAAGCTTTGTAATCCACAGGACGGCGAAGTCCTCGGTGAATTCTGATTTTCGCAGACATGCTGATTGTTAAATGACTGAAAGCGTCGTGAAGTTTACTTCACGACGCTTTCTTTGTCTGTGGCGACCCGCGGAAACTCTGCGTTTATGAAAGTACCAACTGTCGTACAGCACTCCATGAGCCGGCAGCACCAACGGCAAGCTCGGCCAGACCGTCACCGTCCAGATCTCCGATGGACGCGAGGGCTGTTCCGAACTCATCGAATTCACTTAAGTCCGGACCACCGTTTAAACCGCTTGCGATCTTTGTCGAGTGTTTCACCGTGCCATCGGTGTTTAAAATAAGGATAAAGACCGCGCCATCGCTTTATCCCGTTTTTTCGATATCAATGCCAGTACCGGAAGCTCCGACAGCAATATCTACGATCCCATCGCGATCGATATCTCCCAGCGAAGTCACACTCGCGCAAAACTGATCGTTGATCTCCAACGTTGGCCCGCCGCTGAAGCCACTCGCAATCCTGGTCGTGCTATTGACGGAGCCATCAGCATTCTGGAAGACGATGTGGACAGCCCCACGAAGTCCGTTTTCGGCAACGGCGACGCCGTCAAGGATGTCCGTCACCGCAAAATCACCAACGCCGTCATTGTTCAGATCAACGATCGCTGCTACGTCTACTCCCAGCAGACTCGCTGACGAATTCTCGGTTCCTCGCTCCAGGCCCTCGCCAATTTCCACTGTGCGTGTAAACACCGGAGGAAGGCTGACTCGATTTTGGATTGTGAACGAGTAATCTTTTACTTCGCCATCCTGCGCAGTCCCAAGTGCATTCGCGGCAGCAACGTCGGTGCTTAAACGAAAACTCGCGTAATGAGCACTCACGGAAAGTGGACTGCAAGGCTCTAGTTGTGAGAAACGCAATACCATTAGGTGAGCCGCTGCAATCGGCAGGTGTCGAATTCTGAGCGCAGTCGTACTACGTCAGATGACGTTGTTCGCGGAATGGAAGAAAGAACGGCTGCAATTGCTGCGGATGTCCAGGTTGCGGCCGATTTTTGCTGTTGCAAGCGCCGGCAAAATCGCGAGTCAGCCTCGGCGCATCCAAGTCCTGTGGGGATAGCCGGTCCGTCGTACCTGTGAACATCGTCTTTGTTCAAGGTGAAATGCAGGCGCTGCGATAGCTGTTCTGTCCGTTCGTCTGCACAGGCGCTGCGCGTGTGCCGATGGAACGACACTGCGTATTATGTTTGCTCCGCTTGAGCCGCGTTACTCAGGCTCGCCGCAGACCAGCAATTGTCTGGTCTGCGTGATCGAGTACACAAATCTGCTCCGGTCGCCGGAGCATGCAGTCCTTGAACATTGCTCACAATTCAGCGTGAGCGAAATGTTAATCAGCAATCGGCAGGAACCAGATATTGCGGTAACGAACCGGGTTCCCGTGATCCTGCAAATGCAGCGGGCCTGGTTCGACGCCTTCGGCGACGGGAGCGGCGGTCGTTCCATGCGGCAACTTGACTTTGTCGTGAATCAGGACGCCGTTGTGTTTTACTGTCATCCATGCGTCGCTCTGCTTTGTTCCAGCCGCTTCAAACTTTGCCGCATGATACTCGATATCGTAGGTCTGCCAGCTGAGTGGTGGATAGCACATGTTAACCTTTGGCCTCGCGATCGTATAAATTCCGCCGCATTCATTGTGCTCGCCTGACAGGCCGAAGGAATCCAGCATCTGGACTTCGTAACGTCCCTGCAGGTAACAACCGCTGTTGCTGCGTGCCTGACCGCGAGCATTGGGCATATATGACAGCAGAAATTCCACATGAATTTCGCAGCTTTGGAATTTTTCTTTGCTGGTCACTCCCTGCATAAGCAATTTGTCGTCAGTCATGCGGCCGCCTTCAAAATGATCGGCGGTTGTTCCATCGAACAGGACGACTGCACCTTCCGGTGGCTTGCGGCCGATGGTGGGAGAAACGCGAGTGACCTTGCCGATTTCTCCGAGACGGACATTGTCCGCAGTGAACACTACAAGACTTCCCTCTTTAATTTCTCCTCGACCTGTATCGCCCTTCAGAAGAGCCATCGTGCCCTGCACTTCACCGGCGCCTCGCAGCGGAGAATTTCCATCCCATCCGTCGCCCGGCAGTCCGCCCATGTAGGCGACCCATTGCAGCTCGCCGGCGCCCTGCGAGATTACATGCACGCCCACTTTGAAGTCACCGTCTCCAGTTTTGATAGCGCCGGAATACTCGCCCTGAAATGGGAAATCGGGCCCAGCTTCGGCGGCGGTGAGCGACGACAGTTTCGCATCATTGGCGTCCTGGGCGAATGTTGTTGCGTGGAGAAAGACACAGGCGAGCAGCGTCAGAAAGAAAGGTTTCATTAGGAAATTCGCTTTGAATAATGATGGGGTTTGAACGAGGGGAAAAAATAGTGTGGCACAGGAATGATGGTGACGTAACTGATGCGAACCACACGAGACCAGAGACAGCGCGTCAATCGCCCAGCGTCACGCACTCGCCAGCACACGCTCATTCGCAGCACAGGGGGGCGATCAGGACTTCGCTTCCCAGCGGGATTTCATAAACTTCAGGCCATTCTTTGCAAGGTATTCCTCAGACGGAAACATGCGACGCCAAATGCGAGTCGCTGCCGCCAGTTCGGGCAAGGCGAGTCCGAACGCTTCGATCATCAACCAGCCGTCGTAGTGAATATCCTTCAAGACTTTAAATGTTTCGTCCCAATTGATTCCGCCTTCGCCGGGAGTAGACCGGTCGTTTTCAGAAATGTGCACATGCACGATCTGATCGGCTGCGGCTTTGACTGCCTGCGTGATGGATTTCTCTTCGATGTTCGCATGGAACGTGTCATACATCGTCTTGACGTGCGAATGACCCAATTCGCGGCAGAACTGGCCGGCATCGGCGGCCGAGTTCAGGAAATAGCATTCAAAACGATTGAGGTATTCAACGACCAGCGTCACGTTATTTGCTTGGGCATGATCGCCAGCCTGTCCAAGAATTTCTTTGGCGCGATTCCATTCGTCAACAGTCCGGCCAGCGCCGGAGAATTCGCCCAAAGCCGAATGCAGCGGCCCAACGAGATGCGTCGTTCCGGCCGCAGCGCAGCAGTCGATGGCCTGCTTAAGTCGATTCAACCCGGCTGCTCGAATTGCGGGATCAGCAGAGATGGGATTCTGGTCGGCCGGGCAGACGGTGACCGCCGTGGATTCCAAGCCGTTCTTCTTAAGTTCCTGCCCCACGTTTTCATAATGCTTCACGTTGAAATCAAACAGAGGCAGTTCTACTCCGTCGTAGCCCCAGTCTTTGATGCTCGCCAGCAGCGGATAATCCTGCTCGGTCACGCCAGCGGTCCAGAGCAAAAGGTTCAGGCCGTACTTCATTGTTGGGTCTCTGTTTCAGGAGGGACATCGGATAAGAAAATTCAGCAAGGCGGAACAGCTCATGGCGCAGTTGAGTCGTCGGGAGATTCCACTGCCTGCAACAATTCTGCCCCATGCAGCCGCAGCAGCTCGCGTGCATCACGCAGAACGCTCAGGCACGGTTCATCCATGGGCAGAAGTGTGACTCGCCGCAGTACCTGATTCAAGCGACCCAGCAAACGGTCATTATCCGCATAGTCGTAAAGAATTCTGGCCGCATGAATCTTCTCAATGAACTCCGCAAGCCGATCCGTCGATCGACTGGCCACCCGATTCACCAGCTGCTGGACACTCATCGGCGGGACTTCGGCCATCGCATGGTAGTAGCCATCGAGTGCGCCGGGCACCTCTTCGGCAATGAATGCATCCAGCAGAAGTTCGGTCACAATATGGCCGAGGAACGGCGGCCGGTGATCGAAGCGATCGGGCATCAGGCGTCGAAAACGGGAACTCAGTTCCGCTTCGAGCATCAGGAAACGCGGCGATCGATGGAAGAGATCATCGTCCCGCAGATGCTGCAGCATGCCGTCCGCAATCGTGCGATCATTCGAATCCAGTGAATCCAGATGCAAGTGAACTCGCCGACTGCGAATTCGCACCTGACGATCGACGACGCTGAGCCAGTCCGGAACGGCGGTGCCGGCCACTTTCAGAGGATTGTCGAGAAATCTGTATCCGTGCGCGAGATAATTCATTCACGAATTGGAATGAGTTCACTCCGAAATCGGAAGCGATTCGCCTGCTCAGTTTTCAGGCGACAGACACAAACGAAGAAAGCCCGTCGCCAATTAAGACGACGGGCTTTCCTAAGGTGTCGGCAATCCTCGCGATTCTTTTGGAGGAAAAAAACCAACCGGCGAATTATGGAAGAATCACGGTATCAATGACGTGCACGATACCATTCGCACATTCAATGTCCGTCGCGACAATTGAAGCATTCTGAATCTTCGCACCACCATCGGCGGAAATCTTCGCAGACTTGCCGTTGACGGTCTTCAGTTCAGAAGAAGCCAGCACATCTGCCGCAGTCAACTTACCGGGAACGACGTGGTAGGTCAGGATCGCAACCAGCTTGTCCTTGTTTTCTGGCTTCAGAAGATCGGCAACAGTTCCCTCTGGCAACTTAGCAAATGCCTCATCTGTAGGAGCAAACACGGTGAACGGGCCTTCGCCTTTCAACGTCTCGACCAGCCCGGCTGCTTTGAGCGCTGCAACCAACGTTTTGAATGATCCAGCCGTCACGGCAGTGTCAACGATGTCCGCAGCCGGTGCTTCTGCTGGTGGCAGGATCACGCTGTCGATCACATGAATCACGCCATTGCTGCAGGCGATGTCAGTCTTTACCACATTCGCAGCATCAACTGTGACTTTGCCGTCCGTGACCTTGATTGCGATCTCCTGGCCCTGAACAGTCTTTGCAGACTTCAGTTTCACCACATCAGCAGCCATCACTTTGCCGGGCACAACGTGATAGGTCAGCACTGCAACCAGCTGTGCTTTGTTCTCAGGCTTCAACAGATTGGCCACTGTGCCTTCTGGCAACTTCGCAAACGCTGCATCCGTAGGAGCAAAAACGGTGAACGGGCCTTTGCCCTTCAAGGTCTCAACAAGACCGGCTGCCTTCACTGCGGCAACCAGAGTCTTAAAGGATCCAGCGGAGATAGCCGTATCAACAATATCGCTTGCCTGCTTTGTGGCAATCGCGGAAGTGTGAACAGGCTTCGCGTGCTGCACTGAAATCTGACAGGGCTTTGATGCAACAACGCGGGCTGATCGATGGTTGCGAACCACGTAATGATCAGCCAGAGCGGAACCAGAAATTGCTACAATGGTCAATAACGTAAACAAGTTCTTCATAATCATCTCCTGAGGCCGTACTAACGGCAAAAATTCCAGCGTCGAATTTTCGTTTGCGGGCGTGGTGCTCAACACGATTGTAATGTTAAGCGTCTGTGAAAGTTCAAATTCATCTGCACGATGTTTGCAAGCAGGCATGCACCGGATGAAGACTTAGTGATTCGCGAATCGACATCATGTCTACGTCAGTTCTATGGGCGGCCCGCAAGGTGTCCACAAAAATTCGACTAATTAGGGATGTTAGAAGAAAGTAGCGCTGCATTCAAAATCAAAAGCTGCGACGTTTGCTGCGGTATGGAGGCCAGCGTTGACTGGGCTGAATGCATTAACGGGCTTGAGACTTGCGGCCCAGCTGCTGCGCTTGGACTCGTCGTTTCAAACGGTCGATCTTTTGCATCGGCTTTCTCGATGGGAGTTGTTGGAGCGCACACGTGGCATCCGACGCCTTTGGTCCGCAGGAACAAGTGCAAACGTTCGAGGCATTATCAAAGCAAGTCGATGAATGCGGTGCCCGGTTGAAACTCTATCCGCAGGAAACGCCCAGCATGACGGAATTCAGGCCGCTGCCGATGCCCAGCAGAGCCAGCTTTGTGCCGGGGGCAGGCGGGTTCTGCTCGAGCCCCATTGAGAGTCCCATTGGCAGTGCAGCCGCGCCGGTGTTGCCGAGCAGTTCGACGGTTGGAAAATCCAGATTCGGATTCAGCTTCAACCGTTCCATGAGAAGTGTGCGATGCTGTTTGCCGACCTGATGCGTGAAGACGCGATCAACGTCTTCGTTCTTCCATCGCAGAGATTCTTTGGCCTTTGTCCAGGCGCGTTCGGCGAGTGCAATTCCGGCGTGCAGCAGGGCTTCGGAATCCGTCTCCATGCGAGGGCGTCCGTCGCCGTGTCGGTCCGACTGAACTCCGCCAGCGCATAACTTGTGAGCGGAAGAATCAGAAAGAAAAGCGCCGCCCAGCAGACGATGGCCGGTTCGGCTAAGTCTTCGGTCACACAACAGAATGGCGGCTGATCCAGAGCCAATCGTCAGAGACGCGAACGCCGGCTTGATGCTTTGCCGAGTCAAAGTAGAATCGTTCAAAAGGCTGTCTATCGTGCCTTCGACGAGATCTCGTCCGCTTTCGGTCCCCACCACAATTCCAGCGCGAATTCGTCCCAGTTCGATCTGATCTGCGATGATCAGCATCCCGTTCAGAAGGCCGAGACAGGCGTTGCTGACATCCATCACCAGCGACGATTCTGGAAGGCCGACTCCGGCATGGACGCCGGCGGCCGTGGCGGGTTCCATTTGGTCGCGGCAGACAGATCCATGAATGAGCGCCCCGATATAACGAGGATCAATTCCCGATTTTTCTACCGCCGCTTTGGCCGTCTGAATGCTGACGGAGCTTGGCAGCGTACCCGGGTCGAACCAGCGTCTTTCGCGAATTCCGGTCATTAATTCCAGTCGACCGGCGGGAAGTCCCAGCCTTTCATAGACCGGCGCCAGTCGCATTTCGATTTCGTCAGAAGACACCACATGCGGCGGCAGGGTGTGAGTGACTGCTTCGATGCAAACGTGTTGGTAACGCATTTCAAGTCAGCTTTCGAGCCAGAACCATGACGAGTCCACGCCAGACAATTGCCAGGGAGACTCAAAAACGGATCTCACGGTCAAACTGCAGCGCCGGAAGTGTAGCGGTGACGATCCAGGGGCTCAACCGGCGAAATCACTTTGAAATTGTTTGGGCTACTCGGTTGAGCCTCACTGGGCGGACTCTAGAATACGGGAAACCGGAAGTGATGATTTCAATGCTGAATGCTGATTGTTCGGCAGCTCAATCTTCTGTGTTGTTTGGATGAAGGATTTTTCGCATGCCATACACTTTGCCCGCTTTGCCTTACGCATACAACGCCCTCGAGCCACACATTGATGCTCGTACGATGGAAATTCATCATACCAAGCATCATCAGGCCTACATCAACAACGTGAATACCGCTTTGGCCGATTCACCTCTGCTGAACAAATCTGTTGAAGATCTGATCAGCGACCTCAACGCCGTTCCTGAAAATGTTCGCACGGCAGTTCGCAACAACGGCGGCGGTCATGCCAACCATTCCCTGTTCTGGACCGTCATTGGCCCGAACGCCGGCGGAACTCCAACGGGCGAACTAGCCGCAGCGATTGACAAGGCTTGTGGCAGCTTCGACGCGTTCAAAGAACAATTCGGCAAAGCTGCAACGACTCGCTTCGGCAGCGGCTGGGCCTGGTTGAGCGTCAAAGCGGACGGCAGCCTTGTTGTTGAAAGCACAGCCAATCAGGATTCTCCTTTGTCAGAAGGCCGAACTCCAATTCTTGGTCTGGATGTTTGGGAGCACGCTTACTATCTGCATTACCAGAATCGCCGACCTGACTACATCGGAGCGTTCTGGAATGTTGTAAACTGGCCAGAAGTCACTCGCCGATTCACAGCCGCCAAAGGCAAGTAAGCGTTTGAGTGCCGTTAGCAACCTTTCCTCGTTTAACCCGTGGCCGAAAGTCCAGGATCGTTAACCGACCGGGTTGCTATGCGGTTTGGGCGTGGGCTGGATGTTTCAAACAACAGCCCGCCAGCAATCGAACTCCAAAAGTGGCTGCAGATTTTTCAATCTGCAGCCACTTTTTTTTGTTCACTTGTCAGCATGAGCGACTTCCGTCTCCCGACCGACGGTGGCCCGTCAAAGCAGTCTGCGAACTGCGTCCGTCATCTTGTGGATATCAACGTTACGCGTGTAAAGATGCGCCGACACGCGCAGGAAGCGGCGATTGGTCCACGATCCCACGGGCATCTCAATTCCATAGTCATCGCGAAGAGCCAGCTGAATCGCATCAGGATGACCGTGATAACCGGGCTTCCAGCCGTTTGTCTGAGGCAGCTCAATTCCCACCATGCTGACAAAGTCCGATTCTTCGGGAGTGCAGAACGGACCTGTGCCGGGTATCTGAAGCAGCGATCGGCGAGCATCCACCAGCAAGCCGTGGGCGTGAGTTCTAAACGCCAGCAGACGTTCGCGGTCGAAGAACTCAATCGCATCCGCAATGGCCAGCAGCGGCGCGGGATCACGAGTACCCATCCAGTTGGTTCGATCTTTCCACGAGGCGGGTCGACCGGCAATGCTGCCGCCCCAGCTGACCACCGGGCAACGTATCGACGATTGATGTCTGGGGTGAACCCACAGAAAGCCGCTTCCAAAAGGTGCGCAGAGCCATTTGTGGCAGCTTGCACAATAATAGTCGCAGCCCAGATCATTCAGATTCACGTCCAGCATCCCGATCGCATGCGGTCCGTCAACGCATACAGGAATCTTATGACGGCCTGCCATTTTACAGATCGCCTTCACGGGAAGAATGCAGGCTGTAGCGGAAGTCACATGACTCACCACGATCATGCGCGTCTTCTCGGTGATGGCCGATTCAATGGCTGCCACAACCCCGTCCTCGGTGGGCGGAAACGGCAGCACCGCGTTCACGATCTTTGCACCCGTTTCGCGGCATTTCGCCTGCCAAATGTTGCGGACCGCGCCGTATTCATGGTCGGTCAGAATGATCTCATCACCGTTCTTCAAAGTGGTGCTGCATGCAACCACATTCATCGCGAAGGTCGCGTTGTCCACAAGGGCGATGCGATCCGGCTGCGTCTCCAGAAATGCCGCCAGTACTGCCGCAGTGCGATCGAGTTCCTCTTCCATTTGCTGGCAGAAGAAACGCATTGGCTGACGTTCCAGACGCTCAGACCAGCGTGCGCGAGCCTGCTGGATCGGCCACGGGGAGGGACCGAACGAGCCATGGTTGAGATACGTGCAGGCCGGGTCAAGCTGCCAGAAAGAGGCAAGCGGATGAGCATCATTCATTTCAAAATCTTTTGATCAACGAATTCCAAAACTGGGCATTGAGAATCAACCAATTGCAGCATCACGGAGCCGTTCGCGAAGAGTCCCCGGCGATTCTGCAAGCTCGAAACGCGTGGGCGTGTGTAATTGGACAGCGACAGCCCACGGGCCTGAAGTTCACTCGCTTGCGCTTCGAGCTTGTCGGTGATGGATTGTTGCAGATTTGCAGCAGCACAATAGGGCTCAACAGTTCTTCGTCGACTGGTATTGTCGGAAAACGTTCGCGATACTCTGGCAGTCTTTGCCCGTAAACTTAAATTCTGCGTCGTGATTCAGACATGCTTTTTTACAGTCGACTGTGCCTGACATTTTTTCGCAATTCGCTGATTCGCGAAATGATGTTTCCTGCCAACTTTTTGATCCAGGTCGTGACTCGGCTGTTTTGGTTTGTCGCACGAATAGCGCTCTTTGCATTCATCTATGGCGAAGTGGATACCATTCAGGAGTGGTCGAAGCACGAGTACTTCGCTTTCATGGCGACGGGGATGCTGATCAACTCCATTGTGGAAGCGTTCTTTATGCCGAACTGTGCGTCTTTTTGTGAAGACATTCGCACAGGGAAACTGGACTTCGCGCTCATTCGTCCGGTTGATTCGCAGTTTCTCGTTTCGCTGCAAAGAATCAGCCTCGCGATGATCAGTCAGATGCTGCTGTCCTTTGCGCTGCTGGCGTGGTCGCTGTACCACATTGGGCGTCCGCTGCTGGTTGGACAGGTAGTCATGTACTTGTTTTATGTGGCCATTGCGGTCATGTTCTTTTATTCGATGATGATTACCACGGCATGCACCAGTATCTGGTTCGGCCGCAATCAGGGACTGTACGACTTCTGGTTCTACATCACAATTTTTGCACAGTACCCTCGCAGTGTTTACGACGGGCACGATCCTTCGCAGGTGGAAACCGGTGAAGTTCTGCAGTTTGCGTTTTCGTGGATCATTCCCATTCTGCTGGTCGTAACCGTGCCGGCCCAGATCATTACTGGCACCTTTTCGGATTGGCGTTTTGCTGTGGTCAGCGCCACGGCCGCCGCGATCTGCTTCCTGATCGCTCGGCGAATCTTTTTGTGGTCTCTGGATCACTATCGCGGCGCCAGCAGCTGAGGGGCGGGGGATTTTTGATTTGCGATTTTTGATTTGCGATCTCAAATCTCAAATCTTAAATCTTAGATTACAGGGGCACATCCGCACTTGAGGCACGGGGTTCTTTCATGGTCCACGTCAGCATGGCGGCGATGGCGATCAGACAGGACACGCCCAAAAACGGGCCGGTATGGCCGAACCAGCTCACGAAGCCACCTGCCAGAGGTGACAGCAAAAACGGAATTGCCATACACAGATTCAAAGTACTAATGTACGCCGGATGATGATGCCTGGCGACGATCTCGATCGCGTAGTTGATCTGCATTCGCAGTGTCACAGGGACGAGTCCGATCCATAGAAACGTGATCCAGTACCAATCGACCTTTCCAATGTCCGCCAGTACAACGGCAATCAGAGGCGCAAATACAGCGGCAGAAATCAGCAGGCGAAGTGCTGAACGAGTGCCAAAGCGATCGGCCAGAAAGCCGCAAATCGAACTGAACACAGCGGCGCCGACATGCTGAGCGATCACCCAGTCCATGAGATACGTTCGAGAAGCGCCGGGAAGGGACAGGCCCAGCCATTGGTAGTGAGGAAACAGGATCTGCGAAAAGATAAACAACATGGCTGTTGTGCATAGACGACGTAAAACAGCGTCGGTTCTGAGAAGCAGCCACGCATCCTGAAAGACTTTCTTCACTCCTCGGTGCGCCGGAATCGAATTCTGGTCGGGTATCTCTTTCATTGCTGTTGCGGAGATTCCGGCGAGCATCATTGCACCGCCGACGAAAAGAAAGATGTTCTCGAAGGGCGCCTGGCCCTCCGTTTTCAGCCACCGGCTAAGCAGCAGCAAAGCCAGAGTAATTGCGAGGCTGGTACCCAAAGTGCTGGCTGCGGCCTGCAATCGGCCTCGTCGATCGGGCCGTATTAATTTTCCAAGGACCGTGCTGTAGGTGGTGTCATTCAGACCGTGCATGCAAAAGAAGAGTGTATAGACGATCAGAAAAACAATCGCGTACCACGGAGGCAGTTGAGCATCGGCAAGTTGGATGGACATCCCCAGAAACAAAAACGGTGCTCCCATCAAAAACGTAGTCCGGCTCAGCCATTTTTTCTTGAGACTGGTCGCCGTAAGACGATCCGACAGCATCAGCGGCGCGATCGACTGTCCCGCGCGATTTAACAGCGGCAAGGCGCCACGAATAATTCCGGACTCCGTGATCGTGTCCAGAAATGCGGGCATGATGACGCTCTCGGTCTTGAAGATCCATGCAATGCGAAACAGGATCTGATGCAGAAGAAGCGCAAAGAAATTCCATCGACTGGTGTTCCCGATCGATGACCCCGGTGGTGTTGAAGATTGAGTCAAAGATACGCAGCCTGATTTAGTCTCGTATCGAAACATCATTTAGAACAGCACCGCGACTGGACTATGAGTTCGACGTCGAGAAACGAAAGAGTGTCCTCGGATCCGTTCGACACTGCAAGACTGCAAGACTGCGAGACTGCGAGACTGCAAGACTGCGAGACTGCAAGACTGAGTGATCTGTTCAGGGACATGATGTACATCTGCGGGGACACCCGCGTCACCTGCTGCGGTTCCGCGTCAGAGATCGTCAACGTTCAGAGCCGCTGAACAGGTTTACCTTATGCCGATCGCTGGCAACGTGGCTTAGCCGCTACTTCCGGACTATTCGCTTCCGCTCATTTTTGGCTTTCGGCAAAATCTGCCGAATTTCGCCAATCAGGCAAACTGCACATGAGTCTGACGGCGATACATGAAGCAGTGACGCTGCAAACGCTTATGAGGACGAGGCGAGTCCCGTGGAAGAATCCGAAGCGAAACGGCGAGTTACCGCAGTCTGCGGTTGACTAACATTTGCATTCCCTGCGAAGTCAGCCTTCGCTGTTCACAATCTGGAGGAAGTGACGTGAGTACATCGACGACAACAGTACGCCGGTCTTCAAATCAGGAACTGCGAGGGTTCCGCCGCTTTATGGGGATGTCCATGCTGATGTCCCTCGCAGTCGTGTTCTTCGGAATGCAACTGATGATGGTGGGGCCGCTGAAAGGTCGCCTCGATAATATTCAGGCTCGCATCGATTCTTCCGAAAACAACATGAACAAGCTGGTTGCCGTACGTGATTCCGTGTTCCGCACCAACGATCTGCTGACAGGGCTTGAAGATCAGACAACTCGATTGCAGTCACTGGAAAGCAGCATCTCTAACATAGCAACTTTCAGAACGAACGTTGAACAGGAAGCAGAAGCTTCCACAGCCGCTCTGGTCGCTCTGGACAAAGTGTCTCTGCTGCAGGACCAGATCATCAATGGTCAGGAAAAGACACAGCAGGCTTCCGCTCAGCTGGTCGCCATTCAGGAACTGCAGAAGGCTGTTCTGAGCGGAGCGGAATCGACTCAGGTTGCCGGTAACTCCCTGGAAGGCCTCGTCGCTCTTCAGAACCGCCTGATTGCCGCATCCAACGGAACTGAAAAAGCCAGCCAGGGCGTCGCCGACATGGCCGACCTGACACAGCGAATGCTGGCTCAGTCCGAAGACATCAAAGTTGCTGCTCAGCGATTTGACGAATTCGTCGGTCTGAAGAATTCCGTGGTCGCTGCCGCTGCCGATGTGGAAGCCGCTCGCACCAACGTTGCCCAGCTGGAAACACTGAAGAAAGACGTCCTGGCTTCATCTGACCGCCTCGAATCAGCTCAGGCAAATGCTCGTACGCTGGTCGCCATGAACGACAGCCTGAGTGGCAGCGACGTGCAGCTGGTGCAGGCTCGACAGAATCTCGATTCCATGCTGAGTCTGCAGGAACGCCTCAGCCATCAGACTGAAGAAGTGGCTTCCGTGATCCAGAATCTGGAGATCATGGACGACTTCCGAACCGAAGTTTCAGCTCACGTCGCTTCTCTTGAAACGCTCCGTCACACGTTGATGGAACTGGCCATGATGGAATCCACTCTGGGCAGAGTCGCAAACGTTGTCGAACCGCTGACTCAGATTGGCAACCTGCGACGCCTGGGTGAAGAAGAAGTTCGCGAAGCTGCCCGAGTGATTCTGGACCGCCGCTCAACTCGCTTCTCACAGACAGAGTCTGTCACAGCCAACGGGGCAACGACGGCCGCTGACGAAGCTCATTCAGCACAGACCCTCGAAGAAGAACGACCAGTACCACTCCCACCTGAAGCTCGTCCCTAATTCGCTTTGATCCCATGATCTCAAATCAAAAGCCCGGCATCTTCTCACGAGGACGCCGGGCTTTTTGCGTTGGTCGTTTGCCGCAGCAGATACGAACAGCTCGCACTTTCGTCGGGAGCTTTGCAGGGATTTTGGCAGGCGGAACTGAAAAGGCTGTCAGGCGGTGGACGAAACGCCATCGAAGATTGTGCCGTGAACTCGGACTATGCCGTGTCTGACGGTCGGGATCTGTTCAAATCGCGTGTCAGCGGCTTGCGAGGAACGTAATTCGCGGGTTATGCTTCAGGTCCCGCCGAGGCTGTGAGTCGACAAAAATCATCGCGTTCCGAATGTCTCACCGCCGCTCTTCTGGTTTTCAGCGCTGTCTTCCCGCCTGAGGCTCTGTTTTATGCTGTCAATTTTCGGACAACGTCCCACGTCGCATTGCGACGGTCATTCGCGTCGCCATTTTCTGAAGATTGGCGGACTGGGACTTGGAGGCATGAGCCTGCCGCAGATTCTGAAGGCCGAGCAGCAAACGGCGTCTGCGCCGGCCGGAAAGAAACTGTCGCACAAAGCGATCATCATGATTTATCTGTCCGGCGGTCCATCGCACCAGGACATGTACGATCTGAAGATGGATGCACCGGTCGAGATTCGCGGCACGTTCAAGCCAATTCAAACCAACGTGCCGGGCATTGAAATTTGTGAACACATGCCACGTCTGGCGCAGATGATGGACAAGTTCGCCATCATCCGTTCGCTTTACGGTTCGCCCGATCAGCATGCTTCGGACACTTGCATGAGCGGCTTCCCAATTGGGGCTCGAGGCCGTCAGGATAATCGCCCGTCTCTGGGATCCGCGTTGTCTCGCATCCATGGTCCAGTCGAACGAGCGGTTCCGCCATTCGTGGGATTAACAACCCGCACGGGACACGCCCCGTATTCTAATCCGGGCCTGCCGGGATTTCTTGGTCTGGCCCACGCTCCGTTCCAGCCGGAGAGTGAAGGAATGGCCAACATGCGGCTCAACAATATTACTCTGGACCGCCTGCGAGACCGCCAGTCTTTGCTTAGCAGCTTCGATGAATTCCGTGACTACGCGGAAGCCAATGTGAACATGCAGGGCATGGAAACCAATACAAAAAAAGCGTTCGATGTGCTGATGTCCAGCAAACTGGTCGAAGCTTTGGATCTTGAAAAAGAAGACGCGGCCTTGCGCGATCGTTACGGTCGCGGCAGTTCGTCGCCAGCTTTCGGAGAAGACGCCGGACCCCACTGGATGGATCAGTTCCTGATGGCTCGACGTCTGGTCGAAGCCGGAGTTCGGTGTGTCACGCTTTCCTTTGGCAGCTGGGACCGTCATCACTCCAATTTTGCTCGACTGCCGGAACAGCTGGACAAACTGGATCAGGGGATCACCGCTCTTGTCGAAGACCTTCATCTGCGAGGTCTCGATCAGGACGTCAGTGTGATCGCCTGGGGCGAATTCGGTCGCACGCCGCGCATTAACGACGGTGGCGGACGCGACCATTGGCCGCAGGCTTCATGCGCTCTGCTGGCCGGCGGCGGAATGAGAATGGGACAGGTGATTGGTTCTACCAATCGTCTGGGCGAAGTTCCTCAGGATCGTCCGATTCATTATCAGGAGGTCTTCGCGACTCTTTATCACCAGCTGGGGATTAATGTTCAGACCGCGACGATTCCGGACCACAGCGGCCGCCCACAGTTTTTGCTCGATCAGCAGTCGGTTGTGAAGGAACTGATTTAGATCTTGAAATGTGAGATTTGAAATCTTCTTTGCAGGAGTGAGTGCATGAGCCGTCATCAACAACTCCTTCATCCGTTCGTATCTCGACGAACGGCTGTGCGGGCTGGCGCTATCGGACTGCTGGGAATGGGCAGCAATCATTTGCAGGCATTGCAGGCTGCGACTGCTCAGACACCGGCCGCAGCTACAGCGAAATGCTGCATCTACATTTTTCTTTCCGGCGGACTTTCCCAGCACGAAAGTTTTGATCCAAAGCCCAACGCACCTCGCGAGGTTCGCGGGGAGTTCAGTGCGATTCCCACGCAAACTCCGGGGATTGATATTTGTGAGCATCTGCCCGCGCTGGCTCAGCGAAGTCAAATGTGGTCCGTCGTGAGATCCCTCACACATTCCACAAACGATCACACGCTCGGCCATTATTACATGCTGACCGGTCGCAGCGGCGCGACACCCGGCTTTCGCGGAGATCGTCAGCCCCGCAGCACTGATTTTCCATCTATTGCTTCCACCATCGGCGATGCGCTTCCCGCGCGAAGTAATCTGCCGCCGGCTGTCGTGCTGCCGGAACGGCTGGTCCACTGGTCCGGCGGCGCGATTCCTGGAAATTATGGCGGTCTCATGGGTTCTCACCGAGATCCCTTTTTTGTCGAAGCATCGCCGTACGGCAATCCTTTCTGGCGCGGCGCTTATCCGGAATTTACGTTTCCCAACGAGACGAAGAAGGCGCCCAATTCACCGGACGATCGAATCTATCAGGCGCCCAGTTTGGCATTGTCCCCCGGGATGACAATGACACGCATGTCGTCCCGCACAAGCCTGCTCAGCAGTCTTGATGGCCAGCGTCGGGGGCTTGAGCAGTCAGCCAATACGCGACACTATGATCAGTTCCGCGAGTCCGCGATTTCGTTGCTGTCCGCCCCGGAAGTGCGACAGGCGTTCGATGTGACCAACGCCGACGAAGCAACTCAGGCGCGTTACGGACGAAACAGCTTTGGCTGGTCATTGCTGATGGCTCGCCGACTAGTTGAAGCGGGTGTAAACCTGATTCAGGTGAATCTTGGCAACAATGAGTGCTGGGATACGCACGGCGACATTTTTTATCGCATGAAGAATAAATTGCTGCCGCCGACGGACCGCGCTTTGAGTGCGCTGCTGGATGACCTGCAGTCGCTGGGACTTCTCGACAGCACATTGATCGTGATGGGCAGTGAGTTCGGACGTACTCCGAAATTGTCCACGCTTTCAGAGTCGTTTCCAGACGCGGGACGCGACCACTGGGGTGCCGTGCAGAGCGTGTTCTTTGCCGGCGGCGGAGTCAAAGGCGGACAGGTGATCGGATCTTCCGATGATCTGGGAGCGTATCCGGCGAGCAGCCCGTTCAAGCCCGAGAACATGGCGGCGACGATGTACAACGCGCTCGGTATTCCGGCAACTGCCACGTGGCAGGACGAAACCCAGCGGCCGCATCAGATCTACTATGGCGACCCCATTTCAGAACTTGCCTGACAACACACGCTCCTGGCTGGACGCGTGAGAGTTCAGAACCCATCCGAATTCTCAAGAATCCGGCTACTTGTGAGAGTGCGGTCAGGCATTCCTATTTATTTTCCCGCAACTGTCTCTCAGGAGAATCTGCGCATGACCCGGATCATAGCCAATGTCGCCCGTCGAGGTTTCCTTTCCACATTGGCGGGCTCTGCAGCTGCACTCACCGCTGCTTCCATGCGTCCTGCAATGGGAAGTGATCCGCCGCCGGTAACGAATCCTCGATCCACGGACGGCGATGAGCGATTCGAACCACACTGGGACGAGCGATTGACGATCACGGTCGGCGAAAAATCCGGTGACATGACTGGTCAGACGGACAAAGTCATCCAGGCGGCTCTGGATTATGTCGCAAGACTCGGCGGTGGAACGGTCAAAGTTCTTCCGGGCACTTACACATTCCGAAACGCGGTTTGGCTGCCATCACGCGTGCGTCTGCTCGGCAGCGGAACTGATTCCGTGATCACTCGTCTGCCATCAGAACGCATTCCGGTGGTGCTGGATTCAGACTGGTACGATCAGGAAATCACGTTGCAGGACGGCGGAGCGTTTCAAGTGGGCGATGGCGTTGTGCTGCAGGCGACGAACCCGCACAACAACGGCGCCATTGTCATTAAACGCACGTTGGTGGCTCGCAATGGAAATCGTTTTAAACTGAACGACGGGCTGCGCGAGAACCTGTGGCTGTCGGGCAAACCGACATGTGCCTCTTTGTTTCCACTGCTGACCAGTGAGCGTACCGCGGACGTGATTGTGGAAAACATCACGCTCGACGGAAACCGGGAACACTGTGAAAACTTCAACGGCAACTACGGCGGCTGCGTGTTTCTTCAGGACTGCAACCGCTACACATTCCGGGGTGTGACAACTCGCAATTACAACGGCGACGGAATCAGCTTCCAGATCTGTCACGATGTGCTCGTTGAAAACTGCCACAGTCACGACAACACGGATCTGGGAGTTCATCCCGGTTCCGGATCACAGCGGCCTGTGATTCGAGGAAACCGACTTGAACGAAACAGTCAGGGAATCTTTTGGTGCTGGGGAGTCAAGTACGGTCTGGCAGAAGACAACGTCATTGATGGAAACAAACTGTATGGCGTATCCATCGGGCACAACGACACTGACAATGTGATGCGCAATAACCAGATTCGCAACAGCGGAAAGTTTGGACTGTTGTTCCGTGACGAAAATCGGGGACTGGATTTCTGGGCGAACCGCAATGTCTTTGAAAACAACGTACTCGAAGACAACGGCGACGAAGAAGACGCTGCGATTGAAATCACCGGAGAGACGAAAGATATTCGCCTGGCGGGGAACACCGTAACGGAAACTCGCGGGGCCGCTCAACGAAGCGGCATTCGCATCGGAGATAAGGTTGGCAAGGTCGACATCGCCGACAACCGCATCTCGGGCTTCGCCTCAGAAATCCTGGATCGACGCGTCAAAAGCTAATGTTTCGGGTTGCGAGGAACGATAGACGCGAGGCGGTGCAGTTAGTCGAACAGGTAACTGACGGACTCGTTGCGGTGGACGCGGCGGATGGCTTCGCCCAGAAGTTCGGCCACGGAAACAACCGTCAGATTTTGCAGGCGATTCTGTTGTGCAAGCGGGCAGGTATTTGTCACAACGATGCCGTCGACACGAGCCTTCTCGAGGCGTTCAATCGCGGGGCCGCAGAGCACTGCATGGGTGGCTCCGAGGAAGATTCGTCGGGCTCCATGCGACCGCACCACTTCGACAGCGCCGCAGATGGAACCGGCGGTTGTAATCATGTCATCAAAGATCAGAGCGGTCTTGCCTTCAATAGGTCCACCGATGAGGTTTGCCTGACGAGTCTCCAGAGCGTTGGCGCGTCGCTTATCAACGATTGCCAGTGATCCGCCCAGATGATCCTGATGCTGCAGAGTTCTCTTGATGCTGCCTTCATCCGGGCTGATGATGACCAGTTCGTCCTGCGGAATTGCCATGGATGCAAAATGGCGATCAAGGATCGGAGCGGCATACAGATGATCCACGGGAACGTCGAAGAAGCCCTGAATCTGCGCGGCATGCAGATCCATCGCGAGCACTCGATGAGCACCCGCCTGAACGATCAGATTTGCAATCAGCTTGGAAGTGATTGGCACGCGCCCGGAATCTTTTCGATCCTGACGAGCGTAACCGTAATAGGGAATTACGGCAGTGATTCGAGCGGCACTGGCACGACGGCAGGCATCGATCATCACCAGCAGCTCCACCAGGTTCTCGTTTACCGGTGGGCAGGTCGGCTGAATCAAGAACACATCGCAGCCGCGAATGTTCTGGTTCAGCTTGATGCTGATCTCTCCGTCGGGAAAATTGCCGACATCCAGCTGGCCGAGGCCAATGCCCAGATATCCGGCGATTTCTTTCGCCAAATCAGGATTCGCTCGGCCACTGAATATCGTCAAATGCTCGTACATACGTGTTCGACGGCGTTAGGGCCGGATAGCTGGCCGGACAGGAACCTCGCGGAAAATTATCGCTTAGCCTTCGAGACTTAGCGAAAACCTCCGAATATGCGACGCTTCGTACATGCTGACAACCAATCGACCTAGTGTCAATCAGCGTAAGATGCGTCAATCAGAGAAACACTGGAGTGAAGCGCCTTAAACGATCCAGATGTCAGAGATGGCCCGACTGGAGTGGCCGTAAGGCACTGATCAAACAAGTGCTGCACATCGCATTGCTCTGAGCGTCCTCGATCACGATACACAGCCGAATAGCCCAGCAATTCACTGTTCTCAGTCTTCTCCAGGACCTTAAACGAAACCGCGTGCGGCTCTGTGCCGTGCGGGACAAACGAGATTTTGTCCGGGTATTTTTCCCCAGCGACTGTAGGGAAATTGATGTTCCAGAAGTAACCGGACGGCAATCGATACTCCTCCGTTGTCATCGTGCGGATGACTCGAGTGGCGTGTTGGGAGAGAACGTCCCAGTCGATCGGGTGGTCGGAATGCAGAAGCTGCGACAGGGCGATGGCCGGAACTCCCAAAATCGCAGCTTCTCGAGCGGCGGCGGCGGTGCCCGAATAGAACAAATCGACGCCAAGATTGGCTCCTGGATTGATCCCGGCGACGACGAAATCCGGCTTTTCCTTCATCACATGGCACAGTCCCACACGAATGCAGTCGGCCGGAGACGCGTGAGCGATGTAGATCTCCCCAAATGGTGCGACGTGCTTGCGTTCCAGTCGAATCGCATTTTTCGTGTCCACCGCATGGCCTTTGGAACTGTGGCACGTAAAAGGTGCGACAACGGTGACTTCTCCCAGTGGCCGCAGCACGCTGTACAGAGCGGCAAGTCCCGGGGCGTCGTAACCATCGTCGTTGGTGATCAGGAATCGCATATTTTTGTCGATCAGGAAGTGAGAAATCGTGCGAGAAACTTGCAGCCCGTGAGTAAACGTTCAAGGCAAAACGCGGGCAAACGCGGACGTTCGATCCAGCGGCACCACACACGAAATCGAAATGGTAAGAGTCGAGCGTCGATCGAATTGTAGACGCAATTGTAGACGCAAGTGTTCCATTGGACGATAGAAAGCGGCATTCCGATCGCTGCGAACAGCACTGTCTCGCCCTGCCGCCAGAATTCCTCATTGTCAAGAACGGCCACGAAACCCAGCCTGTCGGTCCGCCATTGCAACGCGAGAGGCTGCGTTGCCGCGGAAGGCGGCCTCCCCTAGAATCCGCAAGAGAGGGTACGCGACATTCTTCGTGCCTGTCAAATTTCCATTTTAGGATTTGTGAGCGTCCCAATGCTCGAACGTCGAGAGCTGTTTCCGAACGTCATTGAACTCAACTTCCAGGCGCGACGTCGGCTGGGCTGCTGCGTCTATCTGATTTTTTCCGGCAACGACTGGATGCTGCTGGATATCGGTTACACGGACACAGCTGAAGAGCTGATCAATCTGATTCGGCAAATGGACTTCCCGCTCGCCAACTGCAAGTACCTTGTCGCCACTCATGCAGATGCCGACCATGTGCAGGGTTTTATTCGCGCGAAAGAACTTCTGCCGGGCTCTCAGCTGATCGCTCACCCGGATGCCAAAGTGATCCTCGAGACCAACGATCGCATTGCCTCATTTGCGGAAATTCCTGCGCAGGGCATTTCAATTGAGATGCCCCGGTTCGTGATCGATCAGGAAGTGGATGAAGGCGCCGTGCTGGAACTCGGGAAGCTCAAAGTTCAGGTCTGGCATACACCTGGTCATGCCGTCGGACAGCTTTCCTTCCGGCTCGGAAATCTGCTGTTCTCCGGCGACAATATTTTCCGTGACGGCTGTGTGGGAAGTATTGATGCTCATCACGGATCCGATCTGCCCGCGTTTATTGAATCGCTGAAACGCATACAGAAGAGCAGTGTCGAATGGCTGCTGCCAAGTCACGGGCCGGCTTTTCGAAACGATAAGGCGCTGCTGCAGTCGGCTATTGATCGGCTGGGCAAGTATCAGCATATGGCCGACTTTGGCACATGTGCAGTGGACTGGCCGCTGCTGGATGAATGGGAAGCGGAACTTGCCAAAGGGCAGAATCCATCGGCATCCTGAAATTCAGTTTTCGAATCCTCGACTCTGCGGGGCTTCGTTTCTGCAGCAACTTCCTGAACAATCCGGCCATGGCATGATGCTCCGCAAGCGAACCTGTTTTCCAACCTTTGTTTCTGGCGAATTCTCATGAAAGATGTTCTCGAGTTCCTCAAGCAGCAACAGCCGCTGTCCCTCGAACAGCTTTGCAACTTTCTCCGGATCCCCAGCATCAGTGCAGACAGTGCCTATGCTCCGCAGATGAAGGCCTGTGCCGAATGGGTTCGATCTTCGATGACCGAGGCCGGGTTGACTGCGACGATCTATCCCACCAAGGGACATCCGATCGTTTTCGGCGAACGCATTCAGGATCCTGCACTGCCGACGGTACTTGTGTATGGTCACTACGACGTGCAGCCGCCCGATCCGTTGAATCTCTGGACGACCGCTCCGTTTGAGCCGCAGGTCCGCGATGGAAAACTTTTCGCCCGTGGCGCAACCGACGACAAAGGGCAACTGTTCACTCACCTGAAATCTATCGAGGCGTGGGTGAAGGTGAATGGCAATCTGCCCGTCAACATTAAAGTGCTGATTGAAGGCGAAGAGGAAGTTGGTGGTGCCAATCTGGACCAATTTCTGGAGACGCACAAAGAGCTGCTGAAGGCCGATGTTGCCGTGGTGAGCGACACGAGTCAGTACGCAGACGGGATTCCAGCGATCACATGCGGACTTCGAGGCATTGTCGCGGCGGAGGTTCGTCTGAAGGGACCCTCCAAGGATTTGCACAGCGGAATCTATGGCGGCGCGATTGCTAATCCGGTCAACGCACTGGCTCGCATGTGCGGCAAACTGGTCGGTGATGATGGCCGAATTCAGATCCCAGGCTTTTACGACGACGTGCTCGAACTGACGACCATCGAACAGGAACAATACGCGGCCCTGCCGTTTTCCGAACCGGCATTCCTGAAAGAAGTGGGCAGTTCAGCTCCGTTCGGCGAACCGGGACGGTCAACACTGGTTCGTCGGACCGCACGTCCTACATGCGATATCAATGGCATCGCGGGCGGTTATCAGGGTGAAGGACCAAAGACCATCATCCCATCTCGAGCGGTCGCGAAGATTACCTGCCGACTCGTTCCGAAAATGAATCCCACAAAGATTCTGGACGCCCTCGAAAAGTTCATGAAGGCCAACTGTCCGCCGGGAATTGAGTTCGAGTTCAAGCGGTTTCACGGCTGCGAAGCGTTCGTTTTTGATCCGACCAGTGAGTGGCTCACCGCGGCTCGCAAGGCCGTGGAAACTGCGTTCGGACAACCGCCCGTTCTGATCCGTGAGGGCGGTTCAATTCCGGTTGTTCTCAGCTTCAAACAGATTCTGGGAATCGATACGCTGCTGCTCGGCTGGGGACGAAACTCAGACAATCTTCACAGCCCGGACGAACATATCCACGTCGTGGATTTTCACCGTGGCACACTCGCCAGCGCATGCCTCTGGGCAGAACTGGCGAAAGTCCGGAAGTAAGATCACGCTTATCAGCCGGTCCAGTCCGTGATATCGGAACAGGCTGAGGAGCCTGGGCTGCAGCCGCACCATTCGGCTTGTCGCTGGTCTCTATCGCACAAAATTACAGGTCGATTTACATAACGAGTGTTTCAGGGAGTTCATCCAATGCTGGATCTGCAGTACATCTGCGATCATCGTGATCTTGTTGTCGACAACTGTAAGAAGCGTGGCGTTGAAGTGAACGTCGACGCCGTAATTCGGCTGCGCGATGAACGCAATTCCCTGATTGCAAAAGGTGACGACCTGCGTCGACAGCAGAAAGAGCTTTCGGCCCAGATTCCTAAAGCCGCAGCGACCGAGCGTGCTGCACTTGTGGAGCAGGGCAAGCAACTTCGCGACCAGGTGGGAACGACCGAAGAGCTGCAGAAGAAGATCGAAGAACAGCTGCGCGAAGAACAAATTCGGATCCCGAACATGACTCATCCGTCAGCCCCTGCCGGCGGGGAAGACGATGCGTTTGAAATGCGAGTCTGGGGCGGGAAGCCAAAGTTTGACTTCAAGCCAAGGGACCATGTCGAAATTGCCGCGCATCTCGATCTGATCGATTTCGAAGCGGGAGCACGTGTCGCGGGCTCCGGTTTCTATTTCCTCAAGAACGACGCAGTCATGCTGGAAATGGCGCTGGTTCAGTTCGCGCTGACCAAACTGCGCAGCGAAGGTTTCACGCTGTTCACAACGCCGGACCTCGCACGGGACTCCGTGCTGGAGGGCATTGGTTTCAATCCTCGTGGAAATGAAACTCAGATTTACTCCGTCGCCAACAGCGACTTAAGCCTTGTGGCCACGGCGGAAATTACTTTGGGTGGAATTCAGAAGGATCAGATTCTGGACGTGGCCACGTTGCCACTGAAGTATGCCGGACTGTCACACTGTTTCCGCACGGAAGCCGGTGCCGCGGGCCGAGCGGGTCGAGGCATCTATCGCGTGCACCAGTTCACGAAAGTCGAAATGTTCGGCTACACGGGGCCGGATGTAAAAGATTCCGACGCGCTGCATCTGGAAGTATTGCGTATCGAAGAAGAAGTCTTTCAGTCTCTTGGTATTCCTTACCGGGTGATTGATACAGCTTCGGGTGATCTCGGCGGGCCGGCTTATCGCAAATTCGACATCGAAGCGTGGATGCCGGGCCGCGGTGACGGCGGCGAATATGGCGAAGTCACCAGCGCTTCCAACTGCACCGACTATCAGGCGCGCCGGTTGAACATCCGCTGCAAGAGCGCCGACAAGAAGGGGACTCAGTTCGTTCATACATTGAACGGCACTGCGATTTCCTGTGCGCGTGCCATCATTGCGGTTCTGGAAAATTACCAGCAGGCGGATGGCAGTGTGGTCGTGCCGCCGGTTCTGCGTCCGTGGGTCGGCAAGGATGTGATCACGAAGAATTGATGTCGTCGAATTTTACACGTCCAACACATTGGCAAGCACAGTGACTTCCACAACGGGTTCCGGTGATCGTCGGCTTCTGGCGATCGAATCTTCCTGCGACGAAACCGCTGCCGCCGTCGTTCGGGAAGACGGCGAGGTTCTCTCCAGCATTGTCGCGTCGCAGTTTGAGCTTCATGAAGAATGGGGCGGTGTCGTTCCGGAGATCGCTTCACGCGCCCACGTGCGGCGAATTCTTCCGGTGATTCAGGCGGCGTTGAAAGAAGCTCAGTGTACCCCGGCAGAACTCAGTGCGATCGCTGTGACGACGGAACCCGGACTGGTCGGGTCGCTGCTGGTCGGGCTCACTGCCGCCAAAACGATGGCGATGAGTCTGGGTGTTCCGCTGATTACCGTGAATCATGTCGAGGCTCATATTTATGCCTGCGGAATGGGACAGTCGCATAGCATTTATCCGTGTGTCGGATTTGTGGTCAGCGGTGGCCATACCAATCTTTATGACTGCATCTCGGCGACGACATGCCGACTGGTCGGTGGCACAACGGATGATGCTGCGGGGGAAGCGTTTGATAAAGTTGCGAGGATATTGAATCTTCCTTATCCCGGTGGTCCTTCTATTCAAAAGGCAGCACTGCAGGGAAATCCCAAACGCTTTCAGATGCCTCGACCTTTAATCAACAGTGGTCGCCTGGACTTTAGTTTTTCGGGACTCAAGACAGCCGCGTTGTATGCGGCTCGAGGAGTGCCGGGGCCCGATCAGCTGCAGGACACTCCGCCGGATCGCGTGAACGATCTGGCCGCCGGGTTTCAGGAAGCCGCTGTTGAAGTGCTCGTCGCGAAATGTCGGCTGGCCGTTCGCCAAATGCGTTATTCTCGACTGTGCGTGGGCGGTGGAGTGGCAGCGAATCAATCTCTGCGCGATGAATTGCAGCGAATGGCGAATAAGGAACGCATCGAGCTGATGATTGCTCCGATGGCATTGTGTACAGACAATGCCGCGATGGCCGCCATTGCCTGGGATCTGCTTCGGGCCGGAAAAATCGCGACACTCGACGCAGATGTTCTGCCCGGGCTTGTCCGGCATGTGTTCGATCGTCGCAAAACGTGATCGCGCGAATCAGGGAGATTCCTGGACTGCAGATTGACATCGGAATCACTGGTTCTACGATAAACATTATGAGTTACCGCATCCTTACGGCACTGCCCGTCTACAACGAAGTTTCCCACGTGACTGCTGTTCTCACGGAACTGCAGCAGCACACCAAAGACATTCTTGTCGTCGATGACGGATCGACCGACGGGACCGCCGAAGTTCTGGAGGGCATTCCCTCGATCCATGTCGTTCACCATAAGCCCAATCGTGGTTACGGCGCGGCACTGATCACTGCATTCGAATATGCGTTGCGGCACGGCTATGACATTCTTGTCACGATGGACTGCGATGGTCAGCATCAGCCCCATCTTGTGCGACAGATTGCGGCGATGGTGCATGCTGAGGACGGTCCCTTCGATATGATTTCCGGGTCTCGCTATCTAAAGGCGTTCGATGGCGACAGTTTGCCACCGATCGAGCGGCGTCAGATTAACGCCAGTATCACTTCGTGTCTCAATGAACAACTCGGCCTTTCGATCACAGACGCGTTTTGCGGATTCAAGGCCTATCGTGTTCCCGCGCTGGAGCATCTGAACATCACCGATACCGGGTATGCGATGCCGCTGCAGTTGTGGGTTCAGGCGGTCGATCTGGGATGGAAGATTCAGGAATTCCCTGTTCCGCTGATCTATCTGGACGAAAAGCGTTCCTTCGGCGGTTCTCTGGATGACGCACGCATCCGATTGGCTCACTATCACAGCGTGCTCAACGCGGAACTTGAACGTCGCGGCATGTCACAGCGTTTCACCGCGGACTGCGGCTCGTCGAATGCCTGACGTGTTGTGATCGTGAAGCCGACGACGCGGCCAGAGACACGATTCGCCGCTTCTGACTTTTTGCCGCTTCTGACTTTTGCGCCTCGGGCCTGCGGTTGATCAACTGCAAAAATACAGGCAGCTACCCCATCCCGCAGCGCCGAAACGTGTACCGCAGTCGCTCGGGGATGTTAGCGGGCTGTGGTAAATCGAGATGCAGGTCTTTGCCACCAGCAGCGATAGATTTTTCAGGCCGTGAGGCCTTCGAGAAACAGTCGCTGCGCTTTGCGTCGACACCGCTGAACGCCCGTGCTGGCTGCGGAGTTGCGTCTGCTGCTTTTGCAGGCGAATAGTCGAGTGCTCGACTTTCATTCGGGACTGCGACAGAGCTTCAATACGCCTGGAACTTCAATCCGGCGGCGAATTCGCTATAAGCTCAAAGTCTGCCCCACGGAATCAACTCTCGAACTGTACTTCCAAACATTCCCGCCAATTTTTTCGGAGCCTGGGTTTCATGTCAAACGGCACCAATGCGCCCGCGGCCAGTCGTGGTTCTCAATACGCAACGCTTGCAGCGGCATTGCTCGGATGGATGTTCGATGGCTTCGAGATGGGACTGTTTCCGCTGATCGGGAAGCCGGCGTTAAAAGAACTGCTGGGAAGTAACCTTTCGCCGGAAGCGGTCGAAAGCGTGGCCACGCAATGGTTTGGTGTGATCATGGCCGTGTTTCTCGTCGGCGCTGCCAGTGGAGGAGTGCTGTTCGGCTGGCTGGGCGATAAAATCGGTCGCGTACGAGCGATGTCGTTAAGTATCTTCACGTATGCCATCTTGACCGGTCTGTGCGGTTTCGCGACCGAAGCATGGCACATTGCCGTACTGCGGTTTATCGCGTCGCTTGGCATGGGCGGCGAGTGGTCGCTGGGCGTGGCACTCGTGAATGAAATTTGGCCCGGGAAATCGCGAGCATTCATCGCCGGCTTAATTGGCGCAGCTTCGAACGTGGGCTTTCTGCTTGTGGCGATACTCAGCATCGGTCTGTCGCAGTTTATTGGCCGCGTGGAATCCGCTCTGCTTTTCCTGAACGTGTCTCAGGAAACCGCTACCAGCCTTATCCAGAACGATGCCTGGCGGTTTTTGATGATCGCGGGTGCCTTTCCGGCTTTGTTGATCTTTTTCATTCGACTGTTTGTTCCTGAATCAGCAAAGTGGGAAGAAGAAAAAGCAAGCGGCGGAACAGCGAACTGGAATAACTCGGACTTAATCGGTGTGATGATTGGCTGTCTGGCGGCGATCGGAATCATCTTTGTCTGGTCACCAGCGGCTTCAGATGTCCCCCGTGCGCTGGCTGTCGTTCTCACAATTGTGGGACTGATCGCGGCCTTATTTGGCTTTCTGTATCCCGTGCGGCAATATCTGTCCCGATCTGTCGCTTCAGGAACGCTGTCAGCTCAATCGCGGTCCCGAGTGCTGGGGCGAATGTTTCTGGGTGCCAGCCTCGCAGGAATCGCGTTGCTGGGCACATGGGGCTCGATCCAGTGGGCGCCTCGGTGGGCCGGAGAACTGAGGCCGGATATCAAGAAGGTTGATGCTGGACCAGGAGTGCAAGCTGTCGAGGCTAAGAAATTTTTTGCGCCTCAGTTGACTCAGGCCGCAACCGCTGTCGGCGCGATCATCTCAACCATTCTGGCAGCTATGGCGGCCGGACGATTTGGGCGAAGAATCACCTACGCGGTTCTGTGCCTGGGGTCCTTTGTCTCAGCTTTGTACTTCTACAATTTCCACACTGAGTTCGGCCCAGGCTTTCTGTTTGCGGCCTTTCTTGCAGGGGGCGTGACCGCGTCATTTTACGGTTTCTTTCCACTGTATTTTCCGGAATTATTCCCCACATCGGTCCGCGCAACCGGTCAGGGGTTTTCCTTTAACTTTGGTCGAATTGTTGCCGCCATTGGCGGACTACAAACCGCCAACCTGATGAAGTTTTTCGGCGACAGTTTTCCCAAAGCCGGTTCGGCAATGGCGGCCATCTATTTGATCGGTGTTTTCGTGATCTGGCTGGGGCCGGAAACTAAAGGGCAGGAACTGCCCGATTAGAGCATTCGCGGCTGGCCGGCGGAGTGTTCGCAAAAATCTGCGAACGTCTTCACGCTGTCTTCAGGTTGCACTCGGTAACATCCGGGCTGTTTGCAGAAACAATGTGTTTCTGCATCCCGGGTCAGCACCGAGTGAAATCTATTCGCCATGCGAGTTCTCGTCGTCGAAGATGAACCTGATTTGCTGCGTACGATCGCCCAGGTCCTGCGCGAGGACGGCTATGCCGTTGATGAAGCGGCCGACGGGCAGGAAGGTTTGTATAAAGCCACAAGCTGGAGCTACGACGCGATCGTGCTGGACCTGCTGATGCCCAAAATGACGGGTTGGGAGGTTCTGGAACAACTTCGCAAGACACACAAAACGCCGGTCTTGATTCTTACAGCGCGCGATGGGGTCAATGACCGTGTCCGTGGGCTGGATGGCGGTGCTGACGACTATCTTGCCAAGCCTTTCCATCTGGTAGAGTTAAAGGCCAGGCTGAGAGCCATTATCCGTCGATCGGCTGGACTCGCTTCGTCACAAATATTTGTGGGAGAGCTAACGGTTGATACGCGTGCGAAGACGGTCACGCGGGGAGAGACCCCGATCCTGTTGACTCCGCGTGAGTTTTCTCTTCTGGAATTACTCGCGGTGCACCGCGGATCGGTAGTCACACGCACGCAGATTTATGAGCATCTGTTTGACGAAAACGAAGACAGCCTGTCGAATCTGGTCGATGTCCATGTCTCCAACCTGAGACGCAAACTGGGGAAGGATTTTATCACCACGCGTCGCGGTCAGGGGTACATACTCCATGATTAGATCCATTCGCGCACGACTGCAGTGGTGGTACGGAGCCGTTTACGCTCTATCGATCGTTGTCTTTGGCAGCCTGGTCTATTGGCGAGCGGATCGCGATGTGCATGAACGCGCAACGTTGCAGGCCGTGTCGACGGCTCAGTATCTTGATGTCAGCCTTCGTAACGTTTCCCCTCGAGTCATTAAGAACTTAGATGCGGATGCGTTTGCCGGACAACCCGGCGGACATACGGAGAGTGTTCTTCGGCCGGAGTTTCTCTTCGGCTCCATGCCGCCCGAGTTTCAAGTGCGGCCGCCTCGCGACAGGGAGTTTGATCGCCGACCGCCGCAGGATAGAAAGTCGCCCGACCATCAGATGAGGGACCCGTTTCCGGTTGGGCCGCCCCCGCCGGCGATTGGCGATCGTCACCCCCTGCGACGTCCGTTTGGTCCAAATGATCGAGGTGCACCGGATGGTGTGCGTGGAAACCGACCTGACGGCGATGAGAATGCGGATGGCTCCCCGCCTGACAGACCACAACCTCGAATGGATGCCATAGAATTTGCCATCTGGAGACCGAACAGTTCGTTGCTGACGACGAGTTCTGAATTTCCTGAATATCGCATTTCCCAGATGCCCGCGCTGCCAGAGCGAATTGCCGCGCCCCGGATCTCTATGGAACGCAGGCAGGTTGAAGTCTCGAAACGAGGACCTCACGGAACCACGATTCTTGTGCTGCGATCACTTGAAAACGATATGTCCGGTCTGCATCGCTTTGGATTCCAGATCGCGGCAATGGCGGTGGCGACTCTGGCGATTGGACTGCTGGGCGGATGGTGGATTTCAGGGCGGATGGTCGAACCGATTCAGATGATTTCTCAGACAGCCTCCCAGATTTCCGCGACAAGTCTGAACAGAAGGATTGAGACGGCTCATCTTGATCAGGAACTGGTCCAGCTGGGCTCCGTTTTGAACGGAACCTTTGCACGTCTGGAACAGGCCTTCTGTCGGCTCACGCAGTTTACCGCGGACGCTTCGCACGAACTTCGCACTCCTTTAGCAGTGATTCAGTCACAGGCGGAACTCGCGTTGTCCAGACCTCGAAGCCCTGAAGCGTACCAGGAAACGCTGGAGATCTGTTTGAAGTCGGCGGACCGCATGCGATCTCTGATTGACGGACTGCTGCTGCTCGCTCGCACAGATTCAGAACGACTTGAACTTCGGCCGGCGCCAATCGATCTTCGCAACATTGCGGAAGATGCCGTGGCCCAGTTGCTGGAGAAAGCTGCTGCAGCAAAAATTGAACTGGAATGCGTGACTCCGGATACGATGGTTATGGTTGACGCCGACGCACGCTTTCTCACTCAGGTTCCCGTCAACCTGATCGACAATGCCATTCAACATTCCGCATCCGATGGAAAAATTATCGTTCGGGTGCGAATCGATGGAGCGGATGCGGTGTTAACCGTTCAGGATTATGGTGCGGGCATCGCTGCTCAACATCTTCCGCAGCTGTTCGAGCGTTTCTATCGCGTTGACGCGGGGCGTTCACGAAAACACGGCGGCTCAGGACTCGGACTGGCCATCTGCAGAAGTCTTGTGGATGCGCATCAGGGAACAATCCATTGCGAATCGACTCCAGGTGAAGGCACAACATTCACCGTTCGCCTTCCGCTTTCCAAAACCAGCCCCAGCGTCAATCCGGAACAGAACAATGTTTAGATCTGCACTCAATAGTTTCGCTGGCCAGTCATTGAATCATCAACGGCCTGCATTTACCGGTATCAAATCGGAAATGGAAAAGTCACGATCGATGCCTGCCTGCACAATGCCTGGAGTGATGTTACTTTTGGTATGTTCAAACACCGTCGGCTGGGCGCAGGACACTGTTGATTCGGCGACGTTGAAACCACTTGCGGGTCACTGGTACGTGAGTCAGACGGAACCGCCGGTGTACTACTTTAAAGACGCCGACCGTTATCTGGATTTGTTTTCGTATCATCGAAAAGATTCCAACAAGGACGGCATCGACAACGTGGTGATTCAGCACGATGCGACTCATCTCATTATGGACAGTCAGGGATATCCAAATCATCCGACTGCCCAGTTTCCAAACTCCGGCAATCCTAATCGAATCGAAGTGCAGAAGTTTCAGTTTCGACTGCCGCTTGAACCGAAGCTCAACGATCATATCACCCGAGTGCCCATGGGGCCGATCGGTGTCGCTTTGAATGGTGTCGTGTTCTTCAACCCTTTTGAACAGGGCGGAATGAATGCGGTCGAAGGGTATTCCGAAGTGTGGCTGGATTCCTGCTGTGGACATCCTGAGCAACGCGGCGTTTACCACTATCACAAATACCCGGTTTGTGTGAAGTCGCCTTTCCGCGACAACGGGAAGCAGCATTCGCCCGTCATTGGTTTTGCCTTCGATGGTTTCCCGGTGTACGGTCCGTATGAAGGTGACGGAGTCATGGCGAAAGACTTGACGACTGAAAGTTCGCTGGACGTCTGCAACGGCCATTCGGATGCTGTGCGAGGCTATCATTACCATGTGACACCCGGCCGATTTCCTTATGTCATCGGTGGCTATGCGGGAGTTCCGGAAGCGGCCAATCTTCGTGGTCGACGAGGACTTGAAGAAGGTGCCATCGAGGATAACAGCAGCGGCGAAACTCGCCAGCCGAAAGTCATTGCGGCCGTTCGCCCTGCCAGTGCATCGCCAGGGAAAACACATCAGCTGTCGATTGAGCTTGCTCCGGAAAAAGCGGATCGAATTGGTGTTCCAGCCGGCCCGCCTGTGTGGGTACAGATTGGTCCGTTCGAGGCCACGCAGATTAAGCGAGAGGGGAACCAATTGGTGGTCACCATTCAAATACCAAAAGATGCTCCGCGTGGAATCCTGATGGACTGTCACCTGGAGTTCAGCGCGGCTAACCGACCCAATATTGTCTTTAAGGCCAATGATATGTTTCGAGTTGTTGAAGAAGAGTCCCCCTAAACGCGAATCTTGCGTTATCTGGTTTCTCCGGAAGTTTCACCCATTTTCGAAAGTTGTGTTCCATGAAAAAGCTTTTACTTGCCAGCTCCATACTGGCTGTTCTTGCAGCGTCCGTCACGATGAACGCGATCGCCCAACCGCCAGAAGGTGATCGTCCTGATGGCCCGCCACCGCAGCGCGATGGAGGCCCGGATGGCGACGGTCCACATCGTCCGCCACATCCAGTCATGGATGCTTTGGACAAGAACGGAGATCGAGAAATTTCAGAAGAAGAAATCGCCAACGCCACTGTCGCATTGAAGACGCTCGACAAGAACGCGGATGGCAAACTGACCGATGACGAAATTCGTCCACCACGCCCGGAAGGTGGCCCGGGACGCGACGGCCGGCCCGATGGACCTCCAGATGGCGATCGACCACCACGTGATGGCGGTCCTCCACGCGACGGTGATCGTCCACCACGCGACGGCGGTCCACCACGTGATGGAGATCGTCCACCACGTGATGGAGATCGTCCACCGCGTGACGGCGGTCCACCGCGAGACGGTGAGCGACCTCCCGGACCTCCAACGCCGGAGCGTTTTGTCGAAGACGCTCTGCGATTTGATGCCGACAAAGACGGAAAGCTCGACAAAGCAGAGCTGATGGTCTTCGCCTCCGAAATGATCAAACGCCGCGGTCGTCCACCGGGACCAGACCGCGATCGTCCGCAAGGACGACCGGAAGGCGATCGCGGCCCCGGCGATCGAGGTGGCGAACGTCCGCAGCGACCGCCAGTTGAAGAGTAATCTAAGAAGCAGTGGATCAGGTGATCCACAAAATCAACAGGGCCTCGATCCATTGTCTGCATGGCAGAAAATGGATCGAGGCCCTGTGTTTCATTTTTGAATTTTTATGTGTGACCGCAGCGGCGTTCGTAACTCACACGGCCGGCTTTTGGCGTTCACAAAATCCAGTGCTCCATCAGCCACGGATCTTCTTCAGGACGCTGACCATCTCAATCGCGGCCAACGTCGCTTCGTGGCCCTTATTCCCAACTTTGCCGCCCGCGCGGTCCAAAGCCTGGTCCATAGATTCACAAGTGATGACGCCAAACGTCACCGGGATTCCGGTTTCACGAGTGATGCTCATGATGCCTGCGGCCACCTGACTGTTGATGTATTCATGATGGCTGGTATTGCCCTGAATCACCGCGCCCAGACAAATCACTGCAGCGAACTTTCCAGACTTCGCAAGCGCTGCCGCGGCCAGAGGGATTTCGAATGATCCGGGCACCCACACGACGGTAATCCGATCGGCATTTCCGCCGTGTCGCACGACGGTATCGATGGCACCTTCGAGCAGTCGTTTGGTGATGAGATCGTTGAAGCGGCTGACAACAATTGCAAACGTTGTTTCGGCTGCAGTTAACTGACCATGAATTTCAGTGGGCATGAGTCATCATCAATATCAGGGGAATAAAAAGGCGCCAAGAACGAGGGAAGCGATCAAAGTGTCCGCAGAACGCGGTTTTCGTGAGTCGAGCTATCGAAACTTTAGCCCAGATTCATGGACAGCAAGAACTCTTCATTCGACTTTGTCCGTTTCATGCGGTTTATCAGCAACTCCATCGCTTCAGCCGGACTCATATCGTTCAGAACCCTGCGAAGAACCCATACCAGTTTCAATTCGTCTTCGTTCATAAGCAGCTCTTCTCGACGAGTGCCCGAGCGATTGACGTCGATGGCTGGCCAGATTCGCTTTTCGACGAGTCGTCTGTCGAGGTGCAGTTCGGTATTTCCGGTCCCTTTGAATTCTTCAAAGATGACTTCATCCATACGGCTGCCGGTATCCACCAGAGCTGTTGCGATGATGGTTAAACTGCCGCCCTCTTCTACGCAGCGGGCTGCACCGAAGAACCGCTTGGGATGTTGCAAAGCGTTCGCATCGACACCGCCCGAAAGCGTCTTGCCAGAGTTTGGAATCTCCGTGTTCCATGCTCGAGCAAGTCGAGTAATACTGTCCAGGAAGATGATCACATCCTGGCCATACTCCACCATTCGTTTGGCTTTCTCGATGACCATCTCAGCCACCTGAATATGACGCGCAGTGGATTCGTCGAACGTGCTGCTGACAACTTCGCAATTGCGAGCCTTCAGCTTGCGTTCCATGTCAGTGACTTCTTCCGGCCGCTCGTCAATCAGCAGGACGATGACGTACGCGTCCGGATGATTCTGCAATGTGGCTTTGGCCATCTGCTGCAACAGCACGGTTTTGCCGGCTCGCGGAGGTGACACGATCAGACCACGCTGGCCAAGGCCGATGGGAGCGATCAGATCAACAACGCGAGTACTGAGAAACTCGGCGTTGTCAGCCAGTCGCAAACGCTTCTCCGGGTGCAACGGAGTCAGATCATCAAAGAAGACCTTGTTGGTCAGCAGATTCGGATCTTCGCCATTGACCGCCGCGACTCGCAGCAGGGCAAAGTAACGTTCATTTTCCTTCGGTGGCCGAATCTGACCTGCCACAGTAGCGCCCGTGCGCAGACCGAATCGACGAATCTGGCTGGGGCTGACATAGATGTCATCGGGACACGGCAGGTAGTGGTAATCGGGACTACGCAGAAATCCAAAACCATCCGGCAGGATTTCCAGAGTGCCTTCTCCGAACATCAACCCGTTCATCCGGGTGCGTTCTTTCAGGATTTTGAAAATCAGGTCCTGCTTTTTCAGTCCGTGATATTCTGACAACTGTTCCTGCTCGGCGATGGTCAGCAGATCTTTCATCGACATTCGCTGCAGTTCAGCAATGTTGATTTCGCTGCCATCCGGAGGCGCGAACGTCTCCGAGACAGGCTTTTCTGCTTCATTCACTTCCGTGCGTTCTTCGGATCTTCGAAGGGGTCGCGAATTTCCGGAACGAGGATCGTCAGGGCGAGGACTTCGAGTAGACATGGCCGCGTCGGGCCTCCAGACAGGAAAATTAAGGAAGGTGGACCGGCAGAACACAGAAAGGAATTCACACACTTAGCCACTCAAACGCCGGTAAGGTTTAAGCAGGCTGACTATCTTCAGATTTGGAAAAAATTTTACATGAACATTCAGGCTTCAATATCTGCTTCTCAGGTTGCCTGGGTATGTCGAGACACAATCAACTTCAGCGTCTGTTCCATTTGCTGACTTGCGACTTCCGGAGATGCGGAGTTATCTACAACAAACTCACAGAACTGTCTCTTCTTATCGAGCCCCCACTGCGATGCTTCTCGGCGAGCATGTTCTTCGCTCGACCATCCGCGAGTTTCAGCGACTCTCTTTCGACGTTGCTCCAGTGCCGTATCAATGAAAATCACGGCGTCACATTCGTCTGCCCAGCCAGCTTCCAGCAGCAGAGCAGCATCTAAAATAATGGCGTCTGCATCCTGCGACACCGCGTTAATTTGTCGTCGCATTTCTGATCGAATCGCCGGGTGCACGATTGCATTCAGCTGCTGACGTTTTTGTTGTTGTTCTATCGAATCACCAAACACTTCAGCGGCAAGATGCGGTCGGCTGATTACCGCTTCGTCATCCAGCACTCGCGTTCCAAAGACTCCGACAATCCTGTCACGAATTTCAGGAACGACTAACTGTTCGTGTCCAATGTGATCAGCATCAACGACGTGAAGACGCAGGGAGGAAACGTTGCGGATGACCGAACTTTTTCCAGCACCAACCCCTCCGACAATCCCAATGACCGGGATGTTCGCATGCTGAGAACGAGTGGAACGGACAGAGGACAACTGAGAAATCGTTGAAGAAGATGTGAATAGGTGTCGCGAATGCGAGTTATGACGGGACTGAACCGAACACTGCAACATTCCGTTGCCACAGACAGCCAGTGAGGAAGCTTGAGAATCGTTGTTCCAGGAGCCAGCCTGGACCATGCATTCACTTGATCGGAGCCCACCTCGGAGTTTTTGCTTCGAAACCCTGAGATCGACAACGTAATGTTGCTCAATACGGCTCCATATGTCAAACGGTGGAACCCCAGGTTTAAGCGTTTTTCACCATTCCTCGCAGCTCGCTGGAACATTCTGGTTCCGCCCTTGACCATTGCCGATGGCCAGCAATAGGGCGAACACTGACGGCATCACCGAGACCCTGGTGACGAGAATCTGAACGTGAAATGAAGTCCCTTTCGCCCCAATAGCGAAGGCGTCGCGAGTATCTGAGATGCCGTACCGTGCGGCAAAAACCGCGCACTTGAAATGCAGGGGCTCTGAACGTCAATCGCGGCTTGAAAACGGCAATCAGCGGCGGAGAGATCGAGGCTTGCTCAGAATTTCGTTGACAAGAATCGCGTTTTTAACGCCCGACTTGGTCTTCAGCAGGGCGAGCAGGTCTGTCGCTGCCTGTGAGCCTGTGACCGTGCTGACGATGTCCTGCGGAGAACTGGATTGAGACCCCAGATGACTTTTTACACGCTCGGCAATATCCATGTTCACGAACGCATCGACGTCTCGTCCCATGTGGCTTCGCACGTGATCACCAATAAACGAATCAACATGCTCGGAAAGGCCTGAACCCATATTCGAGTGCTTTTTGGCTTTCTCGCTCTGCTTTCCTTCCGACGCAGAGACCAGCTTTTGCTTTTTCGATGACTTCGGCCTAACGCCGGGCTTTGGGCGGGACGAGTCCTGAAAATTCTCTTCAGAAGTCTGCGGACGGGAATTCGGCGGCTTGCCACCGGTCAGAAACGCTTCAATTTCAGCTTTCGCCCGCGACTGCTGAGCGGGCTGTGGGGCAGGTCGAGCGTTCTTGGCGGCCGCTTCACGAATGGAATTGATGATCCCGGAGATCACGGCAATGAATACAAAAATGGGCACAATTGCGTCGATGATTTTCTGCACAATTATCTCCCAACAAAACCGGGGACCCGTGAACCTGATACAAACACTAACCAAATTTCATCGCGGCGCCTAATTCAGCTGCCAGAGTCCGCCGACGGATCGGCCGATTGTCCCGGCAAAGCTCCGCCTGCTGTGACGCTGCGCCCATCCTGATTCTGCTCAGCGGGCAGCCGACCACCCAGAGGTCGTACGACCGGTCGATTTCTGGCTTTCGCCATGCGTTCTTCCAGTTCCGCCTTCACGTGTCGTCTCTGCAGAAAACCGCGAAGGACTCCAAACAGCACTACCGCGAAAAAGATGGTCAGTTTTTCCATCACTGCTCTCTTATCTGACTCGTCCGCTGAGGTACTCTTTCAGCGGTAACGGACGATTCCTGCCTTCAGATCACACGGTCTGTAACTTTTTCGCCCCGACGCTCATCGACGTTTCGAGTTGGGATCACTCTGCCGACGCCCATCTTACAAAACAACGCCGCTCGCGATAGAAAACAGGGATCTGATACTTTTGCAGCACCAGATCCCGGCGATCATTCTTTTGCGAACACGGCGGTCGCATGTTTACGTTGCCGGCAATTCGCGAGCGTAATCGAACATTGGGGATGACAGGTAACGCTCACCAGAATCCGGCAGGACCACAACGATCGTCTTGCCTGCGGCTTCTGGCCGAGCAGCCACTTTCAGAGCCGCCGCCATCGCCGCTCCGCAGCTGATCCCGCAGATAATGCCTTCTTCGCGAGCCACGCGAGGCGCCATTTCCATGGACTCTTCGTCGGTCACCTGAATGACTTCATCAACAAGGCTCATGTCCAGCACGTCGGGCTTGAAACCGGCGCCGATACCCTGAATTTTATGCTTGCCCGGTGCTCCACCCGACAGGACCGGGCTGGACGCTGGTTCGACGGCGATGGATTTTACCGACAGCCCTTTGTGAATCTTCAAGTACCGGCTAACACCAGTGATCGTGCCGCCTGTGCCAACTCCCGATACGAAGTAATCAATCTTTCCGCCGGTATCTTCGAACAGCTCCGGACCGGTAGTGCGGAAGTGGATGTCAGGGTTCGCGGGATTCTTGAACTGCTGCGGAATGTAGCAATTGTCTCTCTGAGCCAACTCTTCCGCACGAGCGATCGCGCCCTTCATGCCTTCTGCGCCTGGAGTCAAAATTAGATTGGCACCGAACGCACGCAAAATCATCCGTCGTTCAACCGACATCGTTTCCGGCATGGTCAGTGTCAGCTTATATCCGCGCGCCGCACAGACGAAGGCCAGAGCAATCCCTGTATTGCCGCTGGTTGGTTCCACCACTTCCATGCCTGGTCTAAGACGGCCCGACTGTTCCGCGTCCCAAATCATTGCGGAACCGATGCGGCACTTCACGCTGTAAGCCGGATTGCGCCCTTCGATCTTCGCGAGAATTGTCGCCTTCAGACCGATTGTCAGGCGATTAACTCTCACCAGCGGAGTGCGTCCGATTGACTCAGAATTGTCTGCAAAGATAGCCATAACAATGTTAACCTTTCTCAGGATTTCCAATGACAAATATGATCGCATCAGATGCCCAAAGAGGGCATTCCAAATTCATGCGAAGCTGGTGGATTGCCTCGGTCGCACGGACTGAGTCTGACGATTTCGCTGCACTCTGCGTTTCATAGCAAAATTCATCCAAATTGGCGAAGTGATTTCCTGCAGGGACTGCGAATCTTCTATCTTGCGACCGAAGCCGTGAAACACGGTCAAAGCGGCCGCATGGCAACCCAATGCCGCTTAACCGGTGGTGAACGGAGCCGTTGAAAAAGGTCTGTAGCCAGTTTGGGGAAAGCGAATGACCTGATTGTTGCCACAGGATCCGCTCCGCGAGAGATTACTGCTGCATGACGGGGAAATTCTCGCATCTTTGAAAAAAATTTCGTATCCATCTTTGAGGAGTCTTCTGCGTGGCAGTTGTCGACATCACCGATCCAACGTCCGGTTCATCAGCTCGTATTGCCGTTGATCGTGGATTCAACTGTTTTCAGTTCCTCGCCCGATTGCCTGATGGTCGAGTTGTCGATGTCCTGTCAGCTCCAACCGATTTTGCCGACGGTCCGCATCCGGAAACTCATTTTGGAAATCCCCTTTTGTTCCCCTATCCCAACCGAATTCGTGAGGGACGATTTTCGTGGGACGGTCGAATCTTTCAGCTGACACCTCAGGAGGTGCTGTTTGATCCGACCGGCAACGCGATTCACGGATTGTGCCTGGACCGGCCGTGGCGAATCGTTGAAAGAACCGGCGATCGAGTGACCGGCGCGTTTCGGTGCAGCATTGACGCGCTCGACCGTCAAAACCTGTGGCCAGCTGATGCAGAGATTCAGGTAAGTTATCAGGTGGTCGGAAGCTGCCTGCGGTCTGAGATTCGAGTTGTGAATCACGATGACAAATCGCTGCCCTGGGGATTCGGTACTCATGCATATTTCCGAGTTCCCCTTTCTTCAACGTCAACCGCTTCGCAATGCGTGCTGACAGTCCCCGGGCATTCCATCTGGAATCTCGAACAGTGTCTTCCAGACGGCACAAAGCATACGCCTCCGTCCGATTTGGAATTGCGTCAGGGTCGCACTTTTGACGGCCTGAAAGTGGACGACATTTATTCTGATGTGACCTCCGAGAAGGGTGTTGTCACTTGCCGCATCGCGGACCCCGCGGCCGGCCTTGCGGTCGAGCAACGCTGTTCATCCGACTTTCGCGAGCTGGTTGTGTTTACTCCTCCGTGGAGCAGCTCCGTGTGCATGGAGCCGTATACGTGCGTGACTGATGCGATCAATCTGGAACAGCGCGGCATTGATGCAGGGCTGAGAGTCCTCCTGGCCGGCCAGACATGGACCGGCTGGATCGATATCGAGGCACTGGCCAGTTGATCACTGACGTCCGTCAAGCAATCGCGCGGCAACTGGGCAAGTGGGCCGCTGTGTAGACATCTCCAGGCGGAGTTCTCGAACGCTTGCTCAACGGTCTTCTCAACGGTCTTCTCAATTGAACACTGATCCAGGCATTGCTGCCAGACATTGCGAACTCTGCAGTCGTCGGTGTCGTGATGACTCGGATTTCAGCGACGGCGGCGTTAGCATTCTCAGCCCCGCCCGAAAGTGACCCATTCCCACAATCGCTGCTCACCTGAATTCGTCAGCCATCTTTCACAAGGATTTGTGATGAGTGCTCAGCCTGCGGCCTCTGTGATGATCGATAACGAGCCGGCCGATCCGGGCTCAGGAACTGGTCCCGATCGATTACCTCAGGTGCTCGGACTTTTTGATGCCACGATGATTGTTGTGGGGTCCATCATCGGATCGGGCATCTTTCTGAAAGTGAGCGCCGTTGATACCGCACTGCAGCCGTACGGATTTCTGGCCATCATGGGTACATGGCTGTTTGTGGGCGTGATTACGCTATGCGGATCATTAGCCCTCGCGGAACTCGGCGCGATGTTTCCTCACGCCGGTGGCCCGTATCTTTACATTCGCGCCGCGTACGGAAAGCTGCCAGCCTTTCTGTGGGGATGGACGGAATTCTGGGTTGTGCGAACGGGATCCGTCGGTGCGCTCGCATGTGCCACGGTCCTGTACTTCAATCAGGTTTTTCCAATTTCGCCATCAGGCCAGACGACAATGGCCGTCTTGATTATCGCAGGACTGTCGGTCGTGAATCTCCTGAGCACTCGCGCCGGCGCGACCGTGCAGGGAGCGGCGACCGTATCGAAAGTCGGATTTCTTGCGGCCCTGATTGTTCTGCCTTTCATTTTTCGTCACACGGATACCGCCAATCTGCAGCCCTTGTGGAACATGCCCAATTCCCCCGGTTCGACCGGAAACTTTCTGAAAGCCCTGGGAATTGCGATGGTCGCCGTTCTGTGGCCCTACGATGGATGGATCAATCTTGGGCCTGTCGCAGAAGACATCAAAGATCCTCGGCGCAATGTTCCGCGAGCCATGGCGATCGGACTCGGGACCGTTATCGTCGTCTACCTCGGCGCAAACCTCAGCTATCATCTGGTTCTTCCGATCGATCATCTGGCGAACAGCGGGACGGTCGCAGCAGATATGTTCGAGCAGATGTTTGGCCACCGCGGTGCTCAGATCGCAGCCATTGGCGTTATGATTTCGACGTTTGGTGCCACTAATTCCAATATGATCACCGGCCCCAGAATTTATCTTGCGATTGCTCGTGATGGCCTGGTTCCCCGCTGGCTCCAGAAAATTCATCCCGTCTACCGAACGCCGGCGAATACGATTCTGCTGCAGGCTGCCTGGGCCATCTTTCTTGTGCTGCTGTTTTCGATCTGGGATCCCAGTGCAACGCCGGCCTCGCCAGCGCCGTCGCACCCTGTGTCGCCGTCGCCAACGGTGCGATCCACCACGACTGTGAGTGATGTTGCGAAGACGGATGTGCCTTCTGCTGGCGAAGCACATTCCAGACGTCTGAAAAACGCATTTGATAATCTGACGGATTCCGTGATCTGCGCGGGGCTGATCTTTTACGGCATGGCTGTGGGAGCCGTGTACATTCTTCGCCGAAAGCAACCGGAAATGCATCGTCCGTACAAGACCTGGGGCTATCCTGTCACTCCTGCATTACTGCTCCTGGCCTATCTGGGCGCGTTCGTCAGTCTGCTGATGCAGCAATGGGCGCAGACGATCAGCGTTCTGAGTCTCATCAGCGCCGGAGTTGTCTACTATTTTATTGCCAACGCCATCCAGCGTCGGCCCGCTGCATAACAAAATCCATCAGGCCGCGTTGCGCACGCTGGCGCGGGAGACCTGCCATCCGGAAAGCAGTGTGAGTATCACTGTGGTGAGCAAGGTGACGCTTACGCACATTGTCATGGACGGAAGCTCCGGCGTGACCGGAAGAGTCTGCTCGTACAGCAGTCGGCGCAGACCTGCGACACCGTATGTCAGCGGATTGATTCTGATCAGCCAGAACAGCCACCCGGAATCTCCGCCAGGAAAAAAAGCACCGGAGACCAGCCACATGGGCATCAGAAAGATGCTCATGATCGCATGAAACCCCTGTGTGGAATTCATCGGCCACGCAATCATGAATCCCAATGCGGTCAGCTCTGCGGCGATGAGGGCCAGAAAAGCTGTGGCCATCATCATGCGTGGTATTGTCCATGAGACATCCATTGGTGCTCCCAGTCCGACCAGTGAAAGCAACGGCCCTGTCAGTAAGAACAGCCCGGCTTGAAGAAGAGCCAAAATCGTACCGGCTGACAGCTTGCTGAGCACAATGGCCAGCCGGGAAACCGGGGCCACAAGAATCCCCTGCAGAAAGCCTTCTCGCCGATCTTCAATAATGGAGATTGTGGAAAAGATTGCTGTGAACAACACAATCAGCGCAGCCACGCCCGGCAGGAAATATTCCTGATACGACATCGCGTGCGGAAGCGCTTCGGCCCATGACGGAGCCTTGAATGATGTTCGCAGCCCCGCACCGAACAGAACCCAGAAGATGATCGGCTGGCCAACCGCTCCGATAATTCGTGTCCTCTGCCGCAGGAAGCGGATAAGTTCGCGCTGAGTCAGCGCCCAAATCGCAGCACTATTCATTTTCCGCTCCTGAACCAATGAGTGGCCGGCCGGTGAGTTCCAGAAAGACATCTTCGAGGGACGGGCGAGTCAGTTCGAGGCCAAGAATTTGATCGCGAAAACCGCCGAGCACCGCGGTTATGTGTTCGGCCGGATTGTCGACTCGCAGGGAAATCTGATTACCCACCACGACCGAGCGGCATTTCAACAATTGCTCGATAGAGGACTGACATGCGGCAGCGTCGCGAACTTTTAACGTCAGTCGCTCGCCCGAAACTCGATTCTGCAGATCTGCCGGGCTGCCGAATGCCACATTCTGCCCTCGGTCAAGCAACAACAACTGATCGCAAAGTTCCGCTTCTGTCATCAGGTGAGTTGCCACGATCACAGTTGTGCCCTGCGATTTGACCTGTGCCAACAACAGTTCCCAGAACTCCTGACGGGCTCGTGGATCCAGGCCGCTCGTTGGTTCATCCAGAAGCAGCACTTTCGGACTGTGCATCAGTCCTTTGGCCAATTCGACACGTCGCTTCAGTCCACCCGAAAGTTGTCCGACGATCGTCTTCGCGCGATCAGCAATCTGGAATCGGTCGAGCATTTCTGCGGTGCGACTTCGCAGCTCACGACCAGACATTCCGTAAACACTGCCGTGGCATTTCAGATTCTCCGACACCGTCAGCCGCACGTCCACCGCGGGAGATTGAAACGTGACACCCAATTGTCGGCGAACTTCCGACTGCTGTTCATTCACGTCGAGTCCACACACCCACAATTGCCCCGTCTGCATCGGGATGAGCGTGCTAAGCAACCGGAAGAGCGTGGTTTTCCCCGAGCCATTGGGGCCCAGCAAACCAAACAACGCTCCCGCCTCCACCGCAAAATTGACGTTCGTCAATGCCTGGCGTTCAGCATAAGCGTAGGATAGGTTCTCGGCTTGAACAGCAACGTTTGACATAACAGCCGCGGCGTTCCACACGAGTGATTCAGGTTTCCGGAGTCGGTGCTCGGCTGTTGCGATATCAGCGAACCTCGAGGGGTATCACTGACTGCCGGCAGCACCAATTCACAGGCCCCAAAAGAAAACAGGACGGGCCTCAACGACCCGTCCTGCAGATGATATCAATCAACACAGCACTTACTTCTCAGCAGGCTCAGGTGTTTCAGCATGCTCAGCGGAATGATGAGACTGAAACTCGCTAATCTCCTGCGCCCAGACTCCCGTCTGTGGGGCAACGCTGGTGTAGTAAGACCCACCAATGTCGGGATACAAGGCAAGTGGCAGACCAATTGCTAGGATCGTTGTGGGAGCGAGCAATACGAACTTCCAGTTTCCTTCGAACTTCAAATGCATGAAAAACATCATCACGCACAGCGCCTTTGCACAGGCTACTGCCAGTACCAGCACCATAGTTACCGGCTTGGACATATGCAGCACGTCGAAGAGGACCGACAGTGCAGTACAGCCGCACAGCACAAAGAAGATTGTCAGATAGTTGACGTGATGAGTGTCGTGGGACATGAGTTAACCAATCAAAAACAAAAGTGCGTCATAAATCTGGGCGACAAACGGAACATGCCGGGCTGTCAGATGATGTAGAGCATCGGGAACAGGAAGATCCAGACAAGATCCACAAAGTGCCAGTACAGACCACTGTTTTCTACAAAGTCGGTCCATTTCTCATCAAGGCCGCTGCCCTGCTTCAAAACCGCCGCAAACAAAATCATCCCTACGATGACGTGAATCGCATGGAACCCTGTCATGATAAAGTAGCACGACGCGAAGATGTTCCCGTAAACAATCGGATGAGGATCAAATACGCCTGCAGTGACATAGGAACCGAATTTTTCGTTCGCCTTCATCTGCACCAGCCAGGCTTCCACTTCTTCAAAGCCCAGTTCTGGAAGCTTTTCGCCTTCCTTCAGAGAGTTGCGTGCCGCAAGATATTCGGATGGCAGTGCAGGCACGGTTAAAGACACGTTTGCCACGATGTGCTGGTGCAGATTCATCCATTCGCGAAATAGCTCAAGATCGGCCGGAGCCGTATCCTGATACTCTTTATAGACGTAGGATTCCATCCCCGCAGGCGGCTGCCCACCTGGAATGGCGGCGATCAGGTTTACAACACTGACGATGTCATCGGGACGCTCGGTTACAACAGCACCGCCATCGGTGTATTCCTTGAAACGAGCGCGAACAACACGCTCCATCTCGCGGTTCACTTTGTTAATGGACTGCGACGACGTCTCTGCAATATGGCCGGGCAGGATATCGTGTTGGATCTTACCCAGGTATTCAATGGATTTGATGCCGAGGAACAGCACGGCCAGCAGCAGAGTCCCGGTGAGGAACTTGCGTGCCTTTGCGAAATTCTTCTGAGCCATCGCCTCGTGAGCGACCACTACAAAGTAGCTGGAAACGATGAGCACAAAAGTGTTCACACCGCCCAGCAGGACGTTGATGTGGGTGTCTTCAGAACTGGTCGGCCAGCCGCGTGAGCCGAGTCTCAAAACAATGTACGACCCTATGAAGGCAGTGAAGAACATGATTTCTGTGCCGAGAAACAGCCACATTCCGAGTTTTGAGTTCGGAATGGGGATCCCCATCTTCAGGGCGACAGGTTTTGCTGAATGTGACATGGCGTTCAAAACAATTCCAAGGGTCTGCCTCACCAAAATGAGGCGATCAGAAACTAAGAAACAAGACGCAAATAATCAGCAACGAGGCATATCAACATCGCTGGAAGACAAATCAACGAACCTGCCATCAACTGCTTCGCTCGCAGATTTGTCCGACTCATAGAAAACCGCACCGTCAGCCAAAGATAACCCAGTGACAGAATCAATGCGGCTCCCAGATAACCGGTCCCGGCGAGTCCAACAAATCTTGGCAGACAACTGACCGGCACAAATGCAACCGCATAAACAAGAGCGATCCATCCGGCTCTCGCTCCCTCATCCGTGAACGAAGGCAGCATTTTCAAACCGGCCGCCTGATAGTCATCGCGATAGATCCAGCCGATCGCCAGAAAATGAGGGAACTGCCAGACAAAGAACAGTCCGAATAAGGCAACGGCTTCGACGCCCACATGACCACCTGCCGCGAACCAGCCAAGTACTGCCGGCATCGCACCCGGGACGGCACCGACTGTTGTGCAGAGTGCACTGCTTCGCTTCAGCGGCGTGTACAGCAGGACGTAGGTCAGCATCGTTACGAAAGCCGACACACTTGTCAGGGGATTGACGTAAACTGCGAGTACGACCGATCCCAGAATTGAAATCAATATTCCAAACCCGGCAGCCTCTTTCCGACTCAGTCGACCACTTGCTACTGGTCGGTCGACCGTCCGAATCATCCGGGCGTCGGTTCGTGATTCAATCACCTGATTCAGGACGCTCGACGCCGCCACCAGGCAGCAGATCCCAAATACCGACAATCCCATCACGGGCCAGGAAATGGCGATGGGAGATCCCAAAATGAATCCCGCGACTACTGCCGCGGAAGACATAATTAAAATACGAGGCCGAACAAGTTGTCGATAATCCGACAACCGGCGTCCAATAACTTCGGTGCCTGTCAGCGAAATCTTTTCGCACGTAACTGACTCGGCAAGGGGAGAGAGCGAACTCATGCGGCCGTCCCCCGATTCGCAAGCGACGATACGTCATCGATCCGCAAACCACGCAGGCAACGTGCCTGGTAAAGCTTGACCAGACTGAAGGCGCTCAGGACCGTCGAAGATACGAGAAACATTCCCGCGACAGTATGCATTGAACACACAATCACCTGCGCGGCAGACCCGGATGTTGCGACGTAGCCCACAGCTGGAAGGCCAAATCGAGTCAGATACGCACCGAAGCCTAAAAGCACCTGCACGCCAAGCGAACCAACAACGAATGCTCCGCAGTATCGCAGCAGAGCATGTCCGGACCGCAGCAGCACAGCACTGACTGCCAAACAGATCAGCGTCACAATGACCGCCCCAGCCAGGTGCTCATTCAACATCCGGTGAAGATGACGAAGGAATCCTCCCAGCACATACTGTCCGAGCACAGCCACCGGAGCAATTGCAATCAATGCTGCGCCTGCGGCTGTGATTCGCTCATCTGATGACTTCAGCCAATGAGACCATCCGGTGGAGCAGTAAAGCCGAAACACCGCGCACAGGGAGAAAAAACAGCCACCTGTCACACTGTGCGTCAGAGCGAGTGTTTCCCGATCGAGAAGGACTCGAGCCCCGCCCAGCAGACCCTGCAAGATGACCGCGATCAAAATTGCAGTAACAAAAATTCGCACGCTTCGTGTACCCAAACGCCATCCTGCAAAAGCCAGTACGACGCTCACAAAACCGATCAGCATCCCAGCGAGCCGATGTCCATGCTCAACAAATTTGTCAGGGTGACGCGCAAAGTCGCTGAACCACGGATACAGCAACATGTTCTGACCATCAGACGACGGCCAGTCGGCAAAGGACATTCCCGCTTTCAACGTCGTAACGAGCGCACCCATGCTGATCGGAAGCAGCGCAACGACACAAGTTGCCGTCGCCAGCTTTCGTACAAGGGGGTGAACTGTTTCATGCGGGACTAACACAGGGCAATTCCTGACGACTGATAGAACTAATGAACGTGGGTCTTGGATCGAACAAAGCCCTCTGGCGGCGGAGAAGTCTGAAGAATGAAGTCCTGACCCATCGCTTCAGCTTCCGGCGACGAGTACTCATAAGGACCGCGATAGCAAACCGGCGGAACGTCGAAGTTACCGTGTCCGGGAGGCGATGGTGCTGACCATTCGAGGCCATTAGCCTGCCATGGATTTCGCCCCACCTTCTTACCGAAGAAGAAGCTGTATGCAAAATTTCCGAGCAGAAGAAACTGAGCAGTCCCCATGATGATCGCAGAGATCGTCATGAACTGATTCATCGGAAGCAAATGCTCCAGGTAACCGTGAAGATACGGATCAGCGTAACGACGTGGCATACCTGCGATGCCCAGCAGGTGCATTGGGAAGAACGTGCCATTCATCCCGATGAATGTCAATGCAAAATGAACCTTCTGCACGCCGTCATTCATCTCACGACCGAACATCTTCGGATACCAGAACTGAATGGCGGCGAAGACACCAAACAAAGTGGCTCCGAACAGCACATAGTGGAAGTGAGCAACGATGAAATAGGTGTCGTGGAAGTAGATGTCCACAGGCACGGCCGCCATAAAGATTCCGCTCAAACCGCCAACCACGAACAAGGCGACAAACGCCGCACAGTTCAGGAAAACAGCGTTGAAGCGGATATTGCCGTCCCAAATCGTCCCGATCCAGTTGAACACCTTGATCGCGGAAGGAAGGGCGATCATCATTGTGGACGTCATGAAGGTCATACCAAGTGCTGGATTCATGCCGCTGGTAAACATGTGGTGTCCCCAGACGATAAATCCAAGTCCGGCAATCGCAGCCATCGAATACACCATCGGCTTGTATCCGAAGACCGGCTTGCGACACATACAGGCAAGCATGTCTGATACCATGCCCATCGCAGGCAACAGCATGATGTACACAGCCGGATGGGAGTAAAACCAGAACAGATGCTGCCACAGCAACGGCTGACCGCCACCTACCGTCGGGGCCGCATTGTTTACAACGATTCCTGCGGGGATAAAGAACACCGAATGAATGTCCGTTGGCAACAGATTGCTTAGACGGTCGAAAACCAGCATAAAGCCGGCCGCTGTCAAAACTGGCAAAGCAAACGACTGCAGAATGGCGGTGATAAACATAGACCAAATCGTCAATGGCATCCGGAACAGCGTCATTCCCGGTGCACGCATGTTGATGATGGTGGTCATATAATTGACCGAGCCCATCATGGACGACACACCGACCAGAGTCAGGCCGAACAACCACCATGTCTGAGCATTGCCAGAACTAGGCGCTGCCTGCGCCAGATCCGAGAGCAGTGGATACGAAGTCCAGCCGTTCCCCGGACCAGCAGTAGCTCCGCTTGCGCCAAAACTAACAGCGAAACAGAAGATCGCCGGCCACATGAACCAGTAGCTCAGCATGTTCAGAATCGGAAAGGCCATGTCGTCGGCACCGATCTGCAATGGAATCAAGAAGTTCCCGAAGGCACCGGCCAGCACGGGAATGATCACCAGAAAGATCATCACCGACGCATGCATGGTGAACAGCATTGTGTAGAACTCGGGGCTGATCTGTCCGCCTTCATTTTGAAACAGGCCAAACAATTTCCCTACGATCGGCATACTGCCCCACGGAAACGCCAATTGCCAGCGAACCGCAAGTGCCAGCGCTCCGCCGACCATCAACATCAACAGAGTCGTCACCAGGAATTGAATCCCAATGACCTTGTGGTCGGTGGAAAATACATACTTCGAGATGAAGCTCTGCTCATGATGACCGTGGGAATGATCATCTGTGTGGCCGTGTGCGCCGAGCGCCGGAGAAACAGTTGCCATGACAACACCTTAGTGACTCTGGAAGCAGCCAGTTGGCTGCTGAATAATTCAATCAAAAAACTACTCTGCGACTTCAGGAGCCGCATCTGCGACGCCATCTTCATTCTGCGCCGACTCTAGTCCTGCCAGATACTTTTGCACGGCCGTTTCTGACTCGGCAATAATGCGTGCCTTCATCTTGTAGTGACCCCAGCCGCACAGTTCAGCACAGACCAACTCGTACTCGCCGGCCTTCTCGATTTCAAACCAAATCGGGATCACCAGCCCGGGGACCGCATCCTGTTTGACTCGCAACTTCGGTGCGAAGAATGCATGCTGTACATCCTGAGTTCTCAGGTTGACCATCACAGGCTGAGACGCAGGCACGTGAACTTCGTTCACGAAGTACAGGTCGCCCGACTGCGGCTCAGTAGCCAGCGTTGTACCAGGCTTTGGATAGCGAATTCGCCATTCATACTGACGTGCAGCCACTTCCGCAACGGGCGCTCGACGCGCTTCGTCCGGAAACTTTGAAATCACTCGGATGTTCGCAAGAACTTCCAACTGCGTCAGCGAGATGAACACAAGGATAAACGATGGAACGATTGTCCACACGATTTCCAGCTTATGACTTCCGTGCGAAAACATGGCCTTGTCGCCAGGCTTTTTCGTGGCCCCTTTCCACAACGCATATCCCATAACTGCCTGTGTCGCGATGAATGTGAACGTGACAATATACAGGATCAGATAGAACAGCCCGTCGATCTGATGGCCGACAGACGACATAGCCTTACTGGGGAACCACCATCCGCGAGACGGAGCGATCCAGCAAACATACAGAGCCACGATTGGCCAGAAGATGAAAAAGAGAGCCCAGAACTTCTTCACTGTCAAACTCCAAACAGGACAAACCTGCAAGGGCAAAACTCAGGTAAACAATTAAGGAGCAACCGCTGCCGTGACCGGCTCCGCAACGCCTGTCGCACCCGGTTCAGATGCGAACGGGACGCTCAGGATATAATTCACAATGTGCCAGATATCTTCGTGCGGTGTATTCTTGAAAGACGGCATACGAGAACCTTTGATACCTGCATGGATTCGGCAGAACAGATCAATCGGACGTCGTCCGCCACGGTAGATGCCAGTATGCAAATTTCTTGGTTGATTCAGGTTGTCCCACACGTCGTGCAAGCCAGGCTCGTTGTACATCTCGTTTGTGACCGGGTTCTTTTCGAACGCGATGGTCTGCGGGCCGTTACCAGCTCCGTCAACTCCGTGACAGTCAGCGCAGTTCAGCGTCTTGCTCAAATACAATTCTCGACCGCGACGACGTGACTCCGGACTGTCGGCAATTCGAGGTACCTTTGGAATGATGGCCGACTCGGCCAGATTGGAAACCGACCATTGCTCGGCCAGTTCATCACCCAGGCTCACAGCAGTCGCTGACATATCTTCCGCAAGAAACGTTTTCAATTCCGCAACGATCGAGTCAAGACTCTCTCCACCAGACACACGATTCTGGGCTGCGGCCTGCGAAAAATCGCCAGCAACTTCATTGACAAGCTTCCGCTCATATTCACCACGAAGAGACAGGAATCGCACGTACTCAACAATCGCGTGCAGCTCATCGTCGGCCAGTAACAGAAACGATGGCATATACGTTCCGGGAATACCGTACTGCAGAACGCGCTTCAGATCTTTCCGACTGACCTTCGACATGTCATTGGTTGAAGTGAATTTGAACACCCCATGTCGATAGTCGCGAGGACGCGGATTCAGGTACTGTGCCGTCGGCCCATGACCATCTCCCGATGTGCCATGACAGTGGCTGCAGTGTCGCATGTAAAGCATTCGGCCGGACTTCAAAACCTGTCCACCGTCGATCACGCAGACATCGCCAGCCGCCAGTCCCTTCTCGGGAGCAGAGGTAAAGACCGCTTCGCCCAGTTCTGCATTCCAGCTTTCGACCGAAATTCCTTCGCCTGATGCTGCCCCGGAAACGACTTCGAGGAATTTCGCCTGTTCCGGCAGCGTTTGGCCTTCTTCAACAGTCAGGATAACTTTGTATCCGGTGTTCACGGCAGGCACTTCCGAGACTGTCACGGACGTACCACCGAAATCCACAGGCAACTTCAGCCATGCCTTGAGATCCTGTGGATCGCCGAAACGCTCGTCGACAAGTTGCTTCACGCCCGGTATAGCAGGAGCGTCAGCGACGCTCGACTGAAAACCGTCCTGCGCCTGCGGCATCAACGACGTTGTACGCTCGCTGTAGACGAATGCGGAATCGTAGTCCGAACATCCGCTGACCGCGAAGGCGGCCATCAGGGCGACAAGGGAAAACTTATTCAGACTGGGAGTCAGTGACATTCCCAAAACCTCAACTCGTCAAAGTACCACGAAGGTCAGAATTAGTTCATTGATTCAGAGCTTCAGCTTATCAGCTGGGAGCTCCACCTGCATGTTAGTCGTCGCACCCGGCTGGATTTCCACCAACAGCTTACGTTCGATAAAATTGCCATCAACGGCTTCATGCCAAACCACAAACGTATGCTTACCAGCAGGTAGATCTGGAATTGTGAATGCACCTTGTGCATCGGTCACGGCCGCGTAAGGATGATCCAGTGGAAGATGATAGGCCGTCATCCAGGTGTGATAGTCGCATTTCACCGATAATGGCTGAGCTTCTGATTTTCGATAAGTGAATTCCAGCTTTCCTTCACGGTCGCCCGGGGCCACACCTGAATTCACGCCCTGATTCTTATTGGGATACGTGTGAGTGTTATGAGCAACAGTATCGTCGCTCAGCACCTTAACCGTCTGACCCACCGGCAATACAACGCAGTGGGGAAAGAATCGACAGTTTTTCTGATCGAAAAGAAAAGGCTCCTCAGCCGCTTCCAGCTTTTTACCATTCTTCGGCGCCTTCGGCAGGTACACAAAAGCATTGGCAACTCCGTTACCCGCTCCCAGCACCAATCGTTCATCCGGAACGTCCACTGCTGCGCACACTTCTTTGTCCTTGACGTCCGCACCCATTGCAATCAACGGAGGCAGGACGACAGGCGTGCCCGATAGAACCACTTTGCCCGTGAATGTCCCCGGGGCCGCGACTTCCGCAGTTTCCGCAACAACTTCAGTGTCAGCACCGGAGGCCGCAGATGCATCCGCAGGGACGAAAGTCACTTTCGGTACTACTACCGCTCCACCGCCATATTCGGAACAGCCAAAGCTTCCCGACAGCAGTCCGAGCACAAGCAGATTTTTAAAACTCTTCATGACTTTTCCAGCAGTGCAAGTCAGAACAAACAATGATCCGAATGACGAACTCATACTTCAGTACCGCAGTCTGCGGTGCCTGATCAGCGACTTACTCTTCTGCTCCAGCGCCGGCAGCCTGTTCCGCCGGAGCGGGTTCAGTGGCCGGGGCCGCAGGAGCATAGGACGTCTGGCCAATATCTTCCATCAGCCGTGTGTAGTTCAACAACGCGTCTCGAGTCGCTGTGACTTGAGCATCAGGATCACCCTTGAACAAGTCCGGAAACTGAGTCGTGTTGTTCTTCGGATAATTTACTGGCATCGAAGTATACGGCGTGATCCAGGTTGGCTTATACAACCACAACTTCACCCAGTCGGCCCGCAGTCGATTCTGAACAGCATTCAGATTTGGTCCCTGAATGTCCTTGGCAGGATCTGAAACCTTGAACTTCTTCCCGCCCAATGAGTGACACTTCACACACAGGGGTCCGTTCAAAGTCTTCCACGACTCGGACAAGTAGGACTGATCGTCGCTGAGAAGCCCAGCGTGCACAAGTGCTCCTTCGGTCGAAGCCAGGTAGTCGACGGTTGAAGCACCGTTTTCCTGGTAAGGGAAGGCCGCTCCATCAGACGCTGCAAAGTAATTCGCAAGAACCCGTGCTTCGTCTTCACTCATGTTGAACTTGGGCATTCTTAGAACCGTTGTGTAACGAATCTTTGTGGGCTCAAGCAGGAACTGATACAGCCACTGTGTCTGTACCTTAAACCCTTCCTGATACAACGGCGGTGGAGATGCCTGCCATGCAAGTGAGCGATTGCCGCCCGTCTTGGATTCCATAAGACTTTCTACGAGCCACTCGGCAAAAGCTCCGCCGCGTGCTTCTTTGTAGGAAACCATCTGAGAATCGGGAACGATCAGCCTTGAGCCAGGAAGCAGACGCTTTGCATCTTCACCAGTACCGAAATCGGCCGTTTCCCAAAGGTCGAAGCCATGCTCACGGAATTCCGGGTCTTCTTCAGGGTCAGGTCGTGAAGCCACAAGCCCATGCACTGTAGCGAGATGCAGTATCTTCTTTTCGTCATCGATCACTACCTTCTTCGTCTCGCCGGTTAAAGCCTGACGTGGTGGACGCATCTTCAGCAATAATTCGAGACCCTTTTCGTGATCCCCAGAGGTGATCTCAGTAGGCGTGATCTCATCCAGATCCGCAGCAAACGTAATCGTCGGCATATCCACAAGATGGCAGCTCGTACAGTTGTACTTCGCCATCAGGAACTCGCCTTCAATTCGATTCTTCGCAGCCTCATCCGGAGCGTAGACGTACTCTTTCGCAGGCGGGGCAGCAACCATTCCGAGCACAAAGGTCGCGATAGCCTCGATCTCGTCTTCTTTCAAAGGAAACTTCGGCATCCGCAGACGCTCGTCGTAACCCTTGGTCTCAGTCTTGGCATAGTCATAGCTACGAGGAGCACGAAGCTTCTGCCATGCAAATCCCGGACGTCCATGACGCTGGATGCTGTCGTAGAAGAACGAAGCCGACATCTCACTGACTTCTTCCGCTTCCGTAAACAGTCCGGCCGCTTTGCCACCCGCTTCTGCTTTTTCATGTGCCTGTTCAACGCGTTCAGCCGTCGAGGCGAACTCACTTCCCGCCGGTTCCCCGTGGTGATGCAGGAATTCCTCGATGTGCTCGAAGCCAAGTTTGCTGGTGTCTTTGCGACCCCAGTCCTGGAGAGCCACGCCGATCGGGCGAGCCATCTCGTAGCCAGGCATGTCATGACATGCATAACAGCCGTAGCGAGCAATCGTTTTACGTCCGACGTATTCCAGCTTCTTATCCCGCCACGCTGCAGGATCGGAGACTGCAACGCCATCTTCAGATGCCAGAGCTTGTTCATCTCCGATGACATCTGTTTTCTTCTGTGGAAACAATCCAGACTCAATAATTCCGCGTGCCGCGGACTGGCTAAACCTTGTCTTCTGCAAATACACGGCCACAAGGTTGTCGAGTTCTTCATCTTTCACAGTCACAGACGGAAACTCAGTCACCGGCCCCTGACTCAACAGGAACGCAGTGATGTCGGCCGCTGGATCGATAACGGTTGTGCCATCATTGTCCAAGTAAGAGTCCAGATAGAGATTTGGCATCTTCGTACGCTTGTGATAGCGCTCTGGCTCGCGGAGCCAAGTGTACAACCAGTCACTGAATGCAACGTCGTCCGAGTTGCGCAGAACCTTTTGGTGAATGTCGGAGATGTTCGGTCCAAAGTCTGAGGTACCGCCCGGAACTGCACCGTGCTGATGGCACGACATACAGCCTCGTTCGGAAAACAGACGCTTTCCACGTTCAACATCAGCGACATAGTCGTCTTTCGGGGACAGCAGGTCCATAGGCTCAGATGTGCCCAGAAGAACCTTGGAAATCCCAGCCAGTTCAGCTGCCTCGAACTCCTTCGTGTGTGCAGCATCCGCCTCGGACAGATGTTCCGACAGAGCAAAGAACTGAGGCATTTTTGTCGACGGACGGAATCGCTGAGGGATTTCGGTCCAGTACTGAATGAAGCTTTCTGTCGTCTTCGTCGCTATGTGTCGAAGACTTGGTCCAACTTTCCTCAACTTGCCAGCCACCTGCGTTGGATCAGCAGCGATCCGCGTCGCTTCGGCTTCCGTCTGGGGTTCAAGTCGCATGTCAGGTCCAATGGACACGCCGCCATCGAATCCATACATCTCGTGGCAGCCGTAGCAACCGTACTTCTGAATCAGCTGATATCCCCGAAATACCTTTGGTGCAGAAGCTCCGAATTTTGGATTGACGCCCAGTTCCGTCACCGAGTGGTGGCACTTGATGCAAGTCGACTCGGCAAAGCGAGACGGCTGCATCGGATACTCCCAAAAGTGATTTGGGTGAAACCCGTACTCACCATGCCACTCGTGTGAAATCTGAGGGTCGTTCGGAGTGTGTTCAGCATTGCCGAAACTTGTTCCCGAGCCCTGGCCATCGTGACAGATCGTGCAACCAAACTTGGCCACTGGATGCGGGCTTGAAGAAGTGCAGTACAAGTCGGTATTTGGATGGGTTGAATAAGGCTGAGGAAACTTCTTCTCCGACACCCAGCCTGCGATATCATCGGAAGTTGGATGACCAGCCGGAAAAGCAGGGCCGCCGTTGCCGGAAGTCTTATCAATGTTCTGATGGCATGAGCGACAACGATCAAAGCGAGCAATTTCCGCCATGCCGAGCGTCTGCTTCAGCTTGGGCATCCAGTCCTGCACGATACGAAGATGGGAGTTAAACCCATCAATGATCGGCAGTTCCATCATCGCGCGTTTCCAACTGGAAACGAGATTTGAAGGCTCGACCTTTTCTACAGCAGCACGAACTCGTTCAGCTTCGAAACTGACCTTTTCTCTCGCCGCCACAAAACCATCGTAATCAGAGGTGATAGTCTTCACTTCTGCGGTACGAGCGGCCAGCAAATCCTTAGCGGCGTCAAGTTCCACCTTCGCAGAATCGCACAACGCCTGCTTATCCTGAAACCCCTTGAATCGAACATTCATTTCCGTTTCAGGAAGTTCATCACGGACAGCCAGATCGTATTGCGCACGGGCTTCGTCTCGATCTGAATTTTTAAACTTCAGATTGATCTCAAGGTTGTCCACTTTCCGTTGCAGAGATCCCTGCCCAGAAAACAGCTCTGGATTTTCAGCCTTCCGAGCTCCGAGGGCAGCAGCAGCTTCCGCGACTTGCTTGTCGAGTTCCTCGACCTGTGCCTTGTATTCGGGAGACTCAATAGCGGCCAGATCTGCTCTGCGCACGGTCGCGTCAAGTTTGAAGTTTGTCCGTTGATAAACCTTCCACTCATCTGCTTGATCCTGTTTCATCATGACGATGACGGAGGCGAGTAGAAAAACGGAACTGGCTGCGAAGACCACGTTGAGTGTCTTCTGATTCCAATGGAATTGATCAGTTGCTGGCATGAGACTTTGGCTGGGCCTTCTGCCCGTCCTCATTGGTTTCAGAAACCGGAAACCCAACACTGGAACAGACCAGTGTCAGATATTGAAGAAGTATTCAGGTATACCGACGATGTACTTCAAAGCAAACGCCCATCGAAGCAACATCTTGATTGGTAGAATCGCCATCCAAAGAATGAGATTCGAAAAGACAAGGAACCGCAACACACCCATTCGTACGAAGTACTTGCGGAGCATCGTCAGCCCAAGAATCGGCGGAAGCAGTGCGAAGTAACCGAGTGTCAGCAGAATCCCGGGCGACTCACGCAGCAGAATCTCACCAACAGATGACCCCTTCGGAATACCAATCCCGATACCGTTCCAGAAGAATTCACTCAGATTGACGTTATTCGCAGCCTCAACTTTATGCACATCCCAATATTCGTAGATTCCGAAGAAGTTCCAGTTCGGTCCACGCAGGAACGTTCCCAAAACAATCAACGCAACCCACAGCGGAAGGAAGCCAAACAGATACGTTGTCACTGCAAACGACCGCTCCTTGAAGGAGTAATAACCATTTCCGCGTTTGTTGAAGTCGATGTACGGAACCGCCATCAGCCCGCCTAGAATCATGCTCGGCAGCACGACGCCCGCTAACCACGGGTCAAAGTAAACCAGCATTTCCTGGAGGCCGAGAAAATACCACGGAGCCTTCGATGGATTCGGTGTCTTCACCGACGAACCGGGTTCCTCCAAAGGCGCTTTTAAAGCGATACCCCAGAAAATCAGCACGGCGGTCAGAACAACCATGCAGACCAGTTCCGTGTAAACCAAGTCTGGCCAAACGAGGACCTTCTCGTTGTTCTCCTGCTCAAACAGGGGCCGCCCCTCATCAATTCGACGATCGTTGTCCACGGCTCGGCGGAAGTAAATCCATGTAAAGAATGCCACAATGAACAGCATCGCCACGATCGGCACATTGTCTGGCTTACCGACGATCTGTCGAAAGTCATAGTCAGTGAGACTGAGACCCATGAAGATCAACGACAGATTCAGCAGCACCCAAGACACGGTTGGCTTGATCCACCACTCACGAGCTTGGATCATAGACACCAGGCCCACAATGGCGAGGAAGAAGTAGAGAACCGGATTCGAGAACCATGCGTCGAACACGTCCTTGAACCCACTTGGCATGGAGACCAGAAAGCCTTCTACCGGGTAAGTAAAGTGGTAGAACGAAAGCATCAGCAAAATGGAGCTGTACACAGCCCAGATGGATGCCTTCGGCACACCGTTTTTGAACTCACCCTCGTGTTTGTAACTGCGAACAGTCCAAAGGAGGTTCATGAGGAACACCAGCAGATAAAACCAGCCAAGGCCGACCAGTACGCTGGGTGTGAGATCGGGATGAGAATTCAACATTGACTATGCCCGGCGAGAAATACACCAATTCCCAGGAACAACAGACGACACAGGTGTGACCCGCACTGCAGGTCCAAAACTTACAGAGGCTGGCTGATACCGCCATCCTTACGAACACGCCAGAAGTGAATGGCAATCAATCCGCTCACAACCAGAGGAATCGCGACGCAGTGCAGAATGTAGAAGCGATTCAGAGTAGCCTCACCCACGAACCGGCCACCGAGCAGCAGGAACTTGGCGTCGGATGCATTGGTAATCAATTCATACCCACTGGTATTGAACAACTGAAATCCCGGACCTTCAGTTCCGAGTCCCGGCGTCGCCTTCGCCATGTTCGAGCCCACCGTAATGGCCCAAATCGCAAGTTGATCCCAAGGCAAAAGGTAGCCTGTGAACGACAGCAGCAGAGTGAGCACAAGCAGCAACACGCCAATCACCCAGTTGAACTCGCGTGGAGGCTTGTAGCTACCCGTCAGAAATACTCGGTACATGTGTAACCAAACAGTGATCACCATCGCGTGGGCAGCCCATCGATGAATCTCACGCATGATCCCAAGCGTCTGCACGTCGCGCAGAGCCTGGATGTCATAAAACGCCCACTCGAGCGTTGGCCGGTAATAAAACATCAGCAGCACGCCAGTGATGGCTTCCACCAAAAACAGAAAGAAAGTAATCCCGCCCATACACCAAGTGTATGAAAGCGCGATCCCCTGCTGCTTAATGGAGACTGGATGTAAGTGAAGAAAGAAGTTCGTCAGCATCACGACGACACGATTTCGACGATCGGTCGGCGCAGGATGCCTAAAAACACTCTTCCAAATCTGTGAGTTACGAAAGTAATCGCCGACAGACACCTTCAGATCCTCAGACGAAGCCGCGATTCAACAAGTGACTCACGGCAGCCAAGAACGAAACCAAAACCGCCCGGGCGAATAACACTCGCCCCATCAACCACCAGCAATCAGCCGAGATGCACTGACTAAGCCACACCAACGAAGCACGAAGGATTCGACCACTGACCAAGCTCTTTCTGGAACTTGACGCTCTTATCAACTTCCAACATGCCGTCTTCTGCCAGCCGAATACCCACACGCTCCAGCGGACGCGGAGCCGGACCTTCAAAGTTCACACCATTTTTATAGAAACCCGAACCATGGCACGGGCACTTGAACTTCTGCTCGCCCTCGAGCCAGTTTGGTGTGCAACCCAGATGCGTACAAACAGTACTCAAAGCATAAATCATTTGAGCACCGTCAACCTCACCATTCACCACCCAGACGTTAAACTGAGCCTGCCACTTTGTGGACACAGTTCCGGGTGAATAATCGTTAGGAGGACCAATTTTGAATTTTGTCGGCGGCTCCACCAGCACGTTCGGCATCATGAACCGAGCAACCGCCAGCCCAGAAGCCGTCAGTGATGTCAGAAAAGCGCACCATGCAATCACCACTGGTGATAGCAGAAGTGCCACAACATCCCCCAGTGCAGAGCGTCGAGTCACATCCGCAGCAGCGGCCTTTGACGCCACAGTTGGCGCCTTGCCGGCCAGCGGCTTCGACGGGAGCACAACCTTCGGCGGAGTCGGAACACCATCGGATGCAGACCGTGCCGCTCGGATCATCTCCGCAGCAGACATCCCCGGAGTAACTGCAGCTGCAACTTTCTCGGCAGCCGGAGCCGCCTTCACTGGAGCCGCAGCGCCAGTTTCTGCAGCGGGAGCCGCACCGGCTTTGGCACGAATTGCGGCCATGATATCCGCAGGACTTTTGGGAGCAGCACCACCTGCGGCGGGAGCAGCAGGAGCAGCCGGCTTCTTGATTGAAGCCAGAATATCGGCCGTGCCCTTGGGAGCATCCGCTGGCTTTGCAGCAGCACGGGCCGCAGCCAGAATGTCACTTGTGCCCTTGGGAGCGGCCGGCGTTTGCGGCTCTACTGGAGATGGGGAATCAGCCGGAGCCGATTCCGCCGGCGTTGCGGCTGCCGCGTTCTTAGCACGAATCTTCGAAAGGATATCGTTCGTTGAGGGCTTTGGATCTGTCATTCAACCCTGCCAGCCGTCAGAAAGGATTCAGTGAGTTCCGTTGCCGTAGATGGCAACGGAACACAACTTCTTCGGTGATCGAGATTTAGTAAATGCAACCCGTTAGGGTTGCAGCTTGATTCTGTCTCTCCTCTTTCGGACTGGCAAGGCGGCCAAAAGTACACGAGTTTCTTTTCTCGAAGGCAGGAAGGCTCAAGACCCTTTTCCGCCAGCCAGGAACACTATTGACCGCCGCAGCCTGCCCAATCAGCAGTTCCCGCCGCTGGCTGACCGTTTCATTCCTGCCAATGCTTATAGATTTTTCACTCTGCCTCACTCAGACGGCTCACCGGTCAACACACGAAGCCAGCTTTCGTCGCGAGTTTCACGGATTAGACTGATGCCATCGCCGCCTTTTAAACCGATGCCATCGCCGCCTTCACATCGGCCAGTATTTGCGCAGCTGCCGCAGCACCTGACGTGTGTGCTACCTTTTCCGACTTCGTCTTTTCCTGCAATCCGTCACCGTGTCTCAAGTCGCAAAGATTGCTGTGCCGTACTGGTCTTGTATAGAATTCAGGAGAGTTCCGCGGTACAGCAGGAGTCGCAAGATGAAGTCTTTTGACAATACGAGTAGCGGCGACCATTCATGGCGGCTGTGTCGCGGCCCGGCCAACTGGTTCACGTTCCGTTGTCCGGATGCAGTGGATGTCCGCCAGAATCAGACGCTGATCGAGCTGCGTCTGCGGGCGCTGGAGGGCTCAGCGGCACACACTACGGAATCGACAGAAAACGAACAATTCGAACCGACTATGCTGTCAATGGTCACGTGGTGGGACGATGCGGAGTCCGACGCGACGCGACGCCCATCCCCCGATTTGACGGTTCTGTTTCCTCAGGTTGCCGAGCTCCGTCCGGAACCTTCTCTTAAAATGGCCTCGGCGAATGAAGTCTGGAGCGGCATTTCGCGCCGTGCCGCCGCTGGCTGCTGGCTCGCCAGAGTTTTCAAGCGGAAACCGCGATATCAGTGGCGTCTCTGGACGATTCGCCACGGTCGCCTGACCATCGTCGCGACTGTGCAGTCGGCAGAAAGTGATTTTCTCAACCCGGGTTTCGTCATGCTGTGTGAACGAATTCTTGGAACACTGGCGATCGCCGACCATCCCGCCTGGCCGCCTGATATGTTCCTGAAGCAAGTGATCGAACTCGCGAGACAGCGATTTCCTTTGCTTCAAGCAGCTGCGTCGCGTGGCTTCTCGCTCAAACTGGGGCATTCGGAGATCAGCCTTTCCAATTTTTATCGCATGTATTTGCAGCAGCCCGATAGCTTTCGCCGAATTGTCTTGCCGGCACTGACGACCATGGTTCGGCTTCAGGAGTTGAGCCCGGAGCAGCTGGTGCCTGGGCTGGCAGAAATCCGCGACAGTATTCTTCCAATGTTGTCGGCCGACGATGACACCCGCATCGATCAGCGCGTCCGCATGCCGTGGGTCGGCGGATTGTCGGTGGGTTATGTCATGGACGAAGATGCGTCTTATCGATACATCCACCAGTCCATGCTGGAGAACTGGCAATTATCGCTGGATGAACTGCACGACCTGGCGATTCACAATCTTCAGCAGTATGCCTCAGAGAATCCTCTGGAAGTGACGATGGTCGGTGATGAATCAGACCCGGGGATGCTGATGCCGGTTAAAGCCGACGCCTACAATTCGTCCCGCATTCTGGACCCGAAGTTTCACGGCCGCCTTCGCGAAATGTTCGGTCCTGAACTCATCGTAGGAGTGCCGAATCGAGACTTCTTCGTGGCCGTCACGATGAAGGATCGTGCTCTGATTGAGCAGGTGCGAGTTCGCGTGAATGAGGATTTTGCCACAATGCATCACCCGCTGACACGACGGTTGCTTGTCGTCTCTGCGGATGGAGTCAGTGAGTACTGTGAAATTTGATGAACCTTCGTCGTCCGAACTGCGGATGGCGTTTATTGGCGGCGGATCCGGCGGACATCTGTTTCCCGCGATCGCCGTGGGCAATGCCATTCGCCAGCTTTATCCGTCTGCGAAGTTTCTGTTTCTGTGCAGCCGTCGGCCTGTGGATCAGCAGATTCTCGCGACACCAAAGTGGCCAGCCGGATCGATGGTGGTTGATCCTTATGTCCGCATGGCCGGCCATCAGGCGTTCTTCTATCGCATCGCACTGATTCCTGAATGGCTGTCCGCCTATCGTACCGCAAAAAAAAGTCTCGCCATGTTCAAGCCTCATGTGGCCGTTGGGCTTGGCGCTTCCGCCAGTGTTCCGGGAATGATTGCTGCCAGTCATCTGAGAATTCCTCTCGCGCTGATGGAACAGAATACGATCCCCGGGAAGGCCAATCATCTACTGGCCAAACGCGCGGCCGTAACCCTGGCCGGCATGCCGTTTGATATGCAGACATCGCGCCGCTGGCCCAGCCCGCTGGTTGTTACTGGCACGCCTGTCCGTCCCGAGATCGCACGACTGTCACAAGCGATGCCAAAATTTTCCGGCCGCTGCCGCCTTTTGATTCTAGGGGGCAGCCAGGGTTCCGCGTCTGTTAACAGGCTGGTTCTGGAAGCATTGGCGGATGAGCATTGTATTCCGTCTGATTGGCAGATCATTCATCAGACAGGTGAGCCTCAGGTTCAGCAGGTGTCAGCCGAATACGCACGACGTGGACGCACAGCAACTGTGCTGAGTTTCATTCCCGATTTGCCAGAAATGCTGGCCACTGCCACTCTGGTCGTCAGTCGAGCCGGCGCGGGGACTTTGCAGGAGCTGGCCTGCGCCGGTGCTCCGTGCATTCTGATTCCACTGAGCACTTCCGCGCAGAATCATCAGCTGGCAAATGCTCAGCGACTGGCAGAAAAAGGTGCCTCGGCTGTTATCGTGGAAACTTCTGACGATGCTGGCCTGCAACTTCGCCGACACCTGAATTCCCTCGCCAGCGAATCGCAGCTGCGGCAGCATTTCAGCGAGGAAATTCGCAGTTTCGCCCATCCAAACGCTGCCGAAGAGTCGGCCAGAATTCTCTGCCAGCTGGCGGCAGTTCACTAACTTCTTTTCAGCCTGCACATCCGCCAATCATGAATCCGTGCCCGAGCTGGATTGAAACTGAGGCTGTTTCGGCAAACAATGGGGCAGAAAAAATGTGATCCCGAAGATCTTCTCTTCCGGGACACCGTCAACTAGCTGCCTGAGTCTAAGGAGTTCTCTGCAATGGTCGTTCGTCCCTGGTTTTCAATCTGTCTGTGCGCGGCCGCAGCTGTCTCAATCTCATTTCTGCAGGCCGACGAAGCGTCGAAGGCAGTGGAAACCGTTGAAGTCAAGCTGAAGGACCTTGTCCTGAATCTGCCAAAGGACTGGGAAACTTCCGACACGGTCAACAACATGCGACTCGCCACTTATGTCATCCCCGCGGCCGAGGGCGACAAAGACAAAGGTGAACTGGCAATTTCCACCTTCGGCCGCGACGGCGGTGGCGTTGCGGCTAATCTGGAACGCTGGGTTGGGCAGTTCGATGCAGAAGGTCGCGAAGTCACAATCAAAAAGGGCAAGGCCGGCGAAAACACGTACCACATCGCCGACATTTCCGGCATTTATCAGAAGTCCATGGGGCCTCCAATTTTGCGAAAGACATCCCCAGTGAAGGGCTATCGCATGCTGGGCGTGATTTATCAGGTCAAAGGCAAGGATGTTTACTTCCTGAAACTGACCGGTCCGGACGCGACGATTAAGGCACAGGCTGATGCTTTGCGAGCAACCTTCGGTGCCAGGTCCGAAGGTGAAGAAGATTACGAGATCTGATCGACGGCAATCCTGAAGCGGCATCTTCGGTTCTCTCAGAAGTGCTCGATATCATCGATGTCGAGCACTTTATGATCCTTTGCCGCGTTGAACACTGGCATCGAGTCAAGCTGCTTGTCTTCGGCAGCGCTTTCAGAATGAGCCCTTGAATTGACTCTGCCTTCGCATGATTTATCCCGCGAACATCCGCCAACTGCATCCGGTCTGCAGGCGGATGCGGACAGACAGTCGCCCGCGCCGGTTTTGTCATCGGGATACGATCGCGCTTTTTGGCTGACGTATTTATCGAACGGCCTGACGACCCTGGCCAGCGGGATGATGGTCCGTTATTCCGACTACGTTGAAGCGCTCGGCGGCGATGAGCAGCAACTCGGGTTGATCGTGGGTGCCGGCATGCTGGGCAGCATCGCGATTCGACTGGCGCAGGGTGAAGCCATTGATCGCTATGGTGCAGCTCGCATCTGGTTCTGGTCAGTGGTGGCTTATTCGGTCAGTCTGCTGCTGCATCTTTTCGTGACTTCGGCCTACAGCCCGGCTGTTTTTCTAGTGCGAACTTTGATGCAGGCCAGTTTGGCCGGCATCTTTGGCGCTTCCATCACCTACGTTTCTTTGCAGGTTCCGGCAAAGCGCATGGCGGAAGTTGTCGGGGCTCTGGGAACGTCTGGATTTCTTGGCCTGATGGTTGGCCCGCTGATCAGCGACTGGCTGGGCAACAGCAATCTTTCCGCCGATCAGATGATCTGGTGGATGTTCTGGATCGCGACAATTCTGGCGACCGCATCAGGGATCGCGACATGGTTTGCCATTCAGGGCGCCGCTCCGCCCGCGCGTTTGGAACGGCCCTCCTTGTTGTTTGTTGTTCGCCAGTATCATCCGATGATGATCTCCGTGGCGGCCGCGATGATGGGAGCGGGATTTGCGATCCCCGCAACGTTCCTTCGTCCATTTGCTTTCGAACTCAATATTTCCAGCGTCGGCCTGTTCTTCGTGGTCTATGCCGTGACGGGATTCGGGGCTCGCATGGCTTCTCGTTCCCTGTTTGAGCGGTTTGGCAATCGGCCATGGATTGTTGTGGGTCTTATCCTGCTGACAATCAGCTTTTTACTGTATCCGCTGGTTTCGTCCGTGTGGCACCTCGCCCTGCCTGCGACTATTGCAGGGGTCGCGCACGCTCTGCTGTTCCCGTCGATTATGTCGGCCGGAACCGCCGTTTTTCCTCGTCGCTATCTGGGCGTCGCTACGTCACTGATCCTCGCAATGTTCGATGTCGGAACGTTTATCTCGGCACCTGTTGTTGGTATCTTCCTGCGTTCCGTCAAGCCGCTGACACCCAATGCTTATCCATGGATGTTCGTCGGCGTCGCGTGCGTTTTCGCCTGTGTGACCGTGGCGTTTTATGTCAGTAAAGCCGGAAGTTCTCATCGAACGCAGGAGTAGTCGAGCTGTGGATGCATCGATGAGCAACAAAACTCCGGACACTGCTGAACTCTGGCCCATCACTGACGATTCTATCCGGGATGTGTTTCTTTCGATGCTGCAGGATGGCTCGTGGGGACGCTACCACGGTCCGCATTGTGACCGACTGCAATCGGCTCTGCGAGATCTTCATCAGGTCGAGCACGCTGTTCTCTGCAGCAGCGGGACGGCAGCCGTCGAACTGGCTCTGCGATCCGTTCCTGTCGGTCCGCGCGACGAAGTCATTCTTTCCGCGTATGACTTTAAAGCAAACTTTTCCAACGTGCTGACGGTCGGAGCAGTACCGGTGCTGATTGATGTTGTGCCCGGTCGACCGGTGATCGACATCCGACTTCTTGAACAGGCTTGCAGCGATCGCACCAAAGCCATCCTGGTGTCTCATCTGCATGGCTGCCTGGCTCCTGTTCGTGAAATTCGGGAGTTCGCGAACTCGCGTGGTATTGCAGTCATCGAGGATGCCTGCCAGAGCCCCGGCGCCATTGTGGATGGGCGTCGAGCCGGCACGGTTGGAGACATCGGAGTTCTCAGCTTTGGCGGAAGTAAGCTGCTGACAGCCGGGCGAGGCGGCGCGCTGCTGACATCGCAGACATCGATGGCGCAGCGGATTAAACTGTATACGCAGCGAGGCAATGAAGCGTATCCTCTGTCCGAAATGCAGGCGGCCGTCCTGCTGCCTCAAGTGCATCAACTGGATGCGCAAAACGCCGCTCGCCGGCAACGTGCTTCACAGTGGCTGCAGGGACTCGCCGACGTCACTGGTTTTCAGTCAGCGATTTGTCCTGATGCGAGCAACTCTGCTGAGCAGTCACCGGCTTTTTATAAAATGGCATTCGTGCTGACCCTGCCGTTTCGTAATGCGGACAGACAAACGATTTGTGAGTCCGCTCGGGCCGCCGGTATTCCGCTCGACGCAGGTTTCTCGGCGCTGCACCTCATCCACAGCCAGCGCCGATTTCGAGCTGCCGTAGATCTGCCAAACGCCGCCGCACTTCACGACCGCATGACCACGCTGCACCATACCGCACTGATGCAATCTGAATCCGCAACGACCGTCATGATCTCGAAACTCACTGCGATTCTGCACAGATTTGAGATTTGAGATTTGAACGTCAATCATCAATCGTCAATTTCCACCGAAGACGCCCAATCGCTCGCCGTGGTTGTTACAGCACGTCGATGAGTTCTCCGGCGACGAGGTCGGTGATGACATCGTCGAGTGCTCGGAAGTACCAGTCGGTGCCGATTCCGCCCATCAAAGAATCGTCTTCGCCGGCGTCGATCAGGACGTTGACCTTTGCCTTCAATGAGACCACCTGACTGCCAACGCCGGCTTCGCAGTAGTCACACCAATACCTTTTCGGCGCTGCTCGAGTAACTGAATATCTCGTTGCTGGTGGCGACGTATCAGGGCGGCAAACTGGATTGTCGCGCCATGCCGCATTCGCCGCGATGGTACAACGATCGACTGTGGTTTCTGGAATCCGGTGCGGGCACGATTGGACAGGTTGATCTTGCGGGCCGTGCTGACAATCCGATCGCCGAAGTGCCCGGGTTTACTCGAGGGCTCAATTTCTGCGGTCCCGTGGCTTTCGTCGGTTTATCGCAGCTGCGTGAGACCGCTGTCTTCAGCAGCATCCCGATCACCGAACGAAAAGAAGAACGCACGTGCGGAGTCTGGGCGATTCACATTCAGACCGGCCAAATCCTCGGCTGGGTGAAATTCGAAGACGCCGTGCAGCATTCGGAATGTCCTTCTTTTCGATTGCCGGCGACGGGCGGTCTGTAGTGATCGAGGCTGATCACGTCAGAATCGAACAGCAACTTTTCCCACGGCCGAAAACAGGAGTGTACTGACACAGCTGAGCAAACGCAGCTGGGGTATGGCTTCCGCGGTCTTTCGACTGGCCGTCAGAAATCCACATTCCCAGCGATTTGCCTGGAACTTGAAGAGGTCAACGCATGCGATGTTACTTCACCAGGACAAGCTGCTTTTGTACTTCTGCGATACTCTGTTTGAAGATGTCTTTCTTGTCTCGTCCGGCAGCCAGCGCACTCTGCAGCGCTTTGGCTGCAGCAACGCAGGCTTTGGCCGCGGGAGTCCCGTCCCCAGTTGCCTCGGCCGTCCTCACCAGATCCGAAAGCGGAAAGTTTGCGTATGACGAAACTTCATCCCATGCTTCCGGCGTCCCTTTGTTTCCAAGTGCCATTACCTGCTTCCCAATCATGCTCAAGACCTGAGCCGATGTCGTCGCATTAAATTTTCCGACGGGAAGCTCAGCCGGAGTTGATGGACTGAATAGCCAATAGCCAACGGCAGCAAGTAACAATACCGACGCCCCAATGATCGCCAGTTGTTTGGGCTCAACGGGCAAGGATCGCCCGCCGCTGCTCTTCTTCGACGTGGTCGGCCTGGGTGGAAGAAGCTTCTGTGGCGCCACGGACCGATCTGGCGTTGCATATGCCGCGGGGGCCGGTGGTGAAGAATAGGTTGGCACTGCGGTCCGGGGAGCAGGCGAAGTTGTTTGGCGGTCCATCAGTGGAGCCATGTCCGTTGTTGATTTGTTTGCGGATTCTGTGGCAGAATTTGACGGCGTCATGTGCCTTGCGGGCAACTTTGCCTTTGACTCTTTTTCAGCAAACACATCATCAAACAAGTCCTCTGATATGTCCTCATGCACCGGTCTTTTCTTCTTCACCTTTTTCTGAGCTATGTTCCTGGCTTCCGCGACGGGAGCGGAAACTTGTGCAGCATCGCTAACCTCGGCCGCGCGAGTGTTCCCGGCGTTCGCTCGTTTTGTTTGAACGTCTTCCGGCTTCAACTCAGAATGTTGCGATATGGACATCGCCAGGTCTGGCAAGGACGACACTGGAACCCATTGCCCGGTCTCGCTGCATCGCACTTCATCCTGAACGGTGATGACTCCTGTTTCCGCGAGTCCTCGCAGTTGGGCGAGAGACATTGGACCCATCTCAAGGCCCGGCGATTGATAGTACCACCGTTCTGGAGTTGGTATGCGAACAGCCGCCACGTTTTGATTTGACGTTGCAGCAGTCCGTTGCGTTCCGCGCGTCACTCCCGCCAGCGACTGTCCTTCTGGTGTGTCGTCCAACACAACATCACGCCCTGTCTTCGCTTGTGAGCTGCGAGCGCCCGAATCTCCAAATTCAAATGTCAGCTCTGATAGATCGAGAATCTCCTCAACGTTGTCATTCCCTTTGGAGTCATTCCCTTTGAAAATCATGATTGGTTCTTTCCTGCTGCCTTCCCGTACGTTGTTCGCTCGGAGGCTGCAATTTGCTGCGGGGTGGGACCGGCGAATCGCGGGCCCATCATCGTCTACGCCGTAGAATTGTGGGTCGCGGCTCAGGATGCTCGCTGCCCCAACGCCATGGAAGCAACAAACTCACGGTCTCGCCGCAAGTCAGCATCAGAGCTTGAAATCATTCAACAAATCGGGAGAGAGTTTCTCCTGGTTTGTTCTGAGGCTGCGAATTGTTTTCGCTCAAGTAGGCTGCCCACGTTCTACACATCATCGACTCAAGGCATTGAGTGTCCGGAATGCACGGCGAGCTTGTCCATCTCCGTTGCAGATTCTTAACATCACAATAAACAATCTATTAAAGTCATTGGAGCAAAATTCTTCTTCAGAAGCCCTGAGACACCTCTTACAGGTAACCGGATTCGCGAGAATTCGCACGGGTTTGATGAACTCTCACGAAACCAGCTACGGTTCTGTAAGGGCTTCTAAAATTTCCTGGGTTTGGGGCACGCAACCGACTTCATAAACCCTGTAAAATAGAATCTCGAATTCGTCGATCCTGTGTGGCAAGGCTTGAAACAGACAGCATCGACTGGACTGTTGCTTGTGCTGCTCACACGACCTCGAAGCCTGATCGCTGCGGTCGGCTAAGGTGCTGATCGGCTTCGCTGTCGTTTACAAACTGTTCGTCGACGGGATTCCATTTGACGGGTCGGCCGAGCTTCATCGCAATGTTCGCGAGATGACACACGGAGACACTGCGATGCTGACTTTCCACGTCGGAAATTGTCGATCGTCGAGACTCAACGCAGTCGAAAAAATTCCCCATGTGATTGATGATCGCATCCAGCTTGCCGGACCGTTCAGGGCGACTCTGGTTGTCAAAGTCGTAGACGTTGAATTGTTCACGCGAGAATGGCTTCGCTGCCAAATCTTCGATTGGTTTACCAGAAATTGTGCCTCGATTCACGAACAGCCGACCTTCTGTGCCGGTGAACAGAATTCCGTTACGCCCCGTGTCACTGATCGTCATCACGACACCGTTTTCGTGTCGCATCGTGGCTGAGAAGTCAATGGGTACGTTGTAGCCATCAGTCGTCGTCGGGTACTTCGCCTGGCCGGAAATTTCTACCGGCGGCGAGTTGATGGCCCAGAGTGCGATGTCGATATGGTGAGCGCCCCAGTCCGTCATTTGACCGCCGGAATACTCGAGCCACCAGCGGAATGTGTAATGAGATCGTTCGGCGATATAGGGCACGTCCGGAGTCTGGCCCTGCCACAGGTTCCAGTTGAGGTTTTTCGGCGGAGCCACTTTTTCAAACGGGCCGCCCAATTCATTTTTTCCAAGGATAACTTCCACCGACTGGAGAGTTCCCAGGCGACCGGACCGGACAAGTTCGACTGCCTGTCGAAAGCGACTGTCACTGCGCTGCCAGGAGCCGATCTGCACGACCTGCTTGGATGCCATCGTGACATTTCGAATTCGTTTTCCTTCATCGATCGTGAGCGACAAAGGTTTTTCACAGTACACATCTTTTCCGGCGCGGCATGCGTCCATCAGCATCTTTGCATGCCAGTGATCGGGTGCTCCGATCAGGACTACGTCAACCTCTTTACGCTGCAGAAGGTCTATATAGTTTTCGAAGATCTGAGGCGTGCTGCCGAATGATGCGCGGGCCTGTTCTCGGACGTGTCGATCAACGTCACAAACAGCCACAATGTCGCCATACTGCCGAGCTTTCTCGGTGATTACCGTGCCTTGGTATCTCAAACCAATGGCACCGATTCCGGCACGCTCTACGCTGTGACGCGGCATTACGGTCATCGGTGCGGCAAATGTCACAGGCGGTATAAAACCCATTGACGCAAAAGCGGCTGCCGCCCGGAGACTCTGGCGGCGGGTAGATTTGTCCGACTTCACGGGACACTCCTTTGGTGGGTCTTCTGTTAAGAATGCAGGCGGCCACAACGCACAATCTTGTTCTGATACAGGAACGGTCGTGCAATGTTGTACGATGGCTCAGCTAAAACGAGATCGGGCCGCCGGGTCCCTCGCGGAATTGACGAGAGACCCGGATAGCCGCATCGAAGTCAGACTTAGCAGAAGTGCGCGCCTCGCGTGTTGACGTACACGGCGTACAGCGACTGACTGCCGGTCATGAACAGGCGGTTTCGCTTTGTCCCACCGAAGCAGACGTTACTGCAGATTTCCGGAAGCAGAATCTGAGCGATTCGAGCCCCGTCTTCAGGAGCAAAGATCTGCACGCCGTCATAGCCCTGGCCCACCCAGCCAGCGCTGGCCCAGATGTTTCCGGCCACATCGCAACGAATACCGTCGGCAAAGCCGGCCTTGGTTTCGCCATCCGGCATGACCATGTTCATGGACGCGAATACCTTGCCGCCCTTCAGAGATTTTGAGTCGACGACATCCCAGACTTTGATGTTTTTTGGGGCATCCGGATAATGCGATGCTCCCGTGTCGGCGACGTACAATTTGCTGTAGTCGGGCGAGAAGCACACGCCGTTTGGCTTGTTGATCTCATCCGTCATTTTGAACACCTTACCGGTGCTGGAGTCGATTCGGTAAATGGCTTCTTTCTGAAATGGCTGCACAGATCCCGTGTCGGCCAGTGTGCCTTCGTAATCCATCAGCGCACCGTAGCCAGGATCGCTGAACCAAATGTCTCCGTTGGGATGAACGACGCCATCATTCGGAGCGTTCAACGACTTCCCTTCGAAGGAATCTGCCAGCACAGTTCGTGTGCCGTCAACTTCATAACGAGCGACACTGCGAGTCAGGTGTTCAAAAGAAATCTGACGGCCCTGCACATCGAAGGTGTTTCCATTGCTGTTGTTGGCAGGATTTCGGAAGACCGTGACGTGACCATCTTCTTCCAGCCAGCGGCGCTGAATGTTGTTCGGGATATCGCTCCACATTAAGTAACGCCCCACACCGTTCCACGCCGGGCCTTCTGCCCACAACATGTCTTTGCTGTGAAACAATCGCTGGATGGGCGCATTACCCAAAATCAGTTTCTTGCCGCGATCGTCCAGTGAAACCAGCCGATGGTCCGGGTAACGCACAGGAGCAGCGTCGGCGCTGTAATCGTCTTCGGCGGCGGAGGCCATCTTTGCTGCCGTCAATGTTGCGGCGCTCGCAGCCAGAAACATCCGGCGGGGAACTGATGCCGGTGCGGGCGAGTCAGCAGCTGAAGCAGGCAGTGAAGATGGGACGTGGTCGTTCATAGACGGACTCCTGAAAGAAGTGGAACCGGGTGGGATTTTGGAGGCGAGTTCAATCACCGACTCCTACCAGATTGTTGCGAATCCCCGGCCGAACTCCCAGCGTACACGCCCGTTCCATGACAAAGAATGGACGCTCGCCAGCCACTGGATTCTACCGGGTGACCGGGTAACATCACCGCCTGCTTCGTTCTCGCAGACCTGCCAGTGCTTTCTATCTGATGCAACGCGCGTCTATCTGACCGCCGTTCACTGTTCTGATTTTGCATCGATTGGCGTGTCTTTATGGATCATATTCTGATTCGATTTATCTTTATTCATCCGTTGTTCCCGACTTGTTCCTGATCCTCCCGTCTTCCTCCAGGAGTTCCCATGAAGCTTAACCGTTCGCGCAATGCCTTACCCTCCGGACTTGGCTCTCGCGGGGTTATGTGCGGCCTGACCGTGTTTCTCGTGTTGCAGTCCGGATGCGAGGAGATGGGATTGAAGAGTCCCTCTGGTGCTGTGCCGGGCACGACAGAGACTCCGGTGAACGTCGCTCCAGAAGTGCCGTCCGTTCCTCCAGTGGTCACTCCGGCCCCTCTGCCAACGGCGGAAATGCAATCGCCCGAACAGTTTGTTGCTGAACTGGTCACAAGAACCGGACTGAATGTTTCTGATGCCGATTTGATTAAGCTGGCCGAAATTGGACCGGCTAACGCCGCAGTGACCGAACTGAATCTGAGGGCGTCTCCAGTGACTCAACTGGGACTTTCGCAGCTGGCAAAGCTTCCGGCCTTGCGAAAAGTGAGCCTCGCAGCCTGCCCTCTGGTCGGCAATGCGTGGTCGGGAATCAGTTCGGCGACACAGCTGGAGGAACTGGATGCAGAAGGGTCCGGGCTTGACGATTCGGCAATGCCGGCACTCGCGTCTTTGGTCAATCTGAAGACTCTGAATCTCGGACACACGCCGGTTTCTGACAACGGTCTGCAGCACCTTGCCGGCATGACGAAGCTGGAATCATTTAACTGCAATTACGGACAGATCACAGGAAGCGGCTTCGAAGTTTTCACCAGGAAATTCGCGAATGCTCCGCTGCGACATATCAACGTTGGCAATACAACTTTCGGCTCGCACGGATTTGATCACCTTGGTGAGTTCAAATCGCTGGAGACATTCATTGCCGGGTTCGCTGGAATTACGGATGACAAATTGACGGTGCTGAAAGGCTTCAAAGATCTAAAGGTACTGGTCCTTGGCGGGAACGCGGTCAGCGATCAGGGACTGAAGTTTCTTCCGTCTCTTGATCACCTGGAAACCCTGGATATCGGAGACACGACTCAGGTTTCCGACTACACGCTGGAACGGATCAAGAAGCAGAAGGCACTCAGACTAGTCCGAGTGGAAAATACTTCCTGTACTCTGGCTGGCGTTCAGGCCTTAAATAACCTGCTGCCCGAATGCACGATCCGCTTTCAGGGTGCAGAGTTTTAATCGCAAGTTCACGCGGACGGCTTCCGGTTCTGCAGCGACGACGGAATAGGATCGAGCGACACAAACTCGCAACTTCAAAACCGACTGCTCGGGCTGGCAGAAACGGAACGTCATTCGTGATTGTTCAACATTGAAAGAACCGTTAGTAGCACACGAAAAACGATCGAGTAGGGTTAGCCGAGGCATCAAAGCCTCGGCCCAGCCCTCTCGCAGAACCGTACGTACCGGGCCGTATACGGCTCATGTTTTACAGGACTCAGAATCCCTGAGAAAAGGCTCCGACAGGAGTCTTTGCTGTATGTCTCGTCAGTCGAGTCTTCCGGCAGGGTGGCGATTCGCGAAACGGAATCCACGTGTGCTATTCCTGTAAGGGACAATCGCGTCGATTCAAAATGTTCGCTACTCCGCACGGGCGGTCAAACTCAGCAGGTTCCTCGTCAAAGGTCGCCGCTTGAGCCGGTCCCGAGAGCTTTCGATCTCTCTCGCTGGTGCCCGCTGCTCGGTTGTTTCTGTCTGTCGAT